>JASLBE010000007.1 GCA_030146705.1 Tissierellales bacterium | reverse complement strand
CTCTTGACACAGCCATCTCTCCTTTATATATATTAATCTACCATATTAATTTCAATCTTAATACTAGTCTATCCTTAGACTTAACCAGTATGCAAGTATTATATTAAAGCCTATAAATTATGTCAAATATTCTGAATAGTTTATTATGTTGGCTAATTTTTAATTTCCTTTAAATATAGGGTCAGTCTATCCTCAACTTCCTTTAAACTAGTTAGCCTATTAACCTCGTCTTTGACCCTTGCTGAATTTGGAAGTCCCTTTATATAAGATGATATATGTTTTCTCATCTCTCTTACCCCTACTTTTTCTCCCTTAATAGATACTACAAGGTAAAGGTGTCGAATTGCCAAGTTTATAACTTCTTCATAGGTCGGTGTTATAACTTCCCTTCCCTCCATTCTATCAAGAATCTGCCTAAAAAGCCATGGGTTGCCAATTACTCCCCTACCAAGTGCTATTCCATCACACCCAGTATATTTTAACATATTTAGACCATCATCAACAGTAAAAATATCTCCATTCCCAATAACTGGAATACTTAAAGCCTCCTTAACCAGCCTAATATGGTCTAGGTTCGCCTCGCCTGAATAATATTGCTCCCTGGTTCTTCCATGAACAGTTATAGCATCAACTCCACTAGCTTCTGCTATTTTTCCTATTTCTAGACAATTTATACTAGAGTCATCCCAACCTGTCCTAATTTTTACAGTAACTGGCTTTTCTGCTGCCTCTACTACATTTTCAAGTATTTCCCTAGCTAATTTAGGATTTTTCATAAGGGCAGATCCGTCTCCATTTTTTACTATTTTGGGTGCTGGACACCCCATATTAATATCAATTATATCTATATCCTTCCTAGGATTTATATGAGACCTTACTACTGAAGCCATTATATCTGGGTCTGATCCAAAAATTTGGATGGAAACTGGCCTTTCCCTTTCTTCCACCTCCATTAAATCACCTGTTTTTTTGTCCTCATAAAACATCCCCTTACTACTTACCATTTCTGAAACTACAAGTCCTGCTCCCATATCCTTGCAAATCAACCTATAGGCCAGGTCTGTAACTCCCGCCATAGGTGACAGGACTAGGTTGTTTTCTAAGCTTATATTTCCTATCTTCAAAATACCACCTCATAATAAGCAATGAGTAAGTGTAAAAACACTTACTCATTGCTAAATATTCCTTTCAAATATTTTTTTAAGTCCTTCTAAGGTTAATAGCTTATCTATTTCTTCTATATACTTACTTTCCGCTGCAATAAGGCTAGAAAAACCACCTGTAGCTATTACCTTAACATCATCTTCGCCAAGTTCTTCTATCATCTTTTCTATTAGCCTATCCACAAGGCCTATATATCCGTAAACTATCCCAGCCTGGATACTATTTACTGTATTTTTTGCTATTACATGGTCTGGCTTAGCAATTTCTACCTTAGGAAGTTTTGCAGTTCTTAAAAATAAGGCTTCTGCTGAAATACTTATCCCTGGAACTATGGCCCCACCAAGATAGTCTCCCTCCCTGGATATTACACAAAATGTTATGGCCGTTCCTATGTCTACTATTATAAGAGGACCTCCATATTTTTCGTAACCTGCCACTGCATTAACTATCCTATCTGCTCCAACCTCTCTAGGATTATCATACTTTATATTCATACCAGTCTTTACTCCTGGGCCAACTATTAAGGGCTCAATTTGTAAATATTTAATACACATTGCAGACAAAGTATGCATTAAAGAAGGAACAACTGAAGAAATTATAACATGGTTTAATTCTTCTATTTTTATCCCATTATGGTTTAAAATTTGTTCTACTAGCATACCATATTCATCTGAAGTCCTATCTTTTGATGTTGCTATTCTCCAATCATACAGGAGGTCATCTCCTTCATATGCTCCAAGTACTATATTTGTGTTTCCTACATCTATAACTAATAACAAAATTTCCACCTCTACTTAGTATTTTTTAAAGCCCTAACTACTGAAAAAGTTATAATTATAGCCAAGATAACTTCTGGTATGCCATTAGTTATAGCTACTCCCAATATAAACTTTCTAGCCAGACTTACTGATTTTCCTAGTTTTACCATATACTTTTCTCCATAAATTAAATATATGCCTCCTAGGACTCCCACTGTATTTATTAAACTACCAAGGCCAGCTGCTAGAGTAATCTCAAAAGCTTCTCCCTTTAATTTATTAAGACTATATATTAGACTACATAATAAAAATATTAAGCCTATATTAATCACTAAGTTTAAAATACTCCCATAATCTACTAGGTTTATGCCTAGATAGAGTATTAAAGAACTTATTAATAGGTTTAATATTCCCTTGGTTAATTTTGAGTTGTTATCCTTAAATAACCTATATATATAGTATGTTCCAAACCCCATTACAACCCTTGGTAGGATTGATATAAGGGGGTTGTAAAATACAAACGATACTGGGGTTGGGCTTGTTATGGCCTGGAATATACTAAAAACTCCAAAGATAAACCCTATAAAGCTCCCCACTATTGGTCCTTCTAAAATAGACCCAATAATTACAGGTATGTGCATTATTGTTGCTTTGGTTGGTCCTATTGGTATAAATCCAAGAGGTGTCATACCAAGCATAACGGATATTCCACCAAGCACCCCAATTACGGTCATATTTCGCAAGGTTAAAAACTTATCTCCCTTTACATTTACTCTTTTCATATTAAAACCTCCGTTCTAGTTCCTTAAAGATACTAGTCGTTATTTTATTTCCAAGTACATTATAGTAGTATTAGTTTTCAATATCAAGGTTTATTTATTGTTAATATCACAATGTGCCAAGTGTCCTCCAAGCCCCCTACTAGATAAAATAGCATTTACTATAGCCTTAGATACAGCATCTTGAGCCAAACTTCCTATTAGGTCTACACTTGCTTCAACCTCACCTGTGGCAAGGCTAAATATAGTATCTCCATCTAGGCTTGTATGGATGGGGTTTATCCTCCTGGCATAGCCATTATGGGCCATTTCAGCCACCTTATTAGCCTGGGCCTTGGTAAGTTTTCCATTGGTTGCCACTACTCCAATAGTGGTGTTAGTCAACCTAGTATTTTTAACCTGGCCACTCTTTAGAACTTCCATACTATTTAAAAGCTTCTTATTCTCTTTATCATAGGGCCCTGCAATTTGCCTTCCTTCAAGGTCAAAAACATCCCCAACAGCATTTACAACCACTAGGGCAGAAACTTTTAATTCCCCAGCTTCAACTGTGGCAGAGCCAAGACCAGACTTCATAGCCTTGTCCATACCTAGGAGCTTTCCAACTGTTGCTCCCAGTCCTGCCCCTACATTTCCCTGCCTAGTTTCCGTACTACTAGCTGTTTTAGCAGCTAAGTATCCCATCTCCCTAGTTGGCCTTAGGTTAGGGTCTCCTATACCTAGGTCAAATATAACGGCTGATGGAACTATTGGTACTCTTGTTACTCCTACATCTACTCCAATATTTTCTCCCTCTAAGTAATCCATAACACCACCTGCAACATTTAGTCCAAAGGCTGACCCACCAGTTAGGACTATTCCATGGACTTGGTCCACAGTTTTTTTAGGGTCAAAAATATCTGTTTCCCTAGTACCTGGTCCTGACCCTCTTACATCAATTCCTCCTGTAACTCCCTTTCCTCCTAGGATAACTGTACAGCCTGTCAGTCCTTCTTCATCTTCCCTATGCCCAACCTTAAATCCATTTATATCAGTTAAATATCCCTTATACATCCTATCTCCTCCTAAACTATATATAGTTTATATCCTATTTGTAGTTTTTTAACATATTTATTCCCCTTAATCATTTTCTAGGTCAAGTAGTAAACCCATAATGAAGTAGAAATATATATAGCCTAGGTAGACTCCAAGAAAATTAGCTAGACTATTATTCTATATTTATATCCCTAAAACTAAAGCCCTGGATCAACAAAAGAATAAATTGGGTTAATTTTATTCCACTAACTACTACTAGGCCCAACCCATAAGACTTTTTTTAGGTATCTTTTGGTTTAAAGCTAGTAAAAATCCCCCAATTGGAATAGTCATTATTATGTTTAATAGAAAGTCCCTTGGATAAAAACCCCTAAATATTAGGATTAAGCTAATACTAGCCTTACACATAGGCATATTTTTAATAGAAGTTTTTATATATTGGAAAATAGCATACTTAAAAATAAATTAGATATATCTAGAAAAATGCCATTAATATATAGTAAAAATATCCTAAGTGCCTAAGTTTCTTCCTAGAAAAACTATATATAAAAATAACAAAAATACTAAAACTAAATTACTAAAAAATCCACCTCTTACTATCAAATTACTCCTCCTTTTATATAGCTTAAGGAAAAAGGTTAAATAAAAAGTCTGCAACCTTAGTTGCAGACCTCATAATTAACTATCTTTATTTAAGTCTTCTGTTATATCTTTTTTCTCTTCTTCCAATAATATGTCCTTATATTCATCTACTTCTTCCCTACTAGCGACTTTTTCTTCTAAGCCAAGGCCATTACTTTCTTCCTTAGCTTCTTCTAAGTCATCAAGTTCTTCTCCTAGGAAAAGCTTTTCAAACTCCTTACCACTAATAGTTTCCTTTTCCAATAAGGCTTCTGCCACCCTAGTAAGGGCATCCATATTTTCTTTTAATATAGTTTCACACCTGTCATAGGCCTCATCTATAATCCTTCTAACTTCCTTATCTATTTCACCTGCAATTTCTTCACTATAGTTCCTAGTAACCCCCATATCTCTTCCAACAAAAACTTCCCCGTTGTCATCTCCATAGGTTACTGTACCAAGCTTCTCGCTCATACCATAAGTCATAACCATATCCCTTGCAATGGCACTAGCTCTTTCCAAGTCATTAGAAGCCCCTGTACTTATATCACCCAAAACTAAGTCTTCAGCTATCCTTCCTCCTAGTAGGGATATAAGTCTTGTTTCCATTTTTTTCTTGGTTACATAGCTACTTTCACTCTCTGGTAGGTAGGCAGTAAATCCTCCTGCCATCCCCCTTGGGACAATAGTAATCATATGAACTGGGTCTCCTTTTTCAGAAGCCCTAGAAGCAATCGCGTGTCCAGCCTCATGAAAGGCTGTAAGTTTTTTATCCTCATCACTAATTATGGCTGATTTCTTAGCTGGTCCAGCCTGGACCTTTATTTCTGCTTCTACTACCATTTCCATTGGTATTTTCTTTAGATTATGCCTAGCAGAAAGTATAGCAGCTTCATTTACTAGGTTTTCTAAATCAGCAGGAGTAAATCCAACAGTCCTCTTGGCTATATTTTTAAGTTCTACATCGTCATCTAAAGGCTTATTTTTAGTATGAACCTTTAAAATTTCTTCCCTGCCTTTAATATCTGGGTAGCCAACATAAACTGTCCTATCAAACCTTCCTGGCCTACGAATTGCTGGGTCTAGTATGTCAACCCTATTGGTTGCAGCCATAACTATAACTCCCTCATTCTCAGAGAAACCATCCATTTCAACTAGAAGCTGGTTTAAGGTTTGCTCCCTTTCATCGTGGCCTCCACCAACTCCTGCTCCCCTTCTTCTTGCTACTGCATCAATCTCATCTATAAAAATTATACAAGGAGCATTTTTCTTAGCCTCTTCAAACAAGTCCCTTACCCTACTAGCTCCAACCCCTACAAACATTTCTACGAAGTCAGAACCAGAAATAGTAAAGAAGGGTACACCAGCCTCTCCAGCTACTGCCCTAGAAAGGTAAGTCTTACCTGTTCCTGGAGGCCCAACCATTAAGACACCAGTTGGTATCCTGGCCCCTATGGAAATATACTTCCTAGGAGTCTTTAAAAAGTCTACGATTTCTGCCAACTCTTCCTTTTCTTCTTCCAAACCTGCAACATCGTTAAAGGTTACACGGCTTTTTTCCTTATCTTGGTGCTTCCTTGCCCTTGATTTTCCAAAGGACATAACCTTGCCACCGCCCCCTTGGGACTGTTGCATAAATACAAACCAAAAAACACCTATAACTAAAAGGGTTAATATGGTTGGTAGCACACTTAAAATCCAAGGAGTTGATGCCTCTTCCTCTCCCTTGTAATCTATCTTATCACTATCTACTTTATCCTTTAAATAGTCATTGTAAAATGTATATCTTACCTCTTCTGGCAGGTAGGATATAAATTTTTCTCTCTTAGCATTATTTACTTCACCCTCAAGCTTTCTCCCCTTCATATTTATGCTAGCGACCTTGTCTTCCTCTAACATTGTTATGAGCTCTGTTACATTAATTTCTTTAATAGTTTCTGGTTCTTTTCCCCATACGTTTAATAGGAACATTATAACGATTATTACTAGAAGATAAATACTAATACTTTTAAAAAAATTCCTCAACACAAGTCCTCCTCACTCTGTAGTAATATATTATTAGATTATATCACTTATTTTCAAAATCTTCTATTTATTATATACCTCTTCTTTTAGTGCTGCGATATAGGGTAAATTTCTACCCATTTCTGCATAATCTAACCCATATCCTACAATAAATTCGTCTGGTACTTCAAAACCTATATAGTCTACTGGAATATTTACTTTTCTTCTATCTATCTTGTCTAAAAAAGTACAAATTTTTACAGATTTAGCCCCTCTTTTTTCCAAGTTGTCTACTAAGTACTGTAAAGTATAGCCTGTGTCTATAATGTCTTCAACAATTAATATATTCCTGCCCTCTACACTATTGTCCAAATCTTTTATTATCCTAACTTCACCTGTAGAAGTAGCTGACTTTCCATAACTAGAAACTGCCATAAAATCCATTTCAACTGGCTTGTTTATCCTTTGGACTAATTCAGACATAAAAATCACTGCCCCCTTTAGTATCCCAACTACTAAAATATCTTCACCAGCATAGTCCCTAGTAATTTCTTCTCCAAGTTCCTTGACCCTTACCTCTATTTCCTCACGACTAATAAGTACTTTTTTCACTATATCTTCCATTACTGTCCTCCTGATTATATTTTTTCATAACTTACCTCTAGTATTTTTCTTGTATCCCTAGTTACCTTATATAGGTCACTTATCCTATATCCAACAACCCAAATAATATTTTCATCATCAACTAAAAAAGGTATCCTATCTCTTTCTTCCCTAGGAACTTTTTCATCGATTAAATAGTCCTTAATCTTCTTGCTCCCCCTCATGCCAAAAGGGGTAAACCTATCTCCATTTTTCCTCCTCCTAATAACCAGGTCTCCCTTAACCTTGTCATAGTCAAAGTACTTAGTATTTCTAGTAGAAGTTTTTTTACTAAAGTTAAGTCCATCAATTATATTCATAGTAAACTTATATCCTATTTCACCCACTACTAACCTATTTTTTAGCTTATATTGAAAATCTGCAATTCCCCTGGTTGGATTTTTCTCAATTATTAAGTCATCATAGCTTACCCTAGCCTCTATATTATTAGAAATATCAACCTTCTTACCAGTCTCACCTTGGTCAAACAAGTCCAAAATAGTAGCTATTTGAGCCTCAGAAATCCCTTGTAGGTCTGAATTAATATTTAGAATACTCCTCCTAATAATCCTCTGCTTCATACTAGGGTCCTCAGGCCTAAACTTTGAAAATCCTAGAGTAATTTTGTATTTTTCTTCTTTTTTCACTACTTCATTATATCTGTTTTCACTGGCCTTTTCAAGAAACTTAGAATCTATTTCCGCCAAGTAAGCAGTCCTTTCTAAAGTTTTAATTATATTGGGATTAAAATGCTCCTTAATATAGGGAATAATCTCAAGCCTAATCTTATTCCTAGTATAGATAGGTTGAAAATTAGTATGGTCCTCAGTAATCTCTATTCCATTTTCCCTTATATAATCCTCCAGTTCCTCCCTTGTAATATCTAAAATCGGCCTTATGACATTTCCATTAATATGGTCTATACCACAAAGACCATCTATACCCGTCCCCCTTAAAAACCTCATAATTAAGGTTTCAGCCTGGTCATTTAAATTATGGGCAACAGCAATTTTACCACCACCAAGAGAGTCTAGGACCTGGTTAAAATAACCATACCTTAAAATCCTACCAGCCTCTTCAGAAGTTATTTTGTGGTCCTTTGCATATTCCTCCATACTAACATTAGTAGTGTAAAAGTCTAAGCCTAAGTCCTCAGCAACTTTCTTTACAAACCTTTGGTCCCTTAAGGCCAGGTCCCCCCTGACCCCATGGTTAACATGAACAAGGTGGAGCTTTAACTTATAAAGCTCCCTTATTTCAAGCAAGATATGTAAAAGAGCCATAGAGTCCACTCCACCCGATATACCTAAGACTATATTATCATTTTCTTCTAGCATTTTGTGCTTCCTTATAGTTTCCAGTACCTTATTAATCATATTTTCACCTACTATTTATAAATATTAAAAAAACCGGAGATCTCCGGTTTTAAACTCATTATAGATATTCTTTTGATTTAAAACTACTACTACCACGTCTACCGTCTCTAGTCTTTAATTGGTCATGTCTTTCACTACTTTGCTTTAAGAAGCTGTTCATCTTATCTTCAAATGACATACTCTTTTGACTTTCGTCTGGACTATTCCAATTAATTTGGGAAGGCTGAGATGTTTTTTCCTTAGTTTGTCTCATAGATAAACTAATTTTACCATCCTCCGATACAGATAGAATCTTTACTTTTACCTTTTGTCCTTTTTTTACATAATCAGATACTTTTTCTACATAATCGTGGGATATTTCTGATATGTGCACTAAGCCACTTTTACCTTCTTCCAATTCTACAAATGCACCGAAATTTGTTATCCCTGTAACAGTACCTTTTACAACTTTTCCTTCAGATACAGGCATATATAAACTACTCCTCCTTAATAATAATAAATATTCTCTTAGCATAGTATATATCTAATACATATACATGTCAATTTAATATTAAGATAATCGCTATTTATTTTTATCAATAACTATTATCTCTCTAGGTTTCACCATTCCCAGCTCTTCTCTAGCTATTTTTTCAACAAATTGTAGAGAGTCACTATTGTCTATTTCATCTTCTAAGGATTTAATATCCTCTTTTAAGTCCATTATTTGTCTTTCATATGCTTTTTCTTTAGCTTCTAAGTCTTTTTTAAGACCAATCTGTCCAACATATATCCAGGCTAGGTAAGCAAACAAAAAAGTAAACAGTAGCCTATGTATTTTTATTTTTCTTCCTTTTTTACTAGTTTTTTTCTTGGCCATCTACCCACCTACTTAAAATTTTAATAATGAACTAACTAATTCATATATTATCACTAATATATGAATTAATCAATATATTCACTAATCTATAACCCTATATAGGTCTTCTGCATCTTTTTTCCTAGGATTAAGTTCAAGCTTTAAAACCTCAGCTTTAAACTTTCCCGTTCCAAAAGATATCTCAATAATATCTCCAATAGCAACCTTATCTCCAGCCTTGGCCTGCTTGTCATTTATTAAGACCCTTCCTTGGTCACAAGCCTCCTTAGCCACAGTCCTTCTCTTTATTATCCTAGAGTCTTTTAAGAATTTATCTAATCTCATATTTCCTCCTAAGTTAGATTATTTTATAAAAAAACCAGGTCATAGACCTGGCAGATATTACTTGTTTACTACATCCTTTAAAGTTTTTCCTGCTCTAAATACTGGTGCTTTAGATGCTGGAATTTTAATAACTTCTTGAGGATTTCTTGGGTTTCTTCCTTCTCTAGCTTTTCTATCTCTTACTTCAAAAGTTCCGAATCCTACTAGTTGTACTTTGTCTCCTGCTTGAAGAGATTCTTGTACTGTTTCTAAAAATGCATTTAATGCACCTTCAGTATCTTTTTTTGTTAAACCACATTTTTCAGCCATTGTTGTTATTAATTCTGCTTTGTTCATAATATTATTCCTCCTTAATAATTTGGGTATCCTCTACTCATTAAACTCTTTAAGTTTTGCCTGGTTCCATAATCCGTCAAGTTCATCCAAAGATAAGTCCTTTAAATCTTTATTATTTTCTAAAGTCATTCTCTCCATATGGTCAATCCTAGTTATAAACTTGTTTATAGTCTTATTTAAAGCCAGCTCTGGATTAACTTTTAAAAATCTAGATAAGTTTACAATACTAAAAATCAAGTCCCCTATTTCAGCCTCAATATCATCTTCATTACCAAGTGAAATAGCATCCTTGACCTCCTGGTATTCCTCTTCTAACTTATCCATAGGCCCCTCTATCTTGTCCCAATCAAATCCAAAGTCTCCTGCTTTTTTTTGTATTTTATAACTAGTTAATAAAGAAGGTAAACCTTTAATATCTTTTAACTTCTCTGTATGAGTTTTTAGATCCCTCTTCTCATATTTAAGTACATCCCAATTATACACTATATCATCAGGTTTTTCTAGCTTTTTATTAGAAAATACCTGGGGGTGTCTGTAAATTAATTTTTTTGCTAAAATTGAGAGTACATCATATATAGAAAAAGTTCCCTCTTCCTTGCCTATTTCGCTGTGAAAGACAACTTGTAATAAGACATCTCCTAGTTCCTCAACCAGGTGGTCTATATCCCCCTCATCTATTGCATCTACAGCTTCATAGGCCTCCTCAACCATAAATTCTCTTAGGGACTTATGGTCTTGTTTTTTATCCCAAGGGCAACCTTTTTCACCTCTTAATGTTTCCATTATCTTTAATAGATCATTAAAGTCATAGAAATCTCTTGTAAGAAAATCCTCCATCTTTGGAATATAAAGACTTGTTAATAAGTTAGGCTCCAAGTCCCTATCCAGTTCATATATAGGTATATAGTTTACAAGTTCTGATTCCATACCAGCATTTTGTATAAAATAAACCTTATACTCGTCTCCGTACATTTCTCCTAAAACAAGTTTTATATCAGACAGGATTAACTTACTATACACCTGGGTTATTATTGTGTCCATATTTAAATTTAAATCTTTTTCTGAAAGACCTATCCCATCTACTATTTGTAGGCCAGAAACTGGGTCTTTTTTCACTAGTTCTAGAATAGGTTCTATAAAACTTATGCCTGAGATTATTTCAACTTCTATATCTTCAAACTCCCTAGAAACTAAATCTTTAACAGTGTTTTCTGCCACCATAGGGTTGCCAGGCACAATATAGTTTATTATCCCATACTTATTTACTTCCTCAATTAGTTTTTCAACTATGGTTCCATATACCTCTTCAAAATTTTCTCCATTATCATATATATAGTCAAAAGCCTCATAGGCTATATCTTCCCTATCTAAATACTCAACTGTTGGATGGTTTTTTGTCCTTAAATAGTTCCTACTAGTAGCCTTCATTTGATCTACTGCATCCAAAGTAAGTGATTTTATATTTCCAGGTCCTAGACCTATAATATATATTTTCTTCATTTAGTCCTCCTTAGTTTGCTTAAACTTGGAAATTACAGCACTGATTTTATCACCTTTTGGTAGGAGTTTCAACTCTTCCTCTCCCAAACTACCTGTTAAAAATAATAGGAATAAATAAACAATACCGCCTATTAAAATTGGTCCCAGGGTAGCTATGGAGTTTTTTCCTGTTAGGCTTAAAAACATATGGGACAATTTCACCGCAACACCCATTCCAAGGGCAGAAATTAAAGGCTTCCTCAATATATAGTTAAAATCTAAGTGAAAACCTGTGTATCTTATAATTGCTATTATATCTAATATCGCAGCAATTGCAAATGCTACTATTGTTGAAAATGCTGCACCGTAGATATTTATACTAGGAATTCCTGTTAGACTAAAAGTTAAGACTGCCTTTACACCAGCCCCTATTAAAAGGTTTATAGCAGGTAGTAAGGGTTTTCCTAGGCCCTGGAGAATTGCTGCCAAGGACTGGACCAAGGTTAAAAATACTACCCCCATTGATAGGACCTTTAAAATATTTCCTGTATTAGCTATAGTCTCTACTGTATTTTTATAGTATAAAAGTCCTATTATAGGCTTGGCCAAAATAAACAAGCCAAAGGCTGAAGGTAGTCCAATTAAAAGTGTAACCTTCATACCAGATGATATTATCTTCTTAGTCCCCTCCCTATCATTTTGTGCCACTGCATTTGATATGGCTGGCACTAGGCTCATTGATAAGGCTACTGCAAAAACTTGTGGCAGGTTTATTAGGGTTTGGGCCATTCCCTTAAAATTACCATATAACCCATTGGCTTCTGCCTCTGTAAAGTTTATCGTTTGAAGTTTTTTTATTACTATCTTTAAGTCTATATAGTCCATTATTGGTATTATGGCCGCTCCTAGGGTTATAGGTATAGCTATCTTCAGCAAGTTCACCATAATTTCCCCGCTAGTTTCCTCCTGGACCAAGACACTAGTTCCTATTTCTTCTTTTATCCTAGTCTTATTCTTAAGATAAACAATTATTATAGAAACTGTTCCTGCTATTGCTCCTGCAGTTGCTCCAAATGATGCTCCTCCTGCTGCTTGGGGAATTCCCTTGTCTAGTAGGACATAGGTTAAGCCCAGGCCAGAAAAAACCCTGAAAAACTGTTCAGACATTTGGGATATGGCTGTTGGAACCATATTTTGCGACCCCTGGAAATAGCCCCTAAAAACAGACATTATTGGTACAAATACTAGGGCTGGTGCCAAAGCAACTAGGGCATAATAAGCCTTAGGATTACCTATGTTTTCTACAATCCTTCTAGCATCAAAAAATAAGTATATGGATGTAATAATTCCAAATACTCCTAGGGCCCCTAGGGCAACCTTAAATATCTTTTGGGCCCCCCTATAATCTTTTTCAGATCTTTTTTCTGAAATAAGTTTGGCTATGGCAACTGGGAATCCTGCCGTCGATACTGTTAATAATAAAGTATAGTAGGGGTAAGCTGTTTGAAAGTACCCCATACCTTCTGATTTTATTAAATTTGAAAGGGGTATCCTATATATGGCACCTAGGATTTTTACAACTATGGCTGCTATACTTAGGATAAAGGCCCCCTTTAAAAAATTATGTTCTTCTTTCATTTTTCAACCTCCATATCTTGACTTTATCTATTATACCATTTTTCATTGAAAAACTATATTTAAAATAAAATAAGAAAAAAGCCCTTAAATAAGGGCTTTTCTTATTAGCTATTCTGCTTTTTCTTTATCTTCTTCCTTCTTATCTTCCTCAGTTCTCTTTAGGTCAACTTTTTCTGGATATTTTTTTATCTTAGCCTTGTCTTCTAGCTTCTTAAGTTCCTCTTCATACTTTTCGTGTTTTAAGATATCTTCTATATTGTCCTTTAAAGTTTCAAAAGTATCCTTCTTGTCTTCAAGCTTAATTATATGGTAGCCATAGTCAGTCTTTACAATATCGCTTACCTTACCTTTTTCTAGTGAAAATGCTACATCACTAAACTCTTTAATCATCTTACCCCTAGAGAAGTAATCCAAGTCTCCTCCATTAATAGCAGATCCTGTATCCTTTGATTTTTCCTTAGCCAATTCTTCAAAGTTTCCACCTTTGTCCAGTTCCGCCTTAATAGCCTTAGCCTCTTCTTCAGTTTCTACAAGGATATGTCTAGCCCTTACTTGCTCTAGTTCTTCCTTATGGTCTTCAAAATATTTTTTTTCTTCTTTTTCATCTATTTTCATTTCACCCATAACCTTTTCCCTATAGGCTTCAGCTGTTTCCATTTTTTTAATATCACTTCTAAACTTGTCTTCAGTGATTCCATTAGTTTTTAAATAGTTGTCGAAATTTTCTTTTCCACCAACTAAAACCACATACTCATCTAGTTTTTGGTTAATAGCTTCATCAGAAATACTAACACCTTTTTTCTCAGCATCATTTAAAATTAATTTTTCTAAAATCAACCTATTTAAAATCTCATCTACTAGTTGCTCTCTTAAGGTAACCCCTTCTGCAACTTCTTGGTCTAAAATTCCTTCTCCTAATTGCATTTCATACATACCAGCAATTGCATCATAGCCCTCGTAAAATTCGTCTAAGAGTATTGACTCTCCGTCCACTACAGCAACTGCATTCTCATCAACCTTACCACAAGCCACTAACCCTAGGGTCAAACTAGCTAGTAAGACTAGTATAATACTTTTCTTTAAGTTTAACATTTAATTGCTCCCTTCTCATATTATATACAGTATAATTATACATTACTTTCAGCATTATTAAAACTATCAATATCTTCTAATAAACTTTTCAACTCTTCAAGGATATCCTTCCTTATCTTAAATTTAAAGCCTGGATTTTTAGTTGCATTAAAGCTAATCCTGTAGGCATAGTTTTCAGATAAATACTGGATAAGCTCCAGTTTAATATCCTCTTCCCTTTCAAAGTCAATTGAAACTGTCTTGTCCATCTCAATTATGCTCTTCATATTGTTCCTGCTTCCAAGAGACCTTATATAGGAAATATCCATTAAATTTTTAGTAGCCCTAGGCAGGTCTCCATACCTATCTATAAGCTCATCAAGTAAATCACTATAGACTTCCATATCAGAGATAGAGGCAATCCTCTTATAGATATCAACCTTTTGCTCAGGATCCTTAATATAACTATTCCTAATATAGCCATCAACTTTAAGGTCTACAATCGTATCAACTAGCTCTTCAACTTTTTCTCCCTTTAGCCTCTTGACTGCATCATTTAAAAATTTAACATAAAGGTCATAACCAATGGCTTCTATTTGGCCATGTTGCTGGGCCCCTAAAAGGTTGCCTGCCCCTCTTATTTCTAGGTCTCTCATAGCAATTTTAAAGCCTGAACCAAACTCTGTAAATTCTTTAATAGCTAAAAGCCTACTTTCTGCTATTTCTGATAGGACCTTGTCCCTCTCGTAAATAAAGTAACCATAGGCAATCCTATTGGCCCTACCAACCCTGCCCCTTAGTTGATAGAGTTGAGAAAGTCCCATCTTGTCTGCATCGTGGATAATTATAGTATTTACATTGGGTATATCCACTCCTGTTTCTATAATCGTTGTGCAAACTAAGACATCAAACTCCTTGTTATAAAAATCCACCATTACATTTTCCAAGTTTCTTTCACTCATTTGTCCGTGGCCTATTCCAAAAGATGCCTCTGGTACTAGCTCTTTTAAATGGGCTGTCATTTTTTCTATGGACTTGACCCTATTATAAACATAATAGATTTGCCCACCCCTATTAATTTCCCTTAGTATGGCATCTCTTATTAGCTGGTCATTTTGTTCCAAAACATAGGTTTGAACAGGATACCTTTCCTCTGGTGGTTCTTCTATAACTGACATATCCCTAATACCTGATAAGGACATATGAAGGGTCCTTGGAATAGGGGTTGCTGTTAGGGTTAAAACATCTATACTTTCCTTAAGTTGCTTCATTTTTTCCTTATGCTTTACTCCAAATCTTTGCTCTTCATCTATTATTAAAAGTCCCAGGTCCTTAAACTTCACATCATTAGATAAAAGCCTATGTGTCCCAACTACTATATCAAGAGTACCCTGGTTTAACCTTTTTATAGTTTCTTTTTGCTCCTTGGCACTTTTAAACCTACTTAGTATGGAAATCTCTATTGGAAAGTGCTCAAACCTTTTTTCTATTGTAGCAAAATGTTGCTGGGCCAAAATAGTTGTAGGCACTAAAAAAGCAACCTGTTTCCCATCATTAACAGCCTTAAAGGCTGCCCTAAGGGCAACTTCCGTCTTACCATAACCTACATCTCCACATAAGAGCCTGTCCATAGGTTTTTTACTCTCCATATCAAGCTTAATCTCTTCAACACTTCTTAGCTGGCCTTCAGTTTCTTCATGGGGAAAATAATCCTCAAACTCCCTTTGCCAATTACCATCCTTTGAAAAGGCAAATCCTTCTGCCCTTTCTCTTTTGGCATAAAGCTGTAAAAGTTCATCAGCCATATCTTCAACTGCTTTTTTGGCCTTAAGCTTAGTCTTGGCCCATTCAGCACTAGAAAGTTTGTTTACCCTAGGAGAAATACTATCTGACCCAATATATTTTTGGATTAGGTGCATCTGGTCTATGGGAACAAAAAGCTTATCCCCATCCCTATAACGAATGTTTAAATAATCTTTTTTCACCCCCTGGATGTCTAGTTGTTCAACACCCTCATACCTACCAATACCGTGGTTCTCATGGACAACATAGTCACCTTCTTTTAAATCTGTAAAAGAAATAGCC
This sequence comes from Tissierellales bacterium, assembly GCA_030146705.1. Taxonomy (GTDB): domain Bacteria; phylum Bacillota; class Clostridia; order Tissierellales; family Tissierellaceae; genus CAMIXG01. The sequence goes on along the minus strand of JASLBE010000007.1, from coordinate 105,310 downwards.
TTTTTGGCCTTCTTCTTTTTCCCCTTATTGATCCTCTTTCCTGCACCAAAAATTTCCTCATCATTAATGAAAACTAATTTTTCCTCAGGATACTCAAATCCCCCTTGTAAACTTCCTTCTATTATTAAGATTTCACCTGGCAGAATTTCCTTATTAGTTGAACTAGTAAAACTATTTTCAATATTTTCCTCCAAGAGTTTTTTACTTAGCCTTAGGCCTCTTTCTTCAGTTCCAGCTGTTATTATTATTTTATAATTATTCCTCTTGTAATGCTTCAAATCCTCTATTAAAAGTTCCAGCTTACCATTGTAGCTAGTATTCCCCTTGAGGCTAAACCCTATTAAGTCCTTATAACTAAGCCTACCCTTACTAGAAAGTAAGGCTGTTCCTTCTATGTAGGTTTTTTTGCCTAGCTTCTCTCTTATCTCATCCTTATTAACCAGCATATTAATATGGGAATTTAAAAGTTCACCAGAGACAAACATATCCTTGTACCTATTTAAAAAATCCTCTTGGAAGACCTTATGTCTTTCCTCAATTCTTTTAAGTTCATCTACATAAACTATTGAGTCATCCTTGAAATAATCTATTAAACTATTAAAATTATTATCATTTATATAAGGCACAACTAGGTCCCTATTAGTTATATAGGCCCTATCCTCTATTTGATTTAATAGGTTACTAAACTTATCTTGTATCTTTTCCTTATACTCTTCTTTGATCTTTTTATTATCCATAGTAGATTCCAGGTCCTGCCTCATATTTTCTAGAATCTCTTCCCTGTACTCATCTAAAATTAATATTTCATCTGATGGTGTTATATAAACACTGGCTAAATTTTCCAAGGACCTTTGGGTAAGGTAGTCAAAACTCCTTATAGAGTCTACCTCTGTATCAAAAAGTTCAATCCTTATAGGGTTTTTACTACTGGCTGGGAAAAAATCAATTATCCCACCCCTAATACTAAACTGCCCAATAGCTTCTACCATTGAAACCCTTTCATATCCACCAGCTATAAAAAAACCTATTAACTCCTCTAAATCTATATTATCAGCCAGGGAAACCTCCCTAATCATTGCTGAAAATTTATCCTTAAGAATAATCTTATCAAACATAGCTTCTATTGAAGCAACTACTACTACATCTTCTCCTAACGACAGTTTTGAAAGGACCTCCAACCTCTTGTTCCTTTCTTCATTACTATGGGCATCAATATTATAAAACATTAGCTCCTTTTTAGGAAAAAGGTAGACATTTTCTGAACCTAGGTTGACTATATCATCATAAATAGTCCTAGCCTTTCTTTCCTGGTAGGTTAATAACAATATTTGCTTCTTGGTATGGTTGGATAAACCATAGACCAAGTGCCCTAAACTTTCACTTATTATACCGTAAGTCATTAGTGGAGATTTCTTATCCCTTATGTCTGTCAGTAGTTTATTATATGAATTAGATTCTCTTAATATATCTATTAAAAAATTCTTCATACACTACACTCCCATAACTAGTTTTAGCCCAGACTTACGCCTGGGCACTACTATCTTTATTATTAAATTTATTCATAGACGATTCGATACCTGATCTTATAGCCTCTTCTATGGCCCTGACTGAAAGGTCCAAAGTCTTATCTATATCAACCATTTCTTCTTTTGAAAACCTTCCTAGGACAAAACTAGCCAAATCTTGATTTTCATTTTTTTGCCCTACACCAAGCTTAAGTCTTGAAAAGTTCTTAGACCCTAAAAGTTTCACAATAGACTTAAGTCCATTATGACTGCCGGCACTGCCATTTTTCTTAATCCTAATAGATGAAAAAGGAATGTCTATATCATCCACTATAACCAAGATATTTTCTGGCCCAATCTTATAATAGTCAGCAAAGGCCTTTACAGCCTCCCCACTATTATTCATATAGGTCGTGGGTTTCATTAAATATACTTTTTCAGGTCCAATCCTTCCCTCTCCATAAATAGACTTAAACTTCATTTTATTTAAGGCTATTTTATTTCTCTTAGCCAAAAGATCTATGGCTTCAAATCCAATATTATGCCTAGTTTTTTCATATTCTTTTCCTGGATTTCCAAGTCCTACAATCAAGTACAAAACAATCCCCTACCTATTCAAATAATCTACTAACTGATTTATTGTTATGAACCCTAGTCATAGCTTCAGCAAATAACCTGGCAACAGAAATTACCTCTAGCTTGTCCGAATGTTTTTCTTCAGGTAGTGGTATAGTGTCAGTTATTATAAATTTCTCTATTTGAGAATTATTTATCCTGTCTATTGCTGGGCCAGATAAAACTCCATGGGTTGCAGCTGCTATAACTCTTTTAGCTCCAAAGTCTTTTAGAACCCCTGCAGCAGAAGTAATAGTTCCCGCAGTATCTACAATATCATCAACTAGGATTACATTTTTACCCTCAACATCACCAATTATATTCATAATTTCAGCAACATTTGCCTTTGGCCTTCTCTTCTCTATTATAGCCAGTGGCAGGTCTAAGATATTTGCAAAAGTTCTAGCCCTTTTAACTCCCCCAACATCTGGAGATACTATAACCGTATCTTTTTCAATTATTGTTTGAAAATATTCTGCTAAAGTATTTATTCCCGATAAGTGGTCAACTGGTATATTAAAGTATCCTTGGATTTGAGCTGCGTGAAGGTCCATAGTAACAACCCTATCTGCACCAGCAGTTGTTAGTAGGTCCGCAACTAACTTGGCTGTAATTGGTTCCCTTGCCTTAGCCTTCCTATCCTGTCTAGCATAGCCATAGTATGGTATAACAGCATTTATCCTACCAGCAGATGCCCTTTTCATAGCATCTATTAGGATTAAGGTTTCCATTAAGTTATCATTTACTGGAGTACAAGTAGGTTGTACTATAAAAACATCCCTACCTCTTACAGTTTCCCCTATGTCAACAGTTATTTCCCCGTCACTAAACTTACCAACTTTACAAATACCTAAAGGTATCCCAAGTTCTCTACTGATTTTTTCTACTAATTCCTTATTAGCATTACCTGTAAAAATCTTCATATCGCCATAACATAAATTCATTACTGTTCCTCCCAATTATTTTTTCTTGTTTACCCAGTTTTTTTTGTTTTCCTGTCTTGCTCTTGCAATGGCCAAATCTCCTGTTTCTACATCCTTATCTATTGTAGAACCAGCAGCAATATAAGTATTTTCCTCTATCTTCCTTGGAGAAATAATATTAGAATTGCAACCTATAAAAGAACCATCTCCAACAGTACTCCTAAATTTGTTTTCGCCATCATAATTAACAAATACAACCCCACAACCTACATTTATATCCTCACCTAAGTCTGCATCACCTATGTATGTTAGGTGGGAGGACTTAGTATTGTTTCCTATATTAGAGTTTTTAACCTCAACAAAATTGCCCAGTTTAACATTTTCCCCTATATTACTATTAGGTCTTAAATGGGCATAAGGTCCTATTTTTGTATTGTTATTAATCTTGCTCTCCTCTATTACTGAAGCCTCTATATATACATTATTTCCAATAGTTGTGTCTATAATTCTAGTATTCTGCCTAATAACACAATCACTACCAATAGTGGTTGCTCCCTCTAAGATTACACCTGGATAGATAATAGTGTCCTGTCCAATTTCCACACTTCCATCAATATAAGTATTTTCAGGGTCTATTATAGTAACTCCCATCTCCATATGCTTTTCATTATTTCTCCTTCTCATAATTTTCTCACATACAGCCAGCTGAACCCTAGAATTCACCCCTAGAATATCTTCCTTATCTTCTACAATGTATCCTCCAACATTATAACCCTTATTCTTTAAAATTTCTATAACATCTGTTACATAATATTCATTTTGGGCATTATTATTATCTATCTCTTCCAAGGACTCCTTAAGGAGTTGCCCCTTAAAAATATAGATACCAGAATTTATTTCCTTAATAAGTTTTTCTTCAATTGAAGCATCCTTATCTTCAACAATCTTTAAAATGTCCCCATTGGCTTCCCTAACAATTCTACCATATCCCTTAGGATTATCCAGTAGGGAAGTTAAAATTGTAGCATCATAATCCTTATTCTTATGGTAGGCCATAAAGTTAGAAATAGTTTCTTCCCTTATAAGAGGAGTATCTCCATATAATATTAGGACCGTATCATCATCTTTAATTTCATCTACAGCCTGCATAACTGCATAGCCTGTCCCATAAGGAAATTTGTCTCCTATTTCCTGCCTCTTTAAGACTACATTTTCCCCAAACCTAGCCCTAACCTCATCTTCATTGGCTCCAACAACTACAATATTTTTCTCTACATTGGCCCCCTTACTAGCTTCTATTACATATTCTAGTATTGGTTTATTGCAAACCTGGTGGAGAACCTTAGAATACTTAGACTTCATCCTAGTTCCTTCCCCAGCAGCCAATATAATAGAAATATTCATATGTAACACCTCTTTCTTTAATTTGTCTCATATCTATTCTATAGCCCTTAGTAAATAAGTCTATATTTTTGTTACAGGTTGAATTTACTTAAAATAATCCCTAAACTACATTCTATCATTTTTCCAGCTAAATTAAAAAGGATTTAATAATATTTAATATAGTTAGTATTATTAAAAAAATAATGGAGGCCTGGGCCTCCATTATTTTAAGTATCTATTATTTTTTTATTTAAGACTACAAAGTAATCCTATCAATGAATGTATTTCTTTATTCTATAACAGTGTCCACATCTACATATGTCTCTACTTCTTCAACTCCTTCTTCATCAGCTTGTGACTTTAGTAGTTCAAGTTCTTTTTCATAGCTTTCAAAAACTGCATCTTGAATCATAGACCTAGTATCACTGTTTATTGGATGGGCGATATCCCTAAATTCACCTTCTCCAATTTTCCTGCTTGGCATAGCAATAAATAAACCATTCTCACCATCAATAATCTTAATATCATGCACCACAAACTGGTCATTAAAAGTTACTGACACAATGGCCTTCATTTTTCCCTCTTCATAAATCTTCCTGATCCTAACGTCTGTTACTTGCACATTTTTCACCCTTTCTGTATTTATAGACTGTCCCTATTGCCTACTATTCTATACTACTTTCTTTAAATTTTCCAGTATCTTTTGCAATTTTCTCAAAATTATAGTTCTTTTTATTTTTCTCTAATTTTAATATAATACTTTAAATATTTAAAGACTATGATATAATTTATCAAGATGATGCGTGCTTTTTTATTAGGAGGTTACTTATGTTTGAATTTGATATAGATGATAAGAATTATTCCCATATACATTTTATTGGTATAGGTGGAATATCTATGAGCGGACTTGCTGAAATTTTAATATCTAAGGGGTATAGGGTTAGTGGCTCAGATATTAAGGAGAGTAAAATTTTAAATAGGCTTGAAAAACTAGGGGGAAAAGTATATATAGGCCAGGTTGGGGCAAATATAGAGGATGATGTAGACCTAGTTATTTACACTGATGCTATTAGGAAGGATAATGATGAACTTTTAACAGCTGAGAAAAAAGGTATAAAACTAGTAGATAGGGCAACCTTCCTAGGGGCCCTAATGAGGAACTATAAGCAATCAATTGCTATTTCTGGAACCCACGGAAAAACTACAACTACTAGTATTATTTCAACCATCTTAAGCCACAGCGATATAGACCCTACTATTTTATTAGGTGGCCAACTAGAAGAAATCGGTGGAAATGTAAAGCTTGGAAATGGAGACTGCCTACTAACAGAAGCCTGTGAATACAAGGGGAATATTTTAAAGTACTTTCCTAGTATAGCTATTATTATGAATATGGATGAGGACCATTTGGACTACTTTAAAAGTATAGACCATATTGTAGATACCTTTAGGATATTTGCATCTAACATAGAAGAGGGCGGGTACTTAATTATAAATAATGATGATGTAAATAAGGATAAGGTTATTGAAACTACTAAGGCCAAGGTCCTAACTTTTGGTCTTGAGGGCAACCCTAATTATAAGGCTTCCAATATAAAAACAAGTGGCCACAATACAACTTTTGACCTTTATATAGATGGAGAATTTATAGATAATTTCTTGGTTAATATAATCGGAATCCATAATATATATAATTCCCTAGCAGGAATTGCAGCCTCCCATGTTTATGGACTACCTATAAGCTTTATAAAAGAAAATATTGCTATGTATACTGGTGTAGGAAGAAGGCTTGAGTTTAAAGGCTACTATAACAAGGTAAGGGTTCTTGATGACTACGCCCACCACCCAACAGAAATAAATGTTACACTAAAGGCCCTAAAGGAGGCCAATCCTACTGGAGATCTTTACTGTATCTTTCAACCCCATACCTTCACTAGGACTCAAAAATTATTTAATAGCTTTGCAGAGTCATTTAAGTATGCTGACCATGTAATAATTACTGACATCTATGCTGCTAGAGAATTAGATGATGGTTCTATCCATTCAAAAGACCTAGTTGCAGCCATAAAAAATACAGATGCCATCTACCTAAGTAGCTTTGATGAAATTAAAAATTTTATAGTAAGTTCTACTAAGGATAATGACACAGTTGTTACTATGGGGGCTGGAAATATTTTTGAACTTGGGGAGGAGCTTCTCGAGGAACAAAAGGCAGTTATTTAAATTATAAATAATAAAAAAAGGTGAAGACAAGTCTTCACCTTTTTTGTATTTTAAAGTAAACTTTTATTTTCTGTAGTCGTGGAATCCTATTCCAGTTTTCCTACCTAATTGGTTACCCCTAACCATCTTTCTTAAAAGTGGGTGAGCCCTATATTTAGAATCACCAAACTCTTCATACAGTACATCCATAATAGCAAGACATACATCAAGTCCGATTAAATCTCCTAGCTCAAGAGGTCCCATTGGGTGGTTGGCACCAAGTTTCATTGCTGTATCTATATCCTTAGCTGAAGCTAATCCCTCTGCTAAAATTCCAACACCTTCATTTACAAGTGGTATAAGAATCCTATTTACAACAAAGCCTGGAGCTTCTTCTACATCTACTGGTGTCTTTCCTAACTTTTCTGATAGTGCAACAATTTTGTCTCTAGTTTCATCTGAAGTAGCTATGCCTTTTATAACCTCAACTAATTTCATCATTGGTACTGGGTTGAAGAAGTGCATTCCTATAACCCTGTCTGGCCTATTAGTTGAACTAGCTATTTCAGTTATTGATAAAGAAGATGTATTTGTAGCAAATATTGTTTCATCTTTACAAATTTCATCTAGTGCTCCGAATGTTTCTCTCTTAACATCCATATTTTCTGCTATGGCTTCTACTATTAGGTCACAATCTTTTAAGTCTTCATATTTTGTGGTAATTTCTATATTTCCTAGGATTTTATCCATTTCAGCTTGGTCCATTCTTTCTTTCTTAACAAGCCTTCCAAGCCCCTTTTCAACTCCAGCTATACTAGCTCTTGGGTTTTCTGGATCAATACTTCTTACCCACATTAATACCTTATGGTCAGTTTGTGCACAAATTTGAGCAATTCCCCCTGCCATTGTTCCTCTACCTAAAATACCTATTGTTTTCATTACAAAAGCACCTCCACAAAATTTTGTTAACTACTTTTTTAACTACTACTATTACTATTTTAAGTTACTTTAATTTATAGTTAGGCTTACGCTTTTCTAAAAACGCTGCCATACCTTCTTTTTGGTCTTCTGTTGCAAAACATAATCCAAACAGGTCCTTTTCAATAGCTGATCCAGTATCAATATCTGTTTGAATTCCTCTATTAATAGCCTCTTTACAATACCTAACTGCATATTGGGCATTGGCTGCTATTTTTTCAGCCATCTTCATAGCCTCGTCCATTAAATCTTCTGGACTAACAACCTTATTTACTAGCCCTATCCTATAAGCTTCATCAGCCTTTATATTTTGAGCAGTAAAAATAAGTTCCTTGGCTATGCCTTCGCCAACAATCCTTGGAAGCCTTTGGGTTCCTCCAAAACCTGGAGTTATACCAAGACCAGCTTCAGGTTGGCCAAATAATGCCTTCTCAGAAGCTATCCTAATATCTGCTGCTAGGGAAAGTTCACAACCCCCACCTAGGGCAAAACCATTTACAGCTGCTATTACTGGTTTTTCCAAGATTTCTAATTTTCTAAAAACTGCAAGTCCTTTTTCCCCAAAACTTCTTCCTTCAACCGAGTTTAGGCTTTGCATTTCAGCAATATCTGCTCCTGCAACAAAAGATCTTCCAGCTCCTGTTAGTATAACAACATATACTTCATCATCTGCTTTTATCATATCAACTGCCTTATCTAATTCTTCAATAACTGCAGAATTTAAAGCATTTAGTGCTTCAGGCCTATTAATTGATAAAATACCTATGTTACCCTTTTTCTCGAATATTAAGTTTTCGAATTCCACACTATCCACTCCTTTACTTTAAAATTATTTAGTAGCTGACCAGAACTAAAAGTTCTAGATCAGGTCCTATCAAGATAAAACCTCTAACAAAATAATGGCAAAATCATCAACTATATCTCCTTGGCCATAGTAACCTATTCCTTCAACTAAATCATTTAATACATTGCCATTACTATTTTTAATACTTTTTATAATATTTTCCATACCAAATTCAACATCTTTGGAGTTTCTAACCTCTGTAACCCCATCAGTATAGAATAATAACTTATCCCCTTTTTCAAGTTGGATTTTTTCCTCCTTATAGGCCACCTCATCAAACAATAAGGATATGGGAAAACCACTTATCTCCAGCCCATTTACAACATCCTTATCCTCATCATACCTAAGGGGGATAGAATTATGGCCAGCATTAGCATACCTAAACTCATAGGTCTTTTTATTAAAGACCCCGTAAAAAATTGTGAAATATTTATCTATCTCCAATTCTAAGGTACTGAATCTCTTGTGTAGCTCCACCAATGCTTCTGAAGGACTTAAAATATCGTCCTTGATAAACCTCATACTTTGCCTAATAAACATAGTCATCATTGAAGCAGATACTCCATGGCCTGAAACATCAGAAATATAAATCCCTATATTTTCATCATCTATGTGGAATATATCAAACATATCCCCACTTAACATTTCAGATGGTTTGTAAATATAGTCTATATATAGCTTACCAATTTGCCCTTTCCTTGGCAATATCTTTTCTTGTATTTTTCTTGCTATCTTTAAGTCCTTGCTCATCTTTGCATTTTGAGCACGTAGGTTTTTTTCCAGGCTTCTTTCCCTGTTAACATCTCTAAACACCTCAACAGCACCTAGGATTTCTCCCTTGCTATCCCTAATAGGGGAGGCCTTTACAGAATAATACTTCCCATCAATTATCTCTTCCTTTTGTATAGTTTCGCCACCTTGGATACTTCTTTCCACTATACAAAAACAACAAGGTTCATTTTGCTTACAATTTATATTGCATTCCCTATTTATTATGTCATTACCCAATGTTTCTTTCATAGCTCTATTTGCGTAAACTACTTGACCATTTTTATCTAATATCCTTACCCAATCGGCCATACTTTCCAAAACATGGTAATTTAACTTATAATGTTCTTCTATATCCTCTAAACTAAATAAAGGAGCCTTAATTCCTAACATTTAAATCACCCATGTATCTATTATTTTATCTAACTCTATTTTATACTATATAAGAAATAATATCCACCAAAAGATAAAAATATCTTAGGTGGATATTATAAATTAATTATAAGTCTTCACTATAGTTTACTTTTTGCTCTTCGTCTTCACTAAACCTAGCCATAGCATATAGGGTATCAGACAACCTATTAATATACTTAATTATAAGTGGGTTAACCTCAGCCATACCAGAAAGAGTTATGGCCCTTCTTTCAGCCCTCCTGCAAATAGTTCTAGCCACATGTAGGTGGCCAGCCCTTTCATTTGTTCCAGGTATAATAAATCCTCCTGGATTTTTTAATTGACCCATATACTTATCTACTAATTTTTCTAACTTATCTATGTCTTCCTGCCTTATTTCATGAGCTACTTTTTCGTTATTTTCAGTCGCTAAAGTTCCAGCTACTACAAAAAGCCTATTTTGTATCTTAAATAATTCATCATATATTTCTTCACCCTTAAAAAGGTTTTTTGAAAGACCTATATATGAACCTAGCTCGTCTACAGTTCCATAAGCCTCAACCCTAGCACTATCTTTTGAAACCCTAACTCCATCAAATAAACTTGTTTGCCCCTTGTCTCCAGTTCTTGTATAAATATTACTCATACTTGCTACCCCTTTCATAAATCAATTTATTTTTTAGGTGGTCTAGGTCCGTAATATTGATAATAATCTACTTCTATCCTGCCGTTATACAACTTTCTCTTCCTATCTGCCTTCTTCCCATAAATTTTTTCAAACCCCTTATGGGAAGTTATTGTATAAACAGACCAGGTGTCTAGTTCCTTAAATTTTTCTCCCAAGTCCTTATACAGCTTCTCTACTTCCCTATCCTCACCAATTCTTTCTCCATAAGGAGGATTAGTTATAACTACACCATACTCATTTTTTAAAGTCATATTCCTGAAGTCTTTAGTTAAGAAGACAATATCATCTTCTAGACCTAAATTTTCAGCATTTTCTATGGCTGCGTCTACTGCCCTAACATCTATGTCACAGGCTAAAATATCTAGGTTTGACTTATAGTCAATGGCTTCAAAAGCATCTTTTTTTACCTGCTTCCAGTTTTCCTTGTCTATAATATCCCAGTTTTCAAAATCAAACTCCCTATCCAGTCCAGGTGCAATATTTCTTCCAATCATAGCTGCCTCAATTGGAATAGTTCCCGAACCACAAAAAGGATCAAATAAAACCCTGTCCTTGTTCCAGTAGGATAATAAAATCATAGCTGCTGCCAGGGTTTCTTTTATTGGAGCGCTAACCTGCCTAGTCCTGTAGCCTCTTTTGTGGAGTCCAGCCCCAGATGTATCTATGGTTAGGCTGGCTATATCTTTTAAAATAGAAACCTCCACCCTATATCTTGGACCATCTTTTTTAAACCACATTACATCCTTATATTTGGTTTTAAGCTTATCAACTATTGCCTTTTCAACAATACTTTGGCTGTCGCTAATACTATAAAGCTTTGACTTTACAGACTTACCTTCTACAATGAAATTACCATTTTCAGGTATAATCTCATCCCAAGGAAGTTGAAAGGTCTTATCATAAAGTTCTGCAAAGCTTAAGACCTTATATTCTCCCATTTTTAAAAGTACCCTATCTGCAACCCTTAGCCAAAGATTAGCCCTAGGAATATCTTCAAGTTTAGCCTTGAAATTCACCCTGCCATTTTCAACCTTAAAATCATTAAAGCCCAGGCCTTCTAGTTCTCTTCTTACAATTGCCTCCAAACCAAAGGTTGAAGTTGCAATTAAATCTATATCTTTGTTAAACATCTAATCTCTCCTTGTAATTTAAATATACCCACTTTTCCAAAAATGAAATAATATATACCTATGTAAATCAATATAATTTTATTTTTCCTGATTATTAAAATAGTCATAGGGTATTATACTAATGTAGCATAAAAAGGTTATTTATAAAATAAAAATATATTAGTGGAGGTTATATTATGAGTAAATTAAGCACAATGTATCAAAGTGGAGATTGGAAAAATGAAAAACATGTACCTACTATAATTGCACCAGAAACGGTTAAAGCTGGCGAATTAGTAGAAGTTAAAGTAGCTGTTGGTGAAGAAATTGCCCATCCAAATACTTTAGAACATCATATTTCTTGGATAAAAGTTTATTTCCTAGCAGAAGGAGCTAAATTCCCAATAGAACTTGGAACTTTTGACTTCAATGCTCATGGTGAAGAAGAATTATTGGCTGAACCTTGTGTAACTGTTAGGTTTAAAACTAACAAACCAGGAAAAATACTTTCTACATCATACTGCAATATCCACGGTTTATGGGAAGATGAAAAAGAAATTAAATTAGCTTAATAAAATCCTGGGAGGCCTGGCCTCCCTTTTTTTATTTACATAGCTTGACATTTAAGTTTATTTATATTAGGATAAAAATTAACTTAAGATATAATACAATGATGAAGACCCAGTAAGCTTCGGCTGAATTACAACTTCTGAGTATTAAGGGTACCACGCCCATAAAGTGGAAGAGGCTTTTTGCGAAGTAAGGTGGTACCACGGGTTTTTCTCGTCCTTTGATGAGAGGGCCTTTTTTTATTGACTTTTTTAAATTTATATAGGAGGTATTTTATGGCACATGTTTTAGATGTACTAAAGGAAAGAGGATATATTGATCAAATTACCCATGAGGAAGAATTAAGGGAACTTTTAACAAAAGAACCTGTTACTTTCTACATTGGTTTTGATGCAACTGCAGATAGTTTAACCCTAGGTCACTTCTTGACTGTTATGGCTATGATGCATATGCAAAGAGCTGGACACAAGCCTATAGCTCTTTTAGGTGGAGGTACTACTATGATTGGAGACCCGTCTGGTAGGACTGAAATGAGGAAGCTTTTAACTAGAGAATTTATAGACCATAATGCTGAATGTTTCAAAAAGCAACTTTCAAAATTTATTGAGTTTGGACCAGACAAGGCTAGGTTTGTAAACAATGCTGACTGGCTACTTGACCTTAATTATTTAGAGTTTATGAGGGATGTTGGAACTCATTTTACAATTAATAGGATGCTTTCATTTGACGCTTATAAAAACAGGCTAGAAGATGGGCTAACTTTCTTTGAATTTGGTTATATGCCCCTACAATCTTATGACTTCCTCCACCTATACAGGGAGTACAATTGTAGACTCCAACTTGGTGGTAGTGACCAATGGTCTAATATGATTGGTGGTTTTGAACTAGTTAGGAAGGTTGAAGAAGCTAAGGTTTATTCTATGACTTTTAAACTTTTAACTACTGCTGCTGGTATTAAGATGGGTAAGACTGCCCAAGGTACTATTTGGCTAGACCCTGAAAAAACTAGTCCTTTTGAACTTTATCAGTATTTAAGAAATGTTGATGATAGGGATGTTGTAAAGTTTATGAAACTCCTAACTTTTGTACCAATGGACGAAATTAACCAATATGCAGAACTTGAGGGTCAAGATATAAATAAGGGTAAGGAAAGACTTGCTTTTGAGGTTACTAAAATAATCCATGGTGAAGATGAAGCTACTAAGGCTCAAGAGGCTGCTCGTGCTTTATTCTCTGGTGCTCAAGCTGAAGATATTCCTTTTACAGATATGGACAAGGCTAGGTTTGAAGAAGGTGTTGGACTTTTAAGCCTTATGACTGAACTAGGCCTTACTGGTTCTAATGGAGAAGCTAGGAACCTTATTAAACAAGGGGGAGTTTCTATAAATGAAAAGACTGTAGAAGACTTTAGGAAAAATATTAGTCTTGAAGATTTTGAAGATGGTAAACTTTTAATTAAAAAAGGTAGGAAAACTTACCATCAAGTTAGGATCTAAAAATAAAATATGATATAAAAATAAAGGTCGCCACTGGCGACCTTTTATTATCTTGAAATAACAAGTAGCATCCTATATTCTTCCTTGGCTAAAAGACTATGGGGGATATTTTTAGGCATAATTATAGAATCTCCCTTGGCTAAAATATATTCCTCCTGGTCTATTATAATCTCTACTTCTCCATCTACAACATAGACTAGGGCATCTCCACTTGCTGCGTGGGTGCTTAATTTTTCATCCTTGTCTAGGGCCAAAACAGCCAGGTTTGATTTTTCAGCCCCATAAAAAGTTAGGTTTACTACCTGGTCCTTTAAGACCTTAATAAAATAATCAATATTCTTAAATCCATTTATTTCTAGCTTTGACTCAAAGTCTATCTTTAAAAGCTTTACACCTTCAAGCCCAACCATCTCTATAACTGACAAGGCTTCTAAAGTATAAAAATCACCCTTTCCCAATAAATGCTCTTCTCCATTTATCCTTAAAAGCAAACTCCCCTCTAGGACAAGTAAAATACTATCTTTAAACATTTTACTTTCACTAATATTTTCTCCCTTGGCCAAAGAAAGAAGGGTTAGTTCTATATCACTGGATAAAATATTATTGCTAATAGTCTTCCCCTCTTCCAAGCCAATAAATTCTCCTAGATTAAATTTTTTCGCAACTGGTAAATTTTTAAACATAGTCCCTCCTATAAGTTTTTATATTTTACTTCAAAGCTTGCTAAGTCTTTTAAGTGCTTTTCAAGAGCCTGCCTTTGTCCTGGCCCATCCTGAAAAGACCTAGTTTTTTCATCAACCCTAGCCAGGGCATCTTTAGTCAATGATTTTTTAGCATATTCATAAACCAACCTGTTTTCCTTATCTATATGCCTGGTTAAAAGGTCCCTATAACCCATAGCATAAGTTATAATACCTAGCATATTTAAATAAGATTTATCTTTTTCATATAGGTCCAAGGCTTTTTCTAGGCTAATTACATTATACCTGGCAAGGTCGTGCTCAACCAGCATTCCATGGTCAATTAAGTTCCTACCTAGGTCCCCTAGTTGGTCTTGCATCTCCTTGAATAAAAACTCTTCCTCCTTGCCATGGTGGATTCCATCAGCATATTCCCTAATAAAATCTATGGCCTCTCTAAAGTAGTTCACATCCACTTCTCCATCTCTTAAAATCCTAATACAGGCCCCATCTACAGTTTCTAAAAACCTTAAAATATTTTCGTGCTCTTCAAGTAAAACATCCACACCATACATACTAAACCCTCCTTAAAAGATAAAAATCTTCTTCCAAATTCACTAGCTCCAAGGACCTTCCTTCTAAAAGCCCATTCCCTAGGGAACACTTTAAGTCCTTATAGGTTCTTTCAAGTCCACCAATAAACTTCCCCTTATAAATTTCCCTATTGGTCCTAAATTCTAAGCTTTCACCATCCATATTTAAAACTTCATTGGCCCTACTACAAGGCATACCACATAGGAAGATATCATTTAAAAGTATATAGTAATATTTTAAGTCCTGCCCCTCTTCTATCTCTAATTTATCTTTCAACCTAACACCAAAATCATAGGCTATTTCTAGGACCCTTTCTAGGTCCAAACCTTCCTCTACTACATAGGCTAAAAGCTTATCCAACCTAGTATCAACTAGGTCTATAAACCCTTGCAAACTTCCGTGAATATTATTTTCATCTACTAGGTCCTCTAAGTCCCCCTTGGCTAACAGGCCTAAATTTTTGTCTAAGTCCTCTTTTAGCCCAGGATCTCCCAAGCTTTCTACGATTTCCCTAGTTAAGTCATCTTGTATTTTTATCTTATTAAATAGCCAAAAATGTATATGGCTTAAAAATAAACTCATTTAACCCCTCCCCTATAAGATTTAACTATAATATAACAAGAATTTTATTTTTTATATGTAACATATGTTACAAAAAAAGAAGGTTTCCCCTCTTTAAGCAACTTATTTTTTATTTTCTCCTGCTTGTAAGTTTATACAAGACCAATTAAAATACCCTAGCCTAGCCTAGAAAAAGCTTGGCCTATAGCTTCTTTTATCCCACTTGCAAAACTTGGATAAATAGGCAAAACACTTAAAATTTCACTAGCCTCCCTACCAATAAAATAGCCTAGAAAGCCTAAGTATTCTGCCACATCCCCTCCAACCATATGGATAGCCAGAAGCTTTCCATCCTTACCTAATATCACCTTTATAAAGCCAGCATCAACCTCCCTAGTCCAGCCTCTAGAGACTTCTTTTAAATCAACTTTCCCAAGTAGGTAGCCAGGCTCTAGGTCTTTTTCACAAGGACCAATCCCTACATACTCTGGAATGGTAAAGTAAGCTCCTGGAACCAAACTATAGTCATAGCTAATCTCTTTGGCTTTTAAAAGGTAACCAGCCAGGAGTCTGGCCTGGTCCATAGCTACATGAGCCATTCCGTGAAGCCCATTTACATCTCCAATTGCATATATATTCCTGTCTTTGGTCCTAAAGTTCTCCCCTACACCTATCCAACCATCCCTTAGGTCTAGTCCAGTATTTTCTATACCTCTAGGAAGGTTGGCCTCCCTAGAAAAAGTTAGGACCCCATAGTCTGAAACCAGGACCTCTCCCTTGTCTAAATAGGTATAAACCCTTGCTCCCATAACCTTAGTGGCCAAAACTTTAGAACTTGTAAGAATCCTACCACCTCTTTTAATAAACTCATCTTCTATTGGCTTTATTAGGTCCCTATCTTTTTCATGGAGAATATGGTCCTCCCTCTCAACGATTGTTACCTTATTAGAAAGTAGTTGGAGGAAACTTGCAATTTCTACCCCCTCAACATTTCCTCCATAAACTACAAACTCTTGCCCTGTTTTTAAGTCTTCTACCAAATCCTTATGGCTCAAGATCCTACTTCCATCTAGGCTTATATTATCAAGGCTTTTAGGCCTACTTCCTGTTGCTAGTATGGATTTTTTACCCTGGATTACCTCTCCATTTATCTTAATTTTACCAGGCTTTAAAAACTCACCTTCCCCATAATACACATCTATATTTTCCTTGGCCAGTCTAGCCTCTACCAGCCTATCTAAGTCTTTTAAGTCCCTTTTCCAGTTCCTATTAAGCCTGGTTAGAACTTGCTCCTTATCCGCTCCATTTTTAAAACTATCTAGTAGCCTCTTAACTGGAAGGGCCCCAGTCCTCATACCAGTTCCACCTAGCTTATCCCTTTCTAAAAGGGCAACTTTTTTCTCCCTAGCTAAAGCCCTGGCTAAGGAAATCCCTCCAGGACCCCCTCCCCAGACTATATAATCATAAGTCTTCATGGTTAGACCTCCTCCCTCTTATTTTTAATCTTAAGAGCCTGCCTTTTTGTAATTATCACAAGAACTATAACAGTAGCCAAATATGGTATCATTTGGGTCGCTTGTCCTGGTAATCCCAAACTTTGGAGCCTAATACCCAGGGCGTCAAAAAATCCAAATAAAAATGCTGCTCCTGAAGTTTTAATTGGGTTGGCACCACCAAATATAATAGCCGCCAAGGATATAAACCCCCGATTGGAACTCATATTCTCTGTAAAAAGTCTTAAGTATCCTAGGGATAGGTGGACTCCTGCAAGGCCACAAAGGACTCCACAGGCTAGGGAGGCCCTATACTTCATTTTCTCTGGGCTAATACCTGCTGTTTCAAGAGCCTTAGGATATTCTCCTGCTGCCCTTAGCCATTTTCCCTCTGGAGTCTTGTATAGGTAAAGATAAACAAGAACTATCAAGACCCAGGATACATATATAAATATAGTGTGGTTGTTAAATATAATATCCAAGAACTTTATATTTTTTAAAAACCCTATTTGAACCCTTGGTAGGGCTATAATATTCGGAGAAGAAAAGGCCCCCTTAACTCCAAATATACTCCTAAGTAGGAAGACTGTTATCCCGCTGGCAAACATATTTATCGAAATCCCAATTACAAATTCATCTGACTTAAGTCCTACTACAAAAAAAGCAAAAATCCAACCTATTATAAGTCCTGATATAAGGGCAAATAAAACACCTACTAGGGCTGAGCCAAAAAAGTAACTTCCGACTACTCCAAAAAATGCCCCAAGGAGGATCATCCCCTCCATACCTATATTTAAAATTCCTGCCTTCTGGGTTAGTAACCCACCAAGGGCAGCTAAAATTAAAGGGGTTGATGTCCTTATTGTATGTTGTAGTAGGCTTAGGTTAAATACTTCTTTTATCATTTCCCCACCTCCTTATTTAATTCCAGTTCCTATAAATATTCTTAAATCCATTTTCTCCTGCTATGAATAAAATAATTATGGCCTGGATTACTTCTACTAGCTCTGATGGAATTCCTGTTGCAGTTTCCATATAAATAGAGCCTGTCTTCATAGCTGCAAAAAATATGCCCATAAAGACTAGTCCCAATGGATTATTTTTTACAACTAAGGCTACTAGCATACCATCAAAAGCTATCCCTGGAGATAGGTTTTGTAAAAACCTATAATGGACACCTATGACCTCAAAAACTCCAGTTATACCACATATGCAACCAGATATCACCATAGCCCTAAGCATAGTTTTCTTTGAATTAATAGCTCCATACTTGGCAAATGTCTTGTTTTCACCAACCATTTTATGCTCATAACCATTACTAGTTTTTTCCATAAAATATCCCATTAGGATAATAATTAAAATGGAAAAAAATATACTAGAATTTAAATTTGAAAGCCTAACTAGTTTTTTTAGCTTATAGCCTTCTCCAATAATATTAGTGGCTGCCATTTTAGAATCCCTGGCTGCAAAAGGATTGTTGACTAAATAGCTTGTAAATAGAACAGCTACAGTATTTAACATTATTGTTGTAACTACCTCATCAACTCCTAGTTCAACCTTTAAATAACCAGGTATATAGGCATAGGCTCCCCCAACTAGCCCTCCTACAAAAATTGCAAGTAGAATACTAAGAGGCCTAGGCAGGAAAATAAAACTTGTGCCCACTAGGGCTGAGGCAAAGGCTCCTAGGTAAAACTGCCCTTCTCCCCCAATGTTTGAAATTCCCGACTTAAAGGATATGGCTGTTGCAAAGCCCGTTAAAATTAAGGGGATAGACTTGGCCAAAGTATTGGCTAGTTTATACTTTGAGCCAAAGGCTCCATCAAGTAAGGCCCCGTATCCAATAAAGGGACTCCTACCATTAGCCAGCATAATCAAGCCGCCAATAAATAAGGAGGCAATAATTGATAGGCCTAGTGAAGTTAAATACTCTTTTCTTTCCCTAGTAAATAATTTCATCCTGGCCACCTCCTAGCTTTTTCCCAGTCATATAAAGCCCTATTTCTTTCCTACTAATTTCTCCAGGCTTAAATTCTCCTGTAATCCTTCCTTCATACATTGTAACTATCCTGTCTGACAACCTAAATATTTCATCTAACTCAGCCGACACCAATAAAATTGCCACCCCTTCATTTCTTTTATTAATTATTTCTTTATGGATAAACTCTATAGCCCCAATGTCCACCCCCCTAGTAGGCTGGGCAATAACTAAAATTGGGGTTTTAAAGTTAAACTCCCTGGCTATAACAAGTTTCTGCATATTACCACCCGATAAATTCCCTAAGATTTCTTCTTCAGAAAAAGCCCTTATATCAAAGTCTTCCATTAGTCTAGTTGCTAGTTTCCTAGCCTGGTTTTTCCTTAAAAAATTAAGGGGCCCCATATATTTTTTCTTTCTTTGGCTCCCCATAAGAATATTTTCCCTAAGTGTAACCTCCCTAGCAAGACCCATTCTCAACCTGTCTTCAGGAACATGGGCCAGGCCTCTTTTTCTTATTTCAAAGGGCCTTATATCTCCCACTCTTTCCCCCTTTATATAAAGGTCTCCTTGGACAATTTCACTCATCCCTGTAAGGGCTTCTACAAGTTCAGACTGCCCATTACCCTCAACCCCTGCTATCCCCAATACCTCTCCTGGCCTTAAGCTTAAATCCAGCCCCCTTACTCCCAGCCTACCTAATTTATTCCTAACATATAGGTTTTTAACTTCTAATATTGGGTCCTTATCCTTAATTTCTTCCCTATAAAGCTCCTTAATTATAAGTTCCCTACCAACCATCATCTCTGCAAGAGTTCCCTCATCTAGGTCCTTAGTCAAACTACTAGCCACCATCCTACCCTGTCTCATAACACTAACCCTATCTGATAGGTCCATAACCTCCTTAAGTTTATGGGTTATAATAATAACAGTCTTCCCCTGGTCCCTAACAAGCCCCCTTATAACCTGGAAAAGTTCCTCTGTTTCTTGTGGACTTAAGACAGCTGTTGGCTCATCTAAAATTAAAATATCAGCCCCCTTGTAAAGAGCCTTTAAAATTTCAACTCTTTGCTGGACCCCAACTGATAAAGATTCAACCTTGGCCAAGGGGTCTACTTCCAAACCATAGGCCTCAATTAATTCCTCCAAGCTTTCTAATCCTAATTTTTCATCTATAAAAAACTTATTTTTCCTAGGCTCAATCCCCAGCATAATATTCTCCCAAACCGTAAAAGATGGGACCAGCATAAAATGTTGGTGGACCATACCTATCCCACAAGCAATAGCATCTAAAGGGCTGGAAAATGTTTGAGGCCTACCTTTAAATAGGATTTCTCCTGAGCTAGGTTTAACTAGCCCATATAAAATATTCATTAGGGTTGATTTCCCAGCACCATTTTCTCCTATTATTGCATGGATTTCTCCCTGCCTTATCTTTAAATCCACCCCATCATTAGCCATAACCCCTGGAAACTTCTTACTTATCTTCCTAAGTTCCAAAATATCAACCAAAAAATTCCCTCCTTAATAAAAAAAGGAGAAGTGAGGCCACCTCTCCCTTAGTAAATTTATTATTTTCCTATTGGTACCTCTATGTCGCCCTTTAAAATTCCCTTCCTAATTTCATCTACCTGGTCCTTAATTTCATCTGGAACTATCTGTACCATAGTCTTATCACCATAGCTCATACCTACTCCATCTTCCTTAAGGCCATAAATTTGAACCTCTCCTCTTTTAATTTCATCTTTTTGTATGGCCTCAATAGTATCATATATAGATTGGCCCACTCTTTTAACCATAGAGGCTATTATCTTATCTTGGTTTATATACCTTTGGTCATTGTCTACACCTATGGCAAACTTGCCTAGTTCTTCAGCCGCTTCAAAAACTCCCTCACCAGTCTTGCCTGCAACCTGGAATACTATATCTATTCCTTTATTATAAAGAACTGTTGCTATTTCCTTTCCCTTGGCAGGGTCCTCAAAGTCCTGGGCATACATAACAGATACTTCTATTTCAGGGTCTATGTACTTGGCACCAGCTTCATAACCAGCATAGAAGTTTTTTATAACATCTATATCCTCTCCCCCAACCATACCAATATGTTTCTTAGGATTAATATTTTCAATATCAGTCCTACTAGTCATTAAACCAGCCAGGGCTCCTGCTAAAAAAGATCCTTCATTCTCTGCATAGGATATGGTTATTAAATTCTCAATTCCAGGAATTTCATTATCCACATAAATATAGTCAACATCCTTAAATTCTTTTACAACCTCTTGGACTATGTCATAAAATTCAAAGCCTACAACAGCAACTATATCTGAAGCTTCTGAGGCCTGGACTAATTGCTCCTTTAAAAGGTTAGAATTATTCCTACATTCATAATAAGTG
Organism: Tissierellales bacterium; assembly: GCA_030146705.1. Taxonomy (GTDB): domain Bacteria; phylum Bacillota; class Clostridia; order Tissierellales; family Tissierellaceae; genus CAMIXG01. The sequence goes on along the minus strand of JASLBE010000007.1, from coordinate 84,136 downwards.
TAGCTAATGCCTAGGTCCTTGACTGCCCTTTCCACACCCTCGTTGGCAGAATCATAAAATGACCTATCCCCAAGGCCACCAGCCAAAACCAAACCAACCTTTAATCCATTTCCTTTTTCTAGGCCCCCTGTCTCTTTAGCCCCACATGCAACTAGCAAACTGGCAAGTAAACAAACCAGTAAAACCCTACTTAACATTTTCTTCCTCACTTTAACTCCTCCTAGTATTTATATAATTAAAACTCTATATATATTATATTACATATTTTATATTTTTAAATATTAGAAATAACTGTTTTTTATAAATATTGCTTATTTTCATAAATATAAAAAAGGCTACTAGGTTTTATACCTAGTAGCCTTTTAAGACTTTTAAGACCTGATAAATTTCCATTTAGTTTCTGCTGTAATAATAGCAATAAAGATTGCAATACAACCTATTATAAATCTAATATTAAATACATCTTTTCCAACTAATATTGAAAATAGGGCCCCAAAAACTGACTCTAAACTTAAGATAATAGCTGCATGAGTTGAGGTTGTATATTTTTGGGCAACATTTTGAATACCAAAAGCTATTATTGTACTAACAACTGTCATATAGGCTATAGTCTTTGCCACATCCATAGTTATAGGCTTAAATTCCACCTTGAAAATTAGGCAGGTAATTAAAGACAAAATTCCAACTACCCCAAATTGAACAACTGATAAAACTATTGGGTCGTGCTCCTTAGAATATTTCCCAATGCTTATTATATGTAGGGCAAAAAACACTGCACAAACTAGGGTTAGCCTATCTCCTAGTCCCATCTTTAGACTGCCTTCTAAGGATAAAATTCCTATTCCTACAAAGCAAAGTACAGCCGCAAAAACTTCAAAAATATCTGGCCTGTCCTTGGTTAAGGCCCAGTAAATAAAGGGAACCATTACAACATTACTGGCTGTTATAAAGGCCTGCTTGCCTGGTGTAGTATAGTTAAGGGCTATAGTCTGGGTAATAAAGGCAAAAAACATAAATATACCTATTATTATTCCAGCCCTTAGGTCTCCTAAGTCCATCCTCCTCATATTTTTTAAAAATATAAGCCCCATTAATATTGATGATGTTGTAAACCTTAAAAAAGTCATATAAATTGGGTCCATAAAGTCTAGGGCCGATTTTATTACTATAAAACTGCCCCCCCAAATTATAGCGACTAGTAGCAAGGCCATATCTGCCATTAAGGTTTTATTGTTTTCCTTACCCATATCCCATCCCCCTTTTTTATTTAACAGCTTAACTATATAGAATATACCCACAGTCAATTAAATTATTTAAGTATTCAGTAAAATAACACTAATGGATATTAAGCCACTAGTGTTATTTTAAAACTATTTTTCTAATGATAAATTTTATAGGACTAGTTCTTCTTCTAATTCTTTTTCTAAATTTAATTTTTCATCCTCATCAAAAACTAAAACATCACCTATTGGCTTAGACTTATCAAGAGGTTCTAAGGCTATGCCAAATACACCATATATTATGGCAAGTATAGGGTTGATTAGCCCTAAGAAGTGAAAGCGTCCATACTGGAAGGCACTAACCCCAAGGGTTGTCTTGTAAATACCACCACAGGTTGACCAAGGAACAAGCCCTGATGTTAAGGTTCCCGCATCTTCTAGGGTCCTAGATAGGTTCTTAGGATGCAGGTTCAATTTTTTGTATATTGGTTCATACATTTGTCCTGGTATTACTATGGCCATATATTGGTCTGCAGCCATAAAGTTCATTGCAACACATAGTAAAACATTTGAAGCTATAATAGATTTTCTAGTCTTACAATATTTAAGAATAAACTCTAAAATACTATCTAGGCAACCAATTTTCTTAATAAGTCCACCAAAACACATGGCGCATATTACAAGGGAGATAGTTTCCATCATCTCTAGCATTCCACCCCTGTTAAGTAGCCTATCTACCATAGCATTTCCAGTAGCTATATCGTAACCATAAAATAAGTTTTGCAGTAATTGGCCTGGAGTAGTTCCTTGAACAAAGGCAAAAATAACCCCTATTAAGGTCCCCCCAACCATACCTGGTACTGCTGGTACTTTAAAAATAACCATAAGTATTACAGATATTGGAGCTATAAAAATTATTGGAGAAATATGAAAGTGCTCCACTAATGTTTTTAAGATTAAGTCTATTTGTGTAGTATCTGCTTCTACACCCTTATACCTAAGGCCTAATATTCCAAAAATTATAACAGAAATTATAAAAGATGGTACTGTTGTATAAAGCATATGTCTTATGTGGTCAAAAACATTTACTCCCAGTATACCTGATGCTAGGTTTGTACTATCTGACAATGGTGACATCTTGTCTCCAAATGAAGAACCTGTAACAACCGCACCTGCTGTAAGAGCAACTGGAATTCCAAGCCCTGCCCCAATACCCATTGCTGCTGTACCCATTGTTCCAGCTGTAGACCAAGCACTACCTGTTGAAACTGCAACTATGGCACAAATTATTGGTAGCAGTAATAAAAACATACTTGGAGTAAATATTTTAAGCCCATAATAAATCATTCCTGGTACTACTCCCCCTGCAATCCAAACCCCTATTAGGCAGCCCACAACCATTATTATAAAGTTGGCCTGCATAGTCATTGCATTGGATTCTATCATGGCATTTTCTAAGTCTTCCCAGCTATGACCTAGCTTTATCCCAATTATCGATGTTACACCACAAGCCATTATTAGTGGAATTTGTGGCTCTCCTTTAAAAACAACTACCCCAAAAAGCATAAACACTATTAGGGATATAAAGGGCACTAAAGATAAGGCTAGCCCTGGTTTAATTATTTTCTTCCCCTCGTGATTTTTTGACACTCTCCTTAAGTTTTAATCCCCACCATATTAATATAGTGGCCTATAAATTGTGTTTTAATCCTGAATTTTCTGATATTTCTGCTATATTATCCCATCTCCTTTCTTATGTTTGTCAATAATATAACATTTTTAGAATTCTTTTTCAATATTGACTTTTCTAATTTAGTTTTTTATTAATTTTCTGTTATCAAGGCAAGTAAAAAAAGTATTGGTTTTAACCAATACTTTTAATAATTTCTCAAATTAAATTTTATTTTAAACTCCCTATTTTTACTGCAGTTTCATAGTCTATAACAGCCACATTAAAGTTGCCAATTGCATTAGCCTTGCCAAGTTTTGCCTGGTTTAGCCCTACAAGAGCCTCATTTACCTGGATCATAGTAGCCATATCTAGGTCATATTGTAGCTTCAAAACCCTAAGACCTTCCTCAGCCTTTCTTATATTAGCATCCATTAGGGCAATTTCATTTTTTGAAGTTACTAGGTTGTCATACTTGGCCTTGATGTCTGCCTCTATATTTTTTTTCATATTCTTAAATTGTAGCTCCATACTCTTAAGCCCAACATCTGCCTTCCTGTATATGAAAGTATTTGGGGTATAATTTTTCTTAAGTATATCAAAGTTTAACCTCTCTAAGTCTAGGTCATTTTTAGCAATTATATAATCATACCTATTATCAAAGGCAAGGTCTAGGTCCTTATTAATATTACTTGTAAATTCCCTAGGCTTATATCCTGTAGTTAAATTTAAGCTAGTTTCCAAAGGATAGTCCAGTAGGTTATTTAAGTTCCTCATAACCTCCTTATAGCTATCTTCAGCCTTTTCAAGCTCTATCCTCCCATTATTTAAGTCTATTTCCATCATATTTAAGTCATACTGTGATGCTGTTCCTAGGTCAAATTTTTTCTTTACTATATTATAATTTTCCTCTAAATTTTTAAAAGTGTCCCTCTTTATATCCAACATATCCTTGGCCTGTAACCCACCATAATAAACCTTGCTAATATTAGATTCTAGGGTTTTTTTAATATATTCATTGGTCATTTCCATCTCTTCTATTTTATTTCTAGTCCTCTTAATATCTACCTCAGCCTCATGCTGGTCATACTGGATAGTACCAGTAAAAGCATCATACATCATTTCCTCCATAGGAGTTGCATATCTCCTATTTCTATCCTGCTTTATATGGTCTGATTTATTCTTACTTAATTCTATTTTTTGAATTTCCATACCATTTTTACTAAGCTCTAGGATTTCAGAATTTTCAATACCTATTTTCACAGCTTCTTCAAGAGTTAAGTCAGTCTTTATCCCACTTGCATAAGAGATTGTATTTAACAAAATTCCACAGACTAAAGTTGTACTAATAATTTTTTTCTTTAAATTTAATTTCATCTCTACCTCCACCTTATTTATATATCCTATTATATACAAATATATTTTTAAAATTATTAATTATATATTAATTTTTCCTTAAATCTTTCTTTTAGTGAAAAATTATAGTATAATAAATTCTGACTCGCCAGTCAGTTATAAAAAACATATTATCATTAATCTTAAATTTTGTAAACAAATAGGAGGTAATAATGAAAAATAAAATCTTAAAACTCTTGTCTTTAGTACTTGCCCTAAGCCTAGTCTTAGTGGCTTGTGGTAAGAAAAAAGGTGAAGAGACAGCAAAAGACGACTATATACCTGTGGAAGTTTTACAGGTAAAAAAACAAAGCTTAAAAAATCCTAGATCTTTTAAGGGGAAGGTTGTTGCAAATGAAGAAGTTTTCATAATCCCCAAGGTAATGGGAACGGTTGAAACTGTAAATGTTAAATTAGGGGACAGGGTAAGCAAGGGCCAGGTCCTTTTTACTGTTGATGCTTCTAATATACAAAGAAATCTAGACCAGGCAAATATTTCCATTGACCTTGCTTCTAAGGGCGTTTCCCAGGCTGAAACGGTTTTAAATACTGCCAGGGTTAATAGGAAGACTAGCGAAGAAAGTATGTTAAAGGCTAAGCTAGACCTAGAAAGGTCTGAGGAGCTATATAAAGAAGGGGCAATTCCTAAGGCCCAATTAGAACAAGCCAAACTAGGGTTTTTATCTAGTGATTCCCAGCTTAAAACTGTAGACTCACAAATTGTTCAAGCCGAAATAGGGCTAGAACAAGCTAGGGACCAACTAAACCAGGCTAATATTTCTAAAAACCAAGTCCTGGATACTTACAATGATACTATTGTTAAATCTCCTCTTACAGGAGTAGTTTCAAGCCTAGATGTCAAGGTTGGTCAAATTGCAAATAATGCCCAACCATCTGCAGTAGTTGTGGATAATAGTAAGGTTTATATTGAGCTTGAAGTTATTGAATCTGTTGTAAATAAGCTAAAGGTTGGCCAAAAGGTTAGTGCTAAAATACCAGCTGCCTTTGACAAGGAAATTTCTTCAACAATTGAGTATATAAGTCCTACTGCAGATATTGCCAATAAACTTTATACTGTAAAGGTTGCCATAGCAAATGATGAAAATAAGGTCCGTCCTGGTATGACAGGAGAGGTCAACCTAAGTACAGATGAGATAAATAATGTTATTGCTGTTACTAGGGATGTTATTCTAAGCAATAATGGTGAAGACTATGTATTTGTAGTTGAAGATAATAAGGCTGTTAAAAAACTTATTAAACTTGGCCGTGACTATGATGACTCTGTTGAGGTTAAGTCTGGCCTAAGTCTTGGTGATAAGTTAATTATAAAGGGCCATAATTATGTTGATGATGGTAAAAAAGTAAAAGTAATGGGGGACAAATAATGAATTTATCAAAATTTGCTGTTAGGCGTCCAGTTACTATTACAATGTTGATATTAATAGTCCTGCTTTTTGGGGTAATTTCCCTTGCTGGGCTACCAATAGACCTATTTCCAGAAATAGAAATGCCTGTTGCTATTGTAATGACCACTTATAGTGGGGCTGGACCCCAAGAAATAGAAACTTTAATTACAGAAAGAATAGAGGAGTCTATTGCTACTGTATCTAATATAGACAAGATTAACTCTATTTCTTCTGAGGGAAGTTCCATAGTTATTGCCCAGTTTAACTTTAAAACTGATATGGACTTTGCAGCTCTTGAAATGAGGGAAAAAGTTGATTTAATCAAGGCTTTCCTTCCTGAAGATGCCAATGATCCAATGGTAATGAGGATTGACCCTAACCAAACTCCTATTATGCAAATTTCTCTTTCCAATGCCCAAGGGGACCTAGTTGGTCTCCAAGCTCTTGCAGAAGATGAGTTGCAACAAAGGTTTGAAAGAATTGATGGAGTTGCTTCTGTTGATGTTGGTGGGGGCTTGGTTGATGAAATAAAGGTTGAAATCGACCCTTATAAGCTTGCTAAGTATGGGCTTAACCTTAACCAAATAACCCAGGTTATTGCTAGTAACAATGTTAATATGCCTGGTGGTAATGTTAACAATAATGAACAAGAATTAAGTATTAGGGTAATAGGTGAGTTTCAAGACTTTAATGAAATTAAAAATATGCCTATTAGTTTAGCCTCTGGGGCTGTTATTGAACTTCAAGATATAGCCGATATTACCTATGGTACAGAGGATAAAAATATTGTTTCCAGGGTTAATGGCCTAGACAGTATTAATATATCTATTCAAAAACAATCTGATTCTAATACTGTTAAGGTTGCTGATGATATTGTTAAGGAAATAGAAAAAATTAAAAATGAATATGACAATATAGACTTAAAAACTGTATTTGACAGTTCTGAATTTATTAAGTCTTCTATTGGAAATGTTATAAGTAATGTTTTGACTGGTTCAATCTTTGCTGTCCTAGTCCTTTATATTTTCCTAAAAAGTATGAAGAGTACTATGATAGTTGCAACCAGTATTCCAATTTCACTAATAGCGTCATTTATTCTCCTATATTTTAATAATATAACCTTGAATATGATGACCCTTGGTGGACTGGCCCTGGCTGTTGGTATGCTTGTGGACAGTGCCATTGTAGTTCTTGAAAATATTTATAGGTTTAGGACCAGTGGCAAGTCTCGTGAAGAATCTTCTATTCGTGGTGCTGGAGAGGTTGCCATGTCAATAACAGCATCAACCTTGACCACTATAGCTGTATTTTTACCAATAGTTTTTGTTGAGGGCTTTATAGGAATTATGTTTAAGGACTTTGCCCTTACTGTAACCCTTTCCTTGGTTGCATCAATGGTTGTTGCCTTGACTTTTATTCCTATGCTATCTTCAAAAATCCTGGATATAGAGGATGAAGAAAGTCAAAAAGAAAAACGTCTTCACAAGGTTTATGAAAAATTTGACCAAGGTTTTGAAAAATTTGAAAGGCTTTACTTAAGGGTCCTATCAAATGCTTTAAACCATAGAAAAACTACAGTTTTAATAGCTGGGTTAGTCCTAGTTTTAGCCATAATTTCCCTGGCCTTTGTAGGTATGGAACTTATGCCAGAAACTGATGAGGGGACTATAAATATATCTATGGAACTACCCTTAGGTTCAAAAACTAAGGATGTAGATAAGATTGCACAAATTATAGAAGCCAAGGTCCAAGATATAGAAGATATAGATGTCCTTTTCACTAATATTGGTATGACAGGCTTTACAGATACTTCTACTAATCGTGGAACTATTTATATTAGTTTGGTTGATGCCAAGGAAAGAAGTGAATCTACTGAGGTTCTTGCTGATAAAATAAGAAAGGATGTCAAGGATATTCCTGGTGCTGAGATTACTGTTGAGGCAAATTCTAGTTCAGGTATGGGAATGGGTAGTCCTATTAGTATAAAAATTAAAGGAGATGACCTAGATACCCTAGATAGGATTAGTAATGATGTTAAAGACCTAGTCTATAATATTGAGGGTACCCGTGATGTTAAGACAAGTTTAGGTGACGGGGTTCCAGAGTTAGAACTTAAAATTAGGAATTCTGACGCTGCTAATTACGGACTTACAACAGCCCAAATAGCATCTGCTATTAGGACTGAAGTTGCTGGTTCAACTGCCACTAAATTTAAGATTGATGGAGATGAAATAGATGTTAAAATTTCAGCCCACGAGGAGTTAACTGATAATATTGATGCAGTTTCAAGCTTAAATATCAATACTCCTATGGGGGTAAATATTCCCCTTAGAGAAGTTGCTGACTTCAAGATAGTTGAAGGACCTATTTCTATTAATCGTGAGGATCAAATTAGGGCAGTAACTGTTGAGTCTCAAATTTCTGGAAGAGATGTTGGAAGTATTATAAAGGATATTAATGAAGAATTGGAAAAATATGAAATGCCTAGTGGTTACTACTACGATATGGGTGGAGAAAATGAAGATATGGTTGAAGCCTTTTCTCAATTGGGACTAGCCTTACTTGTGGCTATTGCCCTTATTTATATGATAATGGCTTCACAGTTTGAATCTTTGCTTTATCCATTTATTATAATGTTTACTATACCCCTTGCTTTTGCTGGAGGTATCTTGGCCCTATTTATAACCAGGACATCTTTTGGTGCCACAGCCTTTATAGGGATAATAATGCTGGCAGGTATAATTGTAAATAATGGTATAGTCTTAATAGATTATATTAACCTATTAAGAAATGAAAACCATACTACAACTGAGGCAATTAAGCTTGCAGGACCTGTAAGGCTTAGACCAATTTTAATGACCACTCTTACAACAGTTCTAGGTCTTGTTCCATTGGCACTGGGAATTGGAGAGGGTGCTGAGCTTCAAGCCCCAATGGCCATAGTAGTAATTGGTGGTTTAACCCTTGGAACAATTTTGACCCTAGTCTTTGTACCAGTTCTTTATTCTATGTTTGATGACTTATCTCTTAAGTTTAAGGAAAAACTTAAGTCTAGAAAGGAGAAAGTTTAATGGTTTCTTCAAAAGAAAAAAGAAGAATGGACATTATTAATGCCGCAATTGAAATATTTGACAAGGATGGTTTCCATAAGGGAACTGTTGAAGACATTGCTATCCTTGCTGGTATAGGCAAGGGGACAGTCTATGAATACTTTACTAGCAAAAGGGAAATTTTTGAATCTATGATAATTGAAGTTTTAAACAGGTATATACTCTCTATTAAGGAAAAAACTCAAGATATCCATAGTTTTGAGGGGAAAATAAAGGCTATTTTTAACTCAAACCTAGACTTTCTTGAAAAAAATACTGACCTATTAGAGAGGCTGTTCTTTGGCCTAGATGAAAGCTTTAAGGAAATAAAGCCTTTTATTAATAGTTTCCACAAAAGATTATTTGATTATTTTCAGTCCCTAGTAGAATTTGGAATTGAAAATAATGAGATTAATAAGGATATAAATAAAGAAACTCTTAGTCTAATGTTAATCAATATAGTCTATGGCCTAAGCAATGGCTCAAAAATTTTTAACCTAAAGGAAAGTCCCAATATTGATGAGGTAATGGAAATTGTCTTTAAGGGAATAAAATAAAAAACAAGCCACAAATGTGGCTTGTTTTTTCATCTCCAAGAATCATATAAGACTGACTCCTTGGAAAAGTCTACCTCCTTTAAAACCCTCTCTAAAAACTCTACAGTTTCAATCCAGTCATCTAAGTTACTCCTACCATCTAGGTGGCCCCTATTTGCTAGTTCAATTTCTCCTATCTTGGACCTTGAGAAATTTAATAACTCTTCTAGCATATCTTTTTTAAGAACTATGTATTTCCTGTTAAAATCACCATCAGGATAGTCACCAAGGTCTACAAAGTTTTCTAATATATAGGTATTTAAATCAAAATGCTTCCTAAAGTAGCCTATGAGGATGGCATTATCTATTAGGTTTTTCTTCTTGGCTAAAAACTTCCTCTCAGGCCTAGTTAGCCTACTATTTATCCTGCTAACTATTTTATTGGCAAGTTTTAAGCCTTCCTTTCCCTTTAGTCCACCTAATTTCTTATTTTCTTCCCTCTCTACTTCTCTTATTACCCTATTTTTTAAATCTCGCATTTCATAATACAAGCTTAAGTCTTCCCTATTTACGATTCCCCTTACCTTATAAAAGTTAACATCTAATTTCATCTAACCCCTCCAGTCATTTTTCGTCCTTAAAGACCTACTAACTAACCTAACCCAAGGGTATCATATATCCCCTATATATTCTAATTACTTTATTTAAGCCTAATTAAAAATCTATTTATTATCTTTATAATCTTTCGATTTTTCTAAAATATTAAGTCCTACCAGGTCTTTTTATTTTCCCCTTATTTTACCCTTGACAAGTTTTTTTACTTTTAAGCATAAAAAAAGAACTTCAAAAGAAGTTCTTTTTATAAAAATATTGTTTTTAAAACAAATGCGATAGCTAAAATATACATTATTGGAGTAACTTCCTTCCCCCTACCAGTCAATAGTTTTAAAACAACATAAGCTATCATTCCAAATACTATTCCCTCTGCTATACTATAGGCAAATGGCATCATTACTATAGTTAAAAATGCTGGTATTGCTTCAGTATAGTCCTCTAGGTCTATATCCTTTATTGGACTTAACATAAAAGATCCTACTATTATTAAGGCTGGTGCTGTTGCTGATGATGGTATCATCCCAAATACAGGTGATAAAAATAAGGCCAATAAAAACATTATTGCTGTACTAACTGCTGTTAAGCCCGTTCTTCCGCCATCTGCTACTCCTGATGCAGACTCTACAAAAGTTGTAACTGTTGAAGTTCCTAAACAAGCCCCTGCCACTGTTCCTATAGCATCTGCAAATAGGGCTTCTTTTACCCTTGGTAGCTGGCCATTTTCATCTAGCATATCAGCCTTAGATGCTACACCTATTAGGGTTCCAACTGTATCAAAAACATCTACAAATAAAAATGTAAATACTATAATAAGCATATCTCCAGATATTATATTTGACCACTCAAACTGTAAAAACACAGGCTTTAAACTAGGTGGTAACTGAACTAGCTTAGTTAGGGCTGGTAGGTTTGTTATTCCCAGCGGTATACCTATAAGTGTAGTTGCAAGAATCCCTATTAAAAGAGCTCCCTTAACATTTTTCGCCAGTAGGACCCCCATTATAACTAGCCCAACTATTGTTAATACAACCTCTGGTGATTTTAAGTTTCCAAGGGCTATAACTGTTGCTTCATTGGAGACTACTATACCCGAGTTAATAAAGCCTATAAGTGATATAAACAGGCCTATACCAACTGATACTGCCTTTTTTAAATTCATAGGTATGGCATTAAAAATCGCCTCCCTAAAGCCTACAAAGGATAGTAAAATAAAAACTATACCCTCTAAAAATACTGCTGTTAAAGCAAACTGCCACGTATAACCCATAGTCATAACAATTGTATAGGTGAAAAATGCATTAAGACCCATACCTGGTCCAAGTCCAAAAGGATAATTAGCATACAGGCCCATTAGCATAGTTGCTATAAAGGCTGAAAGGGCTGTTGCTGTAAATACTCCGCCCCAATCCATTCCTGCATCTCCTAAAATACCAGGATTAACCGCAAGTATATAACCCATAGTCATAAATGTTGTAATCCCTGCCATTATTTCTGTCTTGGCTGTTGTTCCATTTTCTTCAAGCTTAAATTTCCTCTCTAGAAAACCTTTTTCCATTCCTTTAATTCCCCCTAAATTTTATTATCTCATTGGCCATAAGACTATTCAAACATAGTATTTTCCCCATGTTCTAACTTTATACTCGGTATTATATCATTAAAGATTCCTTTTTCAACATCAATTTATAATGTTTTTTTAAAAACCCGGTGAATTCACTTTACCCCTCCTGGGAAGGTATGGTATAATATCCTTTATGACTTTAAACGAAATTAGAAAATTTAAAAGTGGGTGATTTTATGAATAATGAAGAAAATAGTTCCCTACGCCTGGGAGTTGAGCCAATTAAATCCTTACTACTGGAGTTTTCCATACCAGCTATTGTAGGTATGCTAGTAAATGCTCTTTATAATATAGTTGATAGGATGTTTATTGGTCGTGGTGTTGGACAACTTGCCATTGGTGGAGTCTTTGTAGGTCTTCCCCTAGGTACTATTGTAATGGCCTTTGGTATGCTTATTGGTATTGGTGGTAACACCTTAGTTTCTATTAGGCTTGGAGAAAACAAGAAGGATGAGGCAGATAAAATATTAACTGCATCCTTTGTACTCTTACTAATTGTAGGAATTATCCTAAGTATAGTGGGCTTTGTCTTTTTAGAACCTCTACTTATTATGTTCGGGGCCACTGAAGCCAACCTACCTTTTGCAGTTGACTATATGAAGGTTATTATTTATGGGGTTGTATTTCAAATAATTGGTTTTGGTATGAACAACTTTATCCGTAGTGAGGGTAATCCCAAAATTGCTATGAAGACTATGTTAATTGGGGCCATTATAAATACTATTTGTGACCCAATCTTTATATTCGTCTTTAAAATGGGGGTAAAGGGTGCAGCTCTTGCAACTGTTATTTCTCAGTTTGTGTCTGCTTTTTGGGTTATGTACTACTTCCTTAAGGGAGACAGTCTTTTAAAGATAAGAAAAAAATACCTAAGCTTGAGCCTTGTTACTATTAAGGAAATTTTTTCTATGGGTTTTTCATCCTTTAGTATGCAGCTAGCGTCTAGCCTGGTTATGGTCTTATTTAATAAGTCCTTAAATAGCTATGGTGGAGATATGGCCATATCTAGTATGTCAGTAATCCAAAGTGTTTCTATGGTAATACTTATGCCAGTTTTTGGTATAAACCAAGGTGCCCAACCCCTAATGGGTTACAACTTTGGTGCCAAACTCTATGATAGGGTACTCAAGACCTTTAAATATGCTGCTATTGCAGCCTCTGCCATAACCTTTACTGGCTTCTTTTTAGTTCAATTTTTCCCAATTCAAATTTTTAAGATTTTCTTAAATGAACCGGAAAGTATGAAGATGATTACAGAAATAGGTGTTCCTGGAATTAGGATCTACCTAGCAGCCATAGGGATTGTTGGAGTCCAAGTAATTGGATCAAATTACTTCCAAGCAACTGGAAAACCTACTAAGGCTATGGTTTTAAGTCTTTCAAGGCAGGTATTAATCCTAATACCTATGATTTTAATCCTTCCAAGATTATTTAACCTAGGGCTTACGGGTATTTGGTTGGCAGCACCAATTTCAGATATTATTGCTACTATCTTAACTGTAATTTTATTAAAGTTAGATTTTAAGCATTTTAAGGAAATTAAGGAAAATTAAAATAAGCACTTCATATGAAGTGCTTATTTTTTTATTATATCTATAAAATTTTTTGTCATCTTGGCTGTAAAACCCCAAATATTATAATCCTTATACCTGTAAAAGTAGATCTCATCCTTGCTATCATACCACTTATAATCCTTTCCATTGGGAATTAGGTTGTAAGGAAAATCTGCAGCCATATTTCTTTTAAAGTTAACAGAATATATATCCGGCTCATTTTCTAGGAAAAAATCTAAAGGAACAGTAAATATATGGTCAACTTCACCAATATTTGGCCTTATCTTACTAACATCTAAGTCCTTTAAATATCCTAAATAACAGCTTATTCTCATACCAGCAGAAGAAACTAGGTAGTCCATAGGAGATATAATCTCTATCTTTTTCCTGGCTATATTTAACTCTTCCATTGTTTCCCTAATGGCTGCCTCCTTAAAACTTTCCCCTGGTTCAACTGCCCCACCAGGAAAAGAAATCTCCCTAGGCTGCCTGCTAATATCCTTAGACCTAAGTTCATATAAAATATGGAGGTCTCCATCTACATAGACTAGGGGGATTAAAACTGAAAATTCCCTTTCAACCCCAATTGGTTTACTTACCCTAGACCCTAGTTTCCCTATTATTTCATCTAGTCCCATCTTTCCATCTCCTAACTATTTATATACTATATTGGAAATTCTTACTAGTGCTTCTTCCTTATTTATAAGCCCTATTTGATCAACCTTTTCCCTAAGCCTGTCTAAGATTCCCCTAGCCTGGTCTTTTTTCAAGGACAAGTCCAGGTCCTTGTTGGCTACTAATTCTAATAATTCAGTAAATTTATAAAGTCTAAACCTATTAATCCCAAGGGCCTCTGCCTTTATTTCTAAAAGTCCCAGGCCTATATCCCTATAGCCAGAAGACCTATCTAGGTCTAAGTAGCCTGCTATTTTAGGAATTATATTCTCAAAAAGTCCCCGCCTAGGATTTTTAATACTAATATTTAAAATTTCCCCTAGACTAAAAATATCTTCATTAGTTAGGCTTAAAAGTACTTTTAAAAAATCTTCTTCCCCTTGAAAATCTTCAATGTAGTATCTTTTGCCTAAAAGATTTTTAAAAACCCTAAGAGTGTCATAGTAGCCCAGCCTAATATTGTACTTGACCCTATCCCTATTAAATTCAAGGCTATGACCCAAGTCCTCCCTAGGTTCAATAAGGATATAGTCCCCATTTCCACTTGGCTTTTTTACAACACCAGTTCCATGGATCCTAACTATTATAAGTTTTTCATACCCCTTTTTTTCCAACATTCCAAAGGGTAGGTTGTCATAAAATGCCCCATCAAGATAGTAGGACCCATTTAGCCTTTCCCCTTTAAAAACTGGGAGGTAGGCACTGGCCAAAATATATTCTTTTAGCCTTCCCCTGGGAATATCCTCTAAAAACAACTCCCTAGGCTTTAAATCAGATAGGTTAAAAGTTACAACTCCAAAATCTTTGCCACTGGACCTTATCCTATCCTCATCTATATACTTATCTAGGGTAAATTTAAGAGGACTAATATCTAGTCCCCCTTCTTTTAATACTTCTTTTACCTTGTCAAACATGTATAGTATGTCATCTTTTTCAAATTTTAAATTGTAAAGTTTATCTATTAAGTCATCTTCCATTTTTATAACCATAGAATGGTCTAAGTTTTCCCAAAGCTCCCTAGAAAGTTCTAGGTCCCCTTGGGCAAACATGGCCCCATTTATGGCACCAATAGAAGTTCCTGCTATACCACCTATCCCTAGTCCTAAATCTACCAAGGCTTCATAGGCGCCTATTTGATAGGCTCCTCTAGTTCCTCCACCCTCTAAAACAAGACCATACATATTTACCAACTCCTATTTATCTAGTTGGGAAGTACAATGTGGACACCTAGTTGCATTTATATTTAATTCACTAAAGCAATATGGACATTCTTTAGTTGTAGCTTCCTCTACTATTTCTTCCTTTTTATTAAGTTCTCCTAGCTTCTTAATTACTAAAAATATTGAAAAAGAAATTATTAAAAACTCTATTATTGTATTGATAAAAATTCCATAGTTTAAAGTTGCTGCACCAGCATTTGCTGCCTCTGCTAAAGTTTTATAACTTCCTCCATCTAGAGAAATAAATAGGTTAGAAAAATCAACCTTTCCTAAAACTATTCCAAATATAGGCATTATTATATCATTTACCAAAGATGATACAATTTTTCCAAAAGCACCACCTATAATGACCCCTATGGCCATATCTACAATGTTTCCCTTCATAGCAAAATCCCTAAAATCTTTTAACATTACTCTCCTCCTTATGTTTACTCAATATGCTTATTAATTATAATATTACATATAATTTCTTTCATATTTATACCCAATTTTATAAAACTTAAATTAATTACTTTAATTTAAAACTTGGCCTAGGCCTTTTCCAATTTCTTATTCTTGATGTTTTAATTGTTATAGCTTATTATGATAAATAAGATACTTATAATATAATTTAAGAGGGAGGGTCTTATGAGAAAATCTTGGAATGAATATTTTATGGATATAACCAACATTGTAGCAACAAGGTCAACCTGTGACCGAGCTATGGTTGGCTGTGTCCTTGTTAATAAAGATAATAGGATAATTTCAACAGGCTACAACGGGTCAGTGGCCAACAACCCCCATTGTGATGATATTGGACACACAATGAGAGATGGCCACTGCATAGCAACTATCCACGCAGAAATGAACGCCCTACTTTACTGTGCCAAGGAGGGAATTTCTGTTAAAGATAGTAGGTGTTATGTTACACACTTCCCCTGCCTAAACTGTACTAAGTCCTTGCTTCAAGCAGGAATTAAAGAGATTTACTACCATAATGACTACAGGGTTGATGACTATGCTATTGAACTAATGGAAAAAAATAATATTAACTATAAAAAAATATAAGCCTAGGCTTATATTTTTTTATAGGGCATCCTTGGCCAACTTATCAGCCTCTTCATTATATTTAACCCCAGAATGGGCCCTGACCTTTACAAAAACAACCTCTAGTCTTTTACTTATTTCATCGTAAAATTCCTTATATTTTTTAGTCCCATTTTTATTAGTCTTCCAGTGGCCAAGAGCCCATTTTTCTATCCCCATATAATCGTAATGGAGGTAAAGTTTCTCCCTACCATCCTCAACAGCTATCTTCATAGCCTCCATAGCAGCCTTTAACTCTCCTGAAACATTTCTCATTAAACTTAGGTCTTCATCATCATCTCTTCCACTAAAGTTTCTTTTTTCCTTATTATTAAAATAAACCACCCCATAGCTATAGGTAAAACTAGCCAAGTCAAAGCTCCCATCTACATAGGCAACAGCCTCTTTATCTCCTAAGCTTTTAATCTCTTTATCCTCTAGTTCTCCTAGTTCTTCTAAGGCCTTTCCTCCAGTAGGCTTTATTGAAATTTCCCCAGGCCCTATGAAATTTTTTGCCTCTTCTTCGCTATTAAACTTCTTATATTCTGCCCCCTTAAAACCTATTACCTGGTCTTTACATTCTTCCCAGGTCTTATAAATCCCAGGTTGCCTGCCTTTTCTAACTGCATAATATTTCATCTTTCTCTCCTATTAATATATATTATTTTTCCAAGTCCATTATATCCTTTTTAAGGGAATTTTTCATAGTAAAAGATAGTTTGTCATTATATTAATTTCATTTTTCCCAAGAGGTATTGTATAATGGAGTTACAAAATGTTCTTTAGAAAACAGAGGGGGGTTTTTATGATTATTGATTTAATTGGTGTTCCACTATCCTACGGTTCAGGTAAAGAAGGTGCTAATTTAGGCCCAGATACTTTAAGGTCCCAGGGAATTTTATCTCTTGGTGAAACTACAAGTCTTAAGATTTATGACTTAGGAAATATTTTTGTTCCTAGTTTAGGAGAAGATGAAAAGTATGCTTCCCATAAAAAACTAAAGTTCCTAGACCCTATTGTAGATATTAATGAAAATCTTGCAGAACTAATGTTTTTATCTTTAAAGAAAAATAGGTTTCCTATTACCATTGGGGGAGACCATTCCTTGGGAATAGGATCAATAGCTGGAGCTTCTAAGGCCTATGATGACCTGGATAATTTTGGAGTAATATGGATTGATGCTCATGGGGATATTAACACTGAAGAATCTTCTCCTTCAGGAAATATTCATGGTATGCCCCTGGCAGCTTCTCTAGGAGAGGGTAATGAAAAACTTAAAAATGTATACTTTAAGGGCAGGAAGGTAAAACCAGAAAATGTTTATATAATAGGAACCAGGGATGTTGATGAGGGCGAATATGACCTGGCAGAAAAATTAAATCTTAGTCATTATGAAATGAAGAATATTAGGGATTTGGGCTTTGAAGAAAGTCTTAAGAAAATCCTAGATGAAATCAAGGCTTCCAAGGTTGAAAATTTCCACCTAAGCTTTGATATAGATGCACTGGACCCAAGTGTAGCACCTGCAACAGGTACTCCTGTTAAGGGTGGGTTTACTTTAGAAGAAGGAAAGAGGGTATTGTCTAGTTTTATTGAAACAGGTCTTGTAAAATCCTTGGACTTTGTTGAACTTAATCCAAGTCTATATAAGCCAGACCTTACTGTTAAAAATTGTCTTAGTGTCTTAGACACAATCTTTAAAAGTATTGATACTACCTTCTAATTATAAGGGAGGTCGCTAGTAGTGAATAGAGAAAAAATCGTAGAAAAATTTATTGAATATGTAAAAATAGATAGTCCAAGCTTTGAGGAAAAAAACTTTGCCCTAGTGGTAAAAGAGGACTTAGAAAACTTAGGTTGTGAGGTTGTATTTGATGGGTCAAAGGAAAAAACTGGCTCTAATACGGGAAACCTAATAGCTAGGCTAAAGGGGAATCCATCTTTTGAACCTATAATGTTTTCAGCCCACCTGGATACTGTTTCTCCTGGTTTAAATATAGAGCCCCTAATAAAGGATGGTTGTATATATTCCAAGGGAGCAACTATCCTGGCTGGAGATGATAAGTCTGGTATAGTGGCTATTTTAGAAGGACTTGCCTATGTAGTTGAAAATAATATAGACCACGGAGACATAGAAATTGTCCTAACAACTTGTGAAGAGTCTGGCCTACTAGGGTCTAGTAATTTAGACTACTCCTTAATATCTTCCAAGATGGCCTTTGTTCTTGATGGTGGGGGAGATGTTGGCAAGGTCTTTAACCAAGGGCCAGCCCAAACCTTATTGGATGTTGATTTTTATGGCAAATCTGCCCATGCAGGTCTAAATCCAGAAGATGGTATAAGTGCAATCCAAGTTGCTGCCCGTGCCATTGACTCTATGGAGCTCCTAAGAATTGATGAAGATACTACTGCCAATGTTGGAATAATACAAGGAGGCAGGGCTACAAATATTGTTACAGACCTAGTTAATGTTCAAATTGAATGCAGGAGTTTAGTTCAAGAGAAGTTAACTAAACAGGTTGATTCCATAGTTGCCTCTATTAATTCTGCTTGTGAGGCCTTTAATACCAAGGCAGATATTAAAATTATACCTAAGTATCCAGTCTTTTCTCTTAAAGAAGACCACAGGCTTATAGGTCTTGTAACTAAGGCCTTAAAAAATATAGGTATAGAAGCAGAAATCCTAGCTACAGGTGGGGGATCTGATACTAATAATTATAACGGAAGGGGAATTTCATCTGTAATCTTAAGTACAGGTATGGAAAATGTCCATACAACAGATGAGTTTATAAGTATAGACAACCTAGTTAAGTCTACTGAACTAGTGGTTTCTATAATTAAATCCCTAAAATAAAAGAAAGCACCTAGGTGCTTTCTTTTATTTTTTTATTCCTTGAAAAAATTATTAATTTCTAAATAATCCGTATAGAAACCATAAACCCCTAGACTCGTAAGCTCCCTATAAGGGGCAATAGAGTTTATAGTATGGGAGAAAATCCTAGTCTTTTTAAGCTTACCTATTTTCTCAGTTAGGTCCCCATAGGCCCTAGTTCTTTCTATTGTTACCCCATAGAGGTCGTGATTTTTAACAAACTCAACTATTTCATCATCAGGATTATTACATAGGTATAGTGTAAAAATAATATCCTCATACCCTAGTTTTTTAACCTTTTCATACTGGTCAAACTTATAAATTTGTGGTATAAACCTCTTAATATATTTAGGATACTTTTCTTTTATATGGCCTAAGACCCTTTCATTGTCATCCTCAGTATCAGTAATAATATAAACATCCTTATGGTTTTTTAACCAACTAATCAGGTCATCAAGATCCATAAGTGTTAGGTCCATAACCTTAGGTTTTTCCTTAAATTCTTTGTGGTTAAGCACTTTAGCTTCCATATTAAACAACCAGTCTACACTGTTGTTCCAGTCGTGGATTAGTACTAGCTTATTATCCTTTGTAAACTTAAAGTCCACTTCTATGTACTTAAAACCTTTTTGGTAACTGTTGTTAAGAGCCTCTAAAGAATTTGTATATGTAAGTCCGTATATTTCTCCCCCTCCATGGGCAATTAACCTATCTGGATTTACTGGTCCTCTCCCTTCAACAGCCCTTGTTTCTAACGAAGTATCCTCCCTAGTATTTTTACTACAACCAACCAGTGTGCAGGCCATAATAATTAATAAAAATACTAAAGACTTAATTTTAAATTTCAATATCCTATCCCTCCCAAAATAGATTGTCTTATATTCCTAATATTTTATCAAGCTATTTTTTCTCTTTATTACTAGATTTTTATAAAACTTTATGATAATATACATTATTAATACCCAGACCTAATACATATAGCTATTTTTAATGGTTATAAATTATTATTGAGTATATAAAAAAAGGAGGATGAATATGAAAAAGTTAGGACTTTTACCTAGGATTATTCTCGCAATAATTATAGGTATTTTGGTTGGTTTATACCTGCCTGCTAGTATAGTCAAAATTTTAGTAACATTTAATGGACTTTTTGGTAATTTCTTAGATTTTGTCATTCCATTAATAATTATTGGATTTGTTGCACCTGGTATTGGAGATCTTGGTGATAAAGCGGGGAAGATGTTAGCTGTTACAGCGGGGATTGCTTATGGATCCACTGTTATTTCAGGCTTGTTTGCATTTTTCACATCATCAACAGTTTTACCTAAATTTTTAAAGGAGGGGGCCTTAAACTTAACCTCTGTTAATGCAGAAGACGGTCTTTTAAATGCTTTTTTTGAAGTTCAAATGCCTCCTATGTTTGAAGTAATGACAGCACTTTTATTTGCTTTCATACTGGGTGTTGGAATAGCTGTCATTAAGGGTGACTACTTAAAAAATATAATGCATGAATTTCAAGAAATCGTTGCTAGGTTAATAAATAGTATAGTTATACCCCTGCTACCAATCCATATTTGTGGTATCTTTGCTAATATGGCTTACTCAGGACAAGTATTTACTATATTATCAATATTCTCTAAGGTTTTTGTCCTTATAATATTAATGCACTTAATCATACTATTATTCCAGTTTACTGTATCAGGATCTCTTGCAGGGGGCAACCCTATAAGGCTTCTTAAGAATATGATACCTGCTTACTTTACAGCAGTGGGTACCCAGTCTTCTGCAGCAACTATACCTGTTACTTTAAAACAAACTAAAGAAAATGGGGTTTCTGAAGATATAGCAGACTTTGTTGTACCACTTTGTGCTACAATCCATTTGTCTGGTAGTACTATTACACTTACAACTTGCTCTGTTGCCATAATGATGATTACTGGTATGGACCTAAGTTTTAAGGCTATGTTTCCATTTATACTAATGCTTGGTGTTACAATGGTTGCAGCCCCTGGTGTTCCTGGCGGAGCAGTTATGGCGGCCCTAGGCCTTCTAGAAAGTATGCTAGGTTTTTCTCAACCAATGCTTACTTTAATGATTGCCCTATACCTAGCCCAAGATAGTTTTGGAACTGCTTGTAATATAACTGGTGATGGTGCTATTGCAATTTTAGTTAATAAGATAGCTGGAAAAGAATTAAGACCTCTTAAAACGAGGGAGTAGGATTTATTAATTAGTAGAGATTTCAATAATAAATTAGTATTTTAATATATATGGGTATTGGAAAAGGGATAGCTTAGCTATCCCTTTTATATTTCAAATAATGACAATATTTCCTTTTCATTTAACTTAGATATTAAAGTTTCCCCTTCTTTTATAACTAGGTCTATCATTTCTTTTTTATGCTCTTGCAATTCAAAGATCTTTTCTTCAATAGTTCCCTTAGTTATAAGCTTTATTACCTGGACTGTGTTTTCCTGGCCCAGCCTATAGGCCCTATCTGTTGCCTGTTCTTCAACTGCTGGGTTCCACCAAGGGTCAAAGTGGATTACCATATCTGCTCCAACAAGGTTTAGTCCACTTCCCCCTGCCTTTAAAGATACTAGGAAAATATCTGCCTTCCCATTGTTAAATTCATCAACCATTTTATTTCTTTCTTCCATAGGGGTTGACCCATTTAGGTACATATGCGATATTTCCTTTCTTTCTAAAGATTCCTTAATAATATCTAGCATAGAAGTAAATTGTGAAAATATTAAGACCCTATGTCCCCCAACTGCCTCTTCTAATATATTTTCTAAAGAATCTATCTTACCGCTACCACCCTTATAGTCATCTACACAAAGGCTTGGGTCACAACAAATTTGCCTTAGCCTAGTTAGGGCAGTTAATATTTTTATATGGGACTTAGAGTATCCATTTTTCTGAATTTCGCTGGCAATCTCATCCCTTAAGGTCCTAATATAATATAGGTAGACCTCTTTTTGCTCCTTGGTCATATCAACTAAGACCTTTTGCTCTATCTTGTCTGGTAGCTCCTTTAATACATCTTTTTTAAGTCTTCTTAAGATAAATGGTTTAATCTTAAGGTTTAAAGACCTTAATACCCCTTCATCATTCTCCTTAAATATAGGCTTTTCATAAGTGTCTGTAAATTTCTTTTTAGACAATAAATAACCTGGCATTAAAAAGTCAAATATAGACCAGAGTTCTGAAAGTGAGTTTTCCATAGGCGTTCCAGTTAGGGCAAACTTATTTTCAGATTTTATAGCCTTGGCAGACTTGGCATTTAAAGACTCACTATTTTTTATATTTTGAGCCTCATCTAAAATACAAAACCTAAACTTAATATCCTCATAAAGGTCTAAGTCATTCCTAAGAAGTGGATAGGAAGTTATTACCAAGTCATAGTCTTTAATTTTTTTTGCCTGCCTGGTCCTTTCCTCCTTAGATCCTTGGATGACCAAGGTTTTAAGCCTGGAAGATGAAAATTTTTCAACTTCACTTTCCCAGTTATAAACAAGGGAGGTTGGCACAACTACTAGAGATGCCGCCTGGCCTCTTTCTTCCTTCTCTGACATTATAAAGGTTATTACCTGGAGGGTCTTTCCTAGCCCCATGTCATCGGCTAAAATTCCACCAAATCCATACCTAGTCATAGTTTTTAACCAGTTAAACCCCTTCTTTTGGTAGTCTCTTAAAATATTATCCATCCCCTTTGGCAGTGGGTAGTCAATTTCCTTAGACTCCTTTACATCCTTTAAGAGTTCCTTAAATCCTGGCTCAACCTCTATATTGTCTATCTTGTTTTTTTCCATATATTCATCAAGGTAAATCCCCATATATTTAGGCATAGTAAGCTTGTCTTTTTCAATAGTTATATTAAATTCTTCAATTATTTCCTTAATGCTTTTAAAATAATCATCTTTTAAAGGCAAGAAGGTACCATCTTTAAGCCTAAAGTACTTTTTACTATCCCTTATAGCATTGAATATTCCATCTATTTCATCAATATCTATTCCATCTAGGTTAAAGTTTATTTCAAGTAGGTCTAGGTCCTCATTTATTTTTAGCTTGCTTCCTATGGAAGTTTGGTTGACCTTTATATTTCCAAAATTATTTGAGTAATAAACATTACTATATTTTTGCAATCTTGGAATTATATTTGAAACTAAATTATAAATTTCATCATCTTCATATAGGTAAATACCCCCATCAACAACCTTAAAATATCCCTCTTCTAAAATTGCCAAAACCCTACTTTCCCTCTCACTATCCCTAAGGAGGATTTTATCCCTTGGAATCTTTCCAGTATAACTAGAGCTAAAAGGGTTTATCTCTATATCATCATAGACAAAACTAATTTTCCCAACAATCGACCCCTTAACATTATCAAAATAAATCCTAATATCTAGGTCTGTTTCATAGATCATATTTTGAACTTCCTCTGAAAAGTTAAGGTCTATATATTGGCTGGAATTCCTAAGAACATTGGAAATATATCCCTCCCTATAATCCTTGGGTATAGTAACTTTTCCTCCACCCTTAAAAACAATCTGCTCATAAATAGGGATTATTTTCTCCCTTTGGTCCTTAGTAAGTTCATATATTAAGCCCTCAGCAAAAATATACTTTCCATCTAGGCTTAAAAATTCTAGCTCCTTATTTGATTTTAAGGAAATGATTAAGTTATCATCCTTTTCTTCTATCTCCATTGTTAGTGGAAGGTTGTCAGTAGTAACCCTAACCTCTTTATAGTCATCTCCATTAAACTTAATATTTATTTCCCTCTCCCTTATTAGTTCTATAAACTCTTTAAGGAGTAGGGGGGTTAGGTAAATGTTTTTATCTTCTAAAGCTTTTTTATTATCATCAGAAATATAATTTTTTGCACTTTCATAGACCCTATTTAAAAATTCTATGGCCTTCCTGTCTTCAGTTTTAAACTTATGGACTGTTGGGTCATAGGTGAAAAATTTACCAAACTCAATTTCATTTTTACCATAATTTTGGAAAAACATATCCATATCCCTAACTAGGTAGAGCCTATTTTCTCCAATCCTAAAGCTTAAATTTCCACCTCTTATAATGTCTTCATCTTCATCCTTATCTATTTCTAAATTAAATTCTACTTCTAAGTATACCCTCTCCATATCCTTAGAACTGCTGTACTCAATAATCATATTCCTAAGTTCTTGCTCTCTTTTTTCCTTTTGTTTCTTCTTTTTTTCAAATTGTCTAATAAAGCAAAACAAAGCAACTATATGCTTACAATCTCCCAGGTTTTTCTTAAAATCTGGGCAACTACAGCTTACAGTTTTTATTTGACCATCTGGTTTAAACCTAATCTTCGTAAGGTGTTCTGATCTATTATGTACTTTTCCTTCAAAATACGTATTATCAGAGTTCGTTTTAACCTCAACGACCTTATTGGTCTCAAAGTACTCTTTCCCCTCTAAATAGGTATCCAAAATATCAACTCTGCTCATTAATATGCTATCACTTAACTTATACATAATATTGAACTACTCCTCTCCCTATACTATCTATCTATTATATTCTATTTTAGGATATTTTTAAAGTTTTTTCAGTTTTAAAAGTTTTATAAAGCTAATATTTATTGTATAATTTATAGTAAATTAAAATATATTAGGGTATAATATTTAAAAAGATTAAGGAGATTATATGGAAATTAAATTTGAACTTAAAAGAAGAGACATTAACTTAATGGTCCTGGCCATTTTGCCCATCACATTAATTGCCCTTGGCTTTATTTTAGACAGTCCAGGGGATATTTTTAGGGGCCTAGTAGAAATAATCACAACACCTGATGTTTTACTACAAGATTATATTGCAATTGGAGGCATTGGAGCAACTTTCTTAAACTCTGGCCTTCTTAGCTTAATTTGCTTATTTTTAGTCTATATTTTAAATGTAGACCTAACTGGAACAGTAATATCTTCTATCTTAACTATTGCTGGTTTCGCCTTTATTGGTAAAAACATCTTAAATGTATGGCCAATCTTTCTTGGTGGCTATCTTTACAGCAGGTATACCAAGACCAAGTTTAAAGATATTATAGCTGTAATATTCTTCACAACTACCCTGGCTCCCGTTGTAAGTATGACCATATTTGGCCTAGACCTACCATATTATATAGGGGTTCCCCTAGCTAGTTTTTTGGGGATGACTGTAGGTTTTATAATCCTTCCCCTTTCCAAGCACCTAATCCATTCCCACGCTGGCTATAATATTTATAATATAGGTTTTGTTGGGGGACTTATAGGCATTGTAATAGCCTCTATCTTAAGAGCCTTAGGCCTGGAGCCTATTACCCAGTACCTAGTGTCTTCAAGCTATTCTAATATACTGAAGTATATTATGATTTTTTATTTTTTAATCCTAATAATTGTTGGATACTTTAAAAATGGGAAAAGTTTCAAGGGCTATTCCAGTGTATTTAAGTATAGTGGCAGGCTCCTATCTACCTTCATTGAAGAATTAGGCTATGGCATAGCCTATATTAACATTGGGGTTATGGGACTTATTTGTATACTTTATGTGGTTATTGTTGGAGCAAATTTCAACGGTCCAGTTATAGCTGCTATTTTAACTGCTGCTGGCTTTTCGCCTTCTGGAAAAAACCCTAAAAATGTTATACCTGTTTTATTGGGCGTCTATATAACAACCATCCTAAGTTCCTTTGATGTGGCTTCAACAAGTATAGTAATAGCAGCCCTATTTGGAACAACCCTTGCCCCAATAGCTGGTGTTTATGGGTTTATTCCAGGAGTCATAGCAGGAGTCTTACACCTTTGTATATCTCCTAACCTATCCATTGTCCACGGAGGACTCCACCTATATAATAATGGTTTCTCTGGTGGAATTGTGGCAACAGTTATGGCTCCAATCTTAGAAACATTTTTTAATAAAAAAGAAGATATAATATAAAAATAAACTGGCCTAGGCCAGTTTATTTTATTTTTACCTCCCCTAGTTTCTCTCCAGACCTAGTTAGAACTAAAAGCCTAGAGTCTTTTAAACTTTTTTCAAAATCTCCAAACCTAAACTCAAAACTAGACCCCCCTAAATTTGTGGTAAAACTAGAACTTGTAGCCCCATAAACCCTGCCATTAATCTCTAGTTTAAGATCTATTTCTTCCTTCTTTTTTCCCCCAGTATAGTGCCTAACTACTAGGTCAAAAATATTTTCATAATAACCTCTTACAATAATTTCACTAGGATTAATAACCATATGGTCCAGCCTATATTTTTCCCCATCTATATAAAAATTCTTTTTTATCCCTATAAGCTCTATATTTTTTACAAGCCTATCCATATCCACCATAACTTCTTGTGTAAAAACATCCCCTAAATCATTTATAAATTCCAGGTCCAACCTAGGCTTATCTATCCCTAGGTCTACAAAGTAATTGGTATAGGACCGTCCATCTTTTTTTACAGTCTCACTACTATAATGCATCCTTACTAGGCCAGCATTTTTAATTTTAACTAGGGGTGGGTTTTCATAGCTTCCACTTACAAACAAGTTAATGGCATTTTCACTTACCAAAATTCCATCTATTGTTAAGTTTTCGCCCCCTCCAAGGTCCAAGCCAGTATTTATTTCTTGAAAATAGCCACTATCCATAAGGTCTAAAATATTTCCACGACTTAAGTCTTTATAGTTTAAAAGCCTGGACTCTTTTAAAACTTCCCTATTTTTAATTACAGCAGCTATATTATTAGAATTATGTCCCATTAGTAAAAAAACAATAAGGAGGATGGAGGCAATTTTGAAATTAGGCCTTTTTTTCGCTAGTTTAGCACCATCTAAGGCACTAAGTAAACTAGCCTCCATATCTTTAGGTGCTTCAATTTTTTCTAATTTTTCCCTTTCAACTTTTAACCTATCTTCCAGCATTATATTCCTCCTTTAACTTCTTCAAACCATAGTGGGCCCTAGACTTAGCAGTTCCTAGTGGAATTTTAAGAACCCTAGCTATCTCCAAGTAATCATAAGATAAAATATACCTAAGCCTAATTACATCCCTATGCTTAACATCTAGTTTAGATAGTAAGTCTTCCACTAGAAGCGTATTTTCATCTTCTGATCTTTCTTCAGGAAAAGCATCCACTAATAAGACACGCTTCTTTCTTTTCAATTCATCCTTGCAAAGGTTAACTAAAATAGTCTTGGCATAGGTATAAAAGCTATCTAGTTTTTTTAACCTATGTATATTTTCATAAAGTTTCACAACCATATCCTGGACCATATTCATAGCATCATCTTCATTTTTCATATAGGAGTAGCTTAGCCTATAAAACTCATCCTGCCTATTTATAATTAACTTAACCAAGGCCTCCTTATTTCCCTTTCTAGCCTTTCCTATTAAGTCCCCATCCATACCTCCACCTCCATCTGCTAATAAGACTATTAACTGGGTAAAAAAGTTCAATTTTCCCACAAAAAAAATCTCCCCCTTAAAATACAAGGGGAGATTTTTAATTTATATTAGATTGAACATGGGCTATATCCACAATCTTGGCATTCTGAACAACCACCAGTATGGTTTAATTTTCCACCACACATTGGACAAGTATCAGGGTCTTCCATTAATTCATTTAAAATTAAGGAGTCTAACTCTTTTTGAAGGTCTGCTATTTTATTTTTATTATTATCATCAGTAATTAAAATTCCCGACCTAGCACAACCGTCCCTATATATAGTTACTCCCTTGATGCCTTTTTTCCAAGCATACATATAAAGTTCCTCTACCTCCTCAACTGTAAAGTCATTTGGAACATTTACAGTTGAAGAAATACTTGCATCTATATGTTCCTGCCAAGCTGCTTGAACATCTATCCTATCCCTATAGTTAAGGTCTGAGGTTGTTATGAAAAAGTCTGGTAGTTCACTTTCTTCAGTCAAACCCTTATAGTCCATATATTCCTTGGCTATATCTGTATAAACCTTGTAGTAGGTGTCATGGTCATAAAGAGACTCTGACTTCCTAGTATAGGAAATTTGGAAAATAGGTTCTACTCCATTACTACAACCTATTAAGGTTGAAATACTTCCTGTTGGAGGTATGGTTAAAAGCTGGGAGTTCCTTAGTCCATATTTCTTTATTAAGTCTAAGGTTTCATTAGTTGCATTTCTCTTTATAAATGCTGACTTAAGAACAGCCTCCTCCTTATATTTTGGGTAGGTTCCAAAATCTTTTGCTAGTAGGGCTGATTGGACAAGTGCTTCATTAACCATAGTTTCTCCAATCTTATGAATAAGGTCAATCGATTCACTGCTACCATACTTTATTCCTAACTTTATAAACATATCAGCCAGGCCCATAATGCCAAGCCCTATCTGCCTATAATCCCTAGACATTTCCCTTTGTTCCTTTAATGGGTGGAGTTTCATATTTTCATCTAAAACTTCATTTAGGTAAACAACCCCCACCCTAACCATTTTCTTAAAGGCTTCAAAATCAAATTCAGCATCTGCTTCAAACTTGTTCTTTACAAATTCACTAAGGTTTATACTAGAAAGGTTACAGCTTCCATAAGCTGGTAGAGTTTCTTCTGCACAAGGGTTAACTCCTGCAAATTCAAAGTCTTCATCTTCACTAAGCATATGGTAGGAGTCTATCCTATCCTTATATAAAATCCCTGGTTCAGCCATATTCCAATTATTGTAAGCTAATTTTTTAAATAAGTCCCTAGCCTTAACATTTCTTTCAATTACTTCTCCAGTAGCTTCTACTTCAAAATGTAGCCTATAATTACTATCTTTTTCCACAGCCTCCATAAATTCATCATCAACATTTACAGATATATTGGCATAGGTTACCTTGTTTAAATCATTTTTTACATCTATAAATTCCTCTATATCTGGATGGCTAGAATCCATATTTAACATAAGGGCTCCCCTTCTGCCCCTCATACCTATAAGACCTGTAACCAAAGAAAACAAGTCCATAAAAGATACTGCACCAGTTGTAGTAAGGGCAGCATTATTTACCCTTGCACCCTTAGGCCTAAGTTTGGAAATAGTAAGCCCTACTCCCCCACCATAAGAATAAGTCCTTGCCAAGTGCTTAGCCGTATCAAATATTGACTCTATATTATCTTCAACCTTTGGTAAAACATAACAATTAGAAAGAGTTATCTTTCTTCCTAGCTTGTCTAGACCTCTTCCTGCTAAAATTCTTCCCGCTGGCATAAATGACTTATCCTTCATAGCCTTCTTAACATCATTGTTATTTCCACTTACCCTGTCTAGGAAGGATTCAAAATTCTCCCCATCATACCTATATTTTTGCTCATAGATATCCCTTTGTAGGTCAGACATTTCCCAGCCTTCTTCTCTAAGCCTAGCCCTTTCTTCCCTATATAGGATATATCTTTTAGCCACCTCTGGCCTATCTCTCATAAGTCTAATTTCAACAAAGTCTTGTATTCTTTCAATATCTACCATATCTAGAACACTAAAGTGGTCATAAGTTTCACTGGCTATTTTTTCAGCCAACTTCTCATCTATACCTAGGACTGTTTCATCCATAGCTTTTTTTACTGCATTAACTATTTTGTCTCTTTCAAATTCAACTATAGCCTTGTTCCTTTTCTCTACTTTTAGCATAAGATCCTCCCATTTACCATTATATATTTACTGCCTATCTCTTTTAAACATTCGCAAAGATACCACAATATATTGTGGTATCTTTGCGACATGAAACAATATATATTAATCTAACATAGTTTTTATTTTTTTTCAATACGATTTTAAATAAGTTTTTTTAACATTTCAAATAAAAAAACTCCAAGGCTTTAAATCCCTGAAGTTCATCTTCCATCTTTAAGAAATTTTTTCAATCCAACCTATAAAATTTTCAAACCTTACATTTAAATGGTCTTTTGTTGGTTCATCAATTAGTTTTCCATCCTGGTCTAACTTATCTTTTACAGACCCTATTACAGTTTCAACTCCTGGTTCAATATAGGTACTAAGGCCCATACCATTTAAAATATCCCTAAGGTGGCTTTGAGCCTTGACCCCTCCTAGGGTGCTTATAGAACTACTTAAAATCATAACTGGTTTATTAATAAATACCCTATCAACCCTGCTCATCCAGTCTAAGGTATTTTTTAAGGCTGCTGAAATAGACCCATTATGCTCAGGTGTTATTATTATTACACCATCTGCCCATCTTATGTCCTCTCTTAATTTTTCCACTGCCTCTATTTTTTCATTTTCTATATCTTCATTGTACAAGGGTAGGTCCTTAATTTCTCCTAACTTTATTGTATGGTCATTAGAAAAAGTATCCACTAAATATTCCATAATACGTTTATTGTAAGAACTAGCCTTCAAACTTCCCACTATACCTAGTATTTTCATTTGACTACCTCCATTTCAATTTCCTTATACCCATATTTTATAAAAAAATTAAATAAAACTAGAAAATAATACAGGCCTAGCTGGCTTATATAAAATCTCCTATATGGTCTTTTAAACTTTCCCTTGTATTTCCCTTATAACCAACAACCCTTTCACTAGTTATAAGAGAATTAAGAATGGCCTCTTCTGTGGCTTCAGCTACTGCCCTAAAACAATCATTTATTTTTTCGTCATTTAAAAATTTACAGCTTATAAAATCATCATCAAGCCCAATTTTATTAGCAGTAGAAAAAGCTATAGCTATATCTCCACTGCCATTGTTTACATTAGATCCTAGCCTTCCAAGGCCAATAACAGACCTTTTACAAAGTCTCTTTAGCTGCCTGCTAGTTAGTGGCAGGTCTGTTGCTATTAAAATAATTATACTTCCTTCAACCTTGTAATAGTCTGGATTTATTTTCCTATCTAGGTCCCTTCCTATATTTTTCCCATTAAGGTTTAAGTCTTTTAATAGTCCATGGTTGCTTAAAACCATAACACCAAGATTATATTCTTCCCCTGCCAGCTTAAAAACCCTAGAGGCAGATCCTATCCCCCCCTTAAGTTCGTGACAGCTCATACCCTTGCCTGCACCAACATCTCCCTCTTCAAAATCTTCCTTGGCATTTTTAATCGCTTCATACAAATGTTCCTTTTCAACCACCCTGTCCTGGATATTGTTTAAAAAAGAATCATTGCACTCACAAACAAGTGGGTTAAAACTTGTAAGTTCTAGTCCTTCCTCCTTGCACCTATTTATAGTATAGTCAACTAGCCCCTCATGAACCTTGCCTAGGTTTAAGGTATTGGTCATAGCAATAAGAGATTCTAGGGTTCCTAACTCCTCTATTTGAACTAGTCCACTAGTCTTACCATAACCATTTATAATATGGGAACCTGCAACAAGTTTTTCCTTGAAAATATTATCCTCACTAGGAAGTAAAACTGTAACACCAGTCTTGTTATCCCTAGTATCAATCGTGCTGTGGCCAACCTTAATTCCCCTTACATCTGTAATTTTGTTAAGCCTGCCCGTATCCATTTCTCCTATCTTTATCCCATAATCCCTTATTCTCTTTTTCATAACCCACCTACCTTAATTTATTTAATATATCCTTAACTTCTATTTCCAATTTATATAGGTAGTTAAGATTTTCCTTAATTTTCCCTTGGACAAAAAAGTCTACAAAAACATTGTCAAAAAATATATCAAATACCTTTTCAACATTAGAAATATTATAAAATTCCAGGTCCAGGTCCCCTAGTTCATTTTCAAAAACCTCTAGCTTGTCCTGGACTTTTTCCATTATATTTTTACCATTTGTAATCTTACTTTGCTTAATAGCACTAGATAAAAATCCTCCACCTAAAATATCTATCATTCCCCAGCTCCTGGCACCCTCTAATTCTTTCCTTGCAACCTTTATAAGTCCAAGTAGCTCATTACCAGCGTCAATTACATCTTTCACTTCCTTATTCCTGTCCACTTTTTCTTCCCTCCATAGCTGCCTCTATTAGCTTCCTAAAAATATTTAAAAACCTAGGATAGTCCCTAATCAAGTCCTCTGGATGGAACTGAACCCCCAGTAAAAATTGGTCTTTTAAGCCTTCCACCCCTTCTATTATTCCGTCCCTAGCCCTTGCTGTTACCATAAGGTCCTTGGCTAAATTTTTAATTCCCTGGTGGTGGTAGGAGTTTACAAAAACTTCTTCAGCCCCTAGGGCTTCTCTTAAGATACTAGCCTCTTTTGTTTTTATACTATGGTGGATAGTCCTAGACCCCTGCTTAGGACTGTGGCCTAAAACATCCTTAACCTGGTTTTGAAGGTCTTGGTAAAGGTCTCCACCTAGGCAAACATTCATAAGTTGTAGCCCCCTACATATGCCTAAAATAGGCAGGCCTCTTTTATAAGCTTCATTAAATAGGCCCATTTCAAATTCATCCCTCTTTGGCGAAGCATAGTTTAAATAAGCTCCTGGCTCCTCTCCATAAAATAGGGGAAGAAGGTCCTTTCCTCCTGAAAAAATTATCCCATCTAAGGCATCAATATAGTCCTCATAGGCCCCATCTATTATTGGAATTAAGACTGGTATTCCACCTGCCTTAACTACCCCATCTACATAGCTATTACCAATACTATGAAAATTATCTTTAACAGTATCTGTTGATGTTATTCCTATTATCGGCTTCATTTAATCCCTCCCATTTACAATGATTATACCATAAATTTATAAAATTGACTGAATTATGGGATTTATCCCCCCTATTAGCATTCCTAGAACTCCACCTAGGATTGTTATTGCCCTTAGCTCCTTGCTGGCTATATCTAGGATTAATTTTTCTGTGAATTCATTGTCAAAACCTATGATGGTTTTTTCTACTATGCTAGAAAATTCAAGCCCCCTTATAAACCTATCAATATCCTGGCTCAAGTAGTTTTTATATAGCTTTTCCCCCATAGTATAAATAAGTTCACTATCAATATAAAGGCTAACTATTAAACTAGAAAGTTTAACCTGGCCTAATTTTTCTAAAATCCTATCTATGAAGCTAGTAAGCACCTGGTTAAAAGTTTCACTTTCCAAAGTTAATCTTATTTTTTCTTCCAGGCCTGAATAAAGCTTTTCCCTATCCAACCTATCTAAGAAAACTTCTACCAGGCCAAAAATTTCTCCCCTGACAAAACCAGAATCCAAGATAGAAATTATATGACCAGCCAGCTGGTCTAGGTCTATGCTATCTCCTAGGCCCTTGGATATATCTTCCAAGCTTGACTTAAGTATAGTGTCCACTAAAAGCTTTAAAAGCTCTCTTAGGTCCATTTTAAAGGTCTCGCTCTCAAGATAATTTTCTAAAATTAAATAACCTTTTTCCCCGACCATCTCCATAGGAATAAGGCTGGCTAAAAGCCCTCCAACATTTTCCTCAACCAGCTTCCTAATACTGGCCTTTATTTTTTCCTTGACCCTCTCCTCTTGAAAAATCTCCCTTGCCTTAAAGCCAAGAAGCTTATAATTTTCATCAATATACCTATCAAGCTCCTCAAGTAATTTTACTGGCAAGACCTCCTCCAAGCTTTTAGGGTTAGACCTACATCTTCCTAAGCCCTCTTCTAGCCTAGCTACTAGGATTTCCCTAGTTGCCTCCCTCTTAATAAAGTTTTCATAGCTATCACTGGTCCAGTTAAGCAGGAGTTCCCTATTTTCTTCACTGGCTAGTTCCCTATTAACTATTCTTTCAATAGCCGGCTTAAGTTCCATATTCCTTATGGTTCCAACTATGGTTTCTTTCAAAGTTTCCCTAAGCTGAAACTTCATAGTGGCCCCCTTAATATCTGGAATTTCCTTAGCCAGGTCACCAAGGACATAGTCCTTGTTTTTTAAAGTTTCCAAGTTTTCATCTATAAATTTTTTAAGCCTTCCCTTAAAATCATTTTCCTCTAAAGACTTTAAAATAGCCTCTGGGGAAAGAAGGTAGTCTTCTACAGTTCTTCCAATATTTTTAGCGATCCTAAGTTTTTCTTTGGGTATAAGCCCTGGAGTAAAGGGTACTTTCCATCCGAATAAGTAGATTTCTTCCAGGGGTCTAAAAAGCATTTTTATGGCCAACCAGTTGGTAAAATACCCAATTAATCCACCTGTTGCCATTGCAAGTATTATTTTCATAAGTCCTCCTTAAAATAATAGCTGATTAGTTTCCTAATCAGCTATTTGTCTTATACTAACTTCCATATATTATTTGTAAACTTAATAGGGTCTTCTATTGGCAGTCCCTCTATTAAATTTGCCTGGTCATATAATAGTTCTGTTATTAGCTTAAACTTGTCCTTATCTTCCTTGTAGCTAGCTTCTAAATTTTTAAATAGGCTATGGTCCATATTTATATCCAAAACCTTACTGGCTTTAACTTCTCCAGCCTCAGGCATTTCATTTAAAAGTTTCTCCATCTCTATGGAAACCTCTCCCTCTGTAGCAAAGGCCACTGGGTTATTTTTAAGCCTTTTACTTGGCCTAACCTTTATTACCCTATCCTTTAAGATTTCTTCCATAGCCTTAAATAGGTCTTCTTTTTCCTCTAAGGTTTCACTAGCTTCCTTGTCCTCTTCTAGCTCTATTCCTAGGTCGTCAGAAAGAACAGACCTAAATTCAAATTCATCATACTTGTGCATCATCTTAATTACAAACTCATCTATTTGGTCCGTTAAATATATGATTTCAAATCCCTTGTCCTTTAATAGTTCAACCTGTGGCATCTTGTCTATCCTATCTAAGCTTTCACCAGATGCATAGTAAATATATTTTTGGTCTTCCTTGGCCCTAGACAGGTATTCCTTAAAGCTAACAAGCTTCTTATCTTGGGATGAATAAAATAAGACTAGGTCTTGAAGCTTGTCCTTGTCCCTACCAAAATTATCATAGATACCAAACTTTAAATTATTACCAAAGCTTTCAAAGAATTTTTCATATTTTTCCCTATCTTTTTCCATAAGATTTTTTAACTCATCCCTTAACTTCTTCTCTATATTACTAGCTATTAAGTTAAGTTCTCTTGTCTGCTGTAAAATTTCTCTAGAAATATTTAAAGATAGGTCTTCTGAATCAACTACTCCCTTTACAAAGCTAAGATAGTCTGGTAGAAGGTCTGAACATTTTTCCATAATTAAAACCCCAGAAGAATAAAGCTCCAACCCCTTTTCATA
Source organism: Tissierellales bacterium (assembly GCA_030146705.1). GTDB lineage: Bacteria > Bacillota > Clostridia > Tissierellales > Tissierellaceae > CAMIXG01. The sequence continues at coordinate 49,069 of JASLBE010000007.1, read as the reverse complement.
ATCCTTAGTATAAAAGTCAAAAGGAGGAGTACTTGGAATATATAAAATAGAGTCAAACCTTAAAAGACCATCAACCTTCATATGGACATAGTGAAGTGGATCATCGAAACCAAATCTTTTATCCCTATAAAAGTTCTTATAATCTTCCTCTTTTAGCTCTTTTTTATTCTTCCTCCAAATTGGAACCATACTATTTAGGGTCTTTAATTCCCTTACTTCTTCATACTCGTCTTCACTACCCTCTTTCAACCTACTAGTAGTAACCTCCATCCTTATAGGATACCTAATATAGTCAGAATACTTCTTAACTATTTCTCCCAGCCTAAACTCTTCCAAGAAATCACTATAATTATAGTCCTCACTATCTTCTTTTATATGGAGGATAATCTCAGTCCCAGGCTTATTTTTTTCAGCCTCTTCTATTGTATATCCGTCCTCTCCAGTTGAAGTCCACTTATAGGCCTTGTCACTATCTAAGGACCTACTTATTACTTCTATCTTATCTGCAACCATAAAGGCAGAATAAAAACCAACTCCAAATTGGCCAATTATATCATAACCATCTTGGGCCTCATTTTTATCCTTAAAATCCAGGGAACCAGACTTGGCTATAACACCCAGGTTTTTGTCCATTTCTTCATCAGTCATACCAATACCTGTATCCTTTACAGTTAATAGTCTCTCTCCCTTATTTATCTCTATTTCTATAAAATAATCTTCCTTGTTAAAACTTAGGTCCTCATCTACTAGGGTCCTATAATAAATCTTGTCAATAGCATCACTAGCATTGGAAATAAGTTCCCTTAGGAAAATCTCCTTATTAGTATATATTGAGTTTATCATTAGGTCCAATAACCTCTTAGATTCAGCTTGAAATTCTCTTTTTTCCATAGTATCATCCTTTCAATTTTAGCACTCAACTATTTCAACTGCTAATATTTTTATACCATATAAAATTTTCTCTGTCAAGAATTCCCTGGGCCTGGTCCTAGGTATTTTAGGCAAAAAAAATTATAGAACCGTAGGGCAACGGTTCTATAAAAGGGGCCTCCATTATATATATATTAAAATATAATAAAGGAGATTAATATATAATTTAAACTATTTTGACCTTCCCAAGCAACTTATCCTTTCGCGAGGGGGCTAAGAATAAAAGTCAGGAAGTAGTTTAAATTAATTTATCTAAACTTAATAAAAATTAAGTTTACATCAGGGGCCCTCTGGGGCATCAGAGGGTAATTATACAAGTTTTGATGATATCTAAAACTTTTCTATATATTAAATAGGCTAACCTATTTAATAGCAATAAAAAAAATCTCCTACCTTACGAGTAAAAGATTATAAGTAATAATACCTATTAATAGAATCTCCATCGCTCGTAAAGATTGTTTTTCACTAGTATTCTGGCTCAAGCTCATCATCTTTTTCCCCTTCCCAGTTTCCCAGTGGATATTGAAAAAGACTCACTTTTACAGCGGCGGGACCGCGTAGGATTTTCACCTAACTTCCTAGTTATATTAATTTTTTACAAGAAAAAAATCTTTTACTTCACCAGTAAAAGATATAATAAATGCCTAAGCACTAATCATATCTCCATCGCTCGTAAAGATTGATAATTTTAAAAAATAAGGTTAGTATTCTGGCTCGAGAATCATCATTCTTTTTACCTTCCCAGTTTCCCAGTGGTATAAATAAAAGAACTATCTCTTACAGCGGCGGGACCGCGTAGGATTTTCACCTAACTTCCTAGTTATGACTCTTTTATAAGTCACCTTACTTAAATATTTATTTCCTGTAAATTCATAGTAACATATTTAATCTTATTATGCAAGATTTTTTATTTTTTAAATATTTCTTTAAAATAAAAAAGATGCTTCCCCTTGGAAACATCTAAATCTTTTCTATATTCTAGAAGCTATTAACTTGTAGACAAGATAGGCCAAAATTACATTCACTGCAGATGCTATAGTAAGAGGAACTATTAGGGCCAAGAAAAATGCTTGTCCAGAAGGCTCCATACCTAGAAAGTTTGTAACTGGTATAAGTATTCCTAAGGCCAAAGGGCCATTGATTATAATTCCTGCCAGCATGGCTATTATTCCATTTACCTTCCTATAAAGATAACCTACCATATAGGTTGAAAGTCCCATTGCCATCATTACCACTAGGTGGACTGGAAATGGAAAGGGAAATCCACTATTCAAGGCTGTTATAAAATGACCCAGCATACCAACTATCGCCCCTGCTAAAGGGTTTATAAATAGTGCTGCAAAGTATCCTGGTAAAGAGTCTAGGGCTATTGAGCCCAGTATTTTAATATTTGAACCTATAAAAGAAAAGGCAACTAGTAGGGCCATATATACTAGGTCCCTAGTTTCTATTTTTTTCTCCATATTTTTCACCCCCAAGCTAATCTTATTATTTTTACTAATATTTTTCACCCCCAAGCTAATCTTATTATTTTTACTAATATTTTTCAATCACAAGCCTAAATACTCTTCCCTTAAAATAGAATAACAGTACCTATCCTTGTATTCTCCCTTATAATTGTGCCAGGCCTTACGAAGGAGCCCCTCATACCTAAGTCCTATTTTTTCTAAGACCCTTTTAGACCTTTCATTCCCCCTAGAAGTATAGCCTGTTAAAATTTCTAAGCCTAGGTCTTCAAAAGCATAGCAAACCACTTCCCTACAAGCTTCTGCCATATAGCCCCTAGCCCAGTAGTCATAGTGGAGTCCATATCCTATTTCCCTGCATTTTTCCCTAGGCATCCTCTTTAATTCATCCTCGTGGAGTCCCACTAGGCCTATAAACTTTCCAGTCTCCCTTGTATGGATCCCAAAAAATTCCCCAGACTCAACAAACTCCTCTAAAATTTGCCTGCTTTCTTCTAAACTTTCATGGGGTTTCCAGGTCGACCTAGACCCCACCTCTTTATTACTTGCATACTCAAAAAAACCACCAAGGTCCTCCATAGACAAGTCTTTTAAAATTAGTCTTTCTGTTTCAATTAACATTCGTCCACCTTCTTTTTAGATTTACTATCTACAAGCTCCCCTACTACTGCCCCACCTATTATACAGACCGCCCCTAAAACTTCCCTAGGACTTAGGACTTCTCCCAGGATTAGATTTGAGGCTACTAGGGCTGATAGGGCCTCAACATAGCTTATTAGAGCCACTGACTGGCTGTCTAAATTCTGGATTCCTTCATAATATAACTTCATAGCATAGCCAGTGTGGAGAAAACTTACAACCAGTAGGTTTATAAGGCCAGTCCTACTAGTAAGTTCAAACTTAAATTCCCCCCTAAAAATTAAAAATACTCCTACAACAAAAGAGGCTGTAAACAATTGAACTATTGTTATTAGGATACTATCAAGTCCCTTAACTTTCTTATTTATTATTGCCATAAGCCCATAAAGGACTGCTGCTATTAGTCCATAGCTTAAGTTTGACCTAAGAAGGCTAGAGATATTAAAACCATTAACCAAAAAAAGTCCTAAGACAGATACCCCAAGGCCTATAGCTTTTTTATACTTAAATTCTTCCCTTAAAAAAACTACTGCCACTATAAAAATAAAAACTGGATTTAAAGAATAAACTATACTAGATAGGCTTACCCCAACCTGGTCATAGGACATAAATAAAAATAGGCCACTTATGCCAAATAAGGCTCCTGAAAGTAAAAGCTTAGCCAGGTTTTCCCTAAGTTTCTCCCTAGAATACTCCCTCTTAGAAAGGAAAAAGTAACAAGTTAAAAATATCCCCCCTAAAAAAGTCCTAGTAGTCATTACCATCCCACTACCCATAGGTATATTTTTTACAAAAACGCCTAGTGTACCTGAAATAGCCACCCCTAGGACCATTTTTAAATATGAGGTCAACACTTTCTATTCTCCTAAATCAAGACCTAAAATATACTTATCATTTATCTTAAATCTTTCATCCTTAAAATTTTTCCAATAAGCATTATTCCTACTTGGGTCATTGGCCTCTTGAGTGAAAATATCCCTTAGGTCTGTATTTCCTAAAAACATAAAATAATCCCTACCTGATTGGCCTCCTAGCATACTCATAATAGAATAATTATAAATACTTTTAGAATCCAACCCACTTTCTTCATAAGGGATTAGTTTTTCTATATCCAAAATCCTAAAAACCTTATCTGGAGTTTCAGACACCCTATCTACCTTAGTTAAAAATTTTCTAAATAACATATCTGCATTGGCATTGTTCTCAATCCTAGAAAGGTCAAAAAATGTTTCTCCATGGTCTGAAAGGCCAGTCTTATACTTTACCTTTTCCCTGGTAATTTCTCTTTCATAATCCTCCCTAGTCATTATTCCGTCCTCTTTTTCAGCATATAGGTCCACAAGTTTCTTGGCTGCAAAAAATGAAGCCGCTACTCCTGCAGTTCCAAGCAAAAACTTGGGCAAGCTAAATTCTCTTTTCTTTCCCATATATATCCCTCCTTATTACTAGTAATAATACCATAAAATAACAGGTTTATGCAGGCATATAAAAAAAGAGTTCCAAAGGAACTCCATTATTTTTCATATAAAAATACTTCTCCATTTTCAGCAGCTACAACAGTCTCTCCCCTGAAGCCCCTAAGTTTTAATTGCTCTTCAAGGACAGTCATTATCATTCCATGGCAAACAAGTAAAACCCTATCTTCATTATTTACTTCATCAAATAATTTATCTAAAAACTTGTTTACCCTCTCCCTACAAGCCTGGATATTTTCCTCTACTTTACTGCCAGACTTGGCCCAGTCAATCATACTGTAAACAGACCACTCATAAAAGGAAACCTTCCTAGTAACACTTTCTTCAAACTCCTTAGTAAAGTTCATTCTTATTTCCCTAATTAGGGGACTTTCCTTAATCTCTCCATCAAAGATTGCCCTGGCCGTAACCTTGGCCCTATATAAGTCACTAGAATAGCACTTGTTCCAGTCCACCCCCCTTAGGTCAACTTCCTTTGGAATAACATCTATATGGTCGTATTCCTTCATCCACTTAGAAAACTCACTAGCTGCTACATCATCCTTTAAATCTTTTACATCTACCTTAAAATGTCTTACTAATCCTATTTTCACTTACCATCCCTCCTAATATACCTATATTACTTTATAACCCCCTATAAATCAAAAATAATTTTAATTTACAAGATACTCATTAAGTTTTCTTATTTTTACAAGCCAAGATTTATGGTTAAAAGTCTGATAAAATTTAGTTTTTTTGGGTATATTCTTAAATAATATCTTGATGAGATATGAGCAAGAAAGGAGATTACTATGACAGTTTATAATTATTCATTTAAAACAAGCCACCCACTGGAAATGATTAATTTAGATTCTTTTATTGAAAGCTCTATTAAAAAATCTAAAATAAAAGAAGGGATAATGTTGGTTTATTGTCCCCATACCACTGGAGCTATTACTGTAAATGAAAATGCAGACCCAGATGTTAAAAAAGATTTACTCTATGCCTTTAACCTACTTTCTCCTAAAAGAGATTCATACTTACATTTAGAGGGGAATTCTCATTCCCACCTGCTTGCTTCCCTAATTGGCCCTAGTGAGCAATTTATTATAAAAGATGGTAGGCCAGTCTTAGGCACCTGGCAAAGTGCTTATTTCTGTGAATTTGATGGCCCTAGAGATAGAAAAATCCATATAAAATTTATAGAAGGGTAGGCCTACCCTTCTATTTTTATATGGAAAATTTCTACTAGTATCTTTAAATATTATCAGCCTAATATTTTATTCCTTAGCTATAAAACTATATATCTTATTATTATATTGGAAGCTTATGGACTTAAGTTCCTTTCCATCTTCATATTCTCGACTTCCATATGAAGCTAAAATAGGTTCTTGTGACCCAGGAAAAGTAAGCCTACAAATCCTATGCTTATAATTTTTTTCATCTTAACTTTTAAAAGCATCTAAAACTTCCTCTATTTACCTACTACAGCTTCAAAAGTAATCGTATCTCCTAGTTTAGCTGGATAAGTATTAAAAATATAGTTTGATGAAACTATAATATCCCTAAATCCTATACTTTCTAGGATAAGCCTAAATTCTTCAACCCCATACCATCTTAGGGGAAAAGACTCTAACTGGCTTTCAAGAAGAACCCCTTTCCTCCATCTTTCATACCTGGCGTGGGATACTGTATATTGCTTTATATAGTCTAGTTTGACTAGCTTTTCTTCTAGGCTAATTATATCTCCATTACTAGCTTCCCAGGTCCTAGTTGAAAACTTCCCTAGACTAAGGTCCTCTTGTAGAAATATATCAAGAATTAACCTCCCACCTTTTTTTAAATGCTTATAAAAATTTTCCAAGGCCCTTATGGAGTCTTCCCTCTGGTGGATTAATAGAAAACTTCCAGCTGGAACTATAATGGCCTCATATTTTTCTTCCAGGCTAAAACTCTCCATCTGCCCCTCAAATAAATTAGGCCTTAGATTTCTTTTACTACAGTTTTTCCTACATATTTCAAGCATATCTTTAGACCCATCTAGGCCATCTATTTTTAAGCCCATCTCCATTAGGGGAATTAAGATCCTCCCAGTTCCTGTGGCCGGTTCTAAAATAGGCCCCCTGCAATCTTTTAACCTTGCCCTGTAAAATTCCACATCTCCAAAGGAAGACCCTACAGGCTTATCTAAATCATAGACTTCTGAAGCTAGGCTGGCATAATAAGCTAGCATCCTACCCCTCCTAAAATTTTAATATTTTAAAAGATCTTAAGTTATGAAGCTTTAAGACCCCTTGGCTAGTATATAACTTCTATTTTCTCCTTAAGTCTATCCAATATCTTCTAACTATCCTATTTCCCTCAACAAGTTCATTTTCAAAGATCCCTCCCTTGGCTATAATAACCTTTTCAGAGGGAACATTCTCCTTGTTACAAGTAAGTAAAACCCTATCTAGACCTAAGTCCTTAGCTTTTTCTAGGGCCAGGCATAATATCTCCTTGCCATAGCCCTTATTTCTCTCATCTTTTTTAACACTGTAGCCAATATGGCCTCCAAATTTTAAAAGATAGTCATTTAACCTATGCCTAATTTGGACCATACCCACTAGTTCTCCTGTTTTATTTGAAACAACCAGGTAACTACTGGCAACCACAAAGTCCTTCCCAACAGTTCTTTCGTCCATATTACCAAGTAAAACACTTAACCATTCATCAAAGGATCTAGCCGTATCAAATGTGCTCGCCCCAGCTAAAACTTCCCCATTTTCAATAAAGCTTTTTCTATAGTCCATAACTTCTTTTCTATACTTTTCACTTGGTATAACTAGTTTTAACATACTACCTCCTAGGCTAATTTACCCTAAATTTTTTCTAGCTTAACAATTGCCTCCACATGGGGGGTCCTTGGAAATTGGTCTACAAGTTGTATTTCTCCTATCTCATACCCCCTGGCCCCAAAAACTTCAAGGTCCTTTAACATAGTTTTAGGATTACAAGAAACATAGACAAAGGTTTTTGGCTGGAAGTCAATTATTTTATTAATTGCTTTTTCTAGGCCAACCCTTGGCGGGTCTATTACTATTAGGTCTGGCTTTTTATTTATGCTATCTATAACCTTAAACATATCCCCATTAATAAATTCTATATTTTCTATACCATTTAACCTAGCATTTTCCTTGGCCATTTCAACTGCCTCTTCCACAATTTCTATTGAAACTACTTCCTTGGCAACCTGGGCCATAATTTGACCTATGGTCCCTGTTCCAGAATAAAGGTCAAAAACTGTTTGGTCCTTAATATCCCCCATAATTTCTTGGACCATCTTATAGAGTTTCTCTGCTGCAAAAGTATTGGTCTGGAAAAATGAAAAAGGTGATATCTTAAATTTAAGGCCACAAATATCTTCCATTATGTAGTCCCTTCCCCAGACTAAACTTAAGCTATCAGCCTTAACAACATCAGCCACCCCATCATTTATAGTATGGAGGATGCCTACAATTTCTCCTTCTAAGTCTAGGCCCAGTAAAAGTTCTTTAAATTCTTCCAGCCTAACTTCTTCCTGGCTAGTAGTAACTAGGTTTACCAAGATTTCTCCCCTGGTTAATGACTTCCTAATAACTAGGTTCCTAAGTCCCCCCTTATGGTATCTCTTATTATAAAATGTTAGGTCTGTATCCTTAAAATACCTAAGAACACCCCTTAAAATACCTGTAAAGTCCCCATCTGCTATATTACAGTTTTCAACATTTTCTATTTCATAAAATCTTCCCTTCATATGCATACCAAGAGCCAAGGGACCATCCTTATATTCATCTCCAAAGGTAAACTCCATTTTATTCCTATAATACCTACTACTAGGACTAGCTGATATGCCTTTTATTTTTAGGTCTAGGCTTGATTCCTTAAATAAGTTCCTAACTTGGTCTTCCTTGTAGGCTAGCTCATCTTCATAGGTAAAACCTTGGTAGCTACATCCACCACACCTGCCAAAGTGGTGGCAAGTTTCCTCTTTTACCCTAGGAGACCTTTCTAAGACCTCTATTATTTTCCCTTCAAAGTATTCCTTCTTCTTCCTAGTTATCCTAATCCTAGCCCTTTCTCCTTCAATTCCACCCTTAATCCTAATTTCTCCAAATTCTGTATCAACTATTCCTAAATTAGGGTACTTAGCCCTATTTATAACAACTTCTACTTCCTGTCCTCTTTTTATCATTCCTACCTCCACAGGCCTCTGCCTAACTTATAATTTTCATAAATTCACTTTCCCTATCTATAATACCTTCTAATTCTTCTAGCCTAAAAGATATGGTCCTATTTTTTTCACTGGCCCCCTTTAAGTTATAGTCTAATAATAAGACCAGCTTATTATTTTCAAGCTTAAAACTACTATTCTCATTTACAAGTTCTACATCCTTAAGGGATATCCTATTAAAAGAAATCCCCCTTAACTTTTCATTAATCATCCCTTGAAGTTGGCCATAGCTATTATCTTTTACTACATCTTTCAGCCTATAAAAATAACCTGTTTCCAAGTTAATATTATAGATGTTTTTACTAATACTTTCATCCTTAGAATCTTTTTCTAGGAAACTTGAAACCCTGCTTACAACAATAATCTTATTTTTTTGGTCCAAGGAATAATAGGACTTATAATAAATATACTTACTCTCAAGGTCTTCCTCTAGCACTTCAAGAAATTCCCCTTCCAGGCTTTCATTTATCTCCCCCTGGACCTCCCTATTTTTAAAGCCTATAAAATAAGGATACTTTATGGCTATCCCAGGCTTATTATTATAGACCTTCTCTAAAACTTCCTTGCTCCCATCTATCTTAAACCTATTATCTGTCTCCCAAATAATCTCTTCCCTATCATTATAGTATACTAGGCTCCCATCTATTAAGTACCTAACAACCTCTCCATAAGAAGTAATTTCTCCATAACCAGGTGCCTCTTCAATTATCCTACTAGGGCTTACCCCTAGGTCAACAAGCAAGGTCCTATCTCCCGTTGTCAAGGACAGGGTTTTTTGATTTATTGTTTTTTTCTCGCCACCAACATTATAGTAGTTTCCCTTAACCAGGGGCTTCCCACTAGTGTCTACTATGGCATAAAGTTCTTTTCCATACCTGCCCCTCCCCTTAGAAAGAGCCAGGCTATCCTCACCTAAAATTTCAATATCCTTATAGATAAAGTCTGTAACTTCTTCCGACTTACTATTAACAACCCCCAGCCTTACTAGGAGGTCATCTTCCTTTAAAATTTCTTTAGAAACTACAAATAAACCATCCCTAGAACTTATAATAGACTTATATTTTGGCTTAACCAAAATATTACCAGCCTCATCTAGGACTCCAAAGCCATAGGGTTTTTCTAAAAAAGCATACCTACCAGGTTCATTTAATTCCCTAATATCACTATATTTTAATTTTTTTACTTCCCTACCTTTTTTATTTATAAGCTTGTAGCTTCCCTTTTCTTTTACTACCGCCCTATTATTTTTAAAATCATAGGCCATATCATATTTCAAACCAATTATCTCCCTGCCCTTTTGGTCAATGTACCCAAACCTTATGCCTTCCTTAGTAAGCCTTGAAACTGCAAATACACCATCCGAAAACTTTTCTATATTATTATATTGGTCTATACTTATGGGGCCCTCTTCTGTATATAGGCCTATTTTATCCTGCCTATAACCAGCATAAAACCCTTGTCCCAGGTCTATTATTTGTGAAAACTCAGGCTTTAAAATCTCCAGCCCCTCCCTGTTTACTAGGCCAAACAACCCATTTAGTTCTACAATTGCAAGCCCTCCATTAAACTCTCCACAGCTAGTATAGGTTGGCCTTATTAAAAAGTTTCCCTTCTTATTTATATAGCCCCACTTTTTTATATTATCCTCTATCTCATAGGCTGGATATAGGTTTACTACTTCTATTTTTTTCTTAGGTTTACAAGAAACTAGTAAAAATAATAATCCTATTAAAAGTACTAGAACCTTTTTTCTCTCCATAAGTTCCTCCTACTACTGCCAAAATTTATTTAACCTAACTTCTAGGTCTTCTTTAGACCTAATTTCCTTGTAATTATACCAGTTTTTAGGAAATAATTCCCTATATTTTTTACCCCCATACCTAGTATCTATTAAAAGTAGGGCCCCCTTGTCAGACTCTGACCTAATTACTCTTCCTGCGGCCTGGAGGACCTTGTTCATTCCAGGATAGGTATAGGCATAGTCAAAACCTGAGGGAAAATAATTATTATAATAGTCCTTTAGCATATTATTCTCAAAGCAAACCATAGGGAGTCCAACTCCAACAATAACTGCCCCAATTAAACTTTCTCCAACTAGGTCTATCCCTTCTGAAAAAATTCCTCCCATAACAGCAAAGGCAACCAAGCTCCCCTCTTGAAACTGGCCTAAAAATTCCTCCCTGGACTCCTCATCCATAGACCTAGCTTGGATTATCGACCTAATATTAGGATTCCTAGCCAAGAAAATTTCATATACCTCCTCCATATACTTATAAGAAGGGAAAAAAATTAGGTAGTTTCCTTCCTTGCCCCTTATAAAACTTTCAATATAAGCAACTAGGCCCAGGTAGGTAAATTCCCTGTCCTTATATTTTGTAGAAATATTTGGGACTACTGAAACCAAGAAATTCTCCTGGGGAAATGGACTTTGCAGTACCATATGATAATCTTTTCCAGTCCCACCTAAAAGGTCAATATAGTAGTCCATTGGCCAAAGAGTGGCAGAAAACATCACACTGGCCCTCCCCTTATTAATAGTCTTCCTAATTAGCCTTGAGGGGTCCATACAATTTATCTTAAATTCAGTCCCCCCCTCCTTATTTTCAAGAGACATATAAAAATGTTCATCATAAAAATCAGAAAGCTTAATATATCTTACTAGGTCAAAATATAGGTCCAGGACCCTGTCATAGTTCTTGTCTTCCTTATCTTCTACTAGGAATTTGTCCAGGAGACTTATGGTCCTATTTATAGGTCCAACTAAGTCGTCTAAGTAATCTTCTTGGTAGTGGCTATCCTCAAGGTCCAGTCTAGTCTTTATTATATCCATTGCATTTACAATTTTATTTAGGCTCTTATAGATTTTTTTATTGGCTTTTAAGGCCCTTCCTAAATCTAGTATATCCTTATCAAAAAGACTTGTACTATACATATCTCTAGCCCTATCAATTAAATTATGGACCTCATCTATTAAAAAAATATAGTCTCCTTTAGCAAGTTCAAAAAACCTTTTAAGCCTAACCTGGGGGTCAAATAGGTAGTTGTAGTCCCCAACTACTAGGTCGGCAAAATCAGCCAAGTCTAAGGAAAATTCAAAGGGGCAGACCTGGTGCTTCTTACTATAGCTTAAAATTACCTCTCTTGAGAAAAGATCTTCTCCCTCAAAAATATCCCTTATGGCCTCATTGACCCTGTTAAAATGTCCCTTGGCATACTTACAGTCCTTTGGATTACAGCTTAGGTCATTATTCAAGCAAATTTTTTCCTTGGAAGTTATCCCTAGTAACTTTAAGTCTAGGCCCTGGTTTTTAAGAATTTCATAGGCCTTAATGGGAGACTGCCTACTAATAGTCTTTCCTGTTAGGTAGAATATTTTTTCCACCTGCCCTTGCCCCATAGACTTAAGGGCTGGAAAAACTGTTGACATAGTCTTGCCAATCCCAGTTGGTGCTTGAATATAGATTTTTTTGCCCTCCTCTATAGTCTTATAGACAGCAACAGCCATCTCCCTTTGACCCTCTCTGTACTCCTTAAAGGGGAATTTTAGCTGGCCAATAGACTTGTTTCTTTTTTCCACCCAGTAAAAACTTGTCCTAGCCCAGTCCACATACCTAGCTACAATATTATAAAAATAGGACTCCAGTTCTTCCTTTTTATACTCCCTTTCAAAGTGTTTTTTCTCTTCACTCTCCAGTTGGAAATATGTAAGCCTTAATACTATCTTATCTAGCCCCTCTTCTTCCATATACATATGGCCATAGAATTTAACCTGGGCCCAGTGGTGGAGATTAAAATCCCTGCCTATTTTTTCTAAATCTAGGTTTGTGCTTTTAATCTCCTCTATAAATATATCCTGTCCCTTCCTATATATACCATCTGCCCTGCCCTCTATCTTTAACCTAAAGTCTTCATAGTCTAGCTGGGTTTTTAAAACAAACTCAGCCTTATAGTCTTCCCCATACTCCCTTTGGACTTTCTGGTGGGCTAGGGTTCCATCTAGCATCCTAGTCCTAGACCTATATGAATCATCTATATCTCCAGCCCTTAAAACAGACTCTATAAGCTTCCTTACAGATATTTTAATCTTTATCATACCAATCTCCTATTTCCCCTGTTTATAAAAAATACACTCCCCTGGAGTGTAAAATAAGTTCTTGATTAACTTGTTTAATATAAGTATATTATACCATAATATTTATAAAGAAAAAAACTGCTTTACACTTAAGTATAAAACAGTTTAAGCAATTTCCATATAGGATAAAAGTATGTCTATAAATACTTTGAAATTTTTTACCTCTTCCGTATTTCCATCCCCTGGCTTAATATTTTTTATAATCTCATCTAGCATTTCTAAAAATCCTACAATTAATTTATTCTTACCATATTTAGAGGTGATTATAGCAAGCTTTGGTCTAATAAGTTTTAACTCCATAACAGTTTTTGTATCATTAATTAACCTTTTAATTTCCAACTTGTCTTCTAGCCTAAAGTCTTCCCTGCCAACTTGTTCTGAATAGTCCCTGGCCTTTTCACAAAACTCATCAAAAAGTTCAACATCACCAGGTGCAGTTAGGGCATTTTCTATTAGGTATTTTTTTACATGCTCCTTCATCTCTAGCTTTTCACACCTAATGGCAGATTTTTTTCCATCACTTTTTTGGACTTCCTTTTGACAAACTATAAGGTCCCCCTTATTAATATCTTCAATGCCTATATCCTTATTAAGGAAGCTACTAATATGGAAAAATAATAATTCATCATCTTCTGTTTCTATAATACCAGACTCTATTTCTGGAATTAGTTTTATAACTTCTCCCCTAGTTAAATTTTCTGCTATAGGGTCTCCATCGTTTAAATCTTTAAACTCTTGCATTTTTCCCCTCCTTTGACAAGCCAAAGATATTACAATATCTTTTAAACTAAGTGTATGTATAATATATTCCTTAAAATCCCTGATTTTTCCAAGCTTAAAATATATATCTTTTTATTTACATATATATTTATTCAATATATATTATAAGACATATGTATGTTTTTTTCAATTTTTATATTATTCAAAACTATACTTGCAAATAATTGCCTAATATAAAACCAGGCCCTAGATTTAAATCTAGGACCTGGCTACTAGTTTTTAAGCATAAATTTACTTATACGGGACTTCCTCCTATTATAGGGAGGATACTTAATATCTATATCTATATTTTTCCTAACCTCCAAGATCGGCTTAAAGTTAGAAAAGGTCTTAAAGCCATAATAAGAATGATAGCTTCCTATACCGCTTTGCCTAACCCCTCCAAAGGGCAAGTTTAAGTTGGCCATATGGGAAATAGTATCATTTATACACCCCCCTCCAAAGGCCACACCATTTATTATATATTCTATTAGCTGGTCATCTTCTGTAAAAAGGTACAGGGCCAGGGGGTTTGGATTTTTGCTAATTATATCTATAAGGTCCATATTCTCCTCATAGACTATAATTGGCATAATAGGACCAAATATTTCCTCCTCCATAAGCCTATCACTTAGGTCCACCTCGACTATACTAGGATGGATAAAGAGGTCTTCTTCCCTATTTTCCCCAGAAAAAGCCCAGTCCCTATCCCTACTATCCATTAAAGACTCCAGCCTCTTATAGGCCTCCTTATTTATAATTCTTCCGTAGTCCTCACTGGCCCCTATATCCCTACCATAAAACTTTTCAATATGCTTGATTGCAGACTTTATAAACTCTTCCTTAACAGATTTTTTTACTATTACATAGTCAGGAGCTATGCAAGTCTGTCCTAGGTTTAAAAACTTCCCCCAGCTTATTTTCTTAGCAGCCAAGTCTATATCTGCTGTTTCATCCACTATGGCTGGTGATTTTCCACCTAGCTCTAAGCTTGCAGGAATTAACTTCCTCCCACATATTTCTCCTATCCTCCTACCAATTTTTTTACTTCCTGTAAAAAATACATGGTCAAAGTCATAGTCTTTAAGGACTTTTTCAGCCCTTTCTCCAGGCCCCATTAAAGGCTTAATATAATCTTCACTAAAGGCTTCTTTTATGATTTTTTCTATTAGTCTACTACTATAATAAGACTTACTAGAAACTTTAACCAAACTACAATTACCAGCTGCAATACTAGCAACCAGGGGAGAAAATGTAAGTAGAAACGGGTAGTTCCAGGGACTAATAATAAAAACCAGCCCCTTAGGCATAGGCCTTATATAAGAATTGGCTGGTTTGAGATAAATAGGTGTTTGGACCTTCTCATTTTCCATCCAGTCTTTTAAGTTTTCCATAGCATCGTTAATTTCCCTGTAAACCAGGCCCAATTCTGAGGTATAAGCCTCATAACTAGGCTTTTTCATATCTAGGTCTAGGGCTATTAAAATATCTTCCTCATACTGCTCTATTTTTTCTTTTAAACTACTTAATTGCTTTATCCTAAAATCATAGCCCAGGGTATTTCCTGTTTTAAAAAATTCCCTTAGCTTCCTTATTTGCTCTTCCAAGTTTTCAACTCCTTAAGTAATAAAATCCTCCTAGGAGGATTTTATTATATATTCTTCAGTTTATCAAAAGACCTATATTTATAGGCTTCCCTATAGGGTTCTGGAAAATCATACTTATACTTGGCTTTATAAATTTCATTATTTATAAAATGTGGGTCCCGTAAAAGCTTTCTCCCTAGGGCAACTAGGTCAGCCTTCCCCTTATTTAAAATATCCTCTACCATAGAAAGGTCATTAATAAGCCCAACTGCAATTGTAGGGATTTCACATTCCTTCCTTATTTTTTCAGCATAGTAAACTTGGTAGCCCTCAAATAGTTTAATTTCTGCTGGTAGAAGGCCTCCAGTTGAAACATGGACAAGGTCTATAAAGGGTTTAACAGCCCTTATAATCCTTACCATTTCTTCTCCATCTAGGCCACCATCTAAATAGTCTGTAGCAGAAACCCTAAGAGAAATTGGCTTGTTGCTTGGCCAAACTTTTTTTACCTCACTTAAGATTTCCCTTAAAAACCTAAGCCTATTTTCCAAGCTTCCCCCATAGGCATCCAGCCTCTTATTAGATAGGGGGGATAGGAATTCATGGATTAAATAACCATGGGCAGCATGGATTTCTATTAGGTCAAATCCAGCCTCATCGGCCCTTTTAGCTGCCATTTTAAAACTTTCTATAACCCCTTTGATCTCATCCTTTGTAAGTTCCTTTGGTAGCCTATACTCTTCACTAAAGCTTAAACTTGATGGTGCAACTGTAAAGTCTGTTTCTGCCTGGCACTTCCTGCCTGCATGGGCAAGTTGGATTCCCATCTTTCCACCATATTGGTGGCCCAACTCTACAAGAGACCTTAGGCCTGGTATCTGTTTTTCATCCCAAATTCCCAGGTCCTTATCACTAATCCTCCCTCTTGGTTCAACTGCTGTTGCCTCAAGTATAATCAGCCCAACTCCACCTAGGGCCCTACTAGTGTAGTGGACCTTATGAAAGTCATTAACATAACCATCACTGTCAGCAACATACATACACATTGGTGGCATAACTATCTTATTCCTTAAACTTAAATCTTTTAACCTATACTCCTTTAAAGAGTTCATTCCTATCACCTCTACTAGAATTTTACCTTATATCTTAAACTATAAACATATCTTGCACTTTTGCAAGAAGAGTATTATTATATTTATTGTGAATAATTCGAATTTTCCTAGGTTCATTTTTATATAAAAGGAGTGTTTCTTATGGCAAAAGATAAAACCCTAGTTGCTTATTTTTCTTGTGGGGGGACAACTGAAACTATTGCTAAAAATATTGCTAAAAATTTAGCTTGTGACCTTGTAGAAATCCAGCCAAGCCTTCCCTATACTATGGAGGATTTAAACTGGAAAAACAAGTCTAGTAGAAGCTCTCTTGAAATGCAGGATGAAACTTCCAGGCCAGACATAGTCGACATAGGTATGGACCTATCTCACTACTCAACTGTCTTAATTGGTTTTCCTATTTGGTGGGGGATTTGCCCCAGGGTAATTTTAAGCTTCCTAGAAAAATATGACCTTAAGGGGAAAACTCTAGCAACCTTTGCAACCTCAGGTGGTAGTAAAATAGACTATGTAGAAAAATATTTAAAAAACCTACTTAAGGAAGACTATAATCTAAGGCCGGGAAAAATGTTTGGCCAAGAATTTAACTTAGAAGACTTTCAAAATTGGTACAATATAGTTAAAAAATAAAAAAAATGTCCTGGCTAGGACATTTTTTTTATTTTATTTTACCTGTCTACCTTTTTTGTAAACATTTCTCACCCTACTTAAAGTTTCAACATCTTCTAAAGGATTTTCATCTAGGACTAAAAAGTCTGCAAACTTATTTTCTTCTAGGGTTCCATATTCATCTAAGATATCTAAAAGATCTGCGGAATTTCTAGTAGCAGCTACTAAAACATCCATAGGATCCATTCCAGCATCTCTCATTAACTTAAGCTCTAACCAATCCATATCATGTAGGTTAAAAGGAGTTCCTGCATCTGTACCCATAGCAATCTTAACACCCTTTTCATAGGCTAATTTAAAGCTCCTAACATGGACATCCATTATAGATTTAGCCTTGTCATAGGCGTCCTGCTTAACTCCAGCCTCTACACCATTTTTAACTATATGGTAAGGAGCAACTAGGGTAGGCACTAGGTAGGTTCCCCTTTCTAACATCATATCCACTGCCTCTTCATCTAAAAATATACCGTGTTCAATAGAGTCTATACCTGCCATAATTGCATTTTTGATTCCCGTATTCCCTTGGGCATGGGAGGCTGTTTTCTTGCCAGCCTTATGGGCTTCTTCAACTGCTGCAGCCATTTCTTCCATAGAAAGCTGTGGTGATCCTGGCTCAACCCCAGAGGTCATAACTCCACCAGTAGCCATTATCTTAATTACATCTGCCCCAGCCCTAAGCTGTTCTCTAGCTGCCTTTCTAGTTTCATCAGGCCCATCTGCCTCTCTACCAATAAACCAACCATGGCCCCCTGTCATAGTTACTACCCTACCAGCAGACTTAAACTCTGGACCATCAATAAAGCCCTCAGCCACTGCCCTTTTAAGTTCAATATCCATTCCACTTCCAGTACCCAAGTCTCTTAGGTAGGTAGTTCCTGATTCTAAATGCTTTCTAAGGTTTTTAACCCCTCTTAAAATAGTCCTGGAGTCAGATTCTGTTTTAAATAACATATGGGGGTTGCCAACAGGCTCCATAGTTATATGAACATGGGCGTTTATTAAGCCTGGCATAACATATTTTCCCTCTAGGTCAACAACCTTATCTCCCGCTAAATCATCTCCAAAAGCTACAAACCTACCATCTTCAACTAAAAAAGATGTCTTAACTGCTTCCCTTCCTGTTCCATCTATTAACATACAATTTTTATATAATGTTTTCATAAAACCACTCCTCCTATTTATTAAAAATTAATTTATAACATATTTACCATTACACTTGCTAACAATACTGATGCTATTGTAACTGTAACAAAACCAGATACTAGCATTTTAGGCATTATTTGTGAAAGTATATAGTCTTTTTCTTCCTGGCTATTACCAACTGCATTAGATACTTCTGATGACAAGACAAAGGTAGCTGGAAAACCAAATAAGGCCGAAAGTCCTATTGATATAGACATTTCTTTTGAATAGTTAAGAAATTTTCCTATTACAGCTGAAAATATTACTATTCCAACTACTGCTACTGATAAACAGATTAATATTGGTGCTATTAATTGCTTCAAAACCTGTGGTGTTGCTGTACTGGTACTATTAAAAACAACAGCCATTAAAGATATCATTCCCAAGCCAAAAGAATTGGCCTTAGTCATTATTCCATCTTCTAAAAATCCTAATTCCTTGAAAATTACTCCTAAAAACAAACTGGCTACATACACATTTAATTTAGTTATAGCTTCAACTTTAAAGGCCAAAAATACGACAACTCCCATTTTCGCCATTAATATGTATGAAGTTTGTAAATTTTCAGGAAACTCTAAGGGTAATCTTTTTTTCCTTGTTTCAACTACAGCTTCACTATGGGTCTGTAGGTTTACTGTTTCCAGCCTAACTGCTTCTGAGCTTGGCATTTCTCCCAAAACCCTCCTAGCTTCTTTCTTTAAAAGAGCAGATGCTATAGGCATTCCAAAGAATTTCTGCATTACTACTAGTAGGGTTACAAATAAAAACATACTTTCCATTCCAAGGGCTGCTGCCCTTTCACCCATTATTATTGCTGCAACTACTCCACCAGATATAGGTGGTGCTGCTGCTATTGCATACTCTCTTCCCACAAGAGGACTACCTAGGAGTACCAGTGACACTCCAATTCCTACTACAGCCCCTAGTGCAATTACTACTGTTTTCCACTCTCTTTTTAAATCTTCAACACTTAAAAGTGTTCCCATGTTCACTATTAAAAATGGCATTAATAATCCGCCTATTTTTAATAGCCCAGCATCTTCAAATAGGGTTACTGGAAGCTTGGTCCAAAATCCTACAAGAAGTATTACTGATGATGTAAGCATAGCTGATATTAGCGACTTAGTCTTGACTGATATATAGTCTCCTACTGCTAATATTAAAAGTACTACTACCAAAGCGTTTGCTGAACTCATAAATATTCCTCCTTTTTTATTATATTTAAAAAGCAAAAAACTCCACCTCATAGAGGCGAAGTTTCGCGGTACCACTCTAATTGTTTCTCTATGCTTTTAACGGTGCTAGCCGTCCCTATCTACATATCGAAAGAGAAGTTTTAGGAGTGATTTGATATATAACCACAATACTGGCTCTCACCTTATCCAGCTCTCTGTAATTAGAATTTATATATCCCTTTCCCGCATAACCTTTTTTTATATTGTTTGCAATTATACTATGGTTTTTTTTAAATGTAAAGCTTTTTTTAGAAAATTTTCTATTTTTATATTTTTCTGTTTCTAAAACTTGAATTTATAAAGTCCTGAGTATAGGATATAATGTAGTTAAGGTGGTGAAAGTTTGGAGCAAATAAATTTTATTTTAAATTGCTTTTTTAGCTACTATAAGACCTTTCTTTTTTTTATATTGTTAATATTTCTTATTAATATTTTATTTAAGCTTTATAAAAAACTTGAAATTCGTAACTTAACCAAAAGTAATTTTATGAACCTAAGTTACATAAGGACCTTAGATGGCTACCAATTTGAAGCCTATGTAGAAAAGCAACTTAAAAATTTAGGCTTTAAGGCGAGTAAAACAAGTTCTTCCTATGACTTTGGGGTAGACTTATTTTTAGAAGACAAGTATGCTGTCCAGTTAAAAAATTATACCAGTAGTGTTGGAATATCTGCTGTTCAAGAAATTTATGCTGGGGCCCATTATTTTGGGAAAATTCCCGTTGTAATTGCTACCAACTACTATACTAAGTCTGCCATAGCCTTGGCCAGCAAACTAAATATTGAATTAATTGACCTAGATGATATTAAAAACTGGGGCAATAGGTCCTATACTAGGTCTTTTCCTGAAACTAGTGGCCTATATGAGCTTGTTGCTACTAGGCTAGCTAGTAAAATTAGGAAGGAAATTTTCTCTTAAGGAGGAAGATTATGGATAATAAAAATATGATTTTAGAAAAAATATTAGGTATGTTTGATGAGTTTGAGGAACTAAAAACTTCCTTTGAACTAGAAGAAAATACTAGGTCTATGGAGGTCTATATGGACAGGATTAATTTTTTAGAAGAAAAACTAAAGGTCCTTAAAATAGCCCTTTTAGACAAGGAAAGTAAAAAATATTGTAGGGAGCTTAAAAAATCTATTGATAGTTTTAAAAAAGAATCTAAATTTAATGACTATACTGACAAGCTTAATTTTATAAGGGCCTTAAATGGGTTGGAAAATAGCCTAGATCTCATTAGGCCCATAGAGCTTGCCTATGCCTTAGACTCACTTTATAAGTATGTTAGGTTAAATATCCAAGATGCTAAGAGTATAACTGAGAAAGACTACAGCTATTTAAACCTCCTGTCTAATACGGGAGATAAGGGGCTGGACCCTAGCCAAATGACTAGTGATGAAAGGTTTGATTATGCCAAGGCCCTTCTTAGGAGCCTTTTTAACTTTTCTTTAACTAGCTACAACAAGTCTAATGAACCCTTCAGCCTTTCTGAAAAGATTATGATAATTAGTATCCTGGACTCTATGAGAATTTACCTAAGGTATAGGTAGCTATAACGGAGGATTTTATGGAAATTAAAAAAATGGAAGCTAAAAATATAAATGCCTATGTAGGCCTGTATAAAAAAGTCTTTAGCCAGGCCCCTTGGTTTATAGAGGAAGATTTTATGGACCTAAGGTCTTATTTTAGTAAGTATTTTTCCTTAAATAATTTTCTAGGCTATGACCTTTATATTGGGTCTAGGCTTATTGGATTTAGCCTGGGCTATAAAAAACCTTGGATTCCTGGCTATGAGTACTATATTGACCAATTTTGTATAGACCCTGACTACCAAAAGAAGGGTTACGGTAGACTTCTTCTTAAATTTATTGAGGCTGATAAAAAAAAGGAAGACCTGACCAACCTTATCTTAATGACTGAAAAAACAACACCTGCCTATGGTTTCTATAAGGGGCTAGGTTTTACTGGCCTAGGGTCTAGTGAATTTTTAATAAAGGAGTTGTAATATGGATTATAATAAGGCCTTGTCCTTTGCCAAAGATAAGCACAAGGGCCAATTTAGGAAGCACGGTCCAGCCTATATTACCCACCCTCTTAGGGTTGTGGAGATTTTAAGAAATAAAAATATAAATGATGAGGATACTATCTTAGGAGGGCTTTTCCATGACCTCTTAGAAGATACTAATGCCACTAAGGAGGAGATTATTTATTACAGTAATCCTAGGGTATTAAAAATAGTAGAAATTTTAACCAAGGATGAGGCTTATGAAATAAGCTCCTATATTTATAAGGTTAGCCAGTGCCAAAAAGCCAGGCTAATCAAGCTTGCCGACAGGCTTTCTAACTTAGAGGATATCTTATTTTTAGATGATAAGAATTTTTTGAATTCCTATTATGATGAAAGTTTTAAATATTTTTTGGAGCTTGGAAAGGCCACTGTCTTTGAGGAGGATATAAGGCTGGCCCTTACTAGGTTAAAAAAGCATATGGAAAGTTTAAGAATATATTAATAATTTTTTTACTAGTTATTAATATTTTTCTTATATTCTAACTATTAGGAGGGATTTAATGAAGAAAATATTAAAAAGTATTGTAAGTTCAGTACTATTAATAACCATATTAAATACAAGTGTCTTTGCTAGTGGCAATGAATTTATCAGCCTTGGTAAAGACCTAAACAGTGACCAAAGGTCTAAAATTTTAAGTATCTTTGCCCCAGGCAAGGATGTAACTATTATTGAAACTAATAATGATGAAGAGGTAAAGTATTTAGGGGACTATGTTGATAGGAAAATCCTAGGCTACAAGTCTATGTCTTCTTCCTATGTTAAGCCCCTAAAAAAGGGCCAAGGTATTACTGTCGAAACTTATAATATTACTTGGGTTACTGAGGATATGTTAATTTCGGCCCTGGCTACTGCTGGTGTTAAGGACGCTTATGTCAAGGTAGCAGCTCCCTTTAATGTTACTGGTACTGCGGCCCTTACGGGAATTATTAAGGGTTTTGAAGGTGCAACTGGCCAGGCCATTGGGGAAACAGAGAAAAAGGTTGCTAGTGAAGAAATTGCTACAACAGGCCAATTGGCTGAAGATATTGGTAGTGATCAGGCTAGTAGTATAATTAATGTAGTCAAGGAAGAGGTTGTAGAAAATAAAATAAAGGACCCTGAGGAAATTAGGAAAATTATAGAAAATGCCTCACAGGACATTAATATAAGCCTAACTGATGAGCAAAAAGAAAAGATTACAAGCCTAATGGAAAAAATATCTAACCTAGACTTAAATGTTGAAGATATTAAAAACCAGGTCAAAAATATTAAGGACCAAGTTAAGAATATCTCTGACAAGATTGATGACCTAGGAGAAAAAACTGATGAGGTTAAGTCTATTGTTAGTAAGATTTTAGACTTTGTTAAGGGCATATTTGATAAAATAAAAAATTTAGTTAAATAAGATAAAAAAGATTGGCTGGTCCAATCTTTTTTTATTTACCAATATTCAAATATGCTATACTTTTACTTATAATACTTAATTTTGGAGGTAGTTTTATGGATATAGTTGTTGTGGGAAGTATAAATATGGATAGGGTGGTTAAGGTTCCTTGGATACCAAGGGTTGGAGAAACAATCCTCTCTACTGACTATAAGGAATATGGTGGTGGGAAGGGAGCCAACCAGGCCATAGCTTCAGCCAGGCTTAAAAATAAGGTTGCTATGGTTGGTAAGGTTGGCCAAGACCAAGCTGGGGAGGACTTGCTTAGGCTTCTTAAAGAAGATGGGGTTGATACTAGTGGGATTGGTTTTTCAAAAAAACCTACTGGGACTGCCTTTATAAATGTTGACAATGAAGCTAATAACAACATAGTTGTCTACCAAGGTGCCAATGCTGATGTAGATACTAGCCATATTGATAAAAATATAGACCTTATTAAGAAGAGTAAGCTTTGTATTGTCCAGTTGGAAATCCCCCTTGAAACAGTAGAATATGTAATTAATATTTGTAGGGACAACGGGGTCAAACTAATCTTCAACCCTGCTCCTGCAATTAAAAATATAGACCTTGGCCTCCTAAGGAAGCCTGATATTTTAATTCCTAATGAAACAGAGCTAGCCATAATACTTGGAGAAGAGGGCTTAAACTTAAGCTGCCTGGAAGATAAGATGCTTGACCTAGCCAAGGCTGGTCTTGATAACCTGGTTGTTACCCTAGGAGAAAATGGTGGGGCCTACCTGGATGCTGGAAATTTTTCTAGCTACAACATAGTAGATGTCGACCCTATAGACTCTACTGGAGCAGGCGACTCCTTTATAGCTGGTCTAGCAACTGGCCTAGTAGGGGGTAGGTCCCTAGAAGAGTCAATAGACTTTGCTAGATATGTTGCTGCCTTGGCTGTTAGTAGGCCTGGTGCCCAAGCCTCTTTTCCTAGTTTGAAAGAGGTCAAGGAGTTTATAAAAGCCAAGAATTAAAGAAAACCCTAGGCCGGCAAGACCTAGGGCTTTTTTATATTAATTAATTTTTACTTGCTTTAAAATTTTTTCAAAATCTATTAGCCTCATAAGGCCTAGGGCTATTAGGCTCCCACCTAAGCTACTTAATAAAAAAGGATAGACAAAGAAAAATGCCATAACTTCTTGGCCCATTAAAATTTTAGCCAGAGGAAAAGAGGCCATTCCACCAAGTATTCCAGTTCCAAAAACTTCTCCTAGACCAGCCAAATACTTATTTTTTGTCCTCCTATAAACCAAGCCTACTAACAAGGCACCTAGCATACTTCCAGGAAAGGCAAGTAAACTTCCCGTTCCCAATATATTCCTAATAAGAGAAATCAAAAATGCTATAGCCACAGCATAGGCAGGACCAAGACTAATGCCAGCAATTAAATTTATACTATGCTGGACAAAAAAACATTTTGACATTCCAACTGGTATATATATAATATTCCCTAGGACTACCCCAATTGAAACCAGCATAGCCCCTAAGGTCATCTTCCTAGTTTTCACTAGTCATCACTCCTTAAAATATTTATATCCTTACCATCCATTACCCTATTCATATTCCTAACTGAGCACATCTTCCCACACATAGTACAAGAGTCCTCATGCTCTGGAGTGGACTCCTTCCTATAGGACCTAGGTTTTTTACTATCAATAGCCAGGTTAAACATGGTTTCCCAGTCTAAGTTTTTCCTAGCCTGACTCATAGCCAAATCCCAATCTTCTGCACCCTTTACCCCCTTGCCCAGGTCACCAACATGGGCAGCAATCTTACAAGCAATTATGCCCTCAACCATATCCTCTTCACTAGGCAGCCTTAAATGCTCAGCTGGAGTTACATAGCAAAGAAAGTCTACCCCATAACTTGCCGCCATAGCCCCACCAATAGCAGAAGTAATATGGTCATAGCCTGGGGCTATGTCTGTAACAATTGGTCCAAGAACATAAAATGGTGCCCCATGGCAAAGCTTCTTGGCCAATAAAACATTGGCTTTTACCTGGTCTATCCTAATATGCCCAGGCCCTTCTATTATTATTTGAACATTTTTTTCCCAGGCCCTTTTAGTTAATTCTCCCAGGACTATTAGCTCTTGAATTTGTGGTCCATCTGTCCCATCAGCTATACTTCCTGGCCTTAAACCGTCTCCAAGACTTATGGTCATATCGTACTCTTGGCAAATATCTAAAAGCTCATCATAGTACTCATAAAATGGGTTTTCCATCTTATTTAATTCCATCCAGGCATAAAGTAAAGAACCACCCCTGGAAACTATATTAGTTACCCTTTCACTTTTCTTAAACCTTTCTACAGTCTCCCTATTTACTCCACAATGGACAGTTATAAAGTCTACCCCATCTTCCCCATGCTTCCTAGCAACATCTAAAAACTCCTTGGGGCTAATATCTTTTAATTCCTTGTCATAAAAACCAACCGCATCATAGATTGGTACTGTTCCAACAACGGCAGGAGAGATTTCTATTAACTTTTTCCTAAATTCTTCCGTCTTACCAAAAGAACTAAGGTCCATTATGGCCTCTGCCTCCATCCCTATTGCAGTCCTAACCTTTTCAAGTTCTAAGTCTACATTGTTACAATCTTTAGAAATCCCTAAATTAACATTAATCTTAGTCCTTAGTCCCTCACCAAAACCCTCTGGTGAAAGAGATTTATGGTTTTTATTAGCAGGAATTACAACAACTCCCCTGGCTATTTTTTCCCTAAGTTCTTTTACATCCATCTTTTCTTTGGCTGCAACTATCTCCATTTCCTTAGTAATTACACCTTTTTTTGCTGCATCCATTTGTGTAGTGTACTTCATACTATTCCTCCTCTATCCTATTAGCCTGCCTGATAGATCCCCCTAGAGATATAGTTTAAGAGTCAAACTTCCTGTAAACTATTATGTATTTAGTCATTAAAAAAAGCTATAGCCCTAGGCATATAGCTTAAAATACTAAACTCGCTTATCCCTACAATGGCATTATCCATATCAGGTTCCTAGGGTCAGAAATAACATTTCTATCTCAGCCTATTAATATAAGCACCCCTTATTTATGAACTTTTCTAACAATTTCATCATAACATAATAAACTTTTTTATACAAATTTTTTATCTTTTTTAAATTTATAGTAATATTTAAAAAATTTATTTACATTTTATTATTTTATGCTATACTATGTTTAATAGATAAAGTTTAAATTCTTAAATAGGAGTAGTAGTCACTTATTTTTAATTTACAGAGAGTCGGGTTGCTGGAAGCCGATATTTAAAATTTTGATGAATGGACCTATTAGAAGTAGGGGGGAAATGTAAGAGTATCCCTTACCGGGTGTTCCCGTTATAGAAATAGGGTATAGAAGTCTTGTACCTGAAAAGAGATGGGTATTTTTTTATACCTAAATTAGGTGGCACCGCGAGTAATCTTTCGTCCTATGTGGATTGAAGGATTTTTTTATACCTATTTTTAAGAAGGGAAGTGAGTAATATGTTATGAAGACCAGCTTGGATAAATTTAAAACTAAAAACTTTACCAATTTTATTAAATTTAAGGAGAGATAAAAATGAAACTAAAAGAAAACTTAATTACAACATTATTACTCACTATTGGGCTACTTTTACACTATATAGTACCAGGAATTTTTATGGGGATGAAATTTGACTTCCTCTTAATATTTATATTTATAGCTGTACTTGTAAATCCAAAGCCTAAAAATATAATCCTAGCCTCCCTACTTGGTGGGCTAATGTCTAGTATGACTACAAGCTTTCCTGGAGGACAGCTTCCAAATATGATAGATAAAATTATTACAGGCTGTTTCCTCTACTTAGTTTTAGGGCTTGTAAAAAATAGGCTTAATACATTTTCTATAGCCAGTCTTGGAGCCCTAGGAACCCTAGTTAGTGGGTCTGTCTTCTTAGCTTCTGCCAAGCTTATCCTATCTTTGGATATAAATGTTTTAAGCCTAGTAAAGTTTGTTGTCCTTCCAACTGCCCTTATAAATAGTATTGGAACTGTATTTTTATATAATATAGTTGCAAGGTCTTTAAAAATAGCCAGGGTAAACTAAAGCTTAATATATAAATAAAAAAGTAGCCAAAGGCTACTTTTTTTATTTATATATATTTATATTTATATTTATTTTTAAGTTAATATCCTATATCCTTGGAGCAATTAATCCATAGTTTCCATCTTTTCTCTTGTAAACTACATTTGTATCTCCACTATCCCCATCCATAAAGACAAAGAAATCGTGGCCTAATAGTTCCATTTGTAAAACTGCTTCTTCTGGAGTCATTGGATTTAAGGTAAACCTCTTGGTCCTAACAATTTTAGGTCCCTCTTCTTCACCAGACTTATCTTCTTCTAAAAGTTCTATATTATCAAATCTTATAGTATCAGTATTCCTATATCTAGCCCTAAGTTTTCCCTTATGCTTTCTTATTTGTCCCTCTAAAATATCAATAGCCTTGTCTATTGACTCATACATATCATAAGTTTGAACTTCAGCCCTTATTATAGTTTGAGGAAGATCTATTGTTACCTCGATAGTATGCCTGTCTCTTTCAGTTGTGAAAGTTACTGTAGCTACTACATCCTTATCAAAATACTTGTCTAGTTTAGCTAACTTATCTGCCGTAACGTTCTTTAGTGCCTCTGTAACATCCATATTTTTACCTGCAAATACTAATTTCATAAACAATGCTCCTTTCTCAACAATATCTGTAACTGGATATAATGTTATTGTTTCTTACGACTATTATACCCTTAAAATCCATAAATTAACAGCATAAATTTTTAAATATTTTTACTATTCTGTATGTGGATAATTATTTATTCACAATCTTTTTCTGTGGATAATGTGCATAAGTCTGTGGATACTGATTAAATAGACAAGCTAGTTGTTAATTGTTTCTTAATAAGATTTTTATGGGTCTTTTTCTTACAATTGTGATAATTTCAATATTTCTTTCTAATAATACTAGCCACCTGGCTTTAAATATTGTTAAAACTAGGGTAGCCAAAGCTATTTATATTCTTAGTTTATATTTTTCAAATTTATTGATATACTTATTAAAGTGAATTCTTTGAGGGGTGGTTTATTGAAGCTTAACAATAATATTTACTTAAATTTAATAAAGAAATTTATATTCAGGCTGAAAAGAGATAAGGTTACTGCAACTGGTGCACAACTGGCCTACTTCTTAGTCCTGTCTATTTTTCCTTTTACAATTTTCTTGCTTAATATTTTAAGTTTTACCCCCTACTTAAATGAAAGTATAATCAAACCCTTGGTTATAATACTTCCTTGGGACCTGCAAAAAATAATCCTAAGCCTGGTCCAAGAGACCGTTGTTAGTAGTAGTGAAACCCTCCTATCAATATCGGGACTTATGGGGCTCTGGGCAGCATCTAAGGGAACCTTGGCCTTTATAAATATTATGAATGAAGCCTATGATGTAAAGGAAAATAGGTCCTATGTTTATACCAGGATTTTATCAATTATTTTTACACTGGCCCTTTTGCTGGCCTTTGTTTTAGCTCTTTTAGCCCTGGTTTTTGGCCAGTTCCTAACTAGTAGGGTCCTGTCCTACCTAGGCTTTGGTAAAAGTTTTATGTACTTTTGGAAGTACTTTAGGACCATCCTGGCCCTAGTTTTTATGGTGATTATCTTTGCCCTCCTATATACACTGGCACCAGCCTTAGAATCTGGTTCTAATATAGAGTTTAAAGACTCCCTACCAGGAGCAATTTTTTCATCAGTTGGCTGGGTTGTTACCTCCCTAGGTTTTTCCTACTATGTAAATAACTTTGGGAACTTTGCTAAAACCTACGGAAGTCTAGCGGCCATAGTTATCCTCTTAGTCTGGCTCTATATGTCTAGTATTATTATAATAATGGGTGGAGAATTAAATGCCACTATAGAGTGTATAAAAGAAAAAAATAAATAAAAAAAGGTAGCCTTGGCTACCTTTTTTATCTTCCTACCCTTAAATTTTATCCTTCCAAATACCTTCCCTTACTAAAAATTCCCTAGTAAGCTTTATTACAATTGGACTAAGTCCTATTATACCAATTAGGTTAGGTATAGCCATAAGTCCATTTAAGGTATCTGCTATACCCCAAACAGTGTCTAGTCCTCCAATTGCACCTAGGTAAACCATTGGTATCCAAGCAATCCTATAAAACTTAGTTGACTTGGCTCCAAATAAAAATTCCATGGCCCTCTCACCATAATAAGACCAAGAAACACATGTAGAAAAAGCAAATAACATTATTCCTATGGAAACAATATAGCCCCCTGGTCCAGGAAGTCCTTTTTCAAAGGCCATAGTTGTAAGGGCAGCCCCACTTGTACCAGATTCCCAAACACCAGTTACTATAATTGTAAGAGCTGTTATAGAACATATAAGTATAGTATCTACAAAAACCTCAAATATTCCCCAAAGACCTTGCCTAACAGGATGGTCTGTAGTTGCTGCAGCGTGGGCAATTGGTGCAGACCCAAGTCCTGCTTCATTGGAGAAAACTCCCCTTGCTACCCCATATCTCATAGCAGTTCTCATAGTTATACCTGCAACTCCACCCTTTACAGCCGTAGTTGTAAATGCAGACTTGAAAATTAACTTAAAGGCTCCTGGGATTGCTGAAGCATTTAAAAGTAAAACAACAACTCCACCAACAAAATAAAATAAGGCCATAGCAGGAACAAGCTTCTCAGTTATAGTAGCTATTCTCTTAAGTCCACCAATTATAATTATTCCTACAAGGACAGCAACTACTATACCAGTTACTTGTGGCGCTACATTAAACGAAGTCTGCATAGATTCAGCCATAGAATTTGACTGGACCATATTCCCTATACCAAAGGCTGCAAGAGCCGCCAAACCAGCAAATATATTTGCCAACCATTTTTTATTTAACCCATTATTAATATAATACATTGGCCCACCAACAAACCTGCCATCTTCTGTTTTTTCCCTATACTCAATACTTAAAACAACCTCGGCAAATTTTGTGGCCATACCAAACAAGGCAGAAATCCACATCCAAAATACAGATCCTGGTCCACCAGTTACAATAGCAGTTGCAACCCCTGCAATATTACCAGTACCAACTGTTGCTGCTAGGGCTGTGGCCAAGGCCTGGAATGGTGAAATTTCACCCTCCCCCTCATCTTTTTCCTTTTTTTCCTTTTTTTCAAACATTTTCATTATAGTATTCTTAAAAACATATCCTAGCTTCCCAATAGTAAATCCTTTTAACCTAACAGTAAGATAAATTCCAGTCCCGACTAATAAAACTAACATTATTGGTCCCCAAATAAAATCATTGACAATACCATTAATCTCTAACAGCTTCTCCATAATTTCCTCCTTAGACTTTCGGCAAACATTTCATTCTTCCTCGGTGACTTTTCTAATAATGAAAACAACTAATTAAAACTTTCCCCCCTTTTTTATTTTACTTAATTTTCTGATTATTCTGTTTATACCCCCTTTTTCATTTTAATATCTATTTATCAAGCCCTTTTAATCGTTAATATATTCACATTTCTAAGGCTTTTTACCTAAGCTAGTCAGCAACTAGTTTAAAGAAAGTTTATAGCCTGGAATTTTTTATAAATTAAATTAATTATTTTTTTATTTTACCTATATTTATAGTCTTTAACTAGTTCTATCCCAAGTCACAAAAAAAGAACTGGCCTTAAAAACCAGTTCCTCCTACAATATTATGGATCTTATTATAAGTTTATAATAATGACTAGGCATAATAAGCTATGCCTATAAAATTTATCGGTAGCTTTCAAACTTATTTAAGAAGCTTAAAATAAATTAAAAATAAAAAAGGCCCTTGGGGCCTTCTCCTATTATTAAAAATTACTGGAAATCAAACTCAAAAGAATAGGCTTGTTTCTCCTTCTCAAAATCAAAAGGATAGGCCTCAGTTTCACTACTAAATTTAAAATCATAAGCCTTTTCCTCTGGTTTTACTATGGCTGGTTCCAGGATTAGTTCATAAGCTTCTTCCTTCTTTTCTTCTTTTTTCTTAACCTGTACTTTCTCTACTGGCTTACTAGTTTTTTCCTTAAGGTCCTTTTCAACAACTGCCTCTTTTTTCCCTTGGGGCTTGTTCTCTACTAAAACCTTTCCACTGCCCTCTATATAAGGCATAAAAGCCTCAGGATTTACTGCTATATAGCCAATATTAATTTCCAAATGTAAATGTGGCCCAGTACTTCTTCCAGTACTTCCAACCTTACCAATTAACTGTCCACCCTTTACAAGATCTCCCTCTTGCATATTTTCAATAGAACTTAAGTGGGCATAATATGTCCTAAAATTCCCATGGTCAACTACCACTAGGTTGCCATAGCCTGTATTACTAAACTGGATTTTTTCTATCTTACCATCTAAAATAGAATAAACATTTTGATTGTTTATATTGGCTGCAGAAATATCCAGGCCTGTATGCATGGCAATACTTTCAACCTTAGCATCTTGGGAAAGTAAACTCCCCCTCCTCCCAAAGGTCGATGAATAACTTATAAACTCCTTATCCAGAGGTAGGTAGGCATTCTTAACCAAGGCATCCCTAAGTTTCTTTATATTTACTATTTCATTTGTTTTAGTTTGCTTGTTATACCCTACTATTTCATCACCATTTATATAGTCAAACTGGGCATTATAATCTGCCACTATTGCCTTTAGCTTCTGCGTATTTTCCACTGGATAAATATCTTTTCTAGTAATATTCTCCCCATAAGCAAAACTGTTCATTAATATTATACCTACTATTAGCGTATAAGATATAAAAGATTTTTTCGTCATAATTTGCCTCCTTATAATGTATTATATCATTTTATTTAATAATTTGAACTAATTTATAAATTTAGCTTATTAAAATCTTTCCTATCTAAAATATTACTTATATCAGACCTAACTATCCTACCCCTATCTAAAAGCATCCTAATAGACTCCTCCAAAGTTACAGAGCCTAGGTCCTTAGAATTTAACCTCATCTGGTCTAATATAAGCCTTAAATTTTTATTTTCTCTTATTATATTCCTAATGGCATCATTTACCATTATTATTTCACATATGGGATACCTCTTATCTTGTGAAACAATTAATTCTTGATAAATAATGGCCCTTAATGAATTTGAAAGTTGCAGCCTCACCTCTTCCTTTTCCTCCCTAGGAAATATATCTATTAGCCTAGAAATGGTTTCTATACCAGACCTACTATGGATAGTAGCCATTACAAGGTGGCCTATTTCAGCTAAGCTTATTCCCGCCTTTATACTGTCCATATCCCTAAGTTCTCCAATTACAATTATGTCTGGGTCCTGTCTTACAACAGATTTTATGCCTTCCTGAAAACTTATTACATCTTCCCCTACTTCCCTTTGCCTTATTAAGGACTTTTTACTTTTATATATATATTCTATTGGATCTTCAATTGTTACTATATTTCTTTCCTGGCCTAGGTTGATACTTTCCACCAGGCTGGCCAAGGTTGTTGTCTTTCCCATACCAGTACTCCCAGCAACCAATACTAACCCTGATTTAATATCTCTAACTTTAGCCAGGCTAGGAGCCAGGTTTAAATCTTCCAACCTTGGTATTTCCTTAGGTATAGTCCTAATTGCCAAGGACAGTCCATTTTTTTCCTTAAACAAGTGTATCCTAAGCCTATTGCTCCCATAGTCAATAGACTTATCAATATTCTTACTTAAATTAAACCCCTCCCTATCAGCCTGGTCCAATATCCTATCTACAAACCTATTAATATCTACTTCTCTTACCCTATACTTGGTCCTTTCAAGTTGACCATTTACCCTAAAAAAAACATTTTCTCCAACAACTATATGAATATCTGATGCAAAATTTAATATTCCAATATTTATTACTTCAAAAACATTCAAATAAAAACCTCCATTTATTTCCTAAATAGTGATTTTATGTCCTCCATTAAAATTGACTTAACTGCTGCAGACTTATTTTCATTTTCAACTTCCTCATATAATTCCTTCCTTAAAATTTCAACATTTTTTGGAGCTTCTATACCTATACTTACCCTACTACCTCCATCTATCTCCAAAATTTTTATCTCTATGTTATCTCCAATTATAATTGACTCATCTTTTTTTCTTGAAAGTATTAACATATAATTTACCTGCCTTTCCTGCTCTCGTCTCTTTCCTTAGCAAATATTTTGTCCCTATCTAGCCTCTTTAAACTTATTTCTATATCTAGTATTAAAATTTATTATAATTGGTACAGCTAAACCCCAACATAAAACTCATCTCCTTAAGCCAATAAAAGACAAGTTTTTTGGCTATATAATTCCTATAGCCTCCAAGTTTTCAGATATTTTCTATTATATCCTATTATATCCTATTTTTTAAGCATAATAAAAAAAGATTGCTAACTTTAGCAATCTTTTCTCCTAGTCCAATAGCTTAGGCCAATTAAAAACTGTTAAAATACATATATAGCAAGGAAAAATAGCTATATAGGTTTTTAACAATTATTAACAGTCAATTCCTAAGCCCATGTATTTTAAACTTTAACCAGGAAGCCCAATTTAATCTATCTTAACATTCCTGCAAACATATTATATATTATAACCCCTATCCTAGGCCTTATTTTTATAAACCAGCCTATGATACTAGTTTCTTTTTTACCTATCCCAACTTTAAGTTTATAAATTTAAAGTATCGTTCCCTAAAACTTCCTATTTAAATTATAGTTCCCCATACTTTCCAATTAAATCTGACCTGTTTAATATTTTGTCTGCTATTTCTTCAACATTTACCTTGTAGGCCCCTGCTTGAACCTTAGCCTTTATACTGGCTACCTTTTCCTCCCTAAGGTCAGGAAGTTCCTTGGCCCTATTTATTGCAAATTGATAATCCCTCGCTCTTTGTGAGATTTCAATCCTGTCCTTTCTTTCTGCCCTATTTCTTTGGTTTATATGGTTCATAGCATTACCATAAACCTTCATTACATTATCAATATTATTTACCCTCATAAAAACACCTCATATTTTATTAACTTAATATGTTCACTATTAATATCGTCAATATAGGGTGTAACTTTAGCTTTATTTTAATAATTATTTTTAATTTTAGCCCCTTATTATATATAAAGCTCCAGCCAATTTCCTAGAAATCTCTAAACCACTAGCTTGTAGATAGATTAAATTTTTTATATATTCCCCCCAGGTCCATATAGTCTTTTAATTTAAAATTGTTCCATAGTTTACAATACTTAAAACTATCTATATTTACAAGGAAGAAGAGGTCAAAGCCAACCCAACTACCCCCTTATTTTCCACCTGGTTTATAACACCTGCCAACTCCCTTAGGGTGGATCCTGTTGTAAAAACATCATCAACTATTAATATTTTCTTATTAAAAACTAAATCCTCCCTGACTAGTTGGAAACTTCCCCTTAAGTTTTCCCTTCTTTCCCCAGGTCCCAAACTACTTTGAGGCTTGGTGTTTGCAAGTTTCTTAATAGACTTAAAATCATAATCAATCCCCAGCCTTTGCCCAAGCTCCCTTGCTAGGAGTTCTGATTGGTTGTAGCCCCTAGTGTTTTCCCTTGACCTATGGATGGGAACTGGAATTATTAGGTCAATATCAGGAGCAAGTCCAAGCTTAAGTAAGCTTTCTGCCATTATTCTTCCAAAAGGCTTATATAAATAGGCCTTATTATGGAATTTAAACTCCCTTATTTGCTCTCTTATAAACCTATTATAAAATGTGGATATATAAATATCCTCCAAGCCCTCATGGCTTTTAAGCTCCCTAGTATTTACTATATCCAAGGCCTCCATACAGCTAGGGCATATATAGTCCTTAGCATAAGCCTCCCTGCACAAGTAGCAATTTCCATCAACTAAAAATATTAAATCCTTAATTTTCTCAAGCAAGCCCTCACCTCTTTAGTAATTCACTTACCTCGTTTATTTTATCTGCCAGGTTGGAATACCTACTTGCTATCTTATTATTTTTTATCATAATTTGCAGGTATTTTTCCTCCCCTACTAGGACCACCAATTGCTTGGCCCTGGTTATGCCAGTATAAAGAAGGTTCCTCATTAGGAGCATAGGAGGCCCCCAGCTTATGGGCATAACCACAACTGGAAATTCTGATCCCTGGGCCTTATGAACAGTTGTAGCATAGGCCAGGGCTAGTTCATCTAGTTGGTTAAAGTCATAATTTAGTTCCTTTTCCTCATCAAATATAATAGTAACTTCCTTACTAGTCTTATCTATACTAGTTATTATTCCCATATCACCATTAAATATTCCCTCTCCCTTATCAACTCTTACCCCTTCCTTTATAAGCTTCCATTCCATATTGTAGTTGTTTTTCATTTGCATTACCTTATCTCCAACCCTATAAAGAGTATTACCTACCTGCTTTTCTTCCTTCCCTTCACCAGGAGGATTTAAGGCCTTTTGTAGGTTTTCATTTAGGGCATTTACCCCAACCTCCCCCTTCTTCATTGGAGATAGGACCTGGATATCCTTAAACTTATCTAGATTATAAAAATCTACTAGCCTTTCTGTGCAAAGACTAATTATTGTTTTTAAAATATCCTCTCCAGAGTTTTTCTTTATAAAATAAAAATCCTTATTCTTCTTATTTAAAATAGGATAGACCCCCTGGTTAATCCTATGGGCATTTACAATAATCATACTCTCCTCTGACTGCCTAAAAATATGGGAAAGCCTTACAAGACTTATTCTCTCAGAATCAATAATATCCCTTAGGACATTTCCAGCCCCCACTGAGGGTAGTTGGTCTATATCTCCCACAAGGATCAGCCTAGTCCCAACTTCCACTGCCTTAAGAAGAGAATTCATAAGCTGAATATCTATCATAGAAGACTCATCTATTATTAGGAGGTCTGATTCAATAGGACTTTCCTCGTCCTTTCCAAAGGCCATAGCGGTTTCCTCTAAAAAAGAATACTCTAAGAGTCTATGGATAGTTTTGGCCTCCCTATTGGTAGTTTCAGCCATTCTCTTAGCTGCCCTTCCTGTGGGAGCCCCTAGGGTTACTGAAAATCCTAGGTCTTCAAATATTTTTATAATTGCATTTATAGTTGTAGTCTTACCTGTACCTGGCCCCCCTGTTATAACCAAAAGTCCATTGTTAACAGCCTCTTTTATAGCCTCTTTTTGTTCCTTGGCAAATTCTATTTCTTCCTCTTCCTCTATTTCCTTTATTTTTTTATCAAGGTCAATTTTTTCTTGCTTAAATTTAAAACTTGCAAGTTCAACCAGCTTCCTAGCCACATAATTTTCAGCTGTATATAGGTGCTTGGAATAAATATCCATAGTATCACCCTTGTTAACCATAACTACATCATCTAGCATAGCCATATCTCTTAAGTTTTCTATAAGTTCCTCTTCACTAACAGCTAAAATCTCCTTGGCCTTATTAAGCAAGTCCTCCCTTGGTAAAAAACAATGCCCCTCACCTATTCCTCCTAAAAGGGTATACCTAAGTCCTGCCTTTATCCTATTTGGATCATTTCCTGTAATCCCCATACTCCTAGCAATATCATCTGCCCTCTTAAAGCCTATGCCATAAATATCCTCTGATAATTTATAGGGGTTCTCCCTTATGACCTTTATAGTATCAGGACCATATTTTTTATAAATCTTCATTCCATAGGCAACGGAAATATTATACTCTTGTAGGAATATCATTATATCTCTTACTTCCCTTTGGTCTTCATAAGATTCAATTATGGTTTCAAGAGTTTTTTTTCCAATCCCCTTTACCCTTAAAAGCTCCTTAGGCTTATACTGGATTATATCCAAGGAATCCTTGCCAAACTCCTTGACAATATTTTTAGCTGTTTTAGGCCCAAGTCCTGGGATTAAACCTGAACCTAGGTAGTTTTCTATCCCCTTTAGGCTAGTAGGAATAACAGCCTCCATTGTTTCAAATTTAAACTGTTCCCCATAATTACTATGGTAGACCATATCTCCAGAAAGCTTTATAGTCTCCTCTGTATTTATAAAAGGAGTTGACCCCACTATAGTAAGCTTGCCCTGGTCAGTAACCAATACAGCAACTGTATATCCATTTTCTTCATTCCTAAAAATTATATCTTCTACTACTCCCTCTATAGTAATCATAAGCCCTCCTAAAATATTTCTATAAATATTATATCATAGCTAAAATTTCTTGGACTTACCCAATAAAAAATACGCCAATAATATTGGCGTAGCTAAAACTTCCTATTTAGTAACATTAACCCAGCTACTATTAAAGATTTCCTCCAAGTGGTCTATTGATAATTTTAAGCAGGTTTTAGGACTTCCACCAGCTGGATAAACCAGGTCTAAATCCTTTAAAGATTCATCTAGGTAAACTTTTAAGTCCTTACTAAGGCCAAAAGGAGTAACTCCTCCAACTTCATGGCCAGTAGCTTCAAAAACATCCTCAGCCTTTATAAACCTAGGCTTTTCCTTAAAAACATCCTTAAACTTCTTATTATCTAGCCTCCTAGTCCCACTTACTAGGATTATAATATCTTCCTCCTTAAGCCTTATACCCAAGGACTTACCAATGTTCTCAGGCCTAGTACCAAGAGCTTTGGCAGCCAGGTCAACAGTTGCAGTACTCTCTTCAAATTCAATAAATTCTATTTCATACCCCTTTTTTTCAACCTCTTTTTTAACAGACTCAACAGACATCCTACCCCTCCTTATTTACAGAGCATTTTATTATTAGTCTGTTTCTATGTCAAGAGGAAAAAATCCACTAGATTAAATCTAGTGGATATCTGCCTATTCTCCTAGGGCTTCTTTCCTTAATATATCAGCCTTGTCCGTTCTTTCCCAAGTTAGGTCTAAGTCACACCTACCAAAGTGTCCATAAGCTGCTAGGTCTTTGTAAATTGGTCTCAAAAGGTCAAGTTCCTTAATTATTGCCGCTGGCCTTAGGTCAAAATGTTTCATTATTAACTTTTCTATTAGGTCATTAGAAACCTTACCAGTTCCAAAAGTTTCAACATTTATAGAAAGAGGCTTCGCAATTCCTATACCATAAGAAAGACCAATTTCACACTTATCAGCAATCCCAGCTGCAACTATATTTTTAGCAACATATCTTGCTGCATAGGCTGCAGACCTATCAACCTTTGTTGGGTCTTTTCCAGAAAATGCTCCCCCACCATGCCTACCACTTCCACCATAGGTGTCTACTATTATTTTTCTTCCTGTAAGTCCAGCATCTCCCACTGGTCCACCAATTACAAACCTACCAGTTGGATTTACTAAAAACTTAGTATCTTCGTCTATTAAACCCTCAGGAATTATTGGCTTAATAACATACTCATACAGGTCCTTCCTAATTTGGTCTAGGCTTACATCCTCAGAATGTTGGGTGGAAATTAAAACTGTGTCAATCCTACAAGTCCCATCTTCAGAATACTCAACAGTAACCTGGGTCTTGCCATCTGGCCTTAAATATTCTAGCCTACCTTCCTTCCTAACATCTGTAAGTTTTTTAGCCAATTTATGGGCTAAAGATATTGGTAGAGGCATTAACTCTTCTGTTTCATTACAAGCATAACCAAACATTATACCCTGGTCTCCTGCCCCAATTTGATCTAGCTCATCCCTACCATTTTCCTTATGCTCTAGAGCATTATCGACACCCATTGCTATGTCAGAAGACTGTTCATTTATAGAAGTAAGAACTGCACAAGTTTCTGCATCAAATCCATGTCCTACACTTGTATATCCTATTTCCTTAATAGTCTTCCTAGCAAGGGCTGGTATATCAACATAGCAATCAGTTGAAATTTCACCTGCTATTAAAACCATTCCTGTTGTAACAAAAGTTTCACAAGCAACCCTAGCATTTTTATCCTTGGAAATTATTGCATCTAGGACTGCATCTGAAATCTGGTCACACATCTTATCAGGATGACCTTCTGTTACAGATTCTGAAGTAAACAACCATTTTCTCATTTATATTACCTCCTACATAATAAAAAAAGACCTCTTTTAAAAGGTCTTAGTCTCTACATAAAACCTCATCTTTCAGAACTTAGTCTGTGGGAATTAGCACCTCGTAAATACAGGTTGCCGGGTTTCATAGGGCCCAGACCCTCCACCTCTCTTGATAAGGACATATTCTCTTGTAATTTAAGTCTAACATACTAGACTTTTACCGTCAATCTTTTATTGTTAATAGCCTCCTAGATATTAATTATAATTGGTACTACAACTGTATAAATAGGTATAAATACTAGGCTTATTAAAGTCAAAAGTCCTATGGATGTCATTACATATTTCCCCTCTTCCTCTAGTTTTGAGGATATGACACCTAGTTGGGTCATTGGAGGCATACCTGCAACTATTGCAAAAGATTTTATTGCTATAGGTTCCAGTCCCATGTACTTACCTAAAAGCACTATAGTAAGTGGTGCTATAATAAACTTCACTATAATATTAAAGAAGGTAGATATATCAGCCTTCATATTTTTAAGCCCAACTTCGTGGATAACCCCTCCTATAAAAATTAAGGATAAGGGGGTACTCATATTTCCAAGGTAGTCTGCTGCAGTCAAGACCATCTTAGGCATCTTAAAGCCTATAAGGGCCAAGACTAAACTTCCTGCCAAGGTTACTAGTGGAATTGACACCAGACCTTCTAATATTTTTAAGAGCTTACTTTTTCCTTCATCCATATCCTGGTTAAACTTAGGTGCAAAAAAGGACCAAAGTAAGACAACACTTACTACATAATAAATCATTACATATGGAATGCTTTCAAAACCATATATGCTACTTGCAACTGGCAGTCCTATAAACATACAGTTGGAAAGAGTAGATACACTAGTAAAGCTAACCCTCCTAGCCTTATCTAATCTTAAAATCTTAGCAAAAACTTCAGAAGCCATATAGGTTATAAAAATAGATACTATTGATAAAATAACCATCCTTCCTGAAGTTAGTAAAAGTTCTCTTGGGAAAGTTTGAAAAAAGGTTTTTATTATCACAGCAGGTATGGATACATTTATTATTAAATGAGATAGGAAACTTTTATTTTCCTTACCATACCAGCCTAACTCTGATATTAAATACCCTACTCCAATTAATACTACTAAGGTTAATACTGTCTTAAATGCTTCTAATATCATATAATCCTCCTTGTATTCATATGTCTAATATTCGAAGAGGATATATTGGCCATATTGACCGGCCTAGGTATTGAGATATTCCCCGTTATATCTAATAACCACCTCAACATATCTATTAGAATAACATACGCTCTTTTTTCATACCCAATTAAACCACCCTTTGATATTATTATAAATTATAAAAGACTTTAGTCAATGGATTAATCTATCAAGTTATCTAGTAAAATTTAGCTAAAGGCAGATTTTGACTCTTATTCATCCTTATATCCCAAAAATAAGTGTTTTTACCTATTGACATTAAATAGAATTTGTCCTATACTATAATAGTGCTCGGGAAGAGACATAGGTATCGGGGCGTGGCGCAGTTTGGTAGCGCACATGGTTTGGGACCATGGGGTCGAAGGTTCAAATCCTTTCGCCCCGACCATTTTCAAAAGTTGCTTTAATTTGACTTTTGATTTTTTTATGTTTATTCTCTTGTTTCCAACTATTTATTAGTTGTTTATATATATTTGTCGGGGCGTGGCGCAGTTTGGTAGCGCACATGGTTTGGGACCATGGGGTCGAAGGTTCAAATCCTTTCGCCCCGACCACATTTTATAAAAACCTTGTAAGCTTGTACTTACTTGGTTTTTTTTTGCTTTTTATTGTATAATATTTTTAATGAATAGAAAGGATGGTTGTATGAAAAATAAATTAAAAGAAAGATTTATAAGCTATGCTAAGATAAACACTCGCTCAAATCCTGAATCAAAAACTATCCCCTCTACTAGGTCCCAAGTAGAGTTTGGTAAGATGCTTCTAAAGGAACTTAAGGACTTGGGTCTAGAGAATTGTAAATATGATGAAAAAAGTGGCTTTGTAACTGCTAGCCTTCCAAGTAATACTAAAAAGGAAGTTCCAACTATTGGCTTTATTGCCCATATGGATACGGCTGATTTTAATGCTGAAAATATAAATCCCCAAATAGTTGAAAATTATGATGGGATTTCTGATATTAACTTGGATCCTAAGGGAGAATATGTCTTATCTACTGACAAATTCCCCAACCTTAAAAACTATAAGGGTCATACCCTAATTACAACTGATGGAACAACCTTACTTGGGGCAGATGATAAGGCTGGTATTGCTGAGATCATTACGGCTATGGAATACTTGATTTCTAGGCCAGATATTGACCACGGAGAAGTTAAATTAGCCTTTGGACCTGATGAAGAAATTGGTACTGGCAGTAATAATTTTGATGTGGAATCTTTTGGGGCAGATTTTGCCTATACAATGGATGGGGGCCCCCTTGGAGAACTCCAATATGAAAACTTTAATGCTGCTTCTGCCAGGCTTACATTTAAGGGAACCAATGTCCACCCAGGGACTGCCAAGGGTAAACTAGTTAATTCTATTTTACTGGCTATGGACTTTCAAAATTCCTTACCTAAGGGGGATGTTCCTGAAAAAACAGAACTTTATGAGGGGTTTTTCTTCCTGGAAAGTTTTAAGGGAAGTCCTGAGGAAACAAGTTTAAACTATTTAATCCGTGAGCACGATAAGGAAAAGTTTGAAGCTAGGAAA
The DNA here is from genome assembly GCA_030146705.1 of Tissierellales bacterium. Lineage (GTDB taxonomy): Bacteria > Bacillota > Clostridia > Tissierellales > Tissierellaceae > CAMIXG01. The sequence continues at coordinate 7,403 of JASLBE010000007.1, read as the reverse complement.
AAATCTATGCACTACCTGGTAGATAGGATGAATAAGGACCTAGGAGAGGATAGGGTCTTTATTGAAATAGAAGATTCCTACTATAATATGCTGGAAATTATCAAGAAAAACTATGAGGTTGTGGAATTGGCTGAAAGGGCTATGCTTAGGTTGGATATAGATCCTAATACTGATCCTATCCGTGGTGGTACTGATGGGGCTAGGCTTTCCTATATGGGCCTTCCAACTCCTAATATTTTTGCTGGTGGGGAAAATATGCACGGTAGGTATGAATTTGTATCCCTGGAAACTATGGAAAAAGCTATGGAGGTTATCTTAGAGATTATTAAATTAAATGTCAATCCCCTTTAGGAGGCCTTATGTCTAAAAAAGAAGAAGTTTTAAAAGAAGCTTTAGAAGTTGAAAGATCTACTAACCTAGGCTTTAGCTTGGGAATTTTAGTTTTAATTGCCCTATCCTTACTAAGAAATACCAAGGCCTATGGTTTTACTAGTATCTTGTTTTTAGCCTTAAGCTTTAACTTTTTTTCAAAATATGGCTATAAGAAAAATAAGTCCTATCTTCTAACTTCTATAATGAGTTTAATAATTAGTATAGGAAATTTAGTCCTACATTTTATATAAGAATATGTAATAAAAATAGCAGCTAAAAGCTGCTATTTTTGTACTCAAATTCTATCCTATTATTTCTTTAGAAGACCTATCATATATAACAACCATAGCCAGACAGGTCACTAGGATATATATAACTATATATATATAATTTACCTCTCTTAAAATATCAAGGGTTGAAAAAGCCTTGGAAGAGCTAGCTAGTATAAAACTCAAGGCTATGAATATAATAGGCATAGGATAAATAAAGTTTATTATTATCCTATTTCTCTCCCTGGATAAAACTTCTTTTAAAAGTTTCCTGTCCATACCAATTGTCCTGTAAAGTAAAAGTTCTTCCCTCCTGTTTAAAAACAAATTATAGCTGGCAAAGTAAGCATTAGAAAATCCAATTACTATAAAAAATAAGCTGAAGAAAATGACTAGGATACTTCCTATTATATTCCTTTTTTCCCTTAAGTTTTCCTCATCTATCTTGGATTCTAGGTCAAAATCCCTATCCTTAAAATAATCTAGTGAAATTTTCTTAACTAGGTCTTGGTCTTCTTCTAGGTTTTTGCTCTTTATGGCTAAATATTCAAATTGGTCTAGGTCAGCAATTTTTTCAAAGGAGTCAACTAGTTTGTTGTATTCAGACTTTGGCATATAGCAGTTTAGTATATCCTTCCTTAAGGGGTAGTCAAAAAGTGGTTCATAAATCTTGGCTTGAACATCTAGGCTAAACTCATAGCCCCTGGTTTTTAAAACTTGTCCATATTCAGATAAGTTAAGGGTCTTAACCCCATCGTCTAAAAACTTTCCAGTCCTTATTTTAGACCTGGGAAGATCAAACTTAGTACCCATAGTATTTAAAAGTATTACCTTCCTAGAATTTCCAAAATACTCTTCAGGGTCCAGCCCCTTTGCTTTGGAAAACTCCCTAAATTTTCCATCTTCCAACCCTATTATATTAAGTCTTAAGTTTTTAAAATCACTTATTTCCTCCTCCAGTCTTGGTAAACTACCCAAGCCTATATATCCTCCATCTATAAGTTCTTCATCATAATCTATATAGACATTTTCGGACCTAAAGTTTATAAGGTCATCTAGGCCCAAAGCCTCTAAATCACTTATCATATCATCATTTATATTAAGTAGGCTGGCATACCTCCCCTGGATATTATAGGTCCTATACTTATCCAGGTTATTATATTTTTCCTCCATAGAAACATAGGTAACTATTATAATTATAAAAGACATCAGGGCAAAACCTAACTTAAGGCTTATGCCTGATATGAAAAAGTTCCTCCTACTATTTTTATAAAATTGTTTTGAAAGATCCCTTTCTATCCTCCCCTTAAACTGGAGGTCATACTTCTTGTAAGCCCTTTCCTGGACCTCTCCTTTTAAACCTCTGGCAATAGAGATTCCCCTTAATTTCTTCATAGGCTTTTTACTAGTTATATAGATAAGGAAACTAGCTAGCAAGTAAATTAAAAATCCTAGCTTAATGTTAAAGGCTAGATCTAAATCAAGGCCAGTTTGGACTATTCCCTTGGTTTTAAAAAAATATTCCTCTGTCTTATTAATAAATAAAAATAAAAACTTTACCAGGCCTGCTGAAAATATTATTCCAGCAATAATGGGGATTTCTGAAAGATATAAGACCTTTAGACTTATAATTTTTCCTATATCTTTATTTCTAGCCCCCAAAGATTTTAGCTTGGCATACTCTCTTATAGACTTTCTTTCCTGTAATAAAAATAAGTTCTTTATTATAAAGTAAAAAAGAGCCAGTAGTATAAGAAATAAGGCAATTAATATAATTTGAAAAGTATGGTCCTTTAAGAAGTCATCATCTGGGTCAAAGCTAAAGGACCTATCTAGGTAAAAAGTATTATAATTATATGTTATATCCTTAGTTTCTAAGTTTTCCATTAGTTTCTCACTTAAACTATAGGTCCTAAATATATTTTTATACCATATAAAGGGGCTAAAGCTTTCTTCACTTGCCAGTAGTTTTTCCTGTGGAATATTTAAATATACATTATAAACTTCATCAAACTCATAGGTTATGTCATAATAGATGGCCGAAATTTTATAGGCCTCCCCCTTTATTTCAAGCCTATCTCCAATACTTTTGCCCAGCTCCCTAGCCATATCATTACTAACCATTATTTCATTTTCTCTAGGCAGGCTACCCTCCTTTATCCAAGACTCTATAGTAGAAAAGGCATTATCATCCATCTTTAAAAGCATAAGTTTCTCCTTAGATCCAAAGCCTCCTCCTAAAAGTTCACTAGAAAATAAGCCTAGTTTTTTTATATGCCTGTTATTCCTTAGGCTTTTAGCATCTTTTTTAGAAATTTCACTTACTATCCTAAAATGGTATCCTCCAGTTGTTTTACCAATTAAGTCCCTGTATGACTTATAATAGGAAAAAACACCAAATACAAAGGTGGCCAGGACTAAAACTGCTAAAAATATGGTTATAACTGTAGACTTATATATCTTCTTATTCTTCCTTAACTCTCCTTTTACATAGTCTTTTAAAATCACCTAACCACCTCATCACTAATAATTCTTCCATCTTCCATTCTGATTATCCTATCTGTTGCTAGGGCAACCTCTTCATCGTGGGTAACTATAATCATAGTCTGCTTATACTTTAGGTTAGATAGCCTAAAGAGTTGTATTATGTCCTGGGCATTTTTCCTATCCAGGTTGCCAGTCGGCTCATCGGCAAGAACTAAACTAGGTCTATAGATTAAACTTCTTGCTATTGCCACCCTTTGCTGTTCGCCCCCAGAAAGCTTTTCTGGAAAAGCCCCTAGCTTATCCTTAATCCCCAGGCTATCAACTAAACCTAAGAAATAGGCTTGGTCAACCTCTTTATTATCCAGTAAGACTGGTAATTTTATATTGTTTTCAACAGACAAGTTATCTACTAGGTTGAAAAATTGATAAATTATTCCCAGTTGCCTCCTCCTATAAATAGCCAAACTATTTTCATCCAGGCTAGAAATATTGGTATTTTCAACTTCTATTTCCCCCCTGCTTATATCTTCTATTCCAGAGATTATATTTAGGAGTGTCGACTTGCCACAGCCACTTGGCCCCATAACGGCAATCATTTCTCCCTTCTCCACCGAGAAACTTACCCCATTTAAGGCCCTAACTTCTATTTCTCCTTCTCCATATATTTTTTCTAAGTTTTTAACCTTTAATATTTCCATTTTTCACCCTCCTAACTTAAAGAATACACTAGTTAAATGACTTTTCTATGACACAAATTAGTCTGACAAGTAATTTTTTTCATTATATAATATTATTGAGGTGATAATTTGAACATATTTCTATTAGAAGATGACGAAACCCTTGGTTTTGGAATAAAAACCTACCTGGAAAACTGGGGTTATAAGGTCTGCCTTGCCAGGTCTTTAAAGGATTCCAAGAGCAAGTTTAGCTATAGGTTTGACCTAGTTATCTTAGATGTAAACCTTCCTGATGGGACTGGTTTTGATTTTTTAAATATATACAATCTTAATAAAACACCAGTAATTTTCCTAACTGTAAATGATGGGGAAGAAGATATAATAAGGGGGCTAAACCTCAGTGATGACTATATTACTAAGCCCTTTAAACTTTCAATTTTAAAGGCTAGAATTGAAAGTATTTTTAGGAGGATCCATACCAAGGACAAGAAGCTAAACTATAAGTCTTTAGTCTTGGATACTGAAAATTTCGAAGCCAGCCTAAATTCCAAGCCCCTAAATTTGACCTTAAAGGAATTTCAGCTTTTAAACTACCTACTAATTAACCAAGGCACTACTCTTACTAGGGATAAAATTTTAGGAGAAATCTGGGACCTAACTGGAAATTTTGTAGAAGATAATACCCTTTCAGCAACTGTTAAAAGACTTAGGAAAAAACTAGGAAACTACAGCCACCTAATTGAAACTGTCCGGGGTGTTGGTTATAGGTTTGCAGGTGATTAAATGCTATATTTTATCTTAATTTTTATAATTTTAAACATTTTAATATTTGGTCTAGACTTTTATTTCTATACCACTATTACTAGGCTACTAGAATTTAAAAATATTAATAGTGATAAGCTCTTAAACTCTCTTGGCTACTACAATAAAAGTATTTTTTCTCACAGGTTCTATGGAGTCCTCCTTAGTTTTATAATCCTTTTAATAATTTACTGCCTATTTTTTATCTATAAAAAAAGAGAGGATAAAAAACTTGCAAAGGAGATTAGCTACCTAGAAGAAAGTATAAAAAAAGTCCAGGTTCAAGACTATAAGCTAGACATTGAGATTAATAATAAGTTCACCCCCTTAAGAGACGAAATCTATAAGCTCCTAGTTAGTCTTAAATCCTTAGAAGAAGAGGCAACAAGACAAAAGTTAAGCCTGAAGGAGGACATCTCAAATATTGCCCACCAACTTAAAACCCCTATAACCTCCATAGGTTTTATGGTGGAGCTAATCTATGAGGATAGGGAGAATACAGTCCAGTACTTAAGTAAATTAGAGGACGAGCTAACTAGGCTAAATAACTTTACCACTAGCCTATTAAAACTTTCCAAAATAAACTCCAATACTATAGACTACAAGTTTGAAAACCTATCTATACTAGAAATCATAAAAGATATAATAGGATCATTGAAAAAAACTAGGCCCATTGAAATAGTCTATCTAGGAGAAGACTTTAATATTTTAGGGGATGAAATATGGCTTTATGAAGCCTTTTTAAATATAATAAAGAACTCCCTAGACCACACTAGGTCCAGGCTGGTTATTAGCCTAGATTCCAACCCGATTTATAGGTCTATATCTATTTCAGATAATGGTCCTGGCCTAGATGAAAAAGTTTTAGATAGGATTTTCCATAGGTTTTATAGGGGGGACACATCCCTACCTGGCTATGGGATTGGCCTAAGTCTTTCTAAAAAAATTATAGAAAAACACCAAGGAGATATCACTGCCTTTAATAATGAGGGGCTAACCTTTGAAATAAGGTTTTATAATCTTGATTAAGGGCCATAATATCTAACTTTTAGGTAAATAAAAATAGCACCCTAGGGTGCTATTTTCCTGTGTCTAAAAATGAATTTTATTCCTATTTTTCCTATATATAAAATAGTCAATTATTGAATATATTATATATATCCCTGTGTATATGCTAATTACAAGCTTCATATCCAGTTCTTTTGATAGGTTGAAATGGTTTACTAGGCCAATTCCTATAAATAATATAAATATTATTACTATATAGGGAATTATAAAGTTTAAAAAAGCAACATTAAACCATCTTTCCCTACTTAGGACCACTCCCAGTAAAAGTATAAATACCGCCCCAATAAAAAGGACCGGGTCTATTATGTATATAGTTTCAATCTTCATAACCAAGCTATAAATCCAGTATAGTATAAATCCTAAGGTAAATAATTCCGATGTAGTCCTAAATATCCTTTTAAATATTTCCATATTTCCACCCTTTCTAATAGTTTCTATTCTACCACTAGTATACTATTATTATCACATTTTTTAAAGTAAAAGGAGTAGATAAAAATCTACTCCTTTCTTTAAGCCTTTTCTAGCCTGGCTTTTTCTAAGTCTATTTCCTTATTAAGAATTTTTGACTCCCTGTATAGTAAAATACTAGACAAGACCATAGATAGGACATCTGAAATTGGATAGGCTATCCAAACTCCTATCTCTCCTAATTTCATACCCTTAACTAAAAATATTGCAAGGGGGATCATAACTACTAGCTGCCTAAAAACTGAAATAGTTACAGAATACCTAGCCTTACCAATTGACTGGTAATAAAATATTGAAACATAGTAAATAGATATAACAGGCATTAGGGAAATCATAATCCTAAAGGCCTTAGCCGAATCTACTACTAGTTGAGGGTCGTCTTTTATAAATAGGCCTACTATACTTTCTGTAAAGGCCATACCTAATATCCAAAGGAAGCCTGTTGTTAAAAATCCAAAAATAACTGTCCTTTTAACTACAGACTTAAGCCTTTCATAGTTCCTAGCCCCATAATTATAGGCCGCTATTGGCTGCATAGCTGAAGACATACCAAATAGATTGGTAAATAAAAACATGTAAACCTTAGTTACAACACCTAGGATTACTATGGCCCTATCTCCACCGGCCTCTGCCAATAAATTATTTATAAAGGCTATTACAATCCCATCTTCTGCCTCTATAACAAAGGAAGATATCCCAACTAAAATAAGGGGGATAACTATTTTTTTCTTTAAGACCAAGCCCTTAAGCCCATACTGCTTCCTAACCTTGTGCAGGTGGCCATAGGCATAAATAAAACCAAAAATTTGGGAAACGGTTGTTGCTATTGCAGCCCCCTTTACTCCCATATGAAATTTAACAACTAGGATATAGTCTATTATTATATTTAAAATTGCTCCTAGACTTGTGGCTATTATTGAAATCTTACTATCTCCCAATGCCAACATTACATGAGATGTAAAGGTTGTTAGACTTAAAAATGTACTGCCTATTATTACAATTGTTAAGTAGTCCTTGGCAAAGGGTAATATTTCATCACTTGCCCCTAAAAACCTAAGTATTGGTATTTTAAATAGGGATACAAATATGGTCAAGGCCACCATAACCACTATGGTCAAACTAAAACCATTTTCCAAGACTTCCTTACTCTTGTTAAAGTTTTTTTCCCCATTTGCCCTGGAAAATGAAGTGGATGTACCTATACCAAACATTATACTAAGGGCTATAATTATTCTTTGTATAGGAAAAACCATCACTAGGC
>JASLBE010000042.1 GCA_030146705.1 Tissierellales bacterium | reverse complement strand
GTATCTTCCATTTAATGCACCTCCTTATTTCATATTATTAACTATACTTTCCTAAAATTTCGCACAAAAAAACCACTATAACAAAAGCTATTAGTGGAAAATTATTGAAACAATAAATTTTTAATAACCTTATTATAACTTGAAAAAATATTTACTTGTCTTGACCTTCTGACTATCCATAATATCATCTCCATTAAAAAAACTCTGAATATCCCCATAACGAGATACCCAGAGTGTGTATTCTTACTTATCTCGTTCAAGCTTTAGCTCAAAAAGGCGATGAAATTACATTATTTAATGCCTTGAATCGACATTAACTGTTCAAACCTGCTAATAGTGTCTCCACCATTTCGCGGCAGTAATCCTTATCCTTTAAGTAGCCTTACCTACCGAATATTAAATTTTTATCCATAACTAGCCTACCACTTTAAAAAAATTTTGTCAAATTTTTTATTTTAAGTCCCTATAGTTTATTAGCCTAGTTGTCCTATCTAATAAATACTTTATAATCAAGGCATAAACTGGCGCTTGTGTCATTTGTCTTACAAAGGCCTTTCCCATTCTAATATACAAGGTCCCTGGTGTATATAAAAGATTCATAAAAAATGGAACAATTAAAACCGATGTTATAATCTGTCCAACAACTACACCTATAAGTATTTTCCAAAGCTTGTAATTAGGATATTCATCCCTTAAAAGCTCTGAAACCATTACTGGTATTAAGGCTGTTAAACCTGAACTTATAGTAAATACTGGATTGGGCATACCACGGCTTCCACCTAAAAGAACTCCCAATAGGTCAACCATAGCCCCAACAAAAAATCCATAACCTGGTCCTAGGGCATAGCCTGAGAAAATTATTGGAAGTCCACCAAAATTTATCTTACCTAGCTTAACACCCTTCACAACAATTGACAAGGCCAAGAGCATAGACATATATGCCATTTGCCTTACTGATAATTTTTTCCTTTTAATTTTTTCCATAAAAACTCCTTTCTAACAGTCTGCAATGTAAGAAAGAAGACTTACTGCAGTGAACGCGGTAATATGTCGCAGCCAAAGCTTTCGTCTTAAAACAACGTCCCATTTTTAAGCACTTTACGCATACTACCTACCCTGTTATTAATATTATATTTTATCCTACTAGTCCATTATAACAGATAGGCTTTTTAAAGTTCAAAATAAATTTATAATCTATTTATTTAAGGCTTTTTTTACTAGGTTAATTTCCCTAAGTTTTTCCCCATACTCCCTATCCAGCTCCTGTACTTTTCCACTATCTTCTTCTATTGATAACTTAGAAACAAGAACCCCTAGTTCCAATTCTAAAAGCATTAACTTATTAGACAGGTCCTTATTACTTGGTTTTTTATTATCTTTCCTAGCCAAATAAGTCTTGTAGTCTCCCTTGAAACTTTTTATAGTCTTGTCTTTAAGTATTAGTAAGCCAGTTGCAATATTTTCAATAAACCTCCTATCATGGGAAACAAATAAAATACTCCCCCCATAATTTATTAAAAGTTCTTCTATTACTTCTAGGCTAGGAAGGTCCAAATAGTTTGTTGGCTCATCTAAGATTAAAAAATTAATGTCACTTAAAATTATTTTAGCCAAGGATAGCTTTACCCTTTCTCCACCACTTAAGATACTAGCCTTTCCCTTAACCTTTTCCCCCTTAATTAAGAGTCTGGCCAAAATTAGTCTAGAAAAATTTTCATCATATATACTAGTTTCCATAACATTGTCTATAATGGACCTAGTCCCATCTAAAATATCTAGAGCCTGGCTAAAATATCCTATTTTAAGATTTTTACTCCTTTTAATCCCAGCTTCCTCTCCTAAAATCATCTTTATAAGACTAGTCTTTCCAGATCCATTGGCACCTAAAAGAGCCAGCTTCTCCCCATTATATATGGTGAAACTTCCAGATTTTAAAACCAGTTTTTCCCCATATGATTTAGTAATATCCTTGGCTTCTATTAAAATCTTACTATGGATCCTACTGGATTCTAAAATATTTATCCTTATAACTTCTTCTTCTATTGGTTTTTCTTTAACTTCCAATTGGTCTATCCTTGTTTCAATACTCTTGGCAAAGTTATCTAGTTTTTTCTTGTTTCCCTGGCCACCCATCCTATGGAGCCTAGCCTCTGAATTTCCCATTCTCTTAGGTGTCCTCCTAATGGCCTTTGACCTTTCCTTAAGGTCTAGCTTTAAGCCCATTAGCCTGCTTTTTTCCTTAGTATACTCCCTAAATTCAAATTCTTTTCTTTCTAATTCCTTCTTCTTAAGACCTAGGTAGTCACTATAATTCCCCCTATAAAGCTTGCAACCATCTTTTCCAAGCTCTAAGGTTTTATTACATAGCTTATCTAAAAAATCCCTATTATGGGATACTAGTAAAATAGTTCCATCATAGGACTTAAATTTTTCAACTATTAGGTCCACAGTTTCCATATCTAAGTTACTAGTCGGCTCATCTGCAAGTATTATACTAGGCCTAGCTTCAAGAGCCTCCGCTATTTTAAACTTAGTTTTTTCTCCCCCACTCATTTCTTCCTTCCAGGTCCTATCTATATTAAAAATAGAAGCAGACTTACCAGTAATTTCCCTCCCATATGGAGGTCCCATCTGTGATATATAGTGGACCCTTTCTTCCCTAGCTATAAAAATATCCCCCCTATCATAGTCTAGCTTTCCACCTATTATCTCTAGTAAGCTAGTTTTTCCGGCCCCATTCCTACCAACTATCCCAAGCCTATCACCCTTGTATACATTAAGTTCACCTATTTTTAAAACCAGCCTATCTCCATAATATTTTTCTAAATTTTTTATCCCAATTTTTAACATAAAAAAATCCTCCTTTATTAAAAGAGAGGATAGTAATTTAAATAAAACTATATAATGACAGGGGGAATTAAAACAATAATAACCCAGTTAAAGCTTTGATTATTTAGCAAACTATCCACTCATTAAAAATAAACACAAATATATTAGGACCCTTAATTTAAATCCAATATATTTATACTTTTACTTATATAAAGCGAATTAGTTGCTCATTGTTATTAATACTTCACCCTTCCTATATTCATTGCTAGTAATTATAGCAAATTTTTAAAATAAAGTCTACTAGTAGATTAACTTCTTAATTTTGATAAAATACCTTCTATTTCTTCCTCACTATGCCCCCTAGTAGAAATAATTTCTCCCATAATATTTGATAATAATAAATAGATATTGTCCTCATACCTAACTATATCTTTTATAGCATCTTTTTTATAAATCATAACTGATTTTTCATTGGTAATTTTTACTTCATCTCCCACAATATCTAAAAAATACCTGCCATAAACATAGCTATCATCATTCTTAATCATATCTTTTACAGTCTTTTTAATTATATTCTCATAGGTCTTAGGGAACCTAAGTATCCAAATAATTAAGTAAAGAAGGGCAATTATTAGCCAAACACTTTTGTATCCTCCAATTAAGCCTGTCCCAATAAAATATATAGCAAAGGAACCTAAAACTGGTAGTAGGTATTTTATTATATATTCATTCTTCTTACTAGACTGACCATACTTACCATAGTAAATATTAAATTTTATAAAGTCTTCTTCCCTTAACTCATATTCAAAAGTCATGAACTGCCCCCTTAGTTTTAGTCCTGCCTATAGGTTACTTCTTGTTTATATTATACACTATCAAATAATTTTTTCCACTAGTATAAAAAATTTACGCCAGGCTTAATATATGGCAACCGGCCCATAAGGACCTTGGATTATCTCAATCTTGGTTTCAAATATTTCAGACAAGAGTCCTTCTTCCATAACATCTTTAGACCTTCCAAAGGCTACAATTTTTCCATCCTTCATAGCACAAACCCTGTCTGAATATTTAGCAGCAAAATTTATATCATGAAGGACCACAACTATGGTCCTCTTAAATTCATCTGCCACCCTCCTTAAGTGGTCCATCATTTCAACAGACCTAGCAACATCCAAGTTGTTTAAGGGTTCATCAAGTAAAACATAGTCTGTCTCCTGGGCCAAAACCATAGCCACATAGGCCCTCTGCCTTTGTCCTCCTGAAAGTTCATCAAGATACCTGCCCTCCAGGTCCTTAAGTCCCAAAAAGTCTATATACTTAGAAATAATCTCCTCATCTTCTTGGTTTAATTTACCCCTAGTATAGGGAAACCTTCCAAATCCGACCAACTGCCTAACTGTAAGTCTGGTTATAAAATGATTTTCCTGCCTTAAGATTGCTAAAATTTTTGCTAGATCCTTAGAGTCTGTTTTTGCAACATCCATATTGGCTACACTTATTTGTCCCTCATCTAGGTCCAAAAGTCTCCCAACCATTAAAAGCATTGTAGACTTACCAGCTCCATTGGGACCTATTAAAGAAGTTAAACCTGCCTTAGGGATTTCCAAATCCAAGGGTCCAATCTCAACTTCCTCACTATATTTTTTTCTTACCTTATCTATTTTTATCATAGGGCCCCCTTCCTTAATATTACAAGTAAAAATGTTATACCTCCAAGCATTTCAATAATAACTGAAACTACCCCTTGGGCATTAAATATATGGTACATCAAAAAATATGCTCCAGTTAAGATTGTAAAGCCTACGGCCAAGGCCATAGGAAATATATACTTATGGTCATAGCTAGGTGTTAGTTCATAAGTTAGGCTTGCTACTAAAAAACCAAAAAAAGTCATAGGCCCAACTAGGGCTGTTGACACTGCTATTAAAACAGTAACTAAGATTAGGGTGAAAATTACCCCCAGCCTATTATTAAGCCCTAAGTTTGAACTCATATCTTTTCCTAGAGAAAGGATATTCAGTTTCTTAGAATAGCCAATTAATAAAAGTCCCCCAATTAGGACCAATGGAACCGCAAGTTTGAAAAATTCAGGGTCTGCATTATTTACAGAGCCTAGTAGCTTGGCCTGGAGAATATCAAATTCCGCTGGGGCTAAAAGCTTTTGCATAAAGGAAGAGAATGATTGCAGTCCAGTCCCTATTATAACTCCTATTAGGAGGGTTAGTTGCAAGTCGCCCTCTTTACCCATTAATAAAGATCCATAGAGGATTGCCCCCATAATAACCATAAGCCCAACTTGAAGGCCAAAAAAGCCAAGTCCAGAAAAACCTATAAAACTTGTAGCCCCAAAAATAAACATTGTTCCCGTATTAATTGTAGTATAAAGAGCCTCAAAACCTAAAAGTGAGGGGGTTATTACCCTATTATTTGTAATTGTTTGAAAGGCAACTGTTGCCAAGCTTTGTGAACTGGCTGCTATAGCCATAGATATAACTGCAACCATCCTTCTCTTTACAACAAATTTAAAAGATGGAGAACTTACGGCTACTGGGTTATTATAAACTAATAACCCATAAGTAAATATTAGTCCCAAGACTATAAATAGGCTTAAAAAACTCCAGTATTTTATTTGGTCTTTCCTAGTAGGAAAGGCACTTGTTATCCTCTTTGCCTTGATTTTTTTAGTCTTAAGCTTTAAGTTAGCATATTCTAAACCGCTCATAGGCTTTTCCTCCTCCTAAGTAAAATAATAATAAAACTTATGGCACCAAAACTTCCAAGTATTAAAGATACTGGAACTTCAAAGGGTTCTATTATCTTCCTAGATATAATGTCAGCTAAGATTATAGTTACCATACCAACTAGGCAGACCCAGGGTAAGTTCCCTCTTAAGTCATCTCCCCTGTAAATAGAAACTATATTTGGAACTATTAAGCCTAAAAAAGGTAGGTTGCCAATAACAGCCGCAACAATTCCAACTGCAAAGGATATAAGACCTGTTCCTAATAAAATTATCCTATTATAGTTTTCTCCTAAACTAGTGGCTATATCTTGCCCTAGTCCTGCAATAGTTAACCTATCAGCATAAATATAGATTAAAATAGTTACAAGTACAATTAACCATAAATACTCATACCGTCCAATTTGAACAGAGGCAAAAGATCCAATAAACCAGCTGTCAATATTCTGAGTCATCTTAAAACTAAGCCCAATAAAGGTTGATACAGCTGAAGTTACTGCTCCTAGCATAAGTCCAATTATGGGCACTATTAGGGAGGACCTTAGTTGAATCCTCCTAAGGAATATAAAAAATATCATGGTTCCAACAAAAGAAAATACAATAGCACCAGTCATCCTTTGGACTAGGCTAGGGGCTGGAACCAATAAGTAGACAACTGTTAAACCTAGCCCTGCCCATTGGATAGTACCAGTTGTTGTAGATTCAACTAAACGGTTTTGGGTTATAAGTTGCATAACCAAGCCAGCCATAGACATAGCTGCCCCTGTCAACATTAGGGAGATGGTTCTTGGAAATCTTGTTACAAAAAGCATCCTAAGACCATCCTCCTGTCCCCTTATATCATAAGCCCCTGTATATAAGGAAACTATCCCTAAAGCCATAAGTAAGATAAGTCCCAAAATAAAGGGGCCTGTAAAGACCTTCTTTTTTTCTTTATATTGGGGGTCTATAGTTTTAGATCTAGAAACTTTTATTTTAGAATTTTTAACCACTTTTTCCCTCCTTATTCTTTAGACAAGGCCTTATTAATATCTTCAAACAATTTTAAATATGTTTGAATAGATTCATTTGTATAGGTATCATTTGGTGCATAAACTATGTTTTTCTTCCTAATAGCCTTAGTATTTTTAAGGGCTGGAGAATTATCAATTACATCCCTAGCAGGAAGTAAGTCATCACTAGAGGATATAGCTGCATCCCTATCTAAAACAAATATCCAATCTGGATTACTTTGGGCTATGGCCTCAACAGATATATCATCCCCTTGGTGGTCAGAAGAAGTATTTTTTACCTCTAGGGCTGGTTGCCAATTAAAAATTTCGTACATAGGACCCCATACCCTACCAGTTTTAGGAGCTGAAAAACCAATATCTCCACCAGATACAACTAGGCTCATAACAGTATCTTTCCCATTGTAGGCTGACCTAACCCCTTCAATAGCCTCATCAAACCTTTTAACTAATTCTTCAGCCTCAGAATTTTTATCAAATATTTTCCCCAAGGCCAAGCTAGAATTTTTTAACCCTTCCACAAGACTTTCTCCAGCCCTATTAGGATCTTTAGATAGGTCAAAATTTAAGTCAATAACTGGTGTATTTGGAACAAGTTCTTTTATATCCTCGTAATAGGACCCAAACCTTTGGCCAATTATCACAAGGTCTGGTTCAACAGCAGCTATGATTTCTAAGTTTGGTTCACGGTGGTTGCCAATATTTAATACATTTTCATCCTTAACATAAGGAGAATCTCCAGGCATAACATCCTTTGGAACTGCTACTAAGTCAATCCCCCAATCCCATAAGGTTTCAAAAGTCCTATTATCTAAGGCAACTACTTTTTTAGGCCTAAGTGGAACCTCCACCTCTCCATGAACATCTGTAATTATAACAACTTCTCTGTTTTCCATATTGTCCTTTGAAAGGTCTTCCTCCTCCCTAGTAGGTCCACAAGCCGTCAATAAGAAAATCCCAGCTATAGTAAGTAATCCTAAGCTAAAAAGCTTTATTTTTTTCATAAAATCCTCCTAAGTAATATAATTTATTTAATAATATTGATTTTCATTATCAATATGTAGCTAAAAGTATATCAAACTTATATGCCTTGTCAATAACTTTTAAGTTTTATTTTTCAGTTACTAGCTAGGTTAATTGGTCTAATATAGTTGTTTTCTAGGCTTTGACTATTATTTAACATTTTATTTTTAAATCTATTTATTGACCCTTTATTTGTACTTAGGCTTTTAAAATAAAAAAAGTCCTGGTAAATTTACCAAGACTAATTAAAACTATTTTAAATTTGCATCCATAATTATACCAACTATAAGACCTAGTAAAAAACCTAGACCTGGTGTAAAGCACCATACTAGTACGTTCCCAGTAAAAACATTTAAAAAAATTGCCAATATACTTCCTAAAAATGGGCCCCATATTAAACCATAAGTCAAATATTTATTATCTCCATCTTCCTCATTTTTATCTTCCTTGTCTTTATCCATAAGCACCTCCATTTTATAGGCTGATATTAAAAATTAATTAAGAACCTCCAAAACTCTTGGGTTAGCTAAGTCATTTTTTTCAGCCACTATTATCCTCCAATTTTTACCCTCAGCCTTATAGTCATTAGTAAAAATTATTATCTTATTATCAGTTTCTATGGCCTGAAAATCATCCAGCATATCTTCTCTAAGCTTTTCCTCTTCCTTCCAAGTAAGTTCATAGGGTTTTAAACCCTCATAGGTGTTTAGGTCAACATTAGTAGATAATTTATAGCTAGGCTTATTAGGGTCTATTTCCAAATACCTATCCCTAGTTTCTAGGTTACTTAAAATTAACTTGTCACCCCTTATAAATCCAACTGTCATGTTGGAACCTTGTAGGTTATTAAAACCAAGGGTCTTTGTTGGAATAAGATGTTTTATAGCTTCTTCTTCAAGGTCATAGACCACTAGGCCCTCCTTGTCTAAAATAAATCCATACTTATTGGCTGCAGCTATTAGCCTAGGACTAGTTGCCCCAAATTCTTCATTTTTTATTCTATCCAAAATTCCTAGCTCTTCCCTGGTAAAATCTTGTTTTCCACCGCTCTTGCACCCAACCAAGACCAGGCTAAATACTAATAAATAGACTAACTTTTTTCTTCCTAGCATAATTCCCTCCAATCCAAAACAGTTTCTTTTAGTTTATTTTATCCTTAATTATGGAAAATAACAACTAGGCCAACCCCTTAGGCTTCTACTTTAGTTCTATTAAAAGCTAATACTTAGTTTTGATAGATTTGCTGTCGTAATTCTTTACATTCTACTTTAGTTCTATTAAAAGCAAGTTAGGTTGATTTCAATACTTTGGCAGGCACCATTTACATTCTACTTTAGTTCTATTAAAAGTTCATTAGTACCTGAAACAATTGGGAATACTTGGTAATTTACATTCTACTTTAGTTCTATTAAAAGACAACCTCCTGAATGAATTATCTCTCCTCCACATAAATTTACATTCTACTTTAGTTCTATTAAAAGTTATAAGTAGCACCTGTTATTTTCTTAAAATCAGTATTTACATTCTACTTTAGTTCTATTAAAAGCGAATGGGAAGTAAACCTAGCAGGAATAACAAATACATTTACATTCTACTTTAGTTCTATTAAAAGTACTAACTTTAACCCAACCATAAACATAAATGTAGCATTTACATTCTACTTTAGTTCTATTAAAAGTATAGGAGTAGACCATATAACAGATACGATAGAGCTATTTACATTCTACTTTAGTTCTATTAAAAGTAAATCGGCCCTTAACATAGTAATACCGGAACCCTCATTTACATTCTACTTTAGTTCTATTAAAAGCCTATCCCCTAGAAGCATCTATTTTACTCATAAGTTTTCTTGCTTTCTGTCAACTTAAAAATCTTTTATAAAAACTTAGTCTTTTACCCTTATAAATACTTTGATTTTAAAGGAGGATGGCTAATCTATCTACTTTGTCAAGGCACTATATATTTGTCTTAAATTAGGTTTGACAATTAGAATATATTGGATGTTTTATCATCCTTTTTTCCTAAAAATTCTTTATCTACCCAGTTTTCTGATCTACTAATAAATATTATAACTGAATCCCTATCCTTCCTAATATATTCTAATAGGTCTGTTTTCAATGAATACAATTGAAGTTTAGTTAAATTGCCTTCAAAAACCGATTTTTGTATATTAGTTAAATATCTTTTACATATTTTAAATATATTTCTAGAAACATAAGAGCCTTTCTCATCAGTAATTATATCATATATTAATAATACATACATTCCTACCAGCAAATCCTAAAACTTTCATAATAGTAGACCATAGCCCCAGTAATTTCCTTAATAAAACCACCTTTTTAAAAAAACATTTCATCCTTACCTTCACTCTCTTCTAAATGCCTAATCCCCTCCTCACTGGAATATTCACAGTCATAAATGCTTATACTATCATACTTATTTATCCTAACTAGGTCTAGCCTATCTTCTTTAATAAGATAGTACTGGATGGCTAGTTTATATTTTTCTAGGCCTAGTCTTGCCTTTTTCCTGGCAAGGTATAGTTCATCCTTGTCCATAGATTTTTTACCTTGGTCTGACAAAATATCCATAAAGCTTCCAATCTCGCCTATATTTTCTTCATATATTGGTCTTGGTATTACATTTATAGAGTTTATATTCCTAAAATACTTGACTACATCTTTTCTTTTAAATTCATCATAATTTATAGAGTTTATATAGGCTATAGTCTTTATTATTTCCTTGTAGTATTTACTGCCCTTTAGGGACTTGGTAGAATAGACCTTGTTTATTAGGCCTATTTTTTCCTCCTCTGTTATTTTTCCATCCCCTCTTGACCTTAGGGCCTCTTTAGACATTTTATATATGTCCCTATCGTAAACATAGCCTATACCACTTGTTTCCTCTCTTCCTCCATCAAATATATAGATATTACTCTTCCTGTCTAACTCTCTCTTCCTATAGCACCTTCCCATCCTTTGAAATAAGCTACTTAGGTCTGAAAGTTCTGTTATAAGTATATCAAAATCTATGTCCAGGGAGGCCTCAGCCACTTGGGTGGTTATCCAAATTCCACTAGCCCTTACCTCTCCTTGCCCAAAGGCTACGATTTCTCTTTCCTTTTCCATCCTATCCCGCCTAATAAAACCACTATGGAAAAGTTTAACTTCCTCTCCTAGGCCATAGTTTTCAACTAGGTCTTCATATAACTCCCTAAGTTTTTTTACAGTATTTACTATTACTAGGACCTTTTGGTCTTTTTGGTCCTTAAACTTAGAATAGATAAATTCTGCATTAATAGTTTCTTCTTTTATTTCAAGACTATGCCTAATCCTATCATTGTATAAGAAGGCTTCTGGCATTTTAAAATTAATATTTTTCTCTATTAACAAGTCCCTAATAAAAGGTGGGAAGGTTGCAGTTATAATGGCAAACTTGCCCCCTAGCTTACTAACTTGGTCCAGGGCTATTATAATGTAGGCAACTAGGTCTGAAGAATACATTTGTATTTCATCTATAACTATCTTAGAATAAGACAAACTGGCCAACTTTCTTTCAAAGCCTACATACTTGTAGACAAAATCAAAAATTTGATCTATTGTGCATATAGTAAGGGGCATAGAAAGTTCATTGGTTATCTCCTGGTAGTCAAGTAACTCCCTATCTAGGATGTTATCATTTCTTACCAGGTACTCTCCCAAGCTATCAGAGTGGAGCAGTCCTAGCCTAGTTCCTATATCTTCTTCTACTATATTTTTTCTTATTCTTTCATAGGTTTGGTTAATGGCAGACTTAAGTGGTAGGGTAAAAAATCCCTTATTGTCCCCAATCCACAAAAGTCCAGCCTCTGTTTTACCATAGCCTGTTTCCCCTATAGCAATAACATTTTCCTCCCTATGGTCTATCATATATTTTTGGAGTTTATTAAAACTTGCATTTTCCCCCCACTTCTTTTTTAAGTTTTCCATCCCTTCTAGTAAAAAATTACTAGGATATTCTATCCTATAGTGTCCACTTGCTGCATAGTCTATTTTATTAAGGAGTCCCTTGGTAATTATATAATTAGGGACTAATTTTTTTGGGAGGCCTGCCAAGCCAGACTTACTTACTATCTCCAGACTAAGATCATTTATATCCTCCCCTAAATTTTCCCAGCCCCAATAGTTAAAGTCTCCTACATCCTCCCTTAGGTATTTAATATAAGCCTTAATATTTTCTAGCATTTCTTCATCAAGAGCCAACCTCTTGTGGTGGTAGGCAACAACATTAATTAAAATTACTAGGTCGTCTAGGCTCAGACCGTACTCTTCCATCAATTTTTCAGGATTTATAAATAAAATACTTAGGTAGGCATGGGGAATATTAGGACCCTCTTCTCTTAAATTCTCTCCCCTTAGTTTCTTTTGAAAAACCCTATTTACCTTACCTAGGTCATGGTAGATACAAGCAAGCCTTAATAAGTCCCAGTTTACCCTTATCCTATCTCCATAATAAGTCTTAAGAACTTCCAACTGGCCTAAGAGGTTTTCTGTATGGTCTTTTAGGCTTTCCTTAAAGGGGTAGGTCTTTGCTAAATACATTTTATGCCTCCTATAGAAAAAATACTAGGTCATCATAATCATCTACTTGAACCTTGTTAAATACTAGTTTAGGTTCTGATATATAAATGGCATCCACCCTGTTCCACTTCCTATATATCCTCCCCCTACCAAAGTCCACTAGGTCATAATTTTTATTAAGCCTATACCTACTTCCTGGTCCCTTATGCCTAACTATGTCAAAATTTATATCACTAAATTGTTGCATATCTTCAAGGCCTATATATCTTTTATATTTTTCTTCCTTATTTATCTCATCCCTAGACTTAGTCTTAAGTTTTACAAGTTCCAACTCATCTATCCTAGCTAGGTCCTCCCTCCTTCCAAGAGATGGATATTCCCTTGGATATTTCAAGCTCTTATAAACCCTATCTACCATATCTTCATCTAGCCTAATATGGATGAGCAAGTTGACATCCACTAAAAGTTCTGTTGTAGCAACCCCCCTAGTGATTCCATAATTATCAGCAGTTTTTAATTGGTGCCTACTAGTATCAAACTTTAGGTTCCCAAACTCATAAATAGTTTGCAAGTCATTTACCTTAGAATGGTAATTACCCTGGATAGATATATCCATAGGAACATATTCTTCAAATCCACAAAGCTTATGGACCATACCTATTACTGTAGATGGTGGAGGTAGGGGGTAGGTTTCCTTTAGTTGAAAACTATTAGGAACCCTATAATTTACCATATTCTGATACAATTTAAGCCTAATTACTTCCATAATAATCCCTTACTTTTTTCTTTAAGTTTTCAAAGAAGTCTCCAACTTTTATAGGCTTTAAACTTTCTTCTATGGCAGCTGAGTTGTTAAAAACTCCCTTGACCAAACCAACCTCTGTATCCTTTAATATATCCTTAGATAAAATACTTTCTATCCTCTCAAGCTTTAAATTATTGTCTTCAACAGCTAGGCTGTTATAAAATATAGGGTTTTTTATAGGATAGACCCCACCTATAATAAATAAGGGTGCCAGGTCTTCCCTCCTCCCCTTAATATCCCTATATAAGAACCTAACCGTATCTAAAAGCTTTTCTACCCTGGCTGATTTTTCCTTGTTTCCTATATTAATTTCATAATTATCATCTATCCCAACCTGGTCTAGGTCAATAGTTATAGTATAGGAATAATAGGACCTATGAATTTCTGACTGGGATATGTTCCCCCCATCTCTAGCCTCTTTACTGGTCTTATTATACCTATCCAACAAACCCTTGTTAGTAAGAAAATCTAAGTCTCCCTTAAAAGTTTCTAAAGAAATAGCATTAGACAGCCTGGCAACAGCTGACCTAGTCTTGGTTTCCTTACTATCTGTTTTCATATATCCAAATAAGTCTATTTCTGGATATTGGTCAATTAAGGCCTCCTTATCAAATTGAAGGACTGATTTATCAAGTCCAACTGGTGTGTTATCAACCCCCATTTGTTGGACAATATTATACCTAAGGGCCTGCCTTGATATATAGGTATATTGCTCTCCACGCCCCCTTGAAATTTTCTTTAAGGATGTTACATTCCCAACTCCCTCGCCGTAGTTTCCACTTTCAGCTTGAAATATTATAGATATTGTCAATCCCTTAGGATCCATTTAAACCATCTCCCTTTCTTCCACTTTTTCTTTTATATTTTTATTTTTTCCATATTCTTCTGAACCGTTTAAACCTGTTACAAAGGCATAACCAATTAAAGCTAAGTTTTCCTCACTCTCTAAGGCCAGGGTCATATTTTGAGGAACTGGCTTTCCTAGGTACATATAAGACTTAAGGATATTATCCATAAAAAATTCTACATTCCTGGTCTTTAAGGCATTTAAAAGCCTGTAGGATATTCCATTAATCCTCTTTTCCATTCCCCTGGTTAAGTAGTCCCTCCTATGGTCGTTTCCAGCCTTCCTAGTAAAATATATTTGTTTTTCCATATCAATTTTTCCCATATCCATACCCCCTCTTACAATCCTATAATTAATATTAAGTATCCTTCCAATATGGTAGCTATTATAGAAATTCCCTCCTTGGGAATTTTTTGAAATTAGTCTTACTAATAACAAATGAACTAGACTAAACATATTTTGTCCATTAAATATCCTGTCTAGGACTTGATCATATATGGAGAAGTATGTATTACCCTCCTTGTAGGCAAGACTTTCTATAACTTCTAAATCCCCACTAGATTTTTTAATAAGGTCTAGAACCTCCCTAGCCAAGATATTAAAATGATATTTTTCATCCTTATACCTAACCACTTGTATATCATTTATCTCATAATCTAAATCCCGAATATTCTGCCTACTTATGACAGCAACTATGGTTCTATAAGAAATAGACCTATTATCCTTCCTGGTGATTTTTTCTATTTGTCCTTTGGCCGAATCATTTGCATCTACTAGGCCCTCTATGTTCCTACTATAGTTAATAAATATTCCCTCATAGGGTGAGTAGGTAAAGCCTGCTGAGATCATACTGTAAAGAAAATTACACTTAGGGCATATTAAAATATCTGACATATGGTTCCAAACATAGGACGATTTTTTATCAACATCAAAGCCAGTATTTTTAACTAGGTTAATAGTATAAGATTCACCAATAGTATTTATAGGACTGCCACAAGAAAAACACTCGTAAGGGTTCTTTACCTCTTTTTCATTGGCTAGTTTCTCCTCTAGTGGCCTTATAAAGTAATTCCTATAATCCTCAAAAACATCTATATATTTTGTATTCCTATTTAAAAATCCTACCCCATCTATCCCCCTATTTATAAAGCTATAGATAACCCCCTTGGCCCTTATATGTTTTTTACCATCCTTGCCCTTGGCCAGGTTCATTACCTCCCTAAGTTCTGTCATTTCACCTATGATTTCTTCCAACCTGTCTTCAAGCTTATCCTTCTTCCTAAGCTTTATCTTCTTTAGGCCCTTGACTTTTTTCTCAAGTCCTTCTCCCCCCTTAATTAGGGGGTAAACCTTCTTATAATTATTCCTGGTAAAATAATCCTTGACCAAATCTAGCTGTTTATTTAAATATTCCAAGTCTTCCCTAGTAATCTTCTCTGGGTTTTCAAGTTGATAATCCAGCCTATCCCCATAGGAAATAATCCTATACCAAGGTAGGTCTTCTTCATAAGTATCTGAAAAATAATTAAAGTAGTCTTCTTCAAAATTCTCCAGGACTTCCTTCTTAATTTCAACACCAGTTTCATCTAGTAAATACTCTCTCTTATTATGCCTAAGTATCCGTATTAATCCATATATGGAGGCATTTGTCCTCCAATCTCCCAATTCAAACCTAATCAAATCTTCCACCTCCCTTAACCTATATTTAAATATCCAAAGCCTTGGGACCTCCTACTTCCTATGCCAGCCTTATACAGGTAGTCAACAATATAGGCTTTGGCAGAAATTTCTAGCCTCCCTAGGTTACTAGGAATAACTATTCCATAGTGTTTTACCTTTACTAGTTTATTTTCTAAGACCCTTATCCTAATTTCTTCTATATCTTCCTCCTTAACCCCTTTTAGGTTAGACCTTAGTTGGAAGCCAAGGTTTTCCATAAAAACCCTATAACCTTCCTTGTCTTCTAGGCTATAATACCAAGTCTTTTTATTATCTCCCTTATGGTTTCTAACAACTATGGGGCTGGCTGTAGTAAAAATTATATTTTCCCCAAGCTTACCCTTGGGAGCTTCATTAATAGAGTTTATAGTAACTAAGTTCTTTTCAACTGGTATCTCTAAACCTAGGTTTTTAACAAATGAATTATAAAATAAAATTCCTTCCCTTGTATCATAGGTTGAAAAGTTTAAAATAATTTTCTGGTCAGGAATGTATATATCATCCTTATTAAATTTGACACCCCTACCTAAATAACTACTGAAACTAAAGTTTTTTTCCTTATTTTCTTCTCCCTCATAAAGCTCCTTATACATATCCTCATTGGTATTTTCAAATAAAAGTTTCATTATATGCATAATCATCTTATTTTTTTCCTTGCTTATACTAGGCTTGTTTAACAATAATTCAACACAAAATCTCATATAGTCACCTCCCTTATATAATCTTAACATCATTATATACAATTATTGTCATTTTTTCCAATTTTCTGGTAATAATAGGTCTGTAAATTCCAAACAAAAAACCCCTGGTTTTTATAACCAGGAGCCCTCATTTTTATTTAATTATAAGTCTATTTCTAAGAGAATTGGTGTATGGTCTTGCCTTTCTCCAGAATCTATCATTTCAGATTTTTTAACCCTGTCCTTAAGCCTATCACTTACAAGCCAATAGTCTATCCTCCAGCCAGAATTATTAATCTTACTAGTCTTAACCCTTTGAGCCCACCAAGTATACATACCTTCTACATCTCCGTGTATATGCCTAAAAGTATCTACAAACCCCCTAGATAAAATATTAGTAAAGCCTTCTCTTTCCTCGTCTGTAAAACCTGGTGAATTCCTATTTCCACTAGGGTTGGCCAGGTCTATTTCCCTATGGGCAACATTAAAGTCTCCTGTGGCAATAACAGGTTTATCCTTGTCTAACTCTTCTAGGTATTCACCATATTTTTCATCCCAAACCTGTCTTTCTTCTAGTCTTTTTAAACCATTTCCAGCATTTGGAGTATAAACTTGGGTCAAATAAAAATCTTTAAACTCTAAAGTTATAATCCTACCCTCTAAATCCATAGTATCTGGAGCCCCTATTTTAGGGTAGCTTACCTCAACTTCTAAGTCCCTTTTATATAAAAACATAGTTCCTGCATAGCCCTTTCTTGCAGGTTCTTCTGAACTAGTCCAAGCTATATTATAGTTTGGAAACATTTCCTCTAGTATAGTAAGGTGTTTCTTTGTTGGTCCTGTATCCCTTAGCTTAGTTTCTTGAATGGCTATTACATCTGGCTTGTGGTCTATAATTGTTCTTAAAACTTCCCTCGACATTAAGGCCCTAGCCGATTCAGATGTTAATGCAGCATTTAATGAATCAATATTCCAAGAAATAAATCTCATTATTTTCCTCCTTTTATTTAAATAGTCCTAGCTTAAGCTAGAACTATCACTTCCTATTTTACAAACTAGTATAATCATACCATAAAAAAATAAAAGTTAAAACTTAGGACTAGTAATCCTAGTTTATTCCTTATAAAATTCTATATAACTTTAGTCTATAAATTTAAAGCAATTTATAAAAAATCCCGATGTTTTAATATTAAAATACCAGGATTTTCTTTAAGAATATAAGAATTTTTAATTATTTAAGCTATTTCTTTATTTCCTTCCATCTCTACTAACTAATTTAATGAAAACAACAGATCAAAATATTTTCTAAAATTTATACTTTTTTAAAAAACTCAACTTAGTTATAAGACTCCCTAAATTCAAAGAACTTCCATATGCTTTAGTTAACAAATTCTTCTTTAATGCTTATGACTTTACCATCTTTTACTTCTACCCAAAATGGTGTTTTTCTTAGTTTATCACCACCTAAATATAAAAACTCTTTAAACTCGTCTTTATTAACTGTTGTGTATTTTTTATCATCAGCCTCTGATACAAAAATATTTCCTGAATCAAAAAAAGTAAACTCTGTTTCATCTGTAATTTTAAATTTTAAAATATTGTCTGATATATCATAAATATAATATCCATTGGGCATATCCATTTCTGATAAATTTAGTTCTTTTATTCTTTCTTTGTCTTTTTCCGTAATAAATTCAAAATCATCTAACTCAAGATCCACCCCATCACATAGGCTTATATATCCTATATATTTCTCTGTTTCTTCTATATGTGTTTTATCTGTTCCTGTACACCCACTAAATAAGGACAAGCTTAAAATAATCCATACTAATATTTTTTTCATTTTAAACCACCTTTACTATTTTATCTAATTTATAATATTAAGTATTCTTTCAATATTATGCCATATATCATTTCTATTACTTTTTTAATTTTTACAACATCAACCCTCTCAATTTTATCTCCACTTATTAATCCCTCAATATTAGTAAGTAGTTTTGATGGATATTGAGCTACTGTAATGGCTGGTCTTCCTGCATACTCAAAAGCTAAATAATCACTTGGAGGTCCTTTTTTTATTTCAATTGATTTATCTTTTATATATTCATCAAATAAAGATGCGACCTGGTTTCTTTCACCATTAATTGTTCCAATTATTGGTAATAAGTTACCTTCTTCACCTATTGAATCTATATTTATATTACTGATTCGTTCTAGTTCATGTTTTTTTAGCTTACTAACATAATATCTTGAACCAGACATAAAGTTTTCTTCCCCAGAAAACAAAATAAATCTAACTTCTAGATCAAGAGGTATGTCTTTTAATATATTGGAAAGTTCCATAACAGCTGCAACTCCAGTAGCATTATCTATTACACCATTGTTTATAGACTCTGAATCATAATGAGCGCTAATGACTAAAATATCTGCATTATCATTTAAGTTTGATGATTTTTTAGCTATAACATTTACTCCTCTACCATCAACTTTTTTATAATTAAAATCTAATATTTTATTTTTATTAATTTTGGAAACCTCATTAATACTTAAATTTTTAAAAGGAAATTCTTGAAACTCAACTTCATATCCATAAGATTCCA
This sequence comes from Tissierellales bacterium, assembly GCA_030146705.1. Lineage (GTDB taxonomy): Bacteria > Bacillota > Clostridia > Tissierellales > Tissierellaceae > CAMIXG01. Next base: position 3,557 of record JASLBE010000042.1, on the reverse strand, counting down.
AAATATTTCCATAGAATTTAGCCATTTCTTTTTCAGTATCAGATCCAACTACACGCGGTTTAACTGTTAAATGCTTGATTGTATTTAAGATATTTTCTGAATCTACAATTATTGATTTGTCATAATTATTTTTAATATGATTTTTTTTATTTGTTACAATACTAACAGTTCTTGTATCTTCTTTCCACTGAACATTTGCTTTCATCTCTTCTGCAATAAACCTTATAGTGATAAAAGTTATGCCATCAATCAACTTAACTTCAGTATCTAATTTAACTTTTATTCCATTCACTATAGCTATATTACTATTGACTTTTAGCTCTATCCCTAAATTATCATTTGTACAAATAATAGTTTCTGTATCTGGTATCCAATCTACACTAGCCCCCAAAGTCTCTAATAAGGAGCGACATGGTAACAGTATTCGATTATTAATAATAATAGGTTTAACTTCCGTTTTAAGCTCCATTCCATCAACCATTATTCTTATTTCCTTACCTGCATTTACAACAACTGTGGAACATACTAATAAAGTTGAAACTATTAGTAATATTCCTATTTTCTTTTTTAACAAACTTACCACTCCCTTAGTTTATATATAATATTTTTTGGAAGTCTATAAGCTAAAATAAATACAGGATTTTATCTTGTTTAAAACTTCTTAAAAATAAATTATATTATAATTTACTTGAGTCAACCTTTTAAAGCATATTATTTATCATATTCTTATACTACTTTAAGGAAGGCCTTAACCCTTACTAGCTTTTCTAGCTATATAAGCCATAATGAGAGAAAATGAAAATATTTTTATTATTTTAAAATATTCCTTCCAACCTTTAAAATCTCCTCTTTACTTAAATTACCTACCAGATGAATCTCAATACCAGCTTCGTTCCATATTAAATATGTCATCTTATCTGTTTGCCATATATATGCTATAGATCCTTTAAAGTTTATTTCTTCTATATCTATATTTTCTGTATCATAGTATGATTGACCCTTGTCTGAAGATCTAATAAATTTTATAATTATTTCTTTATTATCATTTGATAAATAATTATAAACAAGCATACTTCTTCCTTCATTAATATTATCTAGTTTAAATCCAGTTGGAATATAATTAATTCTAAAAGATGAAAGGCTTATTGGTTTATTGCCCTGGCCCATATTTCCTGACCTTATAACACTAAATTTGGGAAATGTTAAAACTACCCATTTAAAAACATTTTCTCGAACTTCTGCATTAACTACTAAGATGGTTGAGAAGCTTAGCATACATATTAAAATAAATATAGCAATTTTTCTACTTAATCCAACAATTTTCTGATTCAGGTTTTCTTTTATTTTGATTTCTTTAACTTTCCTTCTAAATTTTTTAGAATAACTTGGCTTTTTTGTAATAACTACACTCTCATATTCTTGAGTAATTTTATTAATAGATATTTCACATGCCTTTTCTAAAGATATTTTATCAATAAATGTATTTTCTAATCCCATAAAATAAGTTAACATCTTTTCAATATAAGATAATTTGTTTTTAGCATTTTCTATACCAAAAACACGCTCTGTTTCCATAGGCCCACTATTAAAGTAATACTTTGAAAACAATATATTTTGATATTCCAGTGGTAATAAGTTTATTTTTTTAGACAGCTCAACAACTTCCATTTTATATAAGCTTTTATATGTAATTTTATCAACATTATATTTTACATTTTTATTTATTTCATTTCCTAAAGATTCTTTACAAATTTCAATAAAATTATGTTTACATTTTTCCAGCAATTAAATCACCTTCTTTATAATATCTTTCTAGCTTTCTTAAAATCCTTTGTCCACGTTTTTTTGCTGCTTCCTCTGTAATGTTAAACAGTTCTCCTATATCATTAAACTTCATTTCATTAACAAACCGCAAGTAAATAAGGGTCATATCTTCATAGGATAATTTATTAATACAACTTAATAACCTTTCCTTATTTACTATCTTTAAATATTCATCCTCAACACCATACTCACTCTCAAGATTATAAAAACAATCTATATTATCTGTATGCACAATTTTTTTACGATTTCTTATTACATTCATTGTCTCATTTTTTAAAATTGTAACACAGTATGGCTCTACTTGAGATTTTGGCAAAGAAGATATTTTATCTATATTTTTAATTATCTTTATAAATGTTTCTGATAATGCTTCTTCAACATCAAATTTATCTCCAAGTATATTAAAAGAAATATTGTACATTTTTAAATTCATTGTTTCAAATATATCATTAATAAATTCTCGTTCATAATCTGACAAAGCATCTGATCCTAATATCAATATTAGTACCACCTTATACCCCCTAGTAAATATACAATATTTTTGCTTATTAATTTTGCCTACTAAAGCAAAACTCAGTTACCCATTAAAATAAAATTATTAATATGTCCTATTCCCGCTTCCTCCACAAAAATAGTTTTCTTTTTACCTGTAACCACATCAAAATAATAAATACCTATATTTTCATAATTTTCATCCGAACCCAAATAATATATTCCAGTATTATTTCGATCAAGTTGAAGGTCACTAATATTTTTTACACCAGGTATTTTTATCTCCTCAAATTCCCCTGTATCCAAATTTATTCTACTTACTTCCATACTATTATAGTTACTACTATCTCCATCACGATTAATCAATAAATATTTATCCGTTGCTGACATTGAAAGTATCTTCTCCTTTTCAAAGACAAATATTTTTTCCTTTAATGAAAAATCATTTTTATATCTAGTCAATGTATTGTCTGGATAATAATATCTATCTAACTCTTTTTTAAAATGCTTTTCAGCATTTTTGTAGCCTTGCTCTTGAGAATACGTCGAAGTATAAAACTCATTTTCATTTTCTATATTTAGACAAATCGACCACACATCTGTATCGTCATCTTCCAAGTTATTATAAATAACTTTTCCTGTTTTCTTATTATACTCTATGAGCCTTAATGCCCTAGTACCTTTCTTAACACCAACTACAAGGATATTATCTTTTCTAGGAAGAATATGATTTATTGCAAATAAATCATCAGTTAATTGTTTTTTCTCATTAGTTTTAAGGTCTATCGAAAATAATTCATCACCATCCCCAGCTTTTTCATTTTTTGAGGAAAAATAAATTTTATTATCACTTTTACTATAGACAGCTAATGGATATTGTGATGTATATTCTACTGAATTAAGTTTTTCTAAATTATCTTTTTCTATATCATATATCATAATATTCGTTGTCATACCAGATTGAGGTCCCTGGTTATCGTTATAAGTAGTATAGGATATAGATAAATACTCTGTAAGATTTTTTTGATCTTTACTTATTATATTACTATCAATATTCCTACATCCTGTTAATAAAATTATACTTGTAATAATAAAATATAATATCTTTTTCATTTTATCTCCTTTATTCATTTTCAGATTATAAACCAACTTATAATAATGTACTTGAATATGTTAATCCTAAATATTCAAGGCCTCCTTTAATATATTTTACTTTAGATCCTTACCTATATAACTCATCA
>JASLBE010000047.1 GCA_030146705.1 Tissierellales bacterium | reverse complement strand
CTATAATCCTTTCCATTTCTCCATCAACCTTTAAAATAGGCTTATTTATAAGGCCAAAATCCTTGCTTAGTCTCCCCTTTACTAAGGCTATATATTTCCTATCTAGCCTATTATCCTTTATTAGGTCAGACATCAGGCTGTCTACATAAGAATTTTTTGCAATTATTATTAGGCCCTCAGTATCTTTATCCAACCTATTTACAAGTCTAGGTGATGTTAAAATACCTTGTTTAAGAAAATACCCTTTGACAAAATTTAACAGGGTCCCCCTTGTATAATACTTTATAGGGTGGACAACCATACCTGCCTCCTTATTCACTATAAGTAGACTGTGGTCTTCATATAAAATTTTAATTTCTCCTACTTCTGGCTCAATGTAATCTAGTTCTTTATTTAGTATTATTTCTATAAGGTCTCCCTTTTTTAATAGGTAGCCCTTTCTGACCCTCTCTTTATTTACATAAATAATTCCTTCTTTAAAATACCTATTAAATAGCCTCCTAGACAGTCCTTCTTTATATAGACTTTCCCTTAGGCTCTCTTTTTCTACTTCTTGTATTTTTCTTAAAAAATCTTTTCTAACTTCCAACAATTTTATACTCCTTATATTATCATTTGTCATAGTTTTATTATATAATAGTAATATGTTATACTAAAGTAAATTTAAAAGAATTATAAATCATTATTAATTAGGGGTGTAAATTTTGACTAATTTAAAAAGTAATATTATCAATATAATATCAAATAGAAATATACATTCTCAAGAAACATCTAAATTATTATCTAAACAGTTAAAAAAAGCTGGATATATGCCGACGATGAATTACGATGAGAATGCTATTTTAAATATATGTGTGGGGGGAGATGGGGCTTTTTTAAGAGCTGTTAGAAGATATAATTTCCCAACTATTCCATTTATAGGAATAAATACTGGACATCTTGGTTTTTTTCAAGAAATCTTACCTGAAAACATAGACTACTTTATAGAAAGATTTAAAGCAAATGATTATTCTATAGAGGAAATAGCCCTAGTTAAAGCTACTGTTAGTACTAGTAGGAGAGACTATACCCTAACTGGAGTAAATGAAGTTACTGTAAAAACTGCTGATTCTAAAGTAATCCACATAAATGTCTACATAGACAATAACCACCTACAAACCTTTAGTGGTGATGGATTAATTGTATCAACCCCAGTTGGAAGTACTGCCTACAATATGTCTAGTGGTGGCAGTGTTATTTATCCTACTTTAAATACTTTACAACTTACACCACTATCTCCAATAAACTCTCAAGCCTACAGATCTCTACCAAATAGCTCTGTTATACCAGGAAATATCCCTATAAGACTAGAGCCCACTAAAAGATATAAAAATTCAACTCTAATTATTGTAGATGGAAAAGAATATAGGTATAGGAATGTAAAAGATATTACCCTTGGTATTTCCCATAGGAATATTAAAAGAATTATGCTAGATAAAAATATGTATTGGTATAATTTAAAATCTAAGTTCTTATAATTATTTATAGGCTGCTTCTTAGTAAATTTTATATTTGTAGCATTTGGGTATTAAATAAGCAGGATAGACAAATTACTTAATAAGGCAAGATTTATTTAGGAGAGAGTATATGGATGATAAAAATAAGGAAGTAATTTTTAAAGAAGAGTTAGAGGCCTTGGTAGATAGTTTTGGGCTTAAAAATCAAGATGGTTGCAAGATGGCAATAAGAACTTGTCAGGATATTTTTTCTATGGTTTCATATAGCCATCAAAAACAAATTGCTGACGCCTTTCCCTAGATGAAAAGGTTGTTAAGACAATAATAAAGTTTATACCTTCTATTAAGGAATCTTTAGTTGAATATGAAATTGTTTGTTGCAGTGGTCCAAGATGTGCAAAAAATGGATCCCTAGAAGTTATAAAGGCAGTAAAGTCTAGCCTTGGCTTGGACTTTAACCAGGTTAGTCCCAATGGAAAAATAAGACTTAGTACTCAAAACTGCTTTAAGAAGTGTCATCTAGGCCCCAACCTTATGATAAATGGTAAATTCTACCACCATATGGACAAGGACAAGGCGGTAAAATTAATTAAAGATATTATATAAAACAAGGCTGGAACTTAAGTTCCAGCCTTGTTTTATATAAAGAACTAGTTCTTTTACTACTAGCTAATAATTTACCTAGGTTTTTATTTTATTGCCCTAAGAATTTCATTTGTTATAGCCTGCTTCCTAGACCGATTTTTGAAAAAAGATATTAGTAAGTTATACTGACTAGCTAACTGTTTCATTTTTTCAGGCTTAAAGTCCATTTCAAGCAAAATTTGGTCTATTTTTTTTGCCTCTTCTAAACTGACTAGCAAAAATACTTCCGCCCCATAGGCCCCACTTATAAGTTTAGCCTTGCTCCTATCCATAAGTAAAAAAGCATCAAATCCCATAACATCTTGACTCTTAAATATCCTATATATACTCGCCTTTTCCTTATATAAACTTTCATCAAGTCTAGTAACCCGATTAATAAGCCTAGGGTCATTCATAGTGTTAACTTCATACATGCAAATATTTTTAAAATCCCTATCCCAAATTTCAATTGCCTTTAACAAAAGTATTGTTGAAGCAATATGGTCCCTATGCCCGTCTAATAAGTTGGGAGTATATATTTTCCTAGGCTTCTCTATGTCTAATATTTCAACTAACCTAAGGACCGCCTCCTGGTCTTCTGAGTTTACACTACCGTCTAGCTGGTCTAGAAAATAAAGTTCCCCTACTCCATAGCTTTCTTGGACCTCTCTTGCCTCCTTGGCCCTGGCTTTAGAAAGTTCCAACTTGCTTAAGTCTGAAACACTTCCACTTCCATCAGTAATATATACTAGACTTATCCTAGCTCCCCTGTTCCTATACTTTAAAAGAGTCCCCCCCATTCCTATAGTCTCATCATCCACATGGGGGGATATAACTAAAACCTTATCATCTTCAAGTTGATTATCAATAAATGTTAAGCCCTGCCCAGCCCTCCCATAATAATATCTTGTATAGATAAAATTCATTAGAATTAAGGGATATTTTAAGATAAGCTTAACTATTTTTTTTAAAAAAATCATATTAGTCCTCCTTAGAAAAAATCTCCCTTATGAATAGGAATTTCTATATCTTTATACCTAGCATCCACATCATAAGTAACAAGTCTTGTCTTGTTTTTAAAAACCCTATACATAAGAGTTTCTTCACTAGTATAATTAAATAAAATTGGAAAACTTGCCCTAGTAAATTCATCAGCAAACTCCCCGTTAAATCTTCCTAATACATAATAAAAGTTAGCCTTTCTCTTAAAAAGTAAATAATAGTCACCCTTATTTTCATAATAAAAATACTTGTTTATTGGAGAATTTATGTACCTCCATTTTAAATAATCATCTTCCATAAAAAAAGTTTCTTCCTTTAACTTTCGCCTAGCTCCTACTAGTTTTAAGTATAAAAAACTTTTAAGCTTCCAGCCAAGTTTGATATTCCCAGGAAAGGAATTTTCATTTGGAAAATTATAAATCAAATGGCCTCCTAACCTATCTAATAAAACAAGAGTCATTTTAGAAAAAACTCCCAATTTCCTATAATTTGAAGAAACCGCTGTATCGCAAGGTTGGTAGGAAAGAGTTCCTCCCAAATCATTCCTCCAAAAACTTCTTATACCAATTGGCTCATCCCCAACATAAGCAATAACAATAAAAGAATCTCCATAAATATTATCTAAATACTTCCAGCTAAACCAAGCCTTAGAATACTCCATATTAAAGGCCTCATTAAAAACCTTCAAAAAATCCTCAATTTCCCTATCTGACATTTTACCTGTTTGTAAAAGTCTATACTCAATATTAATTTTAATCCCCTCCATAAATATTGAATTATTTGAATTCTTACTTATTATACCATATTAGCTATATTTTATTCCAAGTAAGAAGGGTAATAAAAAAGGCAACTATAAATAGTTGCCTAAAAGTGTTTATTTATTTTTTACCTATTATTAGTTCTATTTTCTGGATTTAAACTTCTCATTATAACTGTTGCAGCCTCAGCCCTTGTAGTACTATCTTTAGGATTAAAACCATTTCCTTTGCCAGTAATAATTCCTTTTTTATAGGCTTGGTAGACTTGTTTTTTCCTATTAGGATTTATATTTTTATAATCCCTAATATTTTCCTCTACTCCCGCTGTATCTTCAAATTTTTCATCTTGCATTATACTGTTTATATTCATTATTATATAGGACATATCTTCCCTACTAATTGGCCTATTAAAATCTACAGCTGTATTTCCAAAATCATCTGTTTTTATAATTCCTTCTTTTATAGCTTCATTGTAGTAAGGCATAGCCCAATGTTCTCCATTAATTTTTTCATACTTAGTTTGACCAATAGAAGTCATACTTAGTTTTAAAAACTCACCAAGAGATATTTTATTATTTGGCCTAAAAGTTCCATCTTCATAACCTGAAAGTCCACCTAAGTCCACTAATTCTTGGACATCATCATAAAACCAATTATCTTTTTTTATATCTTTTAACTTAACTTTGTTGTTTATAATTTCTTGCTTGTTCTTTATAAAGTCTTCCTTGTTCTTTAGGGCTTCTTCCCTATTTTTAAGTCCTTCTGCCTTATTGTTGTTTATTATTTCTTGCTTGTTCTTTATAAAGTCTTCCTTGTTCTTTAAGGCTTCTTCCCTATTTTTAAGTCCTTCTGCCTTATTGGTATTTATAATTTCTTGCTTATTCTTTATAAAGTCTTCCTTGTTCTTTAGGGCTTCTTCCCTATTTTTAAGTCCTTCTGCCTTATTGTTGTTTATAATTTCTTGCTTATTCTTTATAAAGTCTTCCTTGTTCTTTAGGGCTTCAGTTTTATTAGTAACAGGGCTTTTTTTCTTATTATTAATATAGTCCTGTTTACTTTTAATAAGGGCTTCCTTACTTTTGTTGTCCATCCTATAGCTAATATAGCTAGTGTTAGCATCTAACTTATTAAAATTTTCTGCTAGCCCTGGTGTTGATCCCAACAAAATCCCTACTGTTAACCCACCTATTAATATTTTTTCCTTCATACTTATCCACTCCATTATATAGTTTCTAAAATTATACTACTGTTTCAACTTTCAAATAAATTTATAGCTTGTTTCTAATTATAAAAAAATTTGTAAATTTTCAATTATTATAATATAATTTAGTTCTATTATTATACCATTATTATATAACTTTGGAGGTAAAAATGAAAAAAATTTCAAAAAGACAGTTCATACTAATTACTGGTATCATTATGAGTGTTTTTTTACTAGTCGCATGTGGTAACAAAAAAAGCTTAAAGCCTGATTTAAAGCCTGATATGGATAGCTTTTATGACGATTTAAAAAATGCAATAAATGATCCCGAAGCTGGAGTTTCCAATGATATATCTGGAAAAATTAAGTTCTCTGCCATTATAGTATCTGATGCATATGATATAACTATTGATGAGGACGAAAAAACTTATAGGTATCAAAATGCT
>JASLBE010000021.1 GCA_030146705.1 Tissierellales bacterium | reverse complement strand
ATAAATAAAAGTACTATAAACCATAGGGTCCCCAATAGTTAAAAAAGCACCACTTTCCCCCTCAGGAATTTCTGCCTCTATAATCCTAGCAGCATTTTTGTAGTCTTCTATTGTGACCTTTCCCATAGGAAAATCTATTAGAACTATTTTTTTACCCTCAATAAAGTCTCTAGCAGTATCTATGGCCATATTCTTTCCCCTGTTGTTTGGTGCAAATATAACACTTGCTCCCCTTATAACATTTACAGCCTTAAGTGTTAAATATTCCTTATCTCCTGGTCCTGTACCAACCCCATATATCTTTTTCATTAATTCACTCCTTCAAAAAAATAAGCCCCTGAAATTTTCAGGGGCAACAAATCATAATCAAAATCAAAAATTTCCTCTCCCACCGAAAGGTTTATGCTCCTAATAAGTAAATCTCCTGGCTTAGCTTCAACCTTAGTCACACCTTCCCAAAATATAAATTTCAGTGGCATTTATGACATCGTCAGCTTCACAGTAGCGGGGGCTGCATTGGATTTTAACCAATTTCCTTTCTCATTAGGTCTATTTTATTTTCCATAATAGTCTATCATATAAGCTTAATAAATACAAGAATGATAAATCTAGGATAACTTGTAAATTCCAACAACTACCCCCTGGTTTACCAGCAGGTAAATTTTAGGAATTTTTAATTTTTATAACAATAAACTAAGCCTGGAAAACTAGCCCCAATAAGCTATTAACTTATAAATCATAAGAAAAACTCCCTATAACTCTTTCTTATAACCTAAAAATTCACCTTCATTTTTAAATAGGGGAAGGCCTAAAACTTCATGAATCTTAACTAGCCAAGGCTTATTTAACTTGGCTGCCTGTAAAATTTCTGTGTTTTTAAAAACCTCTCCAGGGGACCCACTAAAAGTTATCTCCCCCTTATTTATTACATAAATATAGTCACATATCTCATATATTAAGTCCATATCATGGCTAGATATTAAAATCTTCCTAGTCTTGCTTATTTTTCCAATTATATTTTTCATTTCCCTAGTCATTTGAGGATCCAAGCCCGAGGTTGGTTCATCCATTAAAATAACCTTGGAATCAAGTGCCAATATACCTGCTATGCTTATTCTTTTTTTCTGGCCATAGCTTAAAAAATGTATAGGTTTCTTAAGGAGATCCAAGCAACCAACTTCAACTAGGGCTGACTCTACCCTGGTTTTTATTTCCTCTTCTCCCAGGCCTAAGTTCCTAAGAGCAAAGGCAATATCATCATAAACATCTGAGTAAAAAAGTTGTTGGTCAGGATTTTGAAAAACCATATTTACTTCCTTCCTATAGTCCCTGAGCCTAGCCTTCTTATAGTTTAGTTTCTTTCCCTTGTAGTAGATACTTCCTTTTTTAGGCCTTAAAATCCCCATAATATTTAAAAACAAGGTTGACTTACCACTACCATTGGAACCAATTATCCCAATTACATCTCCCTTATTTCCATCAATACTAATATTTTTAAGGGCCCTTGTCCCATCTTCATATTCATAATATAAGTCTTTTACTTCTATCATTTAATCACCTATTTTAAATTCCCCATCATATAATTTACACTCCAAGGCTAAGTTCATTTCTTGGTGTTTTTCTATAATTTTCCTAAATAAATTACTAACTAATAAGGATATAGACCTTAAGGAATTAGCCTTATTTTCATAGCCAAACTTTAGTCTTTGTGCCAGGTCAATATTATGCATTTCTTCTAAGAATATAAATATACTCCTATAAATTAAAATCATTAGTTCAATAAATAGATTGGGGATTTTTAGTTTTTTCATGCCCTTTATTATATCATTCATTGGTGTTGTTAGCATAAAAAAGTATATGGAACTTAGGGAGGATAAGACCCCTAGAAACAAGTTAAGGCACCTAGCTAAAGAAAGCTGGGTAACACCTAATTCTTTAGTGAATATTTTAATGCTATAAATATAGTCAACATCATTTATGGAAACCATTATAGTTATAAGACTCATTAACAAAAAAACTAAAGGGACAGTAAACATTGAAAGATACCTCTTAAAAGGTATCTTTGCTATTAAGACTGTCACTAGGGACATAAATATAATATTTAATCCATATAATAAGTTTATATTTATTAGCCGAAACAATAAAAGACCTCCACAGGCAAGTAAAAATTTCACCTGTGGATTAAAGTCTCTTAGCCTATTATTGTAGGCATACTTATCTATTATTAACATTTTTTCTTCTTTCCTTATAGGTTCCCAGGACATAACCAATGGCTATGGCTCCAATAGCCACTTGAACTGAAAACAATAAGCTTTCTACCTCACCACTTGGTGGCTCCCAAAATGGTTCTGCCCAAGGCTCATAGTCTGGTGCAATTTCTTCTATTACACCTTCAGCCTGGTCATCTGCACCTTCAAACTCAGACCCCATTTTAATTATTAAAGGAGCTATAATAATCGCTATTGCCAGTAAAAATAATATTAAGTTTTGTTTTTTTACCTTATCCAATATTAAGCACTCCTTCCTTTTTGTATTGGGAAATTAAGTTGTAGATTATAACTGTAATTATTCCCTCAACTATTGCCAGTGGAACCTGGGTAAGGGCAAAGACTGTCATAAACTTCATTGCTGAAGCTGCCACTCCTCCTGCTGCATCAGGAAAGGCAACTGCTAGCTGGATACTGGTTACAACATAGGTCCCAAGGTTTCCTAGGCTTGAAGCTAAAAATACTGCAAGTTTAGGATTTTCCTTATCTCCCTTTAAAAGCTTAAATATTCCATAGGAAATAAGGGGTCCCATAATAGCCATTGAAAAAACATTGGCTCCTAATGTAGTTAATCCTCCGTGGGCTAATAGTAGTGCCTGGAATAAAAGTACTATTAGTCCTATTACTGTCATAGTAGTTGGTCCAAAAAGTATAGCCCCTAGCCCAACACCTGTTGGATGGGAGCAAGAACCTGTTACGGATGGTATCTTAAGTGCAGAAAGCACAAATACAAAACCTCCTACTAATCCCAATAGCATTTTTTCATCAGAACCCTTATCTAAGTTTTCCTTAAGTTTTTTAAATCCAATTACTACAAAAGGTATTGATATAACTGCCCAAAATATTGCCCACTTT
>JASLBE010000012.1 GCA_030146705.1 Tissierellales bacterium | reverse complement strand
TACAACCCATAGGTTTTCATCAATATCTCCCACTATCCTGTCGGCCCTATTTTTTATCTGGGATTCACTTTCCTCCCCCGATGCATACAGGACCTTACTTCCAAGACTCGCCAAGTCATTGGCAACTTGTAAAAGAAGGGTAGACTTCCCTGCACCTGGTACTGCTGAAATTATTGTAACAGAATCCTTTACAATTCCGCCCCCCATAACCCTATTAAACTCTTTTATACTAGTCACTAGCCTATCACTATTATTAGACTTAATGTCTCTAAGCCTATTTATTTTCCTACTAGCTTTCTGCCTTGTCCCCCTTGGTCCATCTTTTTTTACCTCTACTTCTTCCAAGGTTCCCCAAGAATTACATTCTGGGCACTTGCCAAGATAGCCTACACTTTCATACTGGCAATTACTGCAAATAAAAATGGTTTTTTTCCTAGCCATACTTCCTCCTTATTTATATAATATCCCCATATATTTAATTTTCCCTATATATTTTATTAAGCTTTTCTTAATTAAAGCAAATGAAGTTAGCCTAAAATTAGGCTAACTTCATTATACTACAAACTATTCAGTTTTTTTAAAAGTTAATTTCCCATCTTCTACATCTATTAAAATTTCATCATCCTTAGAAATACTTCCCTTTAAAAGCTCCTCAGCCATTTGGTCCTCGATCATTCTCCTAATGGTCCTTTCCAATGGCCTAGCACCATAAACTGGATCAAAGCCTTTCTTGGCTATAAATTCCTTGGTTTTTTCAGAAACCCTAACCTTAATATCCAGGTTGGCAAGTCTCTCTTCTAACTCCTTCATCATAATGTCTACTATATCTTTTATGTCTTCCTCCCTTAAGTTATGGAAGACTATGACCTCATCAATCCTGTTTAAAAATTCAGGCCTAAATGTTCTTTTAAGCTCCTCTGTAATAGTTTCCTTCATTTTTTCATATTCTTCAACTTCTTCCTCATCTGAACTTCCAGATGAAAAGCCTATTACATTTTGCTTCTTAATACTAGTAGCTCCAACATTAGAAGTTAATATAATCACTGTATTTTTAAAATCTACAGTCCTACCCTTAGAGTCTGTTAACCTACCATCATCTAAGATTTGTAGTAGTATATTAAATACATCAGGATGGGCCTTTTCAATCTCATCTAAGAGGATAACTGAATACGGCCTCCTCCTAACTGCCTCTGTAAGTTGTCCACCATCATCATGTCCTACATATCCAGGAGGTGATCCAACAAGTTTAGAAACTGAATGTTTCTCCATATACTCAGACATATCTATCCTAATCATAGAATCTTCATCGCCAAATAGCTCTTCTGCTAAAGCCTTGGCCAAATGAGTTTTTCCAACACCAGTAGGTCCAACAAATATAAAGGTTCCAACTGGTTTATTAGGGTCTTTAAGTCCAACCCTAGCCCTCCTAACTGCTTTTGAAACTGCCTTTACAGCCTGGTCTTGTCCAATTACCTTTTCATGGATTTTTTCTTCTAATTTTAAAAGTCTTTTACTTTCTTCTTCATTCATCCTAGTAACTGGAATACCTGTCCAATCAGAAACAATTTCTGCTATTTCATCATAAGAAATTTTTAGGTTGGTAACCTTCCTATCCCTGCTCCACTCAGTCTTATTATCTTCCAATTTACGTTTTATTTCCTGCTCCTCATCCCTTACTCTTGCAGCCTTCTCATAATTTTGAGTATTTATAGCCTCTTCTTTTTCTTGGGCTAGCTCTTCCAACCTGTTTTCTAATTCCTTGACTCCAGATGGAGTTGTATCTGCTGCAATCCTAACCTTAGATGCCGCCTCATCTATTAAGTCTATTGCCTTGTCTGGCAAGAACCTATCTGCTATATACCTATGGGATAGTTCAGCTGCAGCCTCTATGGCATCATCAGTAATCTTAACCTTATGGTGGGCCTCATACTTATCTCTTAGACCCTTAAGAATCACTATACTATCCTCAACATTTGGTTCATCAACATAAATAGGTTGAAGCCTTCTTTCAAGGGCAGAATCTTTTTCTATATGCTTCCTATATTCATCAATAGTTGTAGCACCAATTATTTGGATATCTCCCCTGGCCAAGGTTGGTTTTAAAATATTAGAAGCATCCATTGCTCCTTCTGCTGCTCCAGCTCCTACTATTGTATGGAGTTCATCTATAAAAAGTATCACATCTCCAGCATTTTTAAGTTCCTCTAAAACACCCTTTAGCCTTTCCTCAAACTCTCCCCTATACTTTGCACCAGCTATCATACTAGAAAGGTTTAAGGAAATAACCCTCTTGTTTTCAACTACAGATGGAACTTCCCCCTCTACAATTTTTTGGGCCAAACCTTCAGCTATGGCAGTTTTTCCAACACCTGGTTCCCCAATTAAAACTGGATTATTCTTAGTCCTCCTACTTAAAACCTGAATAACCCTTTCTATTTCCTTTTCCCTTCCAATAATAGGGTCTATATTTCCAGCTTCAGCCTCCTTATTTAAGTCTATTCCATAATTATCTAAATTAGGAGTTTCAACAGCTTGGGATGACTTATTGGAATGTTTAGGGTTGTAGCCCTCAGCCACATTTAAAATGCTTCCCCTAAGTTCCTTTAAGTTTAAGCCTAGCCTATTTAAAACAACTATAGCCACCCCTTCATTCTCTTCTATTAGGCCTAAAAGTAGGTGCTCTGTTCCAACATAGTTATTTTTCAGGTCCCTAGCTTGGACAATTGCCAATTCAAAAATCCTCTTAGTCCTTGGAGTATAGCCTAAAATTTCAATATCTTCCTCTGAATCAGGAACCTGGCCTAAAACTTTTATAACTTCTTGTCTTGCCCTTTCTAGGGTTATATTTCTCTCCTTTAAAACCTTGGAAGCCAAACCATCACCCTCTGCCAAAAGACCTAAAAGTAAATGCTCAGTCCCAATATAGTTATGCTTTAAATTTTTAGCTTCTTTTTGAGAAAGGAGTATTACCTTTCTGGCACTTTCTGTAAATCTTTCAAACATCGACATTTTATTCCTCCTTCTTTAAAAATTCCCTAATATAATTACTTCTTTCTATATCTCTTTCCTTCTTATTCAACTCTTTTTCCAACCTGCACTGGATTTTTCCTGGCTGGATATCTATTGTTAGTTCCTTTAAACTTTCACTACTAGTTCCCTCTAAAATCCCTAGGTCCATCCCTAGTTTAACATCAGAAATATAGGTCATAGCCTCCTCAGTATTAATCTTCCTATTATAGTTTAAAAGACCATAAGACCTAATTATTTTATCCTCTAGACTGATCCTACCCTTGTCCATTAAAAATTTCCTAGTAGACCTTTCCCTATCTATAACTTGAAGTACTATCTTTTCCAACTTATCAATTATCTCCTCTTCACTTTGACCTAGAGTAGTTTGGTTGGATATTTGATACAGGGAGCCAAAACCCTTACTTCCTTCTCCATAAAGCCCCCTTAAGGTAAGCCCCACCTTCCTTAAGATTTCAACTAATTCCTTTAAATTATTAGTTAGCTTTATAGCTGGTAGGTGGACCATAATAGAGGCTCTTAAGCCTGTTCCAACATTAGTTGGACAAGAAGTCAAGTAGCCAAACTTTTCATGAAAGGCATAGCCTATCTTAGATTCAATATAGTCATCTAGTTCTGAAGCAGTCTTCCAGCTTTCCCTAAGATTAAACCCAGGAAATAGGGCCTGTATCCTAAGATGGTCCTCCTCATTTATCATAAGGGTAACTTTCTTGTCATCCCTTAAGAAAAATCCCCCCCTTAAATTAGCCCTATAAAGAGCAGGGCTAATTAAGTGGTCCTCCACTAGGGAGGTCTTTTCTGTAGTTGTTAAATCTTTAATCTTATGGAAGTCATACCTATCATCAGATCCTGCCATTATTTCTAGCATTTCTCCAGTTAAAGAATTGGCCTCCTTAACATTCATAGATTGGGGAAACTTGTACTTATCAATATTTCTAGCAATCCTAATCCTGCTACTAATAACTATGTCCTCAATCCTTCCATATTTATCTAGTTCAGTCAAAAAATCACCCACCTATTGTTCGTCTATATTTTTTCCTATAGACTTCATTTTTTCATCTATCTCTTTTATCTCATCTCTATATTTAGCAGCCAACTCAAATTCTTCATTTGTAATTGCCTGGTTCAAAAGCACCTCTAGCCTATCCTTTTCCTTCCTGTACTTAAGTTTTTCACTACTCTTTGATGGGATTTTGCCTATATGCTCATCATGCCCATGAATATTTTTTAAAAGAGAAGAAATATCCCTCTCAAAAGTTTCAAAACACTTAGAGCAACCAAACTTACCTGAAGATAAGAGTCTATTGTAGGTTATTCCACATTTTGGGCAAACCTTTTCATCTAAGTCCCCCTCTTCTTTTTGTCCATAGTCCAAAAGCCCCCCAAAAAAATCACTTAGGGACATAGGCATAGTAAAACCTATTTCAGACTCAAGTTTCGCACAATCTTCACAGATATGCCTTTCCTCCATACTTCCATTTATAATCTTTGTAAAATGAATTGTTGCTTCATTTTTATTACATGATTGACATAACATTTTCCACACCTCCTGTAGAACTTCATAATAAAATTATACCCCTATTAAAAAAAAATACACTAAAAAACAGTAGGACTGGATCCTACTGTTTTTTTATTACAAGCCTAACTTTCTAATTTTTCTCCCTTACTTGCTTCAATTATTTTTTCAGCTATATCCCTTGGAACTTCCTCATACCTTAAAAATTCCATTTGAAAAATTCCCCTAGACTGGGTCATAGCCTTTAAGTCTATGGCATACTCAAAAAGTTCAGAGTGTGGAGCTTCTGCACTAACTATTTGATTACCTTCACCATCCTGCTCCATACCTAAGATTCTTCCCCTCCTCTTATTCATATCCCCCATAATCTCTCCCATATATTCTTCAGGAATTATTATTTCAACAGCCATTATAGGCTCTAAAAGGATTGGTTTTGCCTCTTCCATACCTTTTTTAAAGGCCATAGAAGCCGCAATTTTAAAGGCCATTTCATTTGAGTCTACTGGATGGTGGGAACCATCGTGGAGTACAGCCTTAAAGTTTACAACTGGATAGCCAGCCAAAACCCCTTCACTCCTAGACTCATCTATCCCCTTTTCTACTGCTGGGAAATAATTTTTTGGAACCGATCCACCAAATACCTCTTCCTCAAATAAAAACTCTTCATCACAAGGTTCAAACCTAATATGAACATCGCCATACTGCCCAGCTCCACCAGATTGTTTCTTGTGCCTCCCTTGAACATCGGAAACCCCCTTAATAGTTTCCCTATAGGCTATTCTTGGTGTTTCTAAATCCACTTCTACATCAAACTTATTTTTAAGCTTATCTATTATTGCCCTTATCTGCATATTTCCTTGGCCACCAATTAAAAGCTGGCGGGTTTCTTCATTTCTTTCTATTGTAAAAGTAGGGTCCTCTTCCCTAAGTTTTTGTAAAGAACTGCCTAGCTTATCTTCATCCTCTCTACTCTTTGCCCTGACACCAGAATATAAAGTTGGTTTAGGATATTCAATTGTTTCATAAACAATAGGGTTTTCCTCATCAGATAAGCTATCTCCCGTTTCCGTATTGTTAAGCCTAGAAACTGCCGCTATATCTCCAGCTACAACCTTCTTAATAGGAATTTGCTCCTTGCCCCTTAGGCTAAAGATTCCTCCAACCCTTTCCTTAATATCCTTGGTAGAATTATAAACTTCACTTGTATTTTCAAGGCTACCTGACAAGACCCTAAACAAGGATAGTTTCCCTATATATGGATCTACTATGGTCTTAAAAATAACTGCTGAAAAAGGTTGGTCCTCTCCCTTGCCTAGGGCTATTTCTTCCCCATCTACAAGGCCTACAGGATTTTCTATTGCCAGAGGAGATGGTAGTAAGTCCCTAATTATATCTAGGAGAAAATCCATTCCCTTACATTCTTCTGCAGAGCCCATAATAAGAGGAACCAAGTCTCCTTGAAGAATAGCTTTTTCTATTCCTTCTATTTCTTCTTCCCTAGTAAAGGGCTCTCCATCAAAATATTTTTCCAAAAGTTCCTCACTAGTTTCAGCTATTTTTTCATCAATCTCATTCCTAATCTCTCCTACCCTTTCCCTATATTCTTCTGGTAGGTCCTCAACCTCTGCTAGCTTATTTTTGTAAGTATATTTTTTTTCATTTAATATATCTATAAACCCGTTAAATTCATCCTTATCACTGTCCAGTGGAATTGCAAAAGGCAAAATCTTGCTACCAAGACCTTCCCTTATTTCACTAAGTAGCTCCTTAAAGTCTATGTCTTCCCTGTCCATTTTATTTAAGAATATAAGCCTAGGTGTATTATATTTTTCTAAGTTTTTCCAGGCCTTTTCTGTTCCAACTTGGACTCCAGATGCAGCATCAATTATTAAGACCGTACTTTCAGATGCTCTTTTGGCCCCATACATCTCCCCTATGAAATCAAAATATCCTGGTGTATCTAAGAAATTATACTTTATTCCCTTATACTCTAAGGGTATGGATGTTGTTCCTATAGAAACTTCTCTAGCTATTTCCTCATCAGAAAAGTCTGACACAGTATTACCATCTTGAACAGACCCCTGCCTTGATAATACGCCTGTTGCAAATAAAAGTGCTTCTGTTAAAGTAGTCTTTCCACTACTACTGTGTCCTAATAAAGCAACATTCCTGATGTTCTCAGCCGAATATAAATTCATATAAAACGCCTCCTTAACTAGTTTAAGCCTATCTAACCTAACGGTATTTGCTAAATTCTAAAATTTCTGAATATAATAAATATTCTTGTATATAGTTTACCATATTTAAGTATTTTCTCCTAGTCCAATTTTAGGCAACTATAAAAAGAGCCCTAGTTTAACTAGGACTCTTTTACTTGTAATTATTATTTCTTATATCTATATTTATTTCCAAGCTTCCCCTATCTATATTCTCAACAATTCTCCTATAAAGCTTTTTCTCTGTAAGCCTAATTTTAGATAAAACTTCTAGTAAGGCCTCACTATCATTAGTTTCTTCACAAATATTTACTACAAGATCCAAATAGGCCTTCTTCTTAATATAAATAAGGTAGCTAGCTACTAGTAGCACTAGTAGGTATGAAATTGTAATTAAACTTATATTAACTAGGTCCATTCCAAGCCTATAAAACAAGCTGTTTAAGACAGCCAATACTACTAGGCTTAAAATTAAGATGACCTTATTTTCTTTTAAACAAGCTAAAAACGTCATAAATCCCTCCCTACTAAATATTTTACACCTCTTATTCATAATCCTTAGTTTCTACTGGTAGGCCTTTTTTCCTCAGCCTATTTTCTACTATATCTTTTACTATGGAATAAATCAATGTAAAAAGTGGAACTCCTATTACAAGACCAATAAATCCAAAAAGCTTGCCTGTTACCAGTAGGGAAAATAGGATCCAAAAGGCTGATATGCCAAGGGAATCTCCCAAAATTTTTGGTCCAATAATATTCCCATCAATTTGCTGGATTATTATTATAATCAAGATAAACCATAGGGCCTTTACTGGTGACTCAAATAAAATTATTATAAAAGATGGTACTGCACCAATAAAGGGTCCAAAAAATGGAATTATATTAGTTAAGCCAACTATAAAGGATACTAGGATTGTAAATGGCATCTTTACAAGCTTTAAGATTATAAAGGTTAAGATACCAATTATTACTGAATCTAAGATCTTGCCCCCTATAAACTTACTAAAAATATTATGGGCCCTCTTGATTAAATTCGCTGTTTTCCTATATTGGTCCTGGGAAAAACTTGCTGCTAAAATCTTCTTTCCCAGTCCTATAAATTTCTCCTTATCCATTAGGATATATATAGAAACTATGACCCCTAAGATTACATTCCATAGGCTGGAGATAATATTTTTTATAAAGTTAGCAAACTTAGGAATTAAATTAGTTACAAAGTCTAGGCCTGTTTGTAAAAACTCATCCCATTTTTTTATTATTATGTCTGAGTATTCCTTGCTTAAAGACAACCTTTTATTTATATCTATTAAAAGGTCGCTTGTTTCTTCAATATAGTAGGGAATATTATTTACAAGTCCGGATATACTAGCTATTATCTGAGGGAATATAAAGTTTGAAAATATATAAAGAATTAGTAGGACAGTAATATAAGTAGTAAGTAGGCCTACTATCCTCTTTAGTTTATTATTCTTCCCAAAAACAGGTTTAAATTTTTTACTTAATAAAATCCTATCTTCATAAAACTTCATAATAAAGTTAAATAAATAGGCCATTACTCCTCCAATTATAAAGGGATTAAAAATTCTAAGGGAGCTTGTAACCCTGGATTTAAAAATATTCATTTGTGATGTTATTTGATAAAAAACTATGCTTAAAAATATAACTATTAAAGAATAAACAGCTATAGTGGCATATTTTTTATTCCATTCTATTTTCAAAAAAATCCCTCCTCATAGATAAAATGTCCTATTCCTAGGACATTTCTCTAGACTATTTCTGATAATATTTTACCTATACTATCATTGAAAACCAGGCTAGCTTGGTCTGTATAGGGTGTGTCTGACTTGTTTATTAAAACCAGGTCTTTGCCTTTAAAGTATCTTATTAGACTTGCAGCTGGATAAACCCTTAGGGAGGTTCCCCCAACAATTAAGGTATCTGCCTTAGATATATGGTCCACTGCTTCATTTAAAACATCCATATCTAAAGATTCTCCATAAAGGACCACATCTGGTTTAACAATCCCACCACACTCCTTACAATGTGGAACTCCCTTAGACTTTAATATATAGTCAAGGTCGTGAAAGGTCTGGCAAGATTCACAGTAATTCCTAAGAACAGATCCATGTAATTCATAAACATTTTTAGACCCTGCCATTTGGTGTAGGGCATCTATATTTTGAGTTACAACTGCCTTTAGCTTCCCTTCTCTTTCTAGCTCTGCCAAGGCTAGGTGGGCATCGTTTGGCTTGGCATCTGTATAAATCATCTTGTCCTTATAAAAACTGTAAAACTCTTCTGGCTCATTAATAAAGCACTCATGACTCAACATATACTCTGGTTCTCTTCCTAGGCCATCTGTCCCGCTATAAAGGCCTGTTTCCGACCTAAAGTCTGGTATGTTACTTTCTGTTGAAACACCTGCTCCTCCAAAAAAAACTATATACCTACTGTTTTTAACTATCTCTTTTAGTTTTTCAATATCTCCTAAAGACATTAAAACCCTCCATTTCTCATTTTTCAATCCTACTATTTACTAGGCCTATAATTTCTTTGGCCTCTACTTCTTCTACACATCTCTTAGGGAGGATATAGCCTGAGTTTAGGCTGGTAAAAATATAGATATAGTTTTCCAACTCCTCTATAAACTTTATATGCTTCCACTTGACTAAAAAATTTCCTCCCCCACTTAAATCTTTAATTCCTTCTCCACAAAAGGCTAAGGTTTTAGCTCCTATTAACTTGGGATCCTTATCCAGGTCCTTGTGTAATTTTCTTTTAATTATAAACCTAATTAAAAACCCTTCTATGGCTGCCCAGCCAAAATATACTAAAACATACATCATAGCCAGGTAGGCTATTGATATATGATACTTCCTCCTAACTACAAATAGGGCCAAAAATAAAAGTAGGGCCATTAAAATCTTTTGGAAGTAAAAAAACTTCCTCACTATCTTCGAACCGATTACATACTCTATATTAAAGTTTATATAGTCTTCTCGGCTTAAATTATATCTAATTTCCATTATATCACCTTATGCTATAAGCTTCTTTATATCATCTATAAACCTAGTTTTATGGTCCTCACTCTTAAAATATTTTAAGGGAATTACATAAAAAGATCCCACAGGTAAAAATACATACAAGTAATTTTCATCTTGGTTTATAGCAGAAATTTTTTCTGTAACAAATAAAGCTTTCTCCTCTCCAGCCTCATCCTTCTCTATTTTATATACCCCATCTGGCCTAACTTCTATAGTGGAAAAATCAAAATAATCATCATCCTTGCCATCTAAGGTCTTGCTTAACCGCTTATGGGTAGACTTCATTAATAGCCTTGGGTACATAATAACCCAAATCAAAACTATTACTATATAAAGTGGGAGTATAGTCTTTACATCATTTTTAGTAAGACCTACAAATAACAAAATAAATATTGTAAATATAGATGGTATGAAAAATCTTTGGACATTAATCCCCTTATTTATTTTAGGGATATTCCTCATTTGATTAATATCAAAATTAAAATAATCCTCTCTCTCTAATCTATAGGTTACCCTCATATACTACCTCCATATTATTTCAAACTATCAACTGTCTTCTTTATTCTTTCAAGTCCATCTAGCAAGAGCTTTCTTGGGGTTCCAAGGTTTATCCTAAAATATCCCTCTCCTCCCTGGCCATAGTCAGCCCCATTTTTCAAATATACCTTGCCAGTATTAATAAGGGCCTCATTTATTTTTTCATTGCTTAAGTTTAGCTTAGAAAAATCCAGCCACATTAAATAGGTTCCCTCTGGTATATAGCTAACTAAATCTTTAATATTTTCATCAATATAGTCCTTGGCAACTTTAAAGTTTCCATCTATATATAAGTTTAATTCATCTAGCCAATCTTCACAACTACCATAGGCAATCTTAAGGGCTTCCTTGCCTAAAATATTTGTAGCTGGTATATGGAGCCTGTCCATTACTCCTATAAACTTATCCCTTATATCCTTGTTAGGTATGATTGCAACTGATGTTGAAAATCCCGCTATGTTAAAAGTCTTACTTGGAGAAAAAAAGCTTATGCTGTTCATTTTAACTTCTTCTGATATATTAATAATAGGAGTGTACTTCTCACCCTCCCTTATAATATCTGAATGAATATCATCTGATATTATAAGAATATTATTTTCCATAGCCAGGCTAGATAGTCTAGCTAGCTCTTCTGCTGACCAAACCCTTCCAGTTGGATTATGAGGGTTGGCTATTACTATTGCCTTGGTTCTTTCATTTATAATTTCCTCTAGGTTTTCAAAATCCATCTCATACCTAGTATCTTTTTTAATTAAAGGATTTTCTAAAATTTCTATATTCCTATTGGTATCTAAATTTAAAAAGGGTGTATATATAGGTGGTTGGACAATTATATTGTCCCCATCCTTTAAGATGGCTTCCATTGCAACATTAAGTCCTGTAACTACTCCTGGTACAAATACTATATCTGATTTTTCAATATCTAGTCTATGCCTACTTTTCATAAAATCTATTACACTTTGAAAAACAGTATCATCTATTTTATAGTAGCCATAAACACCGTGCCTTATTCTGGCTTCCAGTCCCTCTATTATTTTAGGACTAGACTTAAAGTCCATATCGGCTACCCACATTGGCAAAATATCTTGGTCTGTATATTCGTTGTTCCATTTAATAGAGTCTGTTCCTCTTCTTTCAACTATACTATCAAAATCATATTTCATATTATCCCCTCCTATTATTAAAATAGTATATCACAGTAGTTTTTCTTTATCTATTTATAAAAAATAAAATCCCAGGTCTCCCTGGAATTTTACTATAATCCTATATTTAAACTTTTAAGCTACTTTACATATGACTTGTTTTTAACCTTAGCTTTTTCTCCCGCATCAAAATACTCAAGAGTCAAGTCTATTACAACCTTACTAAGTCCAAATACCCCTATTAAGTTTGGAATGGCCATTAGACCATTAAAAGTATTTGATATGCTCCATACTGCATCTAAACTAGCAACTGATCCTAAAAATACTAAGGGTACCCATAGGTACTTGTAAGCATTTGCAACTTTTGGTCCAAATAAAAACTCTAAACTAACCTCTCCATAGTAAGACCAGCTAAGCAAAGTAGAAAGTGCAAAAAATAAAAGTCCTATTGAAACTATATAGCCTCCAACAGTTCCTAAGGCACTTTCAAAGGCTAAAGTTGTCAGGGCACTTCCTGTTACAGTACCACCCTCAACAAGGCCTATATCAAGTCCTACTAAAATTGCAAGTGCTGTCATTGTACAAATAACTATTGTTGACATAAATACTTCAAAAACTCCCCAGAAACCTTGTTTTACTGGGTTGTCTGTTGTTGCAGGTGCATGGGCTATTGGTGCAGAACCTAGTCCTGCCTCATTTGAGAATACACCCCTAGCTACACCAGCCTTAAGGGATAGGGCTACAATTGATGAACCAGCTATTCCTCCTCCAACTGCCCTAAGTCCTAAAGCAGACTTTATAATTATTGAAAATGCTTGTGGTATCTTTGTTGCATTAAGTAATAAAACTAAAAGTGCTCCACCTATATAAAATATAGCCATAAATGGAACTAATTTTTCTGTAATACTGGCAATCCTCTTTAATCCTCCAAACATTGCTAAAGCAACAATAACAGCCAAAACTAAACCTGTTACAATCTTGCTTATACCAAAAGTTGTATAAAGGGAGTCTGCTACTGAATTTGACTGTACCATATTTCCAGTACCTAGTGCTGCTATTGAAGCAAATACTGAAAACAAAACTGCCAACCAAGGTTTTTTAAGCCCATTTTTAAGGTAATACATTGGACCACCAACATAAGACCCATCTTCTTTAGCTTCCCTATACCTTATACTAAGCACAACTTCCGAATATTTTGTAGCCATTCCAAAAAAACCTGAAATCCACATCCAAAATATTGCCCCTGGTCCTCCAAGTGTTATTGCTGTTGCTACCCCTGCAATATTTCCCGTTCCCAAGGTTGCTGCCAAGGCGGTTGCCATAGCCTGGAAGGGGGTTATTTCACCTTCTCCTTCTTGCTCTCCACTCTTGTCCTTCCTAAAAACCTTCCCCAAGGTTTCACCGAATATGTAGCCTAGCTTTCTAACGGTAAAAAACTTTGTTTTAAAAGTTATATACATTCCTGTACCAACTATTAAAATCAAAATCGGGGGTCCCCAGACAAAGCTGTCCACCTTTGCATTAATTGCCATAATTAAATCCATCTTTTCAAGTCCTCCTTACAAATGTTTGACTCTCATTCCCCATTAAAGTTTACAATGTACAATTCCACAAGATAATTACTGGAATTATCCCACGTGTTCAGTATATAATACTTTTTTTAATTATTCTATACTTTTTTTATTGAATTATCTGAAAAATCTGATGGTTTATTATTTAACAATCCTTTTCATTGGGATTATCTACTTATTAGGACCTAACTTATTTTCCTATATATCCTTTTATAATATATTTTAAAAATTAATCAGTAAAACCTATTATAAGTATTTTTTTAAGATCCACCAATACTAATAATTTATCTTATATAGTTGAAATTTAGCCATCCTATTAGTTATCTTAAATTTCTAATAATTTTTCAAACCTAATAATATTAATTTTTTGTAATATTTATCCTATTTTACTTTTCCTCCCCCCATTTTTTAAGCCCTAAAAACCAAAGTAAAAATTGATTTTTTCAACAAGATAGCCCCTAGGTCTTCTTTTTAATCTCTCTCCCTCTAAAGTATAATTTTTCCAATTCTAGCTAGGTCTAGACTCCTAGCCTTTAGCCTATACTAGATTTTATCTACTATATTAAACCTAAAAATAAAAAAACCCCCTAGGTTTTTACCTAGGGGGCTACCAACTACCTTATAATTATAAATTTAAATCTCTTATTGTCTTTCTAATTTTAAACCAGTCATCTCTCCATTTAAATCTTCTTGTTCTAAATCTTCATCAACTGGTATAATTTCTACTGCTAGAGTTTCAGACTTAATATAGTCTTCAAAAGCCTTAACTGCCTTTTTTATAGTCTCAGATCCATTATAATATATTTTTATATTATCCAATATATCATAGTCATTACTTCTTCTCATCTGCTGAACCTTAGAAATAAACTCCCTAGCATACCCTTCTTCTAGTAGGTCATCTGTCAAGCTTGTATCTAAAATTACAAACTTGTTTCTTTCCATAGCAACATCAAAGCCTTCTTTAGATGAAATATTTATTTGGACATAGTCTTTTAAAACTTCAAATTCTTCTCCATCTAGGTCAAGCTTTAAGCTTTCACCATTTTCAAGCTTATCAACTACTTCATGAGCATCTAGGCTGGCAAGTAACTTTCCAAAAGTTTGCACCTTTTTCCCAAGTATTGAACCTACAACCCTAAAGTTTGGTTTAAGGCTAAAGTTCATAAATTGACCTAGGTCATCTTCAAAAACTACTTCCTTAACATTTAGCTCCTCCTTAATAAGTGGAACCAAATCCTTTATTAGGTCTTCATACTTTCCATCTACTAGAACTGATGATAGGGGTTGGCGGACCTTTAACCTTTTTGCTTCCCTAGAAGCACGACCTAGACCAACTAGGTCCCTTACTAGGTCCATTTTTTCTTCAACCCTATTATCTATTAGGTCTTCATTTACTTCAGGATAATAGTCTAGGTGGACAGATTTTTCTCCAACCAACCTTTGGTAAAGTTCCTCAGATATATAAGGAACAACTGGAGCTATCATCTTGGTTAGGCCAACTAAAATTTCATAAGTTGTGTTGTATACAGCCTTCTTATCATCTGTAACTTCCTTGGCCCAGAACCTCCTCCTGTTCCTTCTAATATACCAGTTAGATAGGTCTTCAACTAAGAAATCCTGGATATTTTTTACAACCCTATTATATTCAAAAATTTCTAGGTTTTCCCTTACATCCTTTAATAGGTTATTGTACTTAGACAAAATCCAAAGGTCTATCTCTGGCCTATCTTTATAGTCTATAAAGAAGTCCCTAGGGTCTATATCATCCGTGTTTGCATATAGGGAGAAGAAGTTATAAGTGTTCCTAAGTGTACTAAAGAACTTACTTTCTACCTCTTTTAATCCATCTATATCAAACTTCGTTGTCAACCAAGGTGGAGATACATACATGAAATACCACCTAAGAACATCTGCTCCATACTTATCAAACATTTCAAAAGGATCAACTGTATTACCAACAGACTTACTCATCTTCTTTCCGTCCTTGTCCAAGATTAAATCATTTACTAGGACATTTTTATAAGGTGCCTTACCAGTTACAAAAGTTGATATGGCTAGTAAAGAATAAAACCAACCACGAGTCTGGTCTATCCCCTCACAGATAAAATCTGCTGGGAAATTGTTCTCAAAAGCATCCTTATTTTCAAATGGATAGTGTAGCTGGGCAAATGGCATAGAACCACTATCAAACCAAACATCTATAACATCCTCTTCACGAGTCATAACTCCACCACAAGCAGAGCATTTTAAGTGGACATCATCAACATAAGGTCTATGGAGCTCTATAGATTCATCAATATCTTCTATTGCCTTATCAACTAGTTCCTTTCTAGAACCTATACTTTCTAAATGGCCACACTCACATCTCCAAACTGGAAAAGGTGTACCCCAGTACCTGCTCCTAGATATGGCCCAGTCATTTAAGTTTTCTAACCAGTTACCAAACCTACCCTCTCCAACAAAGTCTGGATACCAATTTACCCCATTGTTGTTTTCTATTAGCTTATCCTTAAGCTTAGTCATCTCTATATACCAAGACGGGTTAGCATAGTATAAAAGAGGAGTCTTACACCTCCAACAATGTGGATAGTTGTGCTTCATCTTTTGCTTCCTATACATTTTCCCCTCTGACCTTAAGTAGTCAATTATTTCTGGATCTGCATCTATTACAAATTGTCCTTCCCAAGGAGTTTCTAAAAATTTACCCTCCTGTGAGACAGGGTTTAAAACTGGAAGGTCATACTTTCTTCCAACCTCATAATCATCTTCACCAAAAGCGGGTGCAGAATGGACTATACCAGTACCATCACCAGTAGTAACATAGTCTGCTAGAGTAACATAAAATGCTTTTTTATCAGCCTTTACAAAAGGCAATAGCTGTTCGTATTCTACATACTCTAAATCCTTTCCCTTAACCTTATCTACTAGTTCATAGTCTCCCTCTAAAACTTCATCCTTTAGAGAATCTGCTATATAGTAGAACTCATCCCCTTGTTTAACCTTAACATAATCCACATCAGGGTGGACTGAAAGGGCAACATTTGAAGGCAGGGTCCAAGGAGTTGTTGTCCAGGCCAAGAAATATTCATTATCCTTGTCTTTTAACTTAAACTTAGCCACGACTGTTTCAGAAGTAATTTCCTTATAGCCTTGAGCTACCTCATGAGAAGCAAGTCCTGTACCACACCTTGTACAATAAGGAAGTATCTTATGACCTTCATAGATCATTCCTTCCTTGAAAAACTTATCTAAAATCCACCATACAGATTCTATATAATCATTATCAAGAGTTATATAAGGATCATCCATATCTACTTCATATGCCATTCTTTCCGTCATATCTCTCCATAATCCCTCGTACTTAAATACAGACTCCCTACATTTTTTATTAAATTCTTCTATACCATAGTCCTCAATCTCATGCTTATTTTCAAGACCAAGTTGTTTTTCAACCTCTATCTCTACTGGCAATCCATGAGTATCCCAACCAGCCTTTCTCTTTACCCTATAGCCTTGCATAGTTTTATATCTACATGTTAAGTCCTTTAAAGTCCTAGCCATAACATGATGTATACCAGGTTTTCCATTAGCTGTTGGAGGTCCTTCATAGAAGACAAATGGTTTATTTTCATCTCTCGTGTTAATAGACTCATTAAGTAGGTCTATTCCCTTCCAATGCTTCCTAATTTCTTCTTCCCTGTTTTTAACAGGTGCATTGGATAAAGCTTCAAATTTTCCCATATTTATCACTCTCCTTATTTTATTTATAAAATCAAAAAATCCCTAAGTTAAACTTAGGGACGAAATTTTCGCGGTACCACCCGTATTGTAGCTCCTATATAGAAATCTATAGAAACTACCACTCAATTAAAGTTTAACGGCTTCCCGTAATGGCCTAATAAGTTTTCAGCCACTATGCTCAAAGGTGATCTTCATCCTACCTTTTATTATGGCCTTCCAGCACTAGGGCCAATTCTCTAGAATAAAAATGTATGACTACTGTCCTTATCCTTGCATCTTTTGATTTTTACTTAACTTTAAATATACTAAATCTCTTGGTTTTTGTCAACTTAAAAGCCAGCTGATTTTATGCTATAATTAAACCACATTTAATTATAATTAAGGAGGTTAGTATGAGAAGAAAAGACCGAGAAATGAACTCTGAATTTGCCAAGTATGTAATTGATAAGGCAAGTTTTGGGTCTTTAGCCGTTTATGATGATGAGTTAGGCCTAGAAAACCTGCCTCTTTCCATAATTAGGCTGGGAGATGACCTATACTTCCACTCTGCCAAGCTTGGTAGGAAGGTAGAATTCTTTAAGAAAAATCCTAGGGTTACGATTTCCTTTGTCACAGATATTAAGATACCAGAAAATTATAGCCAGGAAGAACTCCTATCATTTAAAGAAGATAAGTCCAGGGCCAAAGACCTTATTAGTAATGTTTTTACTACTGAATTTGCCTCTAGTATTGCCTATGGGAAAGTTTTCCTAGTCCAAGATAAGGAGGAAAAAATCTTGGCCATGAGGACTATTTGTGAAAAGTATACTCCAGACAAAATGGATTATTTTGATTTAGCTATTGAAGCTGGACTTAGTAGAGTAAATGTCTATAAGGTTCCCATAGAAAAACTTTCTAGTAAAAGAAAGAAGTATGATACTAAGGGCATTGAGATGAAGTATATGAGATTTAAATAAATTTTTTTATTTAAATCTTTTTATAAAGTATTGTTAATAGTTTGACAAAGTTATGGCCTCCATGGTATTATTTAAATATAGGCACAATATTTAAAATTTTTTAAAAATTTAAATTTGTAGTCTTATCTACTACTAGGAGGTTTTTTTATGAATATAAAAGATGTACATAACTTAATTGATAATTCCAAGGCTGAGAATATAGATAGTTTGAAAAATCTTGTTAAAATTCCTAGTTTAAATAACAATTCTCAAGGTATACAAAGGTGTGTTAAATTTTTGACAGATTTAATGGGTGAGGCTGGTATCTCAACAACTGTTTATGAAACTAATGGAAACCCAATAATTTATGGAGAACTTCTTGTAGATAAGAAGCAACCTAGCCTACTTTTTTATGGCCACTATGATGTTCAACCAACTGGGGCCTTAAAGCTTTGGGAAACTCCTCCCTTTATTCCTAGTGAAAGAAATAATAGGCTATATGGAAGAGGGGCTGGAGATAATAAGGGCCAATTTATATCCCATATTTTGGCTACAAAATATTATTTAGAGACTTTTGGCAACTCCCCTATAAACCTTAAATTTATACTAGAGGGCGAAGAGGAAATAGGCAGTAGAAGTTTAGAACAGTTCGCCAAGCAAAACAAGGAATTGTTAAAGGCTGACTTAGTTTATACTGCTGATGGGTCTATGGGCCTAGATGATACCCCTCTTATAAATTTAGGGACCAGGGGCATAATGAATTTTAATTTAGAAATTCATACTGCCTATGCAGATAATCATTCTGGTAATCGGGGAGGGGTCATTGAAAATTCTGCCTGGGAGCTTACTAGGGTCTTGGCTTCAATGGTTGATTCAAATGGAAAAATCTTAATTGATGGTTTTTATGACGGCCTAGTAGAACCTAGTTCTGAAGAACTGGACCTCCTTGATAAGATCCCCTTTGACAGGGGACGATTAGCAGATATTTATGAAGTTAAAACTATAAAGAAGTCTAACCTAGATTTCTTTAAAGACTTATATTTAATGCCAACCTTAACTATTAACAATATTAATACTGGCTATCCTTGCTGCAAGGTTAAAAATAAAATTCCTGGTCGTGCTGAGGCACAAATGGAAGTTAGGCTTTCCTACAAGCAAGATCCTGAGAAGATTAAAAAGGCTATTAAAAAACATATACATAATATAAATCCTTATGTAAAAATTGTTCCCCTAAACAATACAATGCTACCTTCTAAGTCTAGGATCAAACCTAGCTGGTCAAGGGATATCTTAAGTTCTATTGACAAGGTAACTAGTAAAAGGCCTTTAATTGTTCCTGGTGGTGGGGCTAGCCTACCAGAATATAT
Source organism: Tissierellales bacterium (assembly GCA_030146705.1). Taxonomy (GTDB): domain Bacteria; phylum Bacillota; class Clostridia; order Tissierellales; family Tissierellaceae; genus CAMIXG01. The sequence goes on along the minus strand of JASLBE010000012.1, from coordinate 11,650 downwards.
CTGGTCTGAAATTTTAAATATACCATCTGTTATTGTTCCTTATGCTAATATTGATGAAAATAACCATGGTCCTAATGAAAATATTAGGTTGGATTTATTTAACCAAGGTATAAAAATTTCAGCTCAAATAATTCATGACTTTAAAAATATAGTTAAATCTTAAAATATGGCATTATAAGGGCCAGCTAGGAATAATCCTAGCTGGCCAATTTTTAAACCTATTTTATTTGCCTTCCAATTTTTTCAAGCTCCCTATCTATAAACAAGTCCTCAAGCTTGAAAAATTCCTTAAAGTCCTTGTAAGCTTCCTTACTAGCAACTTGGTCTATCTTCTTATCCTTATAGGCCCTAATTAGTATATTCTTAGGAGTATGATCCATATCAATAAACTCCACTAGTTGAACATTATAGCCACAAGCCTCTAAAACCTCAGCTCTTAAGGAGTCTGTTACTAAGGATGCTAGCCTTTCCTTAATTATTCCATGCTTTAGCATAGGCTCTAGCCTACTATTTTCTAGCTTGGAATAAATTTCTGCCTGGCAGCAAGGAACTGATAGTAAAACCTTACTATTCCAGCCTATGGCCTTTACTATGGCTGCATCCGTTGCAGTGTCACAAGCATGCAGGGTCACAACCATATCTATATCCCCATTTAGGTCAAAATCCTTTATGTCCCCGTGGATAAAGTTTAAGTTTTCATAGTTTAATTCCCCTGCTATTTTATTGCAAAGTTCTATAACATCTTCCTTTAAGTCTAGGCCTATTATGTTGACCTTTCTTCCTAGGATTTCTACTAAGTAGTAGTAAAGAGCAAAAGTTAAGTAGGACTTACCACAACCAAAGTCTACTATATTTATGTCCTCTTCCTTTTCTAACCTAGGCATAACATCTTCAACTAGTTCTAAAAACCTATTTATTTGCCTAAACTTGTCATACCTACTTGGCTTAACCCTAGCATTTTTATCCATAATCCCTAGGTGGATTAAGAAGTCATGTTTGACCCCATCCTCTAAGATATATTCCTTCTTCCTATTATGGGAAAGGTCTACCCTAGACCTACTAGGTTTCTTAAGCCCTATCCTAAGTTTTCTTTTCTTGGAAATTAAAACTTCTATATCCTCCCTAGTTGTAAACAAGTTAACCTGCCTAAAGTCATTAAAACTTAAGTCCTTTAGTTTTTCCAGGGCTGCCTCTTTATTTAAGTTTTCATGGATAACCTTATTTTTATATTCGTAGGAAAACTGGATATTATATAAGCCCTTGATCAAAACAGGCTCTATCCTTACCTTATTAAAGTCCAAGTCCTTCCTCCTAAGGCCACTAAAAACTCCATATATTAAACTTTCATCTGCCAATATTTCTTCAAATTTTTCATACAATTTTTCCATTTAAACACCTATCTTAAAATCTATTACTGTCCTATCTATTAAGTATTTTTTTATTTCTCCCAGTACCCTTATATGTTCTTCGTGGTTAGCATATGCCCTTAGGTCATCCATATCTTTAATGTCTACAATTAATACAAGGTCTTTTTTATCCTTATCATCTAGGTTTATATTTATCCCAACCCTAGCATCAATAATCTCTGGGATTACCCCCTTTAAAGATTCAAACTTAGTCTTAATTTTCTTTTCTAGCTCTTGTTTATTTTCCCCTTTACAGTCTAAGTTCCACATTACAATATGCCTAATCATACTATCCCTCTTTCCATATTTTTAAGTATAAGAACTAATCCTCCCTGTATTTTTCAATACAGTCTTTACAAACACAAGCCTTCCCTCTTTTTTCTTCAGGAATTTTGTCTAAAATTTTCTTTGGAATTTCCACCGAATAACACCAACACTTGTCTGAAGATCCATCACAACCATTGGGTTTATTACATAGCGGACAAATTTTTTCATCTATCATTTTATCACCTACTATTGTTTCTATTGTACCATAATGTTAAGATTAATATATTATTATAAAGGAGAAAACTATGGATTATAAAAAAATTATTAAGGGAACATTTATTAAAAGACCCAACCGCTTCATAGCCCATGTAAATATCAATGGCTCTGAGGAAAAAGTCCATGTAAAAAATACTGGCAGGTGTAAGGAACTCCTAGTACCAGGTGCTAAGGTAATCTTAGAAGATTGTAGGGATAATCCAAGTAGGAAGACTGGCTACTCCCTAATAGGGGTTTATAAAAAAGACCTCCTTATAAATATGGATTCCCAAGTGCCCAATAAGGTGGTTTTTGATGCCATAAAGGAAAATAAGCTTAAGGAACTTGGACAGGTTGAAAAACTTAAAAGAGAAGTGACCTATAAAAATTCTCGCTTTGATATATATTTTGAAAAAGATGGGGTCAAGTCCTTTCTTGAGGTCAAGGGGGTTACTCTAGAAAAAAATGGGATAGCCATGTTCCCCGATGCCCCTACTAAAAGGGGGACCAAGCACATACTAGAACTAATAGAAGCAAAAGAAGAAGGCTATGGGGCCTATATTTTTTTCCTAATCCAAATGGAAAAAGTAGACTCCTTTAGGCCTAATACCACAATGGATCCAGACTTTTCCAAGGCCTTGAAACTAGCCTATGACAAGGGTGTGAATATCCTAGTCTATAACTCAAGCCTAACAGAGTCTTCCATTGAAATTTTAAAAGAAATAAGTTTTACACTAAGTTAGGAGGGGTTTTTTGAAAAAATTTTATCTTGTCCTAGGACTTATTTTTCTAGGCCTAGCCCTTATAGTTATAAGGTCTATTAAAAAAACTTTCCACAGGCTAGACTACCTAGATAAAACAGAAGAGGCAGATGGAAAAAAAGATTGACCTCCACCTGCCTAGCTAGGCCTATTTCTTCCTAACCCCACACAAGCCAACATAGGTGGATATTTCCCTATTAGTATCCAAGCCTAAAAGTCCATCTAGCTTTTCTTGGTTATAATCTGCCAAGGCACAAGCTCCAAGTCCCAAAGATTCTGCCCCAAGATAAAGATTCTGGCAAATATGACCCCCATCTAGTAAAATTAACTTGTGGGCCAGGTCGCCAAACCTCCACTCCATTCTTTCAGCAACTGCAACCCAAACAAGAACTACCGAAGCCCTCCCTGCAAAAATCTGACCATTTAGGGCCTCTACTAGTCTATCCTTCAAGTCCATATCTTTTTTACTTATCAACAGCTTATGGTCCATTGGCTGGTAAATATACACAGCTGGGTCTAAATTTTCCACATTATTCACAATTATGTAAGTTTCATAACTATGCCTTCCACTAGCAGAAGGAACATATCTTTTCAAGGTCTTATTATCCTTCCTAACCCTTTTAACTCCCTGGGTTAATTTTAAAATATATGATAGTTCCTCAAGTTTCATAGGTTGGTCTTCCTTAAAAAGTCTCCTGGTCTCCCTACTAAGAATACAGTCATAAATATCCCTATTTTTTATAAGGCTAGGACTAGGTTCTCCCAGGTCTATTAAGTCTCCCTCCCCCTTATAATCCTTTAGGTAGTGGGGCTGGTCCTCCCCTCTTTTTTGCCCAGAATCAAAACTTTTTCCAAAGCCCGACTTTAAAAATTCCCTATTTTTTTCAAACATCCTATCCCTCCTGGTATAATTTTCATCTCCTAAAGTAAACTAGTTAAGTAGGTCCAATACCTCCTCAAGTAAGTCTCCTATATAAAGGCCCTCCTTATACTTATTAATCCCCTCTAGGTCTTCTTCTCCCTCCTTAAAAAAATCCTTTACTAGGCTAGGTCTCTCCCTAATAAAGCCTAGTTCCTTGAAGTTTTCATCATAAACAAGTATTGTAGGTATTTTTAACCTCCCAGCTTCTTTATAATAAGAAAAATAGTCTTCATAAAATTCTTCTCTTTCATCCTTAAGCAATATTTTCAATCCTATATTTGGGTTGATCCTGCTTAAAATTTCAAGACCAGATATATTTATCCTGCAATCAGGGCACCACATCTCCCCTAGAACTAAAATTTTAATAGGTTTACCTATGCTTAAAATGTCCTCCTCTAACCTTCCATCCACTTGGGTCTTATCAAGGTATTTTTCAACATCTTTTACCTCATCTACCTCCCCAGTTTTAATAAAATCTTCAAAATTTAAACCAGTCCTATATAGGTCCTCTAGCTTCATATTTTCCCTCCTATAACCAATAAATATATTAACAAGCCTATCTATACTTATATACCCTTGCCCTAGGGCTTTAAAATCCCCCTTGGTCTCTTCCTATTTACTTGATTTTTTGATAAGCTATTCTTAGAAAATTCTAATAGTTTAGGAGGTAGTTATGGAACTTATTAAAAAAAGCTTTTGGGACCTAACAAGAGAAGAGATCTACGATATTTTTCAACTAAGGGCTGAAATTTTTATCCTTGAGCACCAATGCCTTTATAATGATTTTGACTACAAGGACCAAGACTCTATCCATTTTTATATAAGGGAAAAAGGAAAAATCATTGCCTACCTAAGGGCAATCTTAAGAGAAGAAGCCTACCTAGGGAGGGTATGTGTCTTAAAAGAATATAGGGGGAATTTTTACAGCCAAACCCTTATAAATAGTGCAATAGAACATATTTTTACTAATAGTCAAAAAGATAGAATTTATATAGAAGCCCTAGCAACTATGGAAGCTATGTATAAAAAAATAGGCTTTAAGCCTATTTCAGAAGAATATTTACTAGATAATATGCCCCATATTAAAATGCTATATGATAAAACTAGTTTTCTTAAGTCCTAGTTTCTCATCTTATAAAAAACCAAGAAAAGACTAAAAGTAGTTAAGCTACTCTTAGTCTTTTCTAATCCTTAAAAAGGCTTGTAAATAATATTTAAAGTCCCATCTTCATCCTTGAGGATTTTAGATTTAACCTTGTAAAGCTCATATATTAAATCTTCCGTTATTATCTCTTTTGGCCTACCAGAGGCTAGAATTTTTCCGTCTTTTAAGGCATATATCTTATCACAATAAAGGCTGGCTATATTCAAATCGTGTATGGCAGATATTACAGTAATCCCTAAGTCTTTTGCTATATTCATAAACTGGAACTGGTATCTTATATCCAAATGGTTTGTAGGTTCATCTAAAATAAGGCAGTTTGTATCTTGAGCCAAGGCCCTGGCCAGGATAATTCTTTGCTTCTCACCACCTGATAAGGTGGAGTAATTCCTGTTTATAAAACCCTCCATACCAACTTTTTTAAGGGCTTCCTTAACCTTTTCAAGGTCATCTAGATTATTTCTCTCCAAAAATTTTTTATGGGGAGTCCTACCAATTAGGACCATATCCAAAACAGTAAACTCAAAACTTTCTTCATTATGCTGGGCAACCACTGCCATCTCCCTGGCTGTATCCCTTAAAGAAAGGCTGGATATCTCCTTTTTATTTATATATATGGCTCCACTAGTAGGTTTTAAAACCCTATATATAGATTTTAAAAATGTAGATTTACCACTTCCATTAGGGCCAATAATCCCTACAAATTCCTTATTTTTTATAGCTAGACTAAGTCCCTTTATGATTTGTTCTCCACCAAGTTCAACTCCCAGGTCCTTAACTTCTACTTCCATTAACTAGCACCCCCAAAACCATAAGACTTCCTAACCATTAAATATATAAAAACCGGTGCCCCTATTATTGATATAAGTATCCCAATAGGCATTTCTCCACTAGGGATTATTACCCTTGCTAAAACATCCATCCATATTAAAAACAAGGATCCTGTTAAGCCTGTTATTAATATTATTTTCTTATGGTCAGTTCCAAAAATCATCCTAACAAGGTGGGGTATAATCAGGCCAACAAAACCTATAGTTCCTGCTGCATAAACTACTAGGCCAATATTTAAAGAAGCCACTAATAGGTAGGCTATCCTATACCTATGGAGGTCTTTTCCTAGGGTTATAGAAACAGAATCCCCAAGTAGCATTAGATTCAAGGTCCTATACTGGCTGGCAAAAAATAGGCTAGATAAAAGTATAATAGGGGTTATAAGTCTTACACTATCCCAAGTTGCAGATGATAAGCTCCCCATAAGCCAAAAAGTTACAGTCCTTATTCCATCCTTATTCTTAGCAAAAAATACTACAAAGCTAGAAAAAGCAGAAGCCAAAGTACTTAGGGCCATACCTGATAAGAGAAGCCTAGTTGCATTTGATTCACCATTTATATTGGCCATGGCCAGGACCAAGATAGATACTAAAAAAGCCCCTATAAAGGCTGAAACACCAATAAAATTTGGTCCAAGACTACTACCAACCCCTAAAAGTATCGCAAGTGTTGCCCCAAGAGAGGCCCCAGATGAAACTCCCAGGATATATGGGTCTGCCAGGGGATTTTTTACTATGGCCTGCATTATTAAGCCTGTTACAGAAAGCCCCATACCAACTCCTATTGCCAAAATAGTCCTTGGCAGTCTTATTAACCAGACTATGTCCACCATAGATTTTTCTATACCATTTAGGTTGCCTAAATTAAACATCTTATATATTATTATCCTATAAATATCCCTATTAGATATATCTACAGTTCCTATTCCAACTGATAAAACCACAGATAATATTATTGCTATTATTAGTCCTATATTTATAATTATATATATTGGTTTTTTCAAAACTTCACCCTACTTTTCTAATAACAAATTTATATTTTCCCTTAACTACTTTATGATACTAAATTTGCCTTATATTGTCAAAAACCTATAAAAAAAGCACCCCTAGGTGCCTATTATTCTATATTAATAAAAATATCTATTGATCCATCTAAATTATGTCTTTCATAGTCATATTTGTAGGTCCTAACAATCTTATTATTTTCTTCATCATCCCAAATTTCTTCCCACAAACCTGCCAGGTCTTCCCTAGTCCCAACAGAATATTTAATATACTTATCCATAGCTAGGTCAAACTTCTTTTTAGTAGGAATTTCCTCAGTGGCTATAGACAGAGTATAGTCCCCCCTATAATCACTTGCATACTGGTGATAGATTGCATACTTTGTATAGTTTACAAAGTCTTCATTTCCATCTAGGCACTTATCCCAAAGTTCTTTTATATCATCTAAACTAGATTCTGAAAAGTTATTCACCCTAGTTTCATTTAAAATATAAACCATCATAAAATGTCCTCCTTTCAATAAGGCACATAAATTTTAAGCCATTGTTATAATAATACCCCTATTTAATAAAATTATCAAGAAAAAGAAAAATACCTACAAATATAGGTATTTTTCTAAGTATTACTCTAAATAACTGTTAATTCCAATATTAATTTTTCCTAAACCATTCTTTAAGGCTTGGATATAGTTCTTTGTATCTTGCATATTTTTCGTCATATAGTTTTAAATTCTCTTCTTTTGGATAAATGATACTAGTTTCTTTAATAAAGCTAGAGCAAGCTTGTTCAACATTGGTAAATAGCCCATATCCCACTGCTGCTAATATCCCAGCCCCATAGGCTGGTCCATCATTTGAATTTACCTTCTTAACCGTAACATTTAAAATATCAGCTATAATCTGACACCAAATTTCACTCCTAGCTCCACCACCATTTATGGTAATTCTAGAAATATTCACGCCCATTTCCCTCATTATTTCAAAACTATCCCTTAGGGAAAAACCTACACCTTCTAAAACAGCCCTGGTCATATCTTCCTTACTAGTAGTCAGGTCCATACCTATAAAACTACCCTTGGCTGAAGGATCATTATGGGGAGTCCTCTCCCCTATTAAATAAGGCAGGAAGTATAAGTCCTTGTCTATATTAGCCAGGCTGGCCCCAGCTAATATTTCGTCATAGTCCTTGGTCTTATTTATTCCCTCTACCCACCATTTCAAAGAGGCTGCTGCAGCTAGAGTAACCCCCATAATATGATATTTACCATTAGCATTACAAAAAGAATGTAGCCTGTTTTTACTATCTACTACAAACTCATCTGAGTTAGCAAAGATAACCCCTGATGTTCCCAGTGATACTGAACATTGGTTCTCCTTAACAATTCCACCACCTATGGCGGCAACTGCCTGGTCTCCACCACCAATTATTATTTTCACGTCTTTGTCTAAATTTAATTTATTTTTTATGTTTTGTTTTATATTCCCTATTACATCGTATGAATTATAAAGCCTTCCCAGTTGGTCCTCCCTTATTCCTAGTAGGTCTAGCATCTCCCTAGACCAAGTCTTATTTTTTACATCTAGGTAAAGGGTTCCTGATGCATCAGAATAATCTGTTGCAAAAACTCCACTTAATTTATAGGCTATATAATCCTTTGGAAGCATAATTTTTTCTATTTTATTAAAATTTTCTGGTTCATTCTCCCTAAGCCATAAAAGTTTTGGTGCTGTAAAGCCAGTTAAGGCTATATTTCCCGTCCATTTAGAAAGCTTATCCCTACCAATTTCCTCATTTAGGTAGTTACACTCCCCCTCTGTCCTTTGGTCATTCCATAAGATAGCTGGTCTTATAACCTGGTCTTCCTTATCTAAAATAACCAGGCCATGCATTTGACCACTTAAGCTTATACTCTTGACCTTTTTTTGGTCTAGACCATCTAATACTTCTACTAGACCCTCTAGAGTCTCTCTCCACCAATCTTCTGGGTCTTGCTCAGACCACTTGGCCTTAGGAAAATATATAGGATAGGCCCTGGACTTAGTCTTTACTATATTTCCTAGTTCATTTATTACTATTATTTTAACTGATGATGTTCCTATGTCTATTCCAATAAAATACATAACAATTTACTCCTATACTATTCAAAATTTCTATGCCTACTAGACATTTCCTCAAAACTAGTTGTGCTCCTTGCTACTAGGTCCATTATTATCATATCAAAAAGTATAAATAAGGCCTGTTCAAATAAGTTACCCATAGGCTGGATAGAAGGAACTACATTGTCCTTACCCTTATATACACTGGCTGGCAACCAAAGTTTTATGTCTGCTAGTTGGCCTGTCTTCCTAGTTGGAACTCCTGTAACAAGACCTATCTTGGCCCCAGTTTTTTTAACTTCTTCTACTACATAATGGATATGGCCTATTTCTCCAGACCCAGATGTAAATATGAAAAGGTCATCTTTTCCAACTGCTGGTGTTGTATCGTCCCAGCACCAGTGGACTTCTTTTCCATAATGCATTAGCCTCATTGCAAAGGCCTTAGTCGCTAGCCCCTCTCTGCCAACTCCCATTAAAAATATCTTGTCTGCTTCATTAATGGCCTTAATTAAACTTTCTACTTCTTCATAATTAATTCTTTCAAAAACCTGGTCTAGTTCTCCTAGAATTGTTTTATATCTACTTTTAAAGTCCATAATTACCTCCATTATTTTTTCAGCTTAAAAATTTTCTTACTATCAATCAAGTGCTTGATTACCATAACTAATAAGAGTAAAACTCCCCAAATTAATTTTTTTGCATAGGGGGTAAATTGGAGCATAGTAAAGGATGACTGTAAAAACTGAATTACAATTATACTAAGGCCCACGCCAAAAACTTTTCCCTTACCCCCATCAGGGTCTATTCCTCCCAGGACAGCAACCAATATAGCCTGTAGCTGGTAGGTGTCTCCAAAGCCCATTTTAGCCGAATTTACCCTAGAAACTATTATTAGGGCTGAAATCCCAACTAAAAATCCTATTAGGCCATAGGTTTTAATAATTACTTTTTCTGGGTCTATACCTGAAAACCTAACTGCTGTTGAGTTTTCTCCAACCATATAGACCTCCCTGCCAAACCTAGTTTTTTTCATAATAAAACCCACTAGTATAAAAGCTATTATTAGGAGCCAAAATATATAGGGGATTTCTAAAAATGTTTTACTAGCAATTTTTGAAAAACTCCTAATTTCCACCTTGATACTTTTTCCATTTGTAATGGCCATTCCTATTCCTGTGTAGAAAATCATAGTTCCTAGGGTGGCTAGAATAGGTGGAATTGATATCTTTCCAATTAAAAACCCATTAAATAAACCACAGAGTGTGGAACATGTTACAGCCCCTAGAATAGCCAGCAAGATAACTAGTCCTTCTCCCATATTTCCAATTGGAAATAAACTTCCAGACATAATAAGGGCTGCTACTATACCTGCTAGTCCTGCATTGGCAATTATTGAAAGGTCTATTCCTCCTGTGATCATAGCCAGGCTCATTCCCAGGGCTAAAAATCCAAATTCACTTACTTGGAAGGCCATAGACTGCATATTCGCTACTGAAAAAAACCTGTCCCCTAGGACTATGCCCAGGCCTATATTTGTAATTATAAATACAAATAATAGGATTCCTATATTTACATCCTGCCTTAAATTGTTTCTACATCTATTAATAATATTATTTTTTGTCTCCACAATTTTTCCTCCTACTACTTAGTAAATATTAATTTTTCTCTACTACTTTTTCTCTCCCTATAGGAAATAATTGAAACACTTATAAGAAGTATTATTCCTATAAAAAAATCATTCCAAGAAGTAGAAAGTCCTAAGAATACAAGTGTAGATTTAAAAATTTGTATTATTGATACTCCTAATATTGCACCTAAGATTGTTCCATCTCCACCAGTAAGCCTAATTCCGCCAATTACAACAGCTGCTATAATCATAAGTTCTGTTCCAACTAGGGATATTGGATTTATAAGGTCTATTTCTGAAAAATATACAACCCCCATAATTCCAGATAAAACTCCCATATACATATATACAAATAGTTTTGTCTTTAGGATATTTATCCCCACTCTCATAGCCGATTCTTCACTGTTTCCTATGGCAAAAATATACCTACCTAACATTGTCCTATAAAGAATAGCCCAAGTTAAAAATAAAATCCCTACTGCTAGTAAGAAAAATACTGGCAGGCCTAAAAATTTAGCATTACCAAAGGCTATTAAGCTACTTGGCTTGTCTGCTACTGATATACTGTTTGTCCCTATAAAAGTAGTTAAAAACCCATAAAACACACTGGAAGTTCCTAGGGTAACTATAAAAGTTGATATCTTTAAAAAGTAGATTAATAAGGCATTTATTGCCCCCATTATCCCTCCAAGTATTATGGAAACTAAGATTATAAAGTACAAGTTATCTATATCTAGGTCCATAGCAAACCTAATCGCCATATAAGAAGCTGTTACTGCTACTGCTGTAAAGGATACATCTATCCCTCCCGATATTAAGACCATTAAAACTCCAGCTGCTAAAATTAAGGTTCCCGATGAAGTCTTAAGAAGGTCCACTAGGGTATTCATAGTAAAAAAGTTATCACTTATGAAACTAACAAGTAGTATATATACTAATAAAATGCCTATTAAATATTTTTCCATAGGCCTTAACTTCCTTAAAAATTTACCTTTCAACACTTCCACCTCCACCAGGATTGTTTATAATGTTAAATATCCTGTCTTCAATATTTTCACTTGCCAGGTCCTTTTGGTCTAGCCTTTTAACAATCCTGCCACTATGCATAATTAAAACCTTATTGCAGTTGGCTAAGATTTCTTCTATTTCATCTGAGATTAAAATTACGCCTGTACCATTTTTAGCCAGCTCTTGAATTTTCTCATAAATCTCTGCCTTAGACCCTATATCAACACCAACAGTTGGTGTATCCAAGATAAAAACCTTAGGCTTAGTAGCCATCCACTTGCCTAGAACTATCTTTTGCTGGTTACCTC
>JASLBE010000005.1 GCA_030146705.1 Tissierellales bacterium | reverse complement strand
ATTATAGTAACCACCCTTAGATTTAAAGCCCATCTCATAGTCTAGCTGTCTGTTTCTTTCTTGGAAAACTGGCCATTCAGCAAAGTCTAGTTCAACATTTACACCTAATTTTTCCTTGAATTGCTGCTGTAAATATTCAGGAAATTCCTTACTTTCATTATTAGGAACCATAAACTCTATAGTTATTTCCTCTGGAGCCTTATCAATACCTGCTTCCTTTAAACCTTCTTCAAATAAGGCTCTTGGATCAGGATTTTCATCAATAAGTTCTTGGATAGGCTCACCAACAGTTTCTCTAAAATTAACATCGCCTATATCTATAGAAGGCGGTACCCATCCATAAGCAACACCATTCATATTCTGTTGAATTTGCTCTTGAATCTCTTCCCTATCAAGGGCTATAGAAAACGCCTGTCTAAGTTTAGGATTTGAGAATACATCAACCTGTTGGTTAAAGAATAAGTAGGCAGTTCTAGCTTCATAGCCTTCTATTTTGTCAAATTCACCACTTTTATCTAATTCTTCAACCCATTCAGCACTAGAAACCCTAACTAAATCAATATCACCATTTTGGAACTCACCCATTAGGGCAGTTTCATCTTCTATTATTTTTATATTTAATTCATCTATATGTACAGAATCCTTATCCCAGTAATTTTCATTTTTGGATAGGTTAAATTCACTATTATGAACCCAATTATCAATAACAAAAGGTCCATTAAAAACTAAGTTTTCTGCCTCTGTTCCATAAGCATTTCCAAACTTTTCAACAATATCTTTTCTTTGAGGTTGCATAACCCTATCATAAGTTAAGTCTAAGAAGTGAGCACATGGATATTCTAACTCCACTTTTACAGTCTTTTCATCAACAGCTTCGATTCCAATTTCCTCTACATCTTTTTCACCTTCAATGATTGCTCTTGCATTTTTGATAGGGTCTAAAAGAGTGGCAACTGGTGATGCAGTTTCAGGATCTATAGTTCTTTCAACTCCATAAACAAAATCCTCAGCTGTAACATCTTCGCCGTCAGACCATTTAGCATCTCTTAGATGGAAAGTCCACTCTAAGCCATCTTCGCTAACGTCCCAGCTTTCTGCCATAGCCTCCACTACTACATCATTTCCATTTTCATCAACTTCAAGCCTAGTAAGGTTTTCCATAACTTGAGTTAATACTGCTTGTGAGTTTAAATCAGATGCTTTAGAAACATCTAGTGAGTCTGGTTCTGAACTTAAAGTAACATCAAGAACCTTTTCTGTGTTTTCATCTTCCTTATTTTCTTCCTCTTTTGTCTCTTCTCCTTGTTCTTCTACCTTCTCATCTTCCTTAGGAAGTTCCTCATTACTTGAACATCCAACAAGAACGCTAGTTAATAGAATAACAATTAGAAGCAAAGAAATTACTCTTTTTTTCATTACATCCCTCCTAAAAGTTAATAATTACTAACAACATATTACATATTAACGTATGAATACACATTTATTCAAATAGAAAATATCTATACACAAGTCAATGGCTATAAGGAAATTTAATAGTTAAATCTCTTTAAAAAAAAGCTTTTTCTAGTTAAAGTATATAGGGAGGCGAAAAGTTAGTAAAAGATAACTAAGATTGTTCAATATATGACAAAAATAGGAGGGGATTATTTGTTAAAATTTATTTCAAAAAGAATATTGTATGCTATTTTAACTATATTTATAGTAGTAACAATAACATTTTTTCTTGTAAGGGTAATACCAGGTAACCCTATAGAGCAAATGACTGAAGAGTTGCCTGAAAGTGTAAGGCAAAATGTTTACGAACAATATGGTTTTGATAAACCTATACATATTCAATACATGGACTTTTGGAAAAATTTAATTAAAGAAGGGGATTTAGGTGAGTCTATTTCTTATAGGGGAAGAAGTGTTACAGGAACTATAAAGGAATATGCACCTATATCAGGAAGATTAGGCTTTCAGGCCCTAGTATTAGGGGTTAGCTTAGGAGTAGTACTAGGCTTAGTAGCAGCCCTAAATAGGGGAAGGTGGCCAGATTATGTAGTAATGTTTATAGCTATATTAGGTATATCAATACCAAACTTTGTTATAGCTTCTGTACTACAATACTTTGTAGCCATAAAAAACAATCTTTTGCCAGTAACAGGTTGGGGAAGTTTCAAATATACTATACTGCCAACACTGGCCTTGTCTTTTGGCTCTATAGCCAAGTATGCTAGATATATGAGAGCTAATTGCTTAGATGTTTTAAACCAAGACTATATACTAACTGCCCAGGCTAAAGGAGCATCAAGATTTAGGATAGTAAGCAAGCATGTTTTTAGAAATGCTTTACTACCTATAATCACATTAATTGGGCCTCAAATTGCCCTAATATTTAGTGGATCTTTTGTTATAGAAAAGATTTTCGCAGTACCAGGACTAGGTTCCTACTTTGTTACTGCAGTAAACTCTAGGGACTATACCATGATAATGGGTCAAACTATATTCATATCTATACTTTATATATCATCCCTAGTGGCTGTAGATATAGTATATGGATTGGTAGATCCTAGAATTAGAATATCAGAAGATTAAGGAGGTACTAGATTGGAACTAAGAAAAGAAGATTTTACTTTTATAGATAAGGAAAAAGAAGCTCAAGAAGAAGAGCTAAGGCCAAGTATAAACTACTGGCAGGACGCATGGAGGAGATTAAAGGAAAATAAGGTAGCTATTTTATCCCTTATAATCCTATCTTCAATAATAATTATGTGTATAATAGGACCTCACCTAACACCTTGGGAATATGATGTAGGTGATTTGGCTAAAAAAAACTTACCGCCAAACAAGGAACACTGGTTTGGGACAGATAAACTAGGTAGGGACATTTTTACCAGGGTTTGGGTTGGAGGAAGGGTCTCTATATTTATAGGCCTTATAGGAGCCTTTATAGATATAGTAGTAGGACTTATATATGGAGGAATAGCAGGATATTTTGGTGGAAGAGTAGACAATATAATGATGAGAATTATAGAAATACTCTCAGGGATACCCTATCTAATACTGGTAGTCTTAGTATCCTTGATTTTGGGTAAGGGAATGGTTTCCCTTATAGTTGCAATGACACTAACTGGTTGGTGCTTTATGGCTAGGCTGGTAAGGGGGCAAATCTTACAAATCAAATCCCAGGACTATATTCTAGCAGCAGAATCCTTGGGAACCAGCCCTGGAAAAATAATAACTAAGCACCTAATACCGAATACACTAGGTGTAGTAATAGTGGCTGTGACTTTTGATATACCTTCCTTTATATTTGGAGAGGCATTTTTATCTTACATAGGTTTAGGAGTACAGTCACCAATGACAAGCTGGGGAGCACTAGCATCAGATGCCCAGCAACATATGTCATTTTATCCATATCAGTTGTTTTTTCCAGCATTATTAATAAGCTTGACCATGTTATCCTTCCAATTACTTGGAGATGGTTTACGTGATGCTCTAGATCCGAAGTTGAGAGAATAATAGAGGTGATTAAATGGAAAAAATATTAGAAGTAGAAAATTTAAGAGTTTCTTTCAATACTTATGCTGGAAAAGTACAGGCTGTTAGAGGCGTAAATTTTCATTTAAATAAGGGAGAGACCCTGGTAGTTGTAGGAGAATCAGGCTGTGGTAAGAGTGTTATGTCTAAGTCACTAGTAAAACTTTTACCTAAGCATATTACAGAAATAGGCAAGGATACTAAGATAAATTTAGAAGGAAAAGATATATCAAAATACAGTCATAAGAGAATGGAAAAAATAAGGGGAAAAGATATATCAATGATTTTTCAGGATCCTATGACCTATTTAAATCCGACTATGAAAATAGGAAACCAAATAGCTGAAAGTTTATTAATCCACCAGAAAATAAGTAGGAGAGAGGCTATTGAGAAAACTATAGAGTTATTGAAATTAGTAAAAATACCTAATCCAGAGAAAAGGGTAAATCAGTATCCTCATGAATTTAGTGGAGGTATGAGGCAGAGGGTTATTATAGCCATTGCCTTGGCTTGTAATCCAAAGATTTTAATAGCAGATGAGCCAACAACTGCTTTAGATGTAACTACTCAAGCAGACATTATGGACTTAATAAAGGAAATACAGCTTAAATTAAATACTTCAGTTATGTTAATAACCCATGACCTAGGGCTAGCAGCAGAAGTAGCTGATAGGATTCAGGTTATGTATGCAGGTGAAGTAATAGAGACAGGAACAAGGGAGGAAATATTTGAAAACCCTAGACATCCTTATACCCTTGCCTTGTTAAAATCAGTTCCTACCATACATGATAAAAAAGGTGAACTATATTATTTAAAGGGGACACCACCAGATTTGTTAAATCCACCAAAGGCATGCAGCTTTGCAAATAGGTGTGATTATTGTATGGAGGTATGTAAAAAGCTAAAACCTGAAAGATTTAATATAAGCGATTCACACCAGGTATCTTGTTGGCTAGAACATGAATATGCTCCTAAAAAAATAGAGAGGTTAGAGATAGGAGGCAAAAATGAGTAAAAAACTTGTAGAAATAAAAAATCTTTCAAAACACTTTAAAATAGATAGGAAAAA
>JASLBE010000003.1 GCA_030146705.1 Tissierellales bacterium | reverse complement strand
AAAGAAGGAAGAGATATTTATATACTACTCTATGGAACTCTTAAGGGAAATCATATCCAGGAACAAAAAGTAGACTCTAGTATAAGCAGCAAGTTTAAAAAGAAAATAGATATAAGCTTTAGTGGTATGGAAGGAAAGTATAAATTTACTGAGTTTAGGATTGATAGTGAATCTTCTTGCTTTTATACAAGGTTTATAGAAGAGACCGGTTTAATCCTTCTAAACTCCCAGGAGAAAGCTTATGTAGAGAGTAGGACTTTTCCTAAAATGAATGTTTTTATAGAAGAGCTGAGCGGAAATTATAACTACGAGCTGACTTATGAGCCTTTAGAGATAATATTTATTAAGGGACAAAAAATATAAAGACAAAAAAAGACACATGGATAAATGGGAATAACTGGAAAAATATAAAAAATGTTAAAGTTTGCAAAAAAATGGAAACAATTGGTAAAAAAAGGGGTAGAGATTAAATCCTTAAATAATGTAAACTTTATATAGTGATAGTCTGGGATAGAAAGGAAGTATAAATATGAGAGAGAATCTGCTAGTAATTCTAGCTGTTATTTTTGGAGGGATTTATGGTTACTTTGCAGAAGACTTTGCAGAGAAGATCATAGCTTATAAAGAAGGAAAGAGAGAGAACAGCTATGAGCGTTACCCCTATAACTCAGTTAACAATAAAATAATAAATATTATAGTTGGAGCTTTACTATTTGGAATATCTTTTTACTATTTTAATATTTATAAAGCCCTGTTGACTATAATCTTTGCAAGCCTAGGGATAGCAATAGTAACAATAGATAAGAAAGTAAGGATTATTCCTAATGAAATAGTTCTAGTAATTTTTTTACTAGGCTTATTTAGTCAAATCCTAACAAAAGGCTTTCAAGGTCTAAAAAGTGGCCTACTAGCCTTACTTTTAACGACTATTATTTTCTTTCTATCCGCCTTTATCACAAGAAAACTATCAGGAAGTATAGGAGTAGGAGCAGGGGATGTTAAATTGGCCATGGCCATATCCCTATATGCAGGAATAGAAGGAGTAAGTGAATTTTACTTTGGTATAGCAGTCTTTTTGATCCTATATATTCTTCTAGGTTTTTATACAAAAACTTTAAAAATGGGTCATACCTTTCCAATGGGAACCCAGATAGTAGGAGGATTTATGGTCTTAATCTATGGAGAGGCTATACTTGACTTTATATCAAAGGTATACTAAAAAGATATGATATTATATCTAAGTATACTAGGAGGCATACTATATGACTAGTATATTTAAGGAAGAATCAGGACAGGGCATGGTAGAATATAGCTTAATAATAGCTTTAGTTGCCCTATTAGCAATAGGTGGTTTAAAGATATTTGGTAAAGAAGGTATAGGAAATATGTATAATGATATTTCCCAGGAAGTTTTTGACCACTTAGACGTTGAGTAAATATTATATTAAAGAGGGAGGAATTATAATGATTAAATGGTTAATGAATGAAGAATCAGGACAAGGTATGGTAGAGTATGGATTAATAATAGCTTTAGTATCCCTATTAGCTATTGCAGGACTAAAAGTACTAGGTGGAGGATTAAGTAAAAGATTTAAAGATATAAATAATGTATTACAAGATCCAGAAAATGCAACACCTGGAGCAGAATAATAAACACCAAAACAATAGAAGCGAATAGAGAGTTTAAACATAGGTTTTATTGATGTGAAAATTATTTTAAACTTGGAAATTAAATAACTATCCTAGTTCGGGTAGTGAAGAAAGAGGAGGGGATGGTTATCATCCCCTTTTTTAGTTAAGGAGAATGTCTATGAGGTTTTTAAGGTTTATAAAAAGAGAGAAGGGTCAGTCAATGGTAGAATTTGCAATAATATTACCTTTATTACTATTACTGATTGGTCCTGTTGTAGATTTAGGAAGGTTAGTTTACGCTAAAACCCAGTTACAAAATATAACTGGAGATTTATTGCATATGGTAGTATTAGAAAATGAATATTCTCATCAGGATGGTTCTTTTAAGGCTATTCAAGATAAAATAATTCAGGAAGATACTGGTATACCTAGTATCTATTTTAGTGATGAAGAGAAGGATGGATATTTAATTTCTAAAACTTTTAAAACATTTATCAAAACTGAAGGATTAGATAATGGCTTAATAGATATAGATAATATTGATAAATATATTAAACTCGGTCCTGTGCAGAAAGGATTCGGACATGAGGGTAAATATCCTAAATTAAAAAAACAGGTAAGGCCAGGAGAATTTGTAGATAAATCTGAGCTTAACTATATTGGTGGTTATGATCAATATGGTTTAGATTCATTAGGTTATAATCGTAGTGGATTTGATGTATATGGTTTACCAGCTCATGACCCACGTTCCAATGGGAATAAACATAAAAGATGGAAATTAGAAGGAACAGAAACATTTGATAATGAAACTTATTATAGAGAGGTGACAGTAACTTTACCTTATAAATTAAAAAACATCACAATAGTAGGAAAAATGATTTTTGGAGAAACAATGGAATTAAAAGAAAGTATATCAGGGATTATTTATATGGGAGGAGATGGTAGGGATGTTGCTGAACCACTTCCAAGCCAATGATAAGGAAACTGGCCAGGGTCTAGTAGAATATGCATTAGTACTACCTATTTTTTTAATGATTGTATTTTTCATAATAGGTTTTTCTTCTGTTCTCTATGATAAAGCTTCATTCAATATGGCTCTTAGGGAATCAATTTTCAATATAGAATTTGGAGACTCAGATACCGCAGCTTTAAAAGATTATTTAAACCCATATGGGATGAATGATAATAGATATTCGAGTCCGTATGAAAATCCTTATAAAAAAAGAGATAGAAGTAAATATTATTATATGAATGATAAATTTATTGACGGTATGACTTTAGAGGAATATTTGAAGAAAGAAATTAAGAAGAAAGATAGTTCTATAAATACAGAGAGAATTGAATTTTTAAACTTTGAACCAAATCAGGAAAGTAAGGTGGGGATTTACTCTGGGTTACAATTTTATCATTATAAGAAAGATCATCGGGACTCTCATGGGTTAGTTTATGCTTCTAATCCAAATATTTCAACTATTATCATAGCACAGGTTAGAGTTAGATATTGGATTGAACCTAAGGGACCTTTTATGGAAAAAATGTATCCAGATGGAATTCCTCATGAAAAAGTTATTTTTAAGTCTTCTAGAAACTTTAGATGGACACCAAAAGTTTTAAATCCAAGTATACCTGATGATTTGAGAGAATTAGAATGAGGTGATGGAGGTAGTTATGGAAATTAAAAATAAGATAAAATGTGAAAAAGGTGAACTATTGATTTTATTTAGTGTAGTATTAGTTATACTATTGATGTTTACAGGGGCAGCTACTGACTTTATGCTTTATTCTAACAAAAAAGATAAGATTCAAGAAATAGCTTATTTAATAAAAGATACTAGATATGATTTGGCTGAACCACTTTTTAATTCCAATAATCCAGAAGGAGATTTACAAGAAATTGCTAATACTATAGCACTGCAAAATGGAATCAATCCTTCAAATGTAAAGGTAAAGTGGAATGAGCAAATAAATAATAATGGACCTGTTATACAGTCTGATCCTGACGAAGATGGTGGATTTATAGTTGGAAAAAGAGTAGCTACAACCATCATAGAGGTAAGTGAAGTTTATGATCCAGTATTTTTAAAGATGTTTAATATAAATGAAATGCCTATTAAGGTTACTATAAGTGATGATTTAGAAAAGGATACTGAACACGGATATGTGTGGGTACCTTATAAATAGAGAATTAAAAGGAAGGTATGGAAAGTGAAAAAAACAAAGATAATTTCTTTAATTGTAGCAATTTTAGTTTTTGTAATTACCTTAACTAACCCTTTAGGTGGTAAGGAAAATGAGCTAAGTGAAGAGGACTTAGTATCTGTAGTGATGGCTGCAGAAAGGATAAATCCTCAAACACTTTTAACTAAGGAAGTTTTATATACTAAAAAGATTCATAAAAATGCAGTTCCTGAAGGAGCTATAACTGATATAAATGAAGTTGTGGGCAAGGTTAGCCATGTTAATTTATTTCCAGATGATATATTAAATCATGATAAAATATATGAAGTTGGTAATAGCGTTGGTGGACTAAGCTATGTAGTAGAAGAGGGAAATAGAGCAGTAACTATAGATATAGGTTATTCAGCAGGAGTTGCTGGACTTTTAAAAGTCGGAAATAAGGTAGATATAGTAGCTATAATGGACAGCATAACAGGTGAGGGTGATGAAACTGAAAAAATAGCTAAAGTAGTAACGCAAGACGCTAAGATAATAGCATTAGATAAAATGATATCACCTAGTTCATCTTCTGAGGAAGTATATGTTACAATTACTTTTGAATTAGAACCACAACAAGCTTTAGACGTATCTTTGGCTATGGCTACATCAGACCAGTTAAGAGTTTTATTGAGAAATCAAGAAGATGATGGTAAATTAACAAAAGATAAGGTTCTTTTAAAGGACATATCTAAGTAGGAGGAGCATATGGAAGTTAAAGTTTTAGTATTTGCTAATGATCAAGTTAGCAAAAGATTAATTATGATGATGCAGGATGATAATATAAAGGTAGTAGGAAGAACAGCGGATGAAAATTCAGTTTTAGATGCAATAACAAAGACTAAACCAGATATAGTATTATTATCATCTTCAAATAAAACGCTACTTTTAAGGGTATGCCAGCAGGTATATCTGTTAAGACCTAGGTCCATACCTGTAGTAGTAACAGAGGAATATACGCCAGAATTTATTCACAAGGTAGTGCAAACAGGAGTACACTATGTACTACCTATGCAACTAGACCCAGAGACTCTCGTAAGCCAATTAAAAGGGATTCAATCTAACGAGTCAACTAGGATGAATGCCTTAGAAAATACAGGAAGCAGTAACTGGAAGTCTAAGGTAATCACAGTTTTTAGTACTAAGGGTGGTTTAGGTAAAACTACTGTAGCAACGAACTTAGCTGTAAAACTAGCTCAGAGAAAGAGAAAGGTAGCAATTTTAGACTTTAATGTAGAGTTTGGAGATGTGGGGAGTTTTATGAGAGTTGATTCAAAAAACACCTTAGCTTCTCTTTTAGAAGAACAGCCTAGTTTAAATGCAGATACTATAAGAAAGTACATGTCAGTTCATAGTTCAGGAGTTAATATTCTTCAAGCTCCAACTAGTCCTGAATATGCAGCTAATATATCTAGCCAGGGAGTAGAAAAAATAATATCTTCTTTAAGAACCTACTATGACTATCTTATTATAGATACGGCAGTAGGTTTTAACCCTATAAACCTATCTTGTTTTGACTCCTCATCTGAGGTAATTTATGTTACAGGCATGGACTTAGCTAGTTTAAAAAATACTAAGAAGGGCTTAGTTATTTTAAATTCTTTAATAGGTGAAGAAAAGGTTAGGTTAGTTGTAGGTAGTGAAGAACCTAGTAGAGTTAAACTTAGAGATATAGGTAAAGCTTTAGAGACGCCTATATTTCATTCCCTTCCTTATGATCAGAAAATAGCTTTGGAAGCTATTAATATAGGTAAGCCAGCAGTAATGGAGTCACCTATGTCTAAACTTGCTAAAAGTTATGAGGAATTGGCAGCTAAGTTAGATGGTGGAGATAAAAAGTCTAAAAAAGGAGAAAGTAAGGGAAAGGAAAATCCGTTGGAGTCATTATTAGGAAAGTTTAAAAAGAAAGGTGATAAATAATGGATTTAGCAGAAAGATTAAGACAGGCCAATAGAACTAAAGATTTTGATGGAAGTATGCCTGGTCTTGTAGATTTTAGTTCTTTTGATGAACAGCCCCAACAGCAGACAGATGAATTTGAAGATTTGAAAAGGCTAATTCACAGGGATGTAATTGATGCCTATAATAAGCAGATTCAAGAAAATCAGGGTGATAAAGAAGGTATAGATGTTAAGGCCATTATTGAAAATCTTCTAGCCAATAGGGGAGAGGTTTTAACTAGGACTAAAAGGGAGCAAATAACCCAAGAAATATATGATGATGTTACAGGTTTAGGACCCTTAGAACAGTTGTTAAGAGATGATGATGTTTCAGAGATAATGGTTAATGGGCCTAAGCAGATTTATATAGAGAAGGGTGGTAAGATACAACTTGCCAATATCTTCTTTAGAGATGATGAGCATGTTATGCAGATTATAAATAGGATAGTTTCTCCTCTAGGGAGAAGGTGTGACGAGGCTAATCCAATGGTAGACGCCCGTCTTGCAGATGGATCCCGTGTTAATGCTATTGTACCCCCTGTAGCATTAAATGGACCGACTATAACTATAAGAAAGTTTAACTCTACTCCTTTACAGATTAAGGACTTAATTAACTTTAACTCCCTATCTTTTCAAATGGCATCCTTTTTAGAGGCTGCAGTAAAGGGTAGATGTAATATAATGGTATCTGGAGGTACTGGTTCAGGTAAGACTACCTTATTAAACGTTTTATCTAGCTTTATTCCAGAAAGTGAAAGAATTATAACTGTAGAGGACGCAGCTGAGCTTCAGCTTATGCAGGACCACGTTATATCCCTAGAGTCTAGGCCAGCTAACGTAGAGGGTAAGGGAGCTATTCTAATCAGGGACTTAGTTAAAAACTGCTTGCGTATGAGACCGGACAGGATAATAGTAGGGGAGATTCGTTCTGGAGAAGCTCTAGACATGCTTCAGGCCATGAATACTGGTCACGATGGTTCCCTGTCAACAGCCCATGCTAACACGCCTAGGGATATGGTTGCTAGGCTAGAGACTATGGTAATGATGGCAGGAATGGACTTACCAGTTAAGGCTATTCGTGAGCAAATTGCTTCAGCTATAGATATAATAGTTCAGCAAACAAGATTTAGGGATGGATCAAGAAAGATAGTTGCTATATCAGAAGTTACTGGTATGGAAGGAGACACAGTAACCTTACAGGATATATTTGTTTTTAAACCTGATGGCTATGATGCATCAGGAAAACTAAGAGGAAGGTTTGAACCAACAGGTATTAGACCATATGTTCTGGATACTATTGCAGACAATGGTGTTAGAGTACAAGATGATTGGTTCACAAAGTAGGTGATAGGGTGAATTTAAGAAATATAATCCTAGCAGTAAGTATTTCCTATGTAATATACAATATTTTATATATGCTTTTAAATTTAGTATATAGGAACTATATTATTTACAAGACTAGGCTAAAAAAAATAGAAGATCAGGCTATTGTAGCCTATGGTGGCAAGTCTAGAAAGGCTAAGCTAGATATGGATACCAGCTATTTAGACAAAATCCAAGATGAATTAATCCAGGCAGGAGTTCATTTAAGGGCCAAGGAGTATTTAATGATAAGGGCCTTTGCAGTTATTTTGCCAGTTTTAATTATGATAGTTATAAAAAGAGATCCAGCTATGGCCCTAGCTTTAGGTTCTTTAGGATTTTTACTTCCGCCTATGGTTCTTAAGTCAAAAAGAAAAAAGAGAATGGATCTTTTTGATGAGCAATTAGGGGATGTTATTATGATAATATCTAATAGTTTAAGGGCAGGATTTACTTTTGAGCAGGCTATGGGTAGTGTAGCCAGGGACCTGCCAGATCCTATAGGGCCAGAATTTTTAAAGATTATTCGGGAGGTAGAATTAGGTGAAAGATTAGAGGTGGCTATGGAGGATACTGCTATTCGTATGGATTCAGAGGATATGGAGCTTATGAATACTGCCGTAGCTATACAAAGACAGGTAGGAGGAAATCTTGCTGATGTTTTAGATAAT
>JASLBE010000065.1 GCA_030146705.1 Tissierellales bacterium | reverse complement strand
AGTCGAGGACGGAATTTAAACTTTTAATTAGGGGAGAGGACCATTCACTTTTGGAACTTAAACTTTTAACTGGTAGGAGCCATCAAATTAGGATCCACCTTAAGTCTTTAGGCCATGAGATAGTTGGAGATCCTATTTATGGAGATGGGAGAGGAGGACCTATGTACCTGTGCTCTTATTATTTAAACTTTATCCATCCTGTTAGTGGGGAGAGGATGAGGTTGGTTTTAAGTGATAGGTTAGATAAGTATAAAGAATTTATGGATAAATTATAAAAAATAGGTTATAAGACTTGAAACTTATAAAAATAAACTGTATAATTGTATTAACAAAGAAAAAGAATATTTCTGCGATGTGCGTGGTCTCATCATAATTTAACCTACACAATTCATACGGGAATCTGGCAGTCTTTTATTTGATGGCAAGCCTTAACTGGAAGTCAGATGGTAAAAGCAGGATACCCACCTTTATATAAAAGGGTAGAATTATTTGGGATTAACGGCATTGCGGTATACATAGAAACCATTTTTAAGAACTTAAAATGGTTTTATTTTTTTATATAATTTAATTTATAATTTATTCCTAATATTTGATTATTAGAAAATTTCTAGGGTATTCTTAAATAAAGAAGGTCATAATGAAAATAAGGAGTGGTGCTATGATTAGTAAATTTTTAGAAAAGAAAAGAAGAGAGCAGAAAAAAAAGGAAAGAAAAGAGGCTGCAAAAAAGCTAGCAGCAGGTTCAGTTTTGGGAGCTGCCCTAGGTAGTGTAGCAGGTATTTTATTTGCCCCTAAGGCTGGAGAAGAAACTAGGAAGGATATAGCTGATAAAACAAACGAAATGACAGATAATATTAAAGAGGCTATAAATGAAGGAATAGATTCCACTAAAGAGATTCATGGGAAAATATCTAGTGAAATAGATGAGCTTTTAAACAAGCTAGATGATAAGAAGGATGAAATTAAAGATAATATCAAGAATAAGAAGGAAGATATTGAAGATATAGAAGAAGTAATTGAAGAAAACATAGAAGATGTAAAGGAAGAAGTAGAAGAAGCAATTGAAGAAATAACTGAAGAAATAGAAGAAAAATAAGGAGGGGGTTAATATGGCAACCCCTATTACATTACAAGATGTTTTTAGGTTGGTTTTATATCTTTTGGGGATTGGAGTCTTAGGTTATTTATTTGTAATTTTTAAAAATATAGCTGGTATATTAAAGAATATAAGTAGGCTGTCTGAAGAAAATTATAATAATTTTAATGAAAGTATTGAGTCTTTAAAAAATATAACTGTTTCTGTAGACTCTATAACCAATACGGCTGATGAAACTTTAAAGTCTATTTCGCCAGAGGTTGATGGTATAGTCCACAGTGCAAACAATATAACTGGTAAGATAGAATCAGTTACAGATATTATTGATAATACTACTTCAAAGCTATCAAATACTGTAGATAAGGTAACAGACAATGTAGAGGATGCAGCTGATAAAATAAATAATAATATCAGTAATATAACTTATTATTTATCTATTATAAATGAAATTGTAGGTATAATAGGCAATATATTATTTAAGAAGTAAGGACTTGGTTTACAAGTTCTTATTTTTTGTAAAAAATATGGAATTACTTATAATACTTGGTATAATGATTTATATTATATATTAGAGGTGAAGCTAGTGGAAAAGATTAAGATTATAGAAAATCCATCTTCTGGAAGGCAGGGTGCAGACAGGAGGCTGGATAAAATTATAAAGCTATTGATAGATGGTGGTTATACAGTTAATAAGTTTCAGACTAGAAAAAAAGACGATGCTATGAATGAAACTATTAAGGCTTGTAAAGAAGACTGGGATAGGATAATAGTTAGTGGAGGAGATGGAACTGTTAATGAAGTTGCAAAGGGGATAGTTTATGGTGGAAGGAAGATTCCTGTTGCTATTTTATCTACTGGGACTGTTAATGATTTTGCTAATTATTTAAAAATACCTAAGACGGCCTTTGAGTTTTTTGAAATGTTAGAAAAGGGAAAAATTATTGATGTAGACCTGGGAAAAATGGATGATAACTTTTTTGTAAATGTTGCAGCGGGGGGGTTACTTTCAAAAGTTGGTTACAAGGTTCAACCTGAGGCTAAGTTTGTCCTAGGTAGGATGGCCTATTACCTGGAAGGCTTAAAAGAAATAACTACCCAGGGTTTTGAACCAGTCCACTTAAAAATAGAGTCTAAGGAGTATACGGGAGAAGAAAATGCCCTTCTATTTTTAATATCTAATACATCTTCCATAGGAGGATTTAAAAAAATAGCTCCAAGTGCAGATGTTACAGATGGATTTTTAGATGTAATTATTATAAAAAAGTCAGCCTTACCAGATGTAGCTAATATTTTTATAAATATATTTTCTGGAGAGCATATTAACCATCCAAATGTTTTATACTTCAAAACTAAATCAATAAAGATTGAAAGTGAAGATGAAGTATTTATTGATATTGATGGAGAGTTTGGAGGTAAGTTACCTACTAAATTTGAAATCTTGGAAAATGCATTTAGGGTTGTAAGTATGCTTTAATAATAAAATAGGAGAGTTAGGAAATGTTAATAGAATTAATTAGGGCGTTTTTTTTAGTTTTTGTTGCAGAAATGGGTGATAAAACTCAGATTATAGCTATGACTTTTGCAACTAAATACAGGGTTAAGGAAGTTCTTTTAGGGGTTGTTTTAGGAGTTGTTTTAAACCATGGACTGGCTATTTTATTGGGAAGATTTATATTAAACTTTATTTCCTTAAATAAGATCCAACTACTAGCATCCTTAGTTTTTATTATTTTTGCCTTTATGTCCTTACAGGATGAAGAAGAGGATGAAGAAGAGAATAGTAGGGAATATGGACCAATTTTTACAGTAGCTATGGCTTTTTTTCTAGGAGAATTAGGGGATAAGACCCAGTTGACTGCTATGACCCTTGCTACAAGTGGGAGCTATCCACTTGTAATTTTAATGGGAACCACTTTAGCAATGGTAGCAACTTCTGGCTTGGGGATCTTTGTAGGTAGTAAAATAGGTGGAAAAATAGAGGACCTATATATAAAGATTACTTCTTCCGTTATATTTTTAATATTTGGTCTAGCTAAGCTATATTCAATAGCAGGCTATAGTAATACTATACTTTATATTACAGGACTGGTTCTTGCTTTGGAAGCCATATTAATATCTAGGCTTATTAAGACTAGGAAAAAGATTTTGTATTCACCTATGCAAATAGCTGCAGAAAAACTATATAGGGAGACCCAAGACATTAAAGATGTGGTAGATAATATTTGCTTAGGAGAGGGAACTTGTGGAACCTGTCAAGGGGACCAATGTTTAGTTGGATATATTAAAGGAATATTGAACTTAGCAAGAGATGGTAATAATTACTTAATAGAGGACCATAAATTAATAGAAGATCTTGAGCTTAAAAACTTTAATGAAAATAATATTTTAGCAGCCCTAGCTACAATAATTTATACTGCTAGGAAGAACCACTGGGAACTAGAAGGGGATTTTGTTGTTAATTTAGCAAAAGAATACCTAGAAACATATTTGCTAGGCAGTGAAATAGGGTATAGTATTTATAGTAAGAGTTATTTAAAAGAGTTTAGGAAGAGAAATAGCCAGTATGGCTTGAGATTAGAAAGAATTTTAAATAGTTTTTAAAGAGTGTAAATGAAAATATAGTAATTTATCCAATAACTTATAATATATTAATAAATATATACCTCATAAAATAGGAATATTGTAATGATAGGAAGACTAATAAGGAGTTAGTACCTCCTTATTTTTATATTTATTAGAAAAATTAAAATATCAGGGTCAATCTTAAAGAAATATTTGGTATAATAAAATAAGATAAATAAAATTTACACAATAACATAAATAAGGGGTGTATTTATTTGGATTTAAAAGAGTTAGAGACTTTCGTAAAACTTGCTGAGATAAATAGTTTTTCCAAGACAGCAGAGGAACTAAATGTTACTCAGCCTACAGTAACAAACCATATTCAAAGTTTAGAAAAGGGACTAAATACCGTTTTAATAAATAGGAAGGGACGAAATGTAACCCTTACTGAAAATGGTGAATTACTTTATAAGTATGCAATGGATATATTAAATTCTTGTGCTATGGCTGTACATGATCTTTATTCTAAGTCTAATGAATTAGTAGGGGACTTGAAAATAGAATCCTGTGCAGTTCCTAGAAAATACTTCCTACCAAATATATTAAAAGACTTTATAGAGGAGAATCCTAAAATAACATTTTCTATTACAGGAGACTATGATGGAAAGTCTATAGAAAAATTAAAAAATAGGGAGTTAGACTTTGCCATAGTTGCATATACAACAGATGATATAGATATAGAATTCGTGAAAATATGGGAGGAAGATATTGTTTTAGCTTTACCAAATTCTGCCCCATATGAAAATTATTCTTATATAGATGGTAGTGAAGCCTTGAATTATAAGCTATTAGCCAAGGAGAGCTCTGCAGGAGCTAGGGATTTAATCTACAAGAAACTAGGCGAGGTAGGCATTAAAGAAGAAGATTTTAAACTAATAGGTTTTTGTAATGACTTAGAAACAACTAGAAGCTTAGTTTCCTTAGGAGTCGGATGTAGTTTACTTGCTAGGGAGAGTGTGGAAAAGGATGTTAAAGAAGGCAGGTATAAGGCTGTTTATATTAAGGACTTAAATGTCAGTATGAAATACTATTTTGCATATCCAAAAGATAGGTACATGTATCCTATAAATGATGTATTTAAAAATTTTGTATTAAATTATGTTAAAGAATAAAAAAACCAGGTCCATTGGACCTGGTTTTTTAACCAACTAAAAGCTTACCTTGTAACTTACCCTTATTTAAATTGGAGTCGAAATTTTTAGACAAATTAATAAAATCCTCTAGGATAGGATCTATAAACTTATCCTTATGGTAAACAACTTTTAACTTTCTATCCCAATAGTTGCTAGAGCACCTAAAAAATACTATCTTATTTTCTAAAACCTCTTCTTCAATAAGTCTTAGAGAAAGAAATGAGAGGTAGTTATTTTTAACAATGGAGTTTTTAATAGAGCCAGGACAATTACTTTGAACTGCAATATTTATGGGAATACCATTCTTAGTTACATAGTCCTCAAATAATTTTCGAGTACCACTACCCTCTTCCCTTAAAACGAAATCTAGATTTTTTAAATTTTCCATAGTAATACTATCTTTTTTTGCAAGTGGATGATCTTTGCTACAAGCTAAGACTAAAGAATCTTCTAAGACATCTATAGTATGTAGGCTATTATTATTAATATTTCCTTCAACTATTGCTATATCTAATTCAGAATTTAGGATCATATTTTCAACTTCCTCAGTATTACTTATGCAAGAATAGGTATTTATCTCTGGATGCATATCCTTAAGTGAGTTTATTAACTCTGGTAAGATACAATTACCTATGGTTATAGTTGCACCAATATTTACCTTCCTATGATTTGAAATTTCCAACATTTTTTTCTCTATACTGTCAAAGTCTCTAAGTAGGTTACTAGCATAAAATAAAAGCTCCTTGCCAGACTCTGTAATATGAAGTTTTCTTCCTAACCTCTCAAAAAGTAGGGTATTATAATATTCTTCAAGTTCCTTTATAGCTTGACTAACAGTTGGTTGAGATATAAATAATGCATCAGCTGCATCACACATTTTACCAGTAGTTGCAACAGCTACAAAGATTTTTAAATGTCTAATAGTCAACAAATCATCCCCTTTAAAATTATTAATAGGTTTTACCTATGGTTTCAATTAGATAATATCACTTTACTAAAAATTTAACAAGTGCTATACTTTGGTTGTAGAAATAAATACAGATAATTCTGTACATAATTTAAATTATAATTTCAAAATATTCAGATAGCAAATTGGGAGGCGGATATATGGATGTTATTATAATTGGTGGAGTTGCAGCAGGAACCAAGGTTGCAGCCAAACTAAAGAGGGAAAATAGAAGCCACAATGTTACAATTTTCACAGATAGTAAAGACATATCTTATGCTGGCTGTGGACTTCCATATTATGTAGGAGGTGTAATTGAAAAAGAAGAGGACTTAATAGTAAATACACCTGAAAGTTTTTCAGAATTAACAGGAGTAAATGTTGTTACTGAAACTAAAGTTACTAAAATATCTCCTAAAGAGAAGAAAATAACAATAGTAGACTTAAAAGATAATAAAGAAGAAGAAAAAACATATGATAAATTAGTAATAGCAACAGGAGCAAGTCCAGTAAAACCACCTATAGAAGGGATGGACTTAGAGGGAGTATTTATTATGAGGACTCCAGATGATGCCATTAGACTTAGGAAGTTTTTAGAAACAAATAAGCCTAGGAGGGCTACAGTTGTAGGTGGTGGATTTATAGGGCTAGAGCTTGCAGAAAACCTATCTGAAATGGGAGTTATTACAACAGTAGTTGATATGGCAGAAACAGTGCCACCAGGATTTGATAAAGAAATGACAAACTTTATAATTGATAAGCTAGCAGATGAAAGGATTATGGTTTTCACTGGAACTATGCTTAAGGAAATTATAGGAGAAGATGGAAGGGTAACTGCCATTCAAACAGATAAAAATAAAATGAAGACAGACCTTTTAATAATGTCTCTAGGTGTAAGACCTAATACAGCCTTCATAGAAGACATTGAAAAAATGCCAAATGGAACTATAAAGGTTAATGAAAAATTTGAGACTAGCTTAAATGATATTTATGCTGTAGGTGACTGTGCAACGGTTATAAATAGGATAACTAAAGATCCTCTATGGTCTCCAATGGGTTCTACTGCCAACATAGCAGGTAGACTACTGGCTAAAAATATTGACGGTGAAAATTTTCAGTATAGTGGGGCAATTCAAACAGCAGTTGCTAAATTACCAAATTTAAATATAGGTAGGACTGGATTAACTGAAGAGAATGCTAAAGCTGTGGGCTATAATCCTGTTTCAGTTGTAACAGTTGTAGACAGTAAGGCCCATTATTATCCAGGAGCATCTTTATTTGTTATGAAAATGACAGCGGATATAGATACTAGGGAACTACTGGGACTACAGGTTTTAGGCTTAGATAATGCAGCTGTAGATAAGATGGTAGATGTTGCTGTTACAGCAATATCGTTAAAGGGTAAACTAGATGACTTACAAGACTTAGACTTGGCGTATGCTCCACCTTTTTCAACAGCGATTAGTCCATTTAGCCATACAGTAAATGTTCTTTTAAATAAAATTTCAGGTGAATTTGAAACCGTAACACCAATGGAGTACAAAGATGGAAAGGCAGATGGATATAAGTTAGTAGATGTATCTATAGTTCCAGAATTAGAAACTGGAGTCTATGTAGATTTATCAAAAATAAATGGGGAATTAGAAGGCTTTAAAAAAGATGATAAAATACTACTTTGTTGTAGTAAGGGGAAGAGGGCCTATATGGCTCAAAATAGGCTTAAGTACTATGGATACACTAATACTTTAGCACTTGAAGGTGGAAGTATAGTAAATAATATAAAATAAATATTAGGAGGAGATTTTAATGGCAAGTTTAACAATTAGCCCTGAAGATCAAAAAAGGGTAAAAGCATTAGGATTTTTAGCAAATAAGGGAACAGACAATTTTTCAGGAAGGATTATAACTGTAAATGGTAAAATTACAGCTAAACAATTACAATGTGTGGCTGAAGCAGCTGACAAATTTGGTAACGGTGATGTAGCATTTACATCTAGGTTAACTTTAGAATGTCCAGGAATTCCATATGAAAAAATAGATGACTTTATAGAGTATGTTGCTCAAGAAGGTCTATTAACAGGTGGAACAGGTTCAAAAATTAGGCCAGTAGTATCTTGTAAAGGTACAACTTGTCAATATGGATTAGTAGATACTTGGGACTTAACTCAAGATATACATGAAGAATTTTTCTTAAAATGGAATGATGTTATAACTCCACATAAATTTAAGATCGCTATGGGTGGTTGCCCAAATAACTGTGTAAAACCAGACTTAAATGACCTAGGAATTGTTGGACAATTAAAACCAAACTATGATGAAGATTTATGTATGGGATGTAAAAAATGTTCAATAGAAGATGTTTGTCCAATGGATGCAGCTAAGGTTGTTGATGGAAAATTAGTAATAGATGAAAACTTATGTAATAATTGTGGTAGATGTGTAGATAAGTGTCATTTCGATGCTATACCTGATGGAGAAAGAGGATACAAGATAGCTTTAGGTGGTATGTGGGGTAAGAGAGTTAATCGTGGTAAACCTATTAGCAAAATGTTAAGGTCAAAAGAAGAAGTTATGGATGTAATAGAAAAAACAATGTTAATATTTAGAGAGCAAGGAAAAACTGGAGAACGTCTAGCTCAAACAATTGATAGAATTGGATTTGAAAATTTTGAAGAACAATTATATAATGATGAGATTCTAGAAAGAAAAGAAGAAATTTTAAATGCTCAACTACATGTTAAGGGTGGAGCTACTTGCTAATTTAATATAAGAAATGCACTATTAAGGTTTCTTAATAGTGCATTTTTAAGCTATGATTTTTAATATTTTATGAGACTGTAAAGGGGTGTTTTCATGAATGGTAAAAAAATATTTGCAATAATTGTCTGTATAATAATAGCTATAGCATCAACATA
Source organism: Tissierellales bacterium (assembly GCA_030146705.1). GTDB lineage: Bacteria > Bacillota > Clostridia > Tissierellales > Tissierellaceae > CAMIXG01. Next base: position 1,163 of record JASLBE010000065.1, on the reverse strand, counting down.
TTTAGCTGGCTTACAAAATATAGTAGGCGGACCTATGATAGGATTAATTATAGGTATGATAATAGTAAACTTACTTCCTAAGATAGATGATGAATTTAAGTCGGGTACTTCTTTTGCAGGTAAGAAGTTTTTAAACTTAGGAATAATCCTAGCCGGAGCAACTTTGAATTTTAGTGAGATTGTAGGACATGGTGCAAGGGCATTACCACTTATAATATTTAATATATTTTTATCTTTTACAGTAGCAACTTTAGTAGGTAAGAAATTGGGAGTTACAAAAAATACATCTACCTTGGTAGGAGGAGGAACCTCTATTTGTGGAGGAACAGCAATAGCTACATTATCTCCTATTATAGAAGCTAAGGAAACAGAAATAGCTTATGCTATGACAGCGATTTTTTTATTTGATGTTATTTCTGCCTTATCTTATCCTTATTTAGCGGGATTAATAGGGCTTACAGATAATCAATTTGCAGTTTTAGCGGGAACAGCAATAAATGATACATCTTCTGTTGCAGCAGCAGAATCTACTTTTAGTGCTCTTAGGGGTATAGACCTTAATGCAGCAATTACAGTCAAGTTAGCAAGAACAACTATGCTAATTCCATTGGCTATTATAATAACAGCTATTAAAATAAGAAATACTTCAAAACTTGATTCTGGATCTGCTGAGCAAAAATCTATAGGTAAAACAGTTTTAAAATCATTTCCTTGGTTTATATTAATATTTTTACTAATGGCTGTTCTTAATACTGTTGGTGCCTTTGCTTCAATACCAAATGGTGGAAAGATATTTAGTAAATCATATAAATTCTTTATAACAGCTGCTCTAGCAGGTGTAGGTTTTAAAATACAATTTAAAGACTTATTTACTGAAGGAGTTAAACCTATGATTTTAGGAGGTTTAACTTGGTTTGCAGTATTTATATCATCTTTTAGTTTTATACATTTGTTTGCAAAAATGCTTGGATAAATTAAAATATTAAATTCCTTCTATATAATGGAAGGAATTTTTTTATTCCTAATAACTGTAATAATATGTAAAAAAAGATTGAAAAGATATTGACAAACAAAAATATAAATGGTACTATATAAAAGGTCGATAGGGGAAGAGTTAAGAAATACTTAGCAAAAAAACCTATTGACAAAAATCTCAAAACAGT
>JASLBE010000033.1 GCA_030146705.1 Tissierellales bacterium | reverse complement strand
TAAATCTTTCTTTTTACTTAGCTCATAACCCTTGCCAAATAAGACATCTATATCCTCTCTAGATAGGTGCATATGTCTACCAGATGCCTCTATCATTATTGACCTGTCTTCCTTATTCCCATCTTCCATTTTCAGTTTTGCCATCTCTATAACCTCTTGCACTATGGCTTCTAAATCTTTATGATCCACCTAAGCACCTCCTAGTATTCAGATTTTAAATACCTATACATTATTATATAAATACAACTACTTAATCTATTTAATATTGTTAAAATGTCTTCCCTTAAATAACCATCTTCTATTTTAAAAGCCTCTATCCCTAATATTTCAAGCTCCCTAGAAAAAGTCCTTAGTTCATTTATTAAAAGTAAACCATAGTCCATATCTGAACTTGGCAAAATATGGTCTAATCCAAAATATTTTTCAGGCTGGTGGGATATATCCCTAATTTCTGACTCAGAATAACCTAAAATATTGTTTATAACTAAGTCTTCACCAGTAACTTCTGCCTTTAAAACTTTCCTTGTCAGCTTCAAAATTTCTTCTAAATCCTTGACTAGTCCTTCCTTACCATCTCTTTTAACTATACTTTGAACCAATAGTATTTTAGCTTGAAAGCTATCTAGCTTCCCTCTAAACTTTATCCTTTTATTGTCCTTGTATACTAGTTTATTTCCAAATAAATGGGTCATATATTCTGGCTTTTCCCCATACACCTTATTAGAATAATAAGACACATAGGCTGGTTTACTATTACTGCTTGTATCCTTTTCTTTTTCTTCCAGGTCTTTTAGGTCCTCTTCATACAAGACTTTTATTTTTTGGCTACCTATATATTCTTTAGCTGAAGGTGTAATAATTGTATTTTTTGAAATTATTACTTCCTCTAAAGGCTTTTTCTTGAAATTATCTCTTAATATTTCTTCTGTTAAAACCTTCATCTACTCACACCCTTCTTAAGATTTAGAGAAGTCGTCAAAAGACGACTTCCTAAATTATTCTCCTACTTTTGGAAGGATACCTTCAACCTCTGCATGTGGCCTTGGGATTACATGAACAGATAAAAGCTCTCCAACTCTTTCTGCTGCTGCCGCACCTGCATCAGTTGCAGCCTTTACTGCCCCAACATCTCCTCTTACCATTACAGACACTAAACCTCCACCAACTAATTCTTTCCCAACCAAGGTAACATTTGCAGCCTTTACCATTGCATCTGCTGCCTCAATTGCTCCTACTAAACCTTTTGTTTCAATCATTCCTAAAGCATTCATCTTAAAACCTCCTAAATTTTAACTATTATTTATTATATTTTTTAAGTTCCGCCAAAACTAACTCTTCTATTAGCTTAAGGTCTATACCTTTGGAGTCATCTTCCTCAATATCACAAGAATTATCCTCATTTTCAACCCCAAATGCTATCCTCCTTATATCTATAAGGTTTTCAGGACTAACATTGTCCGATGTAGCACTTCCACCTGCTGCACCACATCCTAGTGTAAATGATGGAGCCAGGTTTGTAGTAAGTCCTACACCACCTTGGGCTGCTGGTGTATTAACTAGTATTCTAGAAACTTTCTTCTCAAGCCCAAATCTTAAGATTACATCATCATCTTTTGAATGGATTGCAACTGAATGGCCAAGACCATCATTTTCCAAAATTTCTTTAGCAACTTCACAAGCTTCTTTCCAGTCTTCAACTGTATAGAAACCAAGTAAAGTATTCAACTTTTCCTTTGAAAATTCATATTTTGGTCCTATACCCTTTTCTGCATAAAGAATTATTTTTGTATTAGCAGGTACATTTACTCCAGCATAGCTAGCCAATGTTAAAGCATCTTTTCCCACTACCCTTGCATTTAGACCACCTCTTGGAGCCTGCATTATCTTCTTAAACTTTTCAGCTTCCTCATCATTTAAGAAATAAGCCCCTTGCCTTTTAAACTCTTCAATAACCTTATCTTTTATAATATTTTCAGTAATTATAGACTCCTCTGAGGCACATATGATTCCATTATCAAAAGTTTTACTACTTATAATATCTCTTACTGCCTGCTTTATATCTGCTGTTCTTTCAATAAAGCTTGGAACATTTCCTGGTCCAACTCCAAGGGCTGGAGTACCTGATGAGTAAGCAGCCTTAACCATACCAGTTCCACCAGTTGCTAAAATTAAATTAACATCATCATGGCTCATTAATTCATTGGTAGCCTCTATTGTTAAAGTAGACATCGATTGAATTAAGTTCTTAGGTGCTCCTGATTCTTCAGCAGCCCTAGCCATAATATTAACAGTTTCTGTTATACATTTTATAGCTGTTGGATGGGGACTAAAAATTATTGAATTCCCTGATTTCAAAGCTATTAAAGACTTATAAATAACTGTTGAAGTTGGGTTTGTAGATGGTACTAAGCCTGCTATAACACCAACTGGGACTCCTATTTCTATTATTTTCTTTTCTTCATCCCTGTTTAGGACACCCACTAGTTTCATATCCTTTATATATTCATAAACCTTATTGCTAGCCATCCTATTTTTTTCCAGCTTGCTTTCCCACCTGCCAAAACCAGTTTCCTCTTGGGCCATTTTAGCCAATCTTTCAGCACGGTTAGATACTGCCATAGCCATATTCCTAACAATTTTATCTATTTCTTCTTGGGAGAATTTGCTAAACTCCTCTTGGGCAAGTTTTGACTTTTCAATTAAATCACGAACTTCCTTTATAGATACTAAGTCCTTGTTTTTAATCATCTATATACACCTCATTTTTGCTATAGTCTAATAAAACTTCTATTAATTCTTGCTTACGTCCATACTTTATTTCTTCCTTATCTAGAGGAAAATCATCAAAAGTTCTTGCCAACCTTCTTAGGTCCTTGACCTTCATTTCCTCTAATTTTTCTTTTTCAAGTTCAACTTTCTTATTTTCTTTTCCATTTGTTAAATCATCATCTATACTGGCATCTTCTATTTCTAAAAACTCTTCAGACTTTTTTTCAGTTTTTTCTTCTTCTATTTCCTGGGGTTTTTCTCCACTATTATCTCCTGATAATTTATGGTTATCTCCCATAAGCATAGCTTCTAAACCATCAGCTACTCTTGCTATAACATCTGTAGAAAGAACTTTTCCTACCCTACTAGCAGCTGCTGCTCCTGCATCTACAGATGATTTAACAGCACTAACATCCCCAGTAATAAAAACCGTTATTATACCAGCTTTTACCTTTTCCAGTTTCAATAACTTTACATTTGCTGCCTTAACTGCTGCATCTGAAGCTTCTATAGCAGGAACCATACCATATGTCTCTATCATACCTAAAGCTTCCATAAGAACCCTCCTTAGTAACTGATTGGGTTATTAGCCACAAATTTAACTGCATCCTTAAACGCATTACACGCAGCCATACACGCAGACTGACTTCCTGTCAATAAACCTCCACCAAAGTTCGTTTCAGTTGGTGGTCCATAAAATAATACAAGTTCAACATCTGCTGCCTTTAAAGCTGCATCTAGGGCATACATAGACTCTAGTGGTGGAGCTATTAAATAAGCTATAGCTTCTCCCTCTGGTATGTTTGCCATCTTAGATAGATAGCTACCTGTTCTTGATATGCAATGTGCAAAATAAATTATACTTCCATCTTCATTAGCCTCTTCAAAAAAAGCATCGTTTCTAATATAGTCAAGAGCAGCACTAACCCCACTTTCTACCTCGGCAGGATTAGGACCACCTAATATTCCTATAAACTCTCCAGCTAGTTTTGTATTAGCATTTGCAGCTCCGCCATAAAATGAGCTTGCATATACAACTTCTACCTCAGCCTTTTTAGTAGCCTCATCTAAGGCTGAATAAGACACATCATCAGAATCTGTAGTTATTATGCCTATGCTCCTATGTTCATCCTTAAGTTTTAGTTCTCTAGCTAAGTCAGGACTTACATTCGATATAATTTTTACACTTAATATTTCCGTTTCAATCCTTTTACCCATGGTTAACTAACCTCCTAAGTTATATTTTTAAATCTAAACCACTTGCCTGTTGCTTTAACATTTCTTGGATAACATCAGCTATATGAGCTCCAGCTTCAACAGCAGGTGTTCCTCCTTGGTGGATGTTAGAAATTACCGTTCTTCTAGATTCCGGCATTCCTATTGTTGGCCTATAAGCCATATAACATGACATACTTTCTCCCGTTGCTAGACCTGGCCTTTCTCCAATTAAAACTGCTACTACATCAGCCCCTATGGCCTCTCCTATAGCGTCCATAGTTCCAACTCTACCATGCTTAACAAAAAAAGGTGTTCCAACTTCTATATTAGAACTCTTTAGTCCTTGAACCATAGCATCATAGGTGTCCTTAGAATTAGTTTCAATTGCTGTAGAGCTTAGACCATCAGCAATAAATATTTCCACCTTTGGCTTATTAGGAACTAGGTCTTTTATATCCTTTAAAGTTTCTTCACTAAAGTTCCTACCAAGGTCTGGTCTTGTTATAAATTCATCCTTCTCCCCGCATAGGGTTGAGAAAGTTTTTAAACCCCAGTCTTCTAAAAAATCTTCACTAACATAGGTGAAAACTGCATCCATTGCAACTGCATGGTCTGCTCTAAACCTTAAATAAGGTGTAGTTTTACACCTAGAGCCAGTTCTTCCTATTCCTACTCTTGCAGGTGTTGATTCCTTAAGGTGCATATAGCCATCCTTATTTTTCGGATCATTAACTAACAACTGGTCCTTCATTTTTACTTCCGTTATATCAACTATATTTAGATCCACAGGTTTTTCTACTTCTTCAGTTTGTTTTTTCTCAAGGTTAACTTCTTTTTTTTCCGTTCCTTTGGCTTCTATATTAGACATAACTTCCTGAATAATATTTCTTAAATCTTCTTCCCTTATCATATTAATTCCTCCTCCAAACAGTTTTAGATATTAAATAAATATTGAAGCATCTCCGGCCTTGTCTGACAATCTACCATTTTCATAAATTCCCATCTTATGAAGCCATTGGTCAAATTCTTTAATTGGTTTTAAATTTAACATCTGTCTAAGTGTAGCTGCATCATGGTAAGATGGAGTTTGGTAATTAAGCATAATGTCATCGCCTTGTGGCACTGCTATTAAATAGTTTGAACCAGCATTAGCAAGCAATGTAGCTAAAATATCCATATCATTTTGGTCAGCCTTAGCATGGTTTGTATAACATACATCTACTCCCATTGAAAGTCCTGTAAGTTTTCCCATAAACAAGTCTTCTAGTCCAGCCCTAATGATTTGTTTTCCATCATACAAATATTCAGGTCCTATAAATCCTACTACTGTATTAACTAAAAAAGGTTCATATCTTTTAGCAAATCCATAACACCTAGCTTCTAGGGTAACCTGGTCTACACCCATATGGGCATTAGATGATAATTCAGAACCTTGTCCAGTTTCAAAATACATAACATTTGGTCCTGCAGATGTTCCTTCCTTTAAGATTAACTCATGGGCCTCATCTAAAAGTTTTGCATCTAACCCAAAGGCCTCATTACCCTTTTGAGTTCCAGCAATACTTTGGAAGATCATATCTGCCGGCGCTCCATTCTTTATAGCTTCCATTTGTGTAGTAACATGGGCTAATACACAAGTTTGAGTTGGAATTTCCCATTTTTGCTTAACATCTTCAAAAAGCCTTAAAATTGAGCCAACACTTTCAGCATTATCTATAACTGGGTTTAAACCAAGAACAGCATCTCCCATACCATAGCTTAGGCCCTCATAAAGAGAAACTAAAATACCATCTAAGTTATCACTTGGATGATTAGGTTGTAGCCTCATTGCAAGCACACCATCTTCTCCTATAGTCGTATTACAATGGGCTATGTTCTTTATTTTTTGCGTAGCATAAACAAGGTCTAAGTTACCCATAAGTTTTGTAACTGCAGCTATAATCTCACTAGTTAAGCCTCTTCTTAATCTTTTTATATCATTATTTGTTGTTTTAAAATCTAATATATACTCTCTAAGCTCTGCAACAGTCCAATTTTTTATTTCCTCATATACATTTTCATTAACATTATCTTGGATAATTCTTGTTACTTCATCTTCCTCATATGGAACTACAGGATTATTCCTTAATTCACTTAAAAGCATATTTGAAAGAACTTCCTTGGCTGCTATTCTCTCAGTAAGAGATTCTGCTGCAACTCCAGCCAACTTATCTCCTGATTTTTCTTCATTAGCTTTTGCTAGAACTTCTTTAATGTCTTTAAATTCATAAACCTGTCCGAAAAGTTTAGTTTTGTAACTCATATACTCATCCCCTTATTAATAATTAAATAGTAAAGTTTTTACAATTACTGGTACCACTTGCCCTCCAGCAATTGGCTCACCTATATCTATATAATCGCCATCTGTAAGTTTCACAGAGTCGATACATACTATATTTTTATCCTTACCTAGCTTAAGCTTAAGCGCTTGGCCTAGAACCTTGGCCATATCATTTTCTGCAACCACTATCAATGGTTCATCACTAGCTATAATATCTTCCATACCTCTTATAATATGGTCTGATAAATCTTGAATATATTGGAAACTTCCACTTAGCCTTCCCTTAAATCCCAAGGCTATGGTCTTATTTTCACCAAGATCAAACCAGGATAATTTTTCTTTAATAGTCTTACTTAGCTTGTCAAAATTTTCTTCATCCTCTCCAGTAAGTTTTAAAACTGGAACATTCTGAATAGGAAGGGCCTCCCTGCTGACATTAATAGTACTGCCACTAATCTCAGTAGTATGGGTTCCAGCCCCAACTACAGTTGCCCTAATTGTTTCAGATGTAGTCATGTTTTTAATATCTGTTAGGAGTCTTGACTTTCTTATTTCTCTCCCAAGCATAACCCCTATATCATTAAATTCATAAACATCATCAAAATCAGAAATAATAGTTTCAGCTATCCCTCCTGTAAAAGAAACAAACTCAATTTCATAGTTTCTATTTAGGTCCTTATTCATTATTAAAGTTTCTAGTTCTAGGCCCTTATTTTCAAGTCCTAAAACTTGATAAATTGCCTTGACCATAAAGGCTATTATCTTTTCTATTTCTTTTTTTTCAGGCACTTCCCCTACTTTTAAATCAAGCTTTAAAATATCAACAAGTTTTCTCATCTTGTCCGATAAATAGCTTATCCTTCCAGCACTATCGAACTTTATAAGCCTACCTCCAATATCAAGGCAAGCAGTATCAATTACATTTCCATTTTTAAATACAGCTATATTAGTAGTTCCACCACCAATATCTAAGTTGGCAACAGTTGTAGTATGCTTATCTGAAAACTCCTGGGCTCCAGCCCCCTTCCCAGCAATAATTCCTTCCAAGTCTGGCCCTGCAGTAGCAACTACAAAGTCTCCACCAAATTCACTTAATTCTCTTAGGACAATGTCTGCATTTTCCTTCCTAGCAGTTTCTCCAGTAATAATAACAGCACCTGTGTCAACATCAGATGGTTCATATCCAGCCTTTCTGTACTCACCTGCTATAATATCTTTGACACTGGTTGCATCAATTTCATCTGAAGATATTAGGGGAGTTATATAAATGTCACTCCTATAAACTATCTCCTTATCAACTATACTTATTAGAGGTACTGAGGCTAGTGACGCCCTGTTTTCTAAAGTCAACCTACTAAAAATAAGCTGGGTAGTTGATGTTCCAATATCTATTCCTACACTAAGCATTGTTTCTTTCATAATTACCTCCTATCTTTCCAATAAAAAAGGCAATGAAACCTAAAAAACACATAATTAAAGTGTTCCTTAGGCTTCATTGCCTTTCTTAAAATACTCCCTTGTATTTTATAATATTAAATTATAAAACCTATATGGACCCTGGTTCCACCACTACTACTAGATATTTTCAAATTACCAGCTAGCTTATCCCTAACTAGTTGGTTTACTATATTAAGTCCTAAATTTTTAATTTCAAGATCTCCCGTATCAAATCCTACCCCATCATCTACTATGTCAATGGCCACCTTGTTCTTAAACTTGCTTACCATTATTGAAATCTTACCCTTCTCCCTATTTATAAAACCATGCTCTATAGAATTTTGTATAATTTCATTAATAACTAGGGCTATTGAAGTAGACCTATCTGAATCAATAGAAAAATCATCTCCTAAAATTTCAATATCCACCTCTAGGTCAGGCCTAGAAACATATCTTATCATATTTTCAGATAATTTCTTTATAATTTCAATTATATAGACCTCATCAATCCCCTCCTTGGCTAGAAGTTCATGAGTTATAGCTATGCTTGATATCCTACTAATACTTTCTTGGAAGGCCTTTTGTAAATATTCATTATCAACCCTCCTAGATTGGAGTCTCAAAAGGCTAATAACAGTCTGTAAATTATTCTTCACCCTATGGTGTATCTCCTTTATTACCACAGACTTCATCATAAGCTCTTTCTCTTTTAAAACCTTTTCTGTAACATCTAAAACCGTCATATTTACACCTTTAATATTCTTGTCGTTTCCCATAACATTATACTTTACCTCTAGGAAGTAATTATTAACATTAATCTCGCTGGCCATCCTTCCCCTATTTTTCTCCACCTGAGAAAAATTCCTACCATCTAAAGAAAGGCTATCAAACTTACTTCCAACTATTTTTTCATTATATCCTAGAGACTTGTATAGCTCATCCGCTAGCTTATTAGCATAAATAGCTACACCTCTTTTATTAAATATAATAATACTATTATCTATATTTTCAGTAATAAAGTCCATATTTTCATCTATATACTCAAATTCTTCAGGCATATCCTCATAGCTAGTGTCAAAAATTGGACGGCTATCGTCAAGATCCTTATAAAGGTCCTTGTCAAAAGAGGCCTGTTCCAAAATTAAAACAGCTATTACCCTGCCTGACTTGTTCCTAATAGGGGCAGTATTTTGAATAACATACTTACTCTCTTGGGTCACTGCCCGAACATACTTGATTACCATACCATCCCTTAAGGTTTCATAAACAGCTGGCTCATTTTCTTCTAAGGCATACCTGCCTATCACTGACCCTGTATAACTTGACCTTCCAGATACAGGCTCTGCCTCAGCAACAACTATAGCCTTCCCATTCTTAGACATACAATCTAAAAAAACATTGGCCTCCATAAGTTCAGCTGTGGCCTGTAAGGTAGAAGCAACACCAAGAATTATCTCTATATCTTCCTCTGATAAATCGGTAAACTCCTGGCAAAGTTCCCTAGTCCTATCCACCTAATCACCCCTGTAGTTTAATATAACAATTTGAGCTATATCTGACATTGATATTCTTTTATCCATACTCATCTTCCTAATTTGCTTGTAGGCTTCATCTTCTGATAGCTTTTCATACTCAATTAAAAGTCCCTTGGCTTTTTCTATTAGCTTCCTAGCTTCTAGCTGGTTTTTTGTCTCTTTTACCTTTTTTTCCATTGCCTTGACTTCCCTTGACTTACTTAAACCAATTTCAATAGCTGGTATTAAGCTTTTTTCATCCACTGGCTTAGTTACATATCCTGATATTCCTACATTCTTTGCCTTTTCAATAAATTCCCTTGTACTATAAGCAGTTAAAAGAATTACACAATCTACTATATTTTCATTTATTATTATTTCTGAAGCCTTTAACCCATCTAATATGGGCATTTTTATATCCATTAGGACTATATCTGGTTTATATTCCTTACACAACTTAATGGCATCCAAGCCATCTGAAGCAAGTCCTACAACCTTGTAGCCTGCTAAAGTTAACATTTCAGAAATATCCATCCTTGTAATAGGTTCATCATCGGCTATTACTACAGTTTTTTTCATACCTTAGTCCTCCCTAATTCTTAATATGCTCTTTAAGCTTTCAATGCCAATATTTTCCTTGGAGCTTATTTTAAATATTTTTTCTACACCTGCATCTTTAAGAAATTTTTCAGCTAATCCTTCTTTATTATTTTCTAAGTCAATTTTAGTAACCACTCCAAATACATCTCTTCCATTAAAATTCTTTGAAAAATTTGGTGGAAAAAGGTTAATAGTATCTGTAGAGCTTTGAACAAAAAGTACAACATCGTATTTAAAAGATAAGTTGGATAATATGTGGTGAAATCTTATATTTTCCAAATATTCCCCTGGAGTATCCAAAAGATAATCATGGTACTGTAAAACTTGGGTTTTCTTATAGTTAAGTTCCTCACCTTTTAACCTCTGTATTAAGCTAGTTTTACCACAACCAGTCTTTCCAATTATCATAGTCCTTTTCATCTGCACATCACCTAAGACTTTGTTATTTTTGTTATTGTAAACTTTAAATCATCAACCAGCACTTCAAGAATTCCAAGTATTGCAGTTTCAACACTAGTAACATCTCCAGTTATAACTAAAGATCCACTAAACCTATCTAAAAAACCAATCTCTATATTGGCAGACTTGGTTGCAACATCAGCAGCTATTATGGCCGCTTCACTAGGAGTGATAGTTAAAATTCCTATTGCATCTCCATTTTCGTCTAAACCCAAAGACCTATAAATAGTTTCCTCTGGATTGGCTATTATATGAGCAAGGGTAACCTGCTTACCTGGAACATATTCTTGTATGGTTCTAGTTTTCATATCTTCAGACATTTAATCAGTCCTTTTTATATTAAAAAAGCCCACAACAAATAAATGTTGTGGGCTTCATCGCCATTTTTAACAGCACTTCCTCGTGCTCTATAAATGCATTATATTACAGTTTGATTATTTTTTCAAGTAATATTATTTTCTAAAAGAATGACATTATTTGTTCTTAATTTCCCACCTTAACAAACGAGCACTTATTTAAAATACTTATCAATAATATCTGTTCCCTTAAGCTCTTTTTCCAGGTCTTCCTGGTCAATTCCTAGTTCTCTACTTAATATTTCTCTAACCTTTGGACCACAGTGATTACCTTGGCAAAATCCCATTCCGGCCCTGACTCTTCTTTTTACACCATCTCTAGTAACTGCTCCCCCAGGCCTTCTTATAGCATCTACAATTTCTCCCTCTGTTACATTCTCACACCTACAAATTATCTTTTCATATAGGGGATTTTCCTTTATTTTTTCAGCCCTTTCTTCCTCTCCTAAGTCTTTTATTCTAGGAATTGCCTTTCTAATTGGGTTATAAGCCTTATTTTCCTCCCTAGTAAAACCAAGTCCAGCCAAGATATCATCAACATACTCAGCTATGGCTGGTGCTGAAGAAAGTCCTGGGGATTCTATTCCTCCTACATGGACTACACCTTCCATATTTCTTGATGGATAAATCATAAAATCTCCAGTATCAGGTTTTGCTCTTATACCTGTAAATACCCTAATAGTATTTTTTACATTTATAGTAGGCACTGACCTCTTGCTTAAACTATCAATAACCTCCAAAGATTCTTCTTCCGTTGGAGTAAGATTTCCATCTATCTTTTCTGCTGTAGGCCCTAGCATAGTATTACCAGCATAGGTCGGTGTAACCAAAACTCCCTTTCCCCTTTTAGAAGGTGTTTGGAAAAGAACCTTATTAAGCTCTTGGTACTTATTTTTAAATAATAGTCTATAAACTCCCTTTGTAGGAATTATTTTAAAATCATAATCTCCTGCCATATTTGCAAGCCTGTCAGAAAAAAGACCTGCTGCATTAATTACAAACTTGCCCTTATAATCTCCATTATTAGTCTTTACTAGTATAAAGTTTTCTTTTTTCTCCAAACCACTAACCTCAGTCTTAGTTCTTAGTTCTACTCCATTTTCCATAGCATTTTCCATATTAGCATAGGAATAATTAAAAGGGTCAATTATTCCAGCTGTTGGGCAATAAAGAGCACAGGTAACTTCTTCTGATGCAAAAGGTTCCATTTCCCTAACCTTTTCCCCACCTATTATTTCTAAGTTTTTTACCTTGTTTTCCTTACCCCTAGTGTATAAATCTTCTATGACCTTCCTATCTTCATCATTAAATCCTAAAACCAATGACCCTATTTGCTTATAAGTAAAGTTTAACTCTTTGGCCAAGTCAGGATACATCTCACTTCCCCTTACATTTAACCTCGCTTTTAAACTTCCAGGTTTCGCATCATATCCTCCATGGATAATTGCTGAATTAGCCTTGGTAGTTTCTTGGCAAATCTCTGAATTTTTTTCAAGTAAAATGCTCTTTATATTATATTTAGAAAATCTCCTTGCAATAGAAGTTCCAACTGCCCCTCCACCTATTATTATTAAATCATACATAGTTTTATCTTCCTTTCTTTGTCTCTCAATTATACTTACCCATATTTTATATTTTTTACTAATACTAATTTATAGTTTTACAAGACTACATATGATATATTTTAAATAATTATTAATTTTTATCTAATTAATGATAAAATATTATGTATAAGAGGTGATATTGTGAAAATTAGAAAATATAATAAAAAAGATATGCTGGAAATATATAAATTATTTTATAATACTGTCCACTACATAAATTGCCGCCACTATAATAAGGACCAGCTAAATGTTTGGGCCAAGCCTATTGAAGATATTGACCTAGAGAGTTGGGCTGGTAAATTTAGTGAAAGCTCTACTCTTGTTATAGAACTAAATAATAGGATAGTTGCTTTTTCAAATATTGATAATAATGGTAACTTAGATATGTTCTATGTCCACAAGGACTTTCAGGGGATAGGTCTTGGAAGGGAACTTTTGAAAAATATTTATAAGTATGCTAAAGATTCTGGCTTTGAAAAAATAACAGCAAGTATATCCATAACAGCCAAACCCCTATTTTTAAAATATGGCTACAAGCTTCTTGAAGAAGCCTCTCTTACTATAGATGGGGTAAGCATTAAAGGCTATAATGTTGAAAAATATATAGAATAATAAAACAGAACTAGTTAACTAGCTCTGTTTTATAGATTATAAACTTTTAACTACTCCTAATAAGTCTTCCTTTATGGTCCTAGAGCCTATGCTCTTTTCAATAACCCTTTCTAGTTCATTACTGGTAAACTTAGCCCCCCTTAAACCTTTAGCAAGCCCTTTAAAATTATCATTAACTATACTATCTGTATAAACTTCAGCTTCTTCTATTAATCCATTCTCTATATAGAGGTTAAATTCTATAATGCCCCAAGAAAATTTTTCTTCTATTTCTAAATTATATTTAGGACTCTGGCCATAAACCCATTCCCAAGACCTATATACTTCTACCATATCCATAATTTCATCCTGGTCTTTAAGGTCATCTTCCCCTATATAAACTAGGTCTTTAACATTCATTTCCTTACTATAGCTATCTATTAAACTAGACTTTATGGCATCAATACTTATATTTGCCTTTAAATCTTTCAAGTTTAAGACTCTTGACTTAACAGAGTCTATTCCCTTTGACTCAAGTTTTAACTTAGAAGGCTTAAGGTATAGGGAAAGCTTCCCCATATCCACATCTACCAAGAGGGTACCATGGTGGCAAAATATGTCCCCCTTCTCATAAAAGGCATTCCCAGAAATTTTTTTGCCATCTACAACCAGGTCATTTCTACCATTAAACACAGAAGCTATACCCATATTGTTCAAGGCCCTATTAACTAGTTCAAAGTTTTTCTCAACATTATTTTCAGCCAGGCTTGATATAAGAGTAAAGTTTAAATTTCCTAGGTCATGAAAAACTGCTCCACCACCACTTTTCCTCCTAACAAGCCTAACCCCATCCTTATTTATTTGTTCTATGTTACATTCCTTATAGGGGTTTTGATTCCTACCAATTACTATAGTGTTATCATTCTGCCAAAGATATAAGCTATTAATCCCTTCCTTAATCAAATGCTCTTCTAAGGCTAAATTATAAGCCGGGTCATGGCTTTTAGATACTAGTATCCTTCCCATAATACTGGCCTACTTATGGATTGATTCATTATCAAGGTCTAAAATTGCTTCAAAAGCAGTCTCTGCTACTGTTGGGTGGGCATAGATTACATCCTTGGCTTCATCAATAGTATTGCCATTAGCAATTAGGTTTGTAAATACACTTAATAAGTCTGTTGCAAGAAGACCAACAAGACTAGCTCCAATAATCTTCCTAGTTTTTTTCTCTGCTATGACCTTAATAAAACCATTAGTTTCATTAGCCACCAAGGACTTCCCATTATTACTGTAAGGAAAATCTCCTAAGATGTAGTCTATTCCTTCTTCCTTACAGTCCTTTTCACTCCTGCCAACTATTCCTATTTCTGGATCAGTAAATATTGCTTCAGGAACTGCACTATAGTCCATATCTATCTCATTTCCTAAAATATTTTCAACTGCTACTAAGGCTTGTTTAGAAGCAACATGGGCCAGGTTATAAATATTTGTAGCATCTCCTATGGCATATATGTTTTTTATATTAGTCCTCATTTTGCCATCAACTTTTATTGCCCTTCCCCTACTATCTAAGTCAACTCCTAGCCTGTCTAGGTTTAGTCCTTCAATATTAGGCTTTCTTCCAGTTGCTATGGCAAGTTTAGACCCAACCACAATTTTTTCTTCACCCTTATGGTCAATTATAACAGCCTTACCACCATCTACTGTGGATCTTATGGACTTAACCCTTGTACCCTCAATTAAGTTAATGCCATTTTCTAGGGCAGACTCCTTAACCAAGTCCACAATATCCTTATCTAAGTTTGGAAAAATTGAATCAGACCTTTGGATTACTGTTACCTTAGATCCTAGCTTGCTATAGATAAAGGCAAACTCCATAGCTATAACCCTGCCCCCAAGAATTATTAAAGACTCTGGAACTTCTTTAAGGTCTAAAAGTTCGTTAGAAGTTAATATATCTTTTCCATCTGCCCCATTAAAGTCAGGAATATCTACAAGACTTCCTGGTGCTAAAATTAAATTTTCAAACTTAACTAAAACATTTTTGTCCTTAAGGCTAACAGATAGGGTGTTTTTATCAAAAGCAACTCCCCTACCATTTAAAACTTTAACCTTATGCTTATCCATACTAGATTCTATACCAGAAACCAGGGTTTCTACTATCCCATCCTTCCTAGCCATTAATTTCTCCATAGAAACTTCTCCAGATGGGTTTTCAAGACCAAAAACTTCAGCAGATTTTATCAGGTCCCTAACCCTATTAGTTTCAACCATAGCCTTAGTAGGAATGCATCCTCTATTTAAGCAAGTTCCTCCAAGCTTATCCTCTTCTATTAAAATAACATTCTTTCCTCTTTGACTAGCCCTTATTGCAGCAACATAGCCCCCAGGACCTCCTCCTAGGACAACTATTTCTGCTTCTAGGTTCTCTGAGTGGACCCTTGTATCCACATCTTCATTTTCAAGTCCAACTTCTTCTTGCTCAATTTCTTCTGCCTCTATCACAGCCAAAAGAGCCCCTTTATTTATAGTTGAACCCTCTTCAACTTCAATTGATAGGACTTCCCCTCCATAGTCAGATACTACATCTTTGTTGCCTTTTTTACCCTCAATTGTTAAAATAGTATCTCCAATTCCTATTTTATCTCCTACTTTTACACAAACCCTACCTATATTAGCCTTAGGCTGAAAGCCTGGTAAAGTTTCTATAATAATTTCCTTTTTCATATTACCCTCCTAATATGTTTTATTAATTTATTTATAGTTTTTACTAGCACTATTAGTTTTTTGAATAGCTTATTTTCTTGCATTTATCAGTAGAATAGATATCTTGACACAGTAATATTATAATACTAATCTTTTTTTGTCAATTTACTTAAAAATAGTCTTTTTTACTCTTTAAATTATCATTTTTTTACACTTATTATAGATAAATTTAAATATATAAAAAGAATGTTGAATTTTTAACTTTTAGTTGAATTCTAATTTTTTTTATGTTACGATTTACATACATTATTATAAGGGGGTATTTTATATGGCAGAAGTAAAGTTTAATGCTGTTGTAGAGGCTCAAGAAGGTCTTACTATGAAGGGTAAATCAAGGGATTTTGAATTAATAATTGATGAACCTTCCGACCTTGGTGGAAATAATAAGGGAATGAATCCTGTAGAGTGTTTATTAAATGCTATTGGAGGATGTAAGGCTATAGTTGCAAGAAGTTTTGCACCAGCCTTTGAAATAGATTTAAAAAATATAAAGATAGAAGTAATTGGGACACTAGATCCTGATGGTTTTATGGGGCTAAATGACAAGGCCAAAATAGGCTTTTCCCACCTAGAAACTAATTATTATTTTGATTCTGATGCAGATGATGATAAACTTAAGGAATTTATTGACTTTGTAGACGGTAATTGTCCAGTTATGGATACTATTATTAATACTCCTACAAAGGAGTCTATCTTAAATAGGTTTTAATAAAAAGAGAACCATTCTACAATGGTTCTCTTTTATTCTGTAGTATTAAATTTTAAAGAATTTTTAAACTCTGTTACTTCTGGCATAAGTTCATTTGCCATAGTATCAAGCATCTCTACTAGTTTGTCAATATCTTCCTGTGGAAACCTATCCTCCAGCCTATCTATCACTATATCTATATACTTAGTTCTTATGTCATAATACTTAAAGAATTTATCTGTAACTTCTAAAAAGTATTCTCTTTTATCTTCCTTAGATTGAACCTTTCTTAAGTAGCCCTTGCTCACAAGTTTACTAACCCTATAGGCCATATTTGGCTTAGATATTTCCATAAATTCTGTTAGCTCTAATATAGTTGGCCTACCCAAAGCATTAACAACCTCAACACAAAAAATTTCTGTAGAAGTCAAGGTTGCCTCCCTATCTTCAAACCCCTTAAATATACTTTTGTAAAAACTAAGTTTAAAATCATCATAAACTTCATTAAATAGTTCTCTTACCATATCCATCTCCTATATTTTATATTTATTTAATAGTAAAAATTAAATTTCTTGCCTAAGCCTATAATTTAATACTAATTTAAAAGCAATTAGTTTTATAAGTTCTTCCAAACCATATACCCCATAAGTTCCATCTTTAAATCTTTTAATATCCTTTCCCTAATAAAGACCCTATTTTTCATCTCCAGCTTTTCATAGTTAGTAAACTTAAGCTGTTCATCTATTAGGCTAAAATATGGACTTAATCCATTTCTAAACCTTCTATTATAAAGCATTATAGAAAAATAATCTGGCCAACTAATGTAATCATGTAAGGAGAATAGGATAACATCTACCTTGTATTCCTTGGTGTTTTTCCTATTTATATTACTTATATCCAAGACATTATGTTCCGTTAAAAACCCCCTGTTATCTATTATTTCTATCCTATTAACTATATTATTTTCAAATATTAGGTCCTTTCTTAGGGGCAGTTCAACTGTTATTTCCCTGCTTTCCCTTATAAATTTCTTACTATATAGAAAATCTAGAGACTCCATACTCCTAGCCTTAATTATATCAAAAGTACCGTCTCCAGCTACTGGCTTATAATTTCTAAAACCTATTTCCCTATATTCTTCACTAAGGTCATATATTATTGTAAAGTCTAGTATATTTGAATAATAACCCTCATAATTGTCCCTAATAAATAGGTCCATATTGGTTAACTTATTTAAAATCTTAAGTTTATTATTAGTTCTAGGTCCCAAAAGTGCAATTTTTAATCTGTTCATATCTACCTCCGTGTACAATTTTATTATAGCACTTTTTAACAAATTAATCATAATTATGCAACTATTAGGAGTAAAATAACTGGCTACTTTATATTTATAAAGTTGAAACTTATAGTCTTTTATGCTAATATACTACTAGATTAAATAGGTTGTTTAAAATATCTTGATAAATATCAGGATATTTTTTTGCTTTTTTATATTCCTATAATTTATCCAGCAAACTATGGTAAAATGTATTTACAAAACTTAAGGAGGAATAATAATTGATAGGTTCAAAAAAAATACAAACTAGTCTAGCTATTTTATTATTTATAGTAATAATATTCTCTCTTATTCCAGAGATATCTTACGGACAAGCTAATAAAAAAGTTATAGTACTAATCTTAGATGAAACAGGTCTAGAAGATATTGAAAATCCACTTATAAAAACCAAATATGGTAAAGATCCAGCTATGGGCCTTATGAATATTAAGGCCAAGTCTAGCGTAAATAATCTTGGAAGTTCTTACTTATCACTGGGTATGGGGGTTAGGACCCTTGCTTCAAGCCAAGGGAACCTGGCCTTTAATAGGACTGATAAATATAATATTTCACAAAATGAAGACCTGGATGCAAGTGTTTCGATGGAAGACTTCTATAAAACCTATACCAATAAGTCTAGTCCAGGTGGCGAAGTTTTAAATCTTGCTATAGAGGATATTACAAGGGTGGCAAAAGATGTTACTCCAAATAACCAAGTTGGCTTACTTGGAAAAATTGCCCGTGAAAATGACCTTGTAATTGGGGCTATTGGTAATTCTGATGTAACTGGTCCTAGCCGTGAATTTACTATGCTGGCTATGGATGAATTTGGCAACATTCCCTATGGCTACATTTCTAATGACCTTTTAGTTAAAGATCCTAATTATCTTGGTGGTCTTAGGCTAGATAATGATAAAATTTTAAAGGAAGTAGAAAGGATAATTCCTAAGGTTGATATCTTATTTATAGACTATGGCGATAATTCTAGGGGGCAAAAAAATGATAGGCTGGCTAGTGATGAAGCCAGGGTAAATAATAGGCAAAGGGTAGTGGCTAATGCCACTAGTTTAATAGGGGATATTTCAAATTTGCTTGATGAAGAGAATACTATGTTTATGGTTATTTCTCCAAATCCTAGTAAAAATATGGTTAGTGATGGAAACTTTTCCCTAACTCCTATAATTATTGGGGATAAAAATTTCCCAAGTAGCCTACTTACTTCTTCAACTACTAGAAGAAAAGGCCTGGTGGCTAATTTTGACCTTGCCCCTACAATTTTAGAATATTTTGGAATTAAGGATAAGTCCTTTATTGGGTCCAGGATTGAAGTATTAGAGGATGCTAATCCTAGGGAAAATCTTCTAAATATGGAGAAGTCCTTTATTTATATTAGGAAAAATAGGAAGGTCTTTCACTGGGGACTAATAGGTTTAATTGTGGTTACCCTACTAGGTCTTTATATAAATAAATTTACAGGCTTTAAAAGACTGCCTAATAAAATTTTAAAATACCTTGCTCTTACAATTTTTGCAGCCCCTATTAACCTAATGCTGGTTGGTATTATTGGCTACAAAAATATAGTCTTAGATATTTTATTTGTTTTCTTGGCTAGTTTTATCCTAGGCTTTATAGTAAATAAACTTTCTAAGTCTAGCTTAAAATCCATAAGTATTTTAGCCATCTTAACCAGTATTTTTTTACTAATTGATGGCTACTTAATCCAAGAACTTATGATAGTTTCTCCCCTAGGATCTGATGCAATAGCAGGTGGTAGGTTTTATGGTATAGGTAACGACTATATGGGGATTTTACTAGGAAGTACAATTTTAGGACTCTTTATTTTCTTCCAGGAAAGAAAAATCCCTAAAAACATAATGGCCTTAATTACTAGTGTTTTTCTACTGGCCATAATAATAGGTTTAAGTCCATTAATAGGAGCTAATATGGGTGGTACCCTGTCAGCACTTTTTGTGTTCTTCCTTGCTCTTTTATTAATTTTTGATAAAAAGTTTTCTTTTAAAAAACTTATAAGCTTAGGATTTATAGTAGTTTGTGGTATCCTAGCCCTGGCTAGTTTAGACGCCATATTTAACCCAAATCCTACCCACGCTGGTAAGGCCATTATTGCCCTTACTACTGGAGGCTACAGCAAACTTTTTGAAATTATAGATATTAAGCTTAGGCAGGTGTTTTGGAATATAGCCCACGCTTCTTGGAATATAGTCTTATTTTTACAATTAGGTTTATTGGCCTACCTATACTTTTTTAAAAGAAGTCTTATTAAAAATTTACAGGAAAAAAATAAAATTTTATTTAAAGGCTTCTTAACTATCCTACTAGGATCCTTATTTATATTTATGTTTAATGATACTGGCACCATTGCAGCTGGAATTATACTCTACTATGTATTTATTCCCCTTGGTGTCCTAATAAATAATATCAAATAAAAAAAAGCATTTAGATTTTTAATCTAAATGCTTTTTTATCCCTTAAAAGACCTAGGATTTCTTCCCTATTCTCAAGGTCAAACTTCATATTTATATAGCCATATTTATTTTGCCCATATATTTCTATGTCTTGACCTTCCCTATATTCTATAATCCTAAACTCATCATAGGCCACTTCTTGAACAGCATTTAAACTCTTACCACTGGTTAAATAAACTATGCCATCCTTAGATAGGCCTGAGCTTGTAATACTTAGGTAAAAGTATATACTAAGGGCAGTTGTAAGCAAATAAACTGTTATATCATTAATTTTTAAATAAAGCCTATAGGCCAAAACATAAAATAAGACTACAATACAAAAAACAAATAAATTACTAACCCTAGCAGACTTACTCCCTATTAATATTTTATTCCTAGCCTTAACTGTTCCAATAATCATATAAATAGATATGCCTAAAATTAATATCATTATTAAATTTCTCATATAGCCTCCTATCTCCTAGCCTTACTTACTGTCCTAATCCTTCCCTTAATCTTTGTATTTTGAAGTTCCTTGTAAACATAGTCTCCCTTATTATTTAAGATTTCTACAAAGGAAGAAATATCTATAATATTTATTACCCCTATGTCCTCTCCACTAATACCCTCTATACTACAAAGGGCTCCAACAATATCTCCAGCCCTCATTTTTGTCTTCTTTCCAGCATTTATATGGAGTTTTAATATTCCCTCATTTAGGTCATCAGCCTTTTGAAAAATCTCCCTTTCTTCCATCATTCTATCCTTAAACTTGTTTATCTTTTCATTAACCTCAAGCTTGCTAGGCAGGTCTAGTAGGTCTATTTTTTCCTTGGTATAGTTTTCTATATAGCGGATATACTTCTCTTCATAATTATTATGAAGGCTTAAGGCAACACCCTCCTTACCCTTCCTACCTGTCCTTCCGATCCTATGGATATAAGGTTCTTCCTCTTTAGGAATATCATAGTTTATTACATGGCTTATATCCTCAACATCTATTCCTCTTGCAGCCACATCTGTAGCAATAAGATACCTAAATTCCCCTAGTTTAAATTCTTCCATTACACTAGTTCTTTTCTTTTGCTCCATTCCACCATGTATCTTCCCTACAGAATACTTATTTTTCTTTAGGTCCCTATAGACTAGGTCTACTTCATCCCTAGTATTGCAAAATATAATTGCATTACTAGGATTTTCAACAACTGTAATATTTTTAAGGGCCTCTAGCTTGTCCTTAGATTGAATATTATACCTGGCCTGCCTAATCCTCTTAAAATTATTATTAGTAGACTCTATCTCTATATAGTTAGGATCTTTCATATATTTTAAGGATAGCTCTTTTATATCTTCTGGCATTGTAGCAGAAAATAATAAGCTGGTCCTAGTAGCATTTAAGCTTTCCATAATTGTTTCTACCTGGTCTAAAAAACCCATATTTAACATTTCATCTGCCTCATCTAAGACTAGGTATTTAATCTTACTTGTCTTTAAATTGCCCCTTTCTATATGGTCTATTATCCTACCTGGTGTACCAACAACTATGTGGCACCTTTCTTTTAGTTCTCTAGTCTGCCTTCCATAAGGAGACTTACCATATATTTCTGTAACCTTTAACCTTAAAAACCTACCTAGGTTAAAAAACTCTTCCCTTACCTGGATGGCCAACTCTCTTGTTGGTACAACTACCAAGGCCTGGGGATATCTTTCATCCCAATAAATCTTCTCACAAATTGGTATGGCAAAACTTGCTGTTTTTCCACTCCCTGTCTGTGACTTTACTACTAAATCTTGCCCCTTTAATATGCTTGGAATACTTAAGGCCTGCACCTCTGTTAAATTTTTATAACCTAGTAAATCAATGGTTTTTAACAATTCTTCCTTAAGTCCCAATTCTTTAAAACTACTATTCAATTTATCACATCTTTCTTATAAGCATTACTAACATTATATAATAAGTCTTAGGATATAAGTAGTGGTTTTTCTAAAGACTTAAAGTTTTCTTGCCTAATACCTAAAAGCAAGGCTATAGATAAAATCTAATGCTATTAGTAAAACCATTAGAATTCCAAAAATTCCTTTTTCCCTAGTCCTGGTTTTTCCTAAAACTTTTTCTAATAAGGGTTTTATTAGGTAAATAAAAACTAAACCTCCTAGACCAAACCTAATACTGTGGTTTAAACTTATCCTACCTTGAAAATTATAATTATACTTACTATAGTCCCAAAGTTTTGGCAGGTTAAAAATTTCTATTAGGTAGCTGGCTAATAGTTCTACTAGACTAGTTAAGGCCATAGTAGCCAAAAGCACAAGCAACCCTATTAGGAGTTTATTATAATTTCCCCCCTCTAATTTTTCCTTAATTGGGACTATAAGCCTAGTAATAAGCAAACCTCCAAAACCATATATTGGGAGGTAGGGGCCTAGTAAAAGCCCCCTATTATACATATGAGCAACTGTCCCGTAAACAAAAAATAATGACATCTCATATAGCCAGCCAATGACTGACATTATTATAAAAATATAAATATAATTTATTACTACAAGTTCCTTATCCTGGTCCATACTACCTCCTAATTTTCACTTAAAGTAGGTCAACTATAAAAGCTCACCATACCTCTTTATATATAATTTTTTCACTAGTGTTGCTAAAACCATATATAGGACTATTGTAATTCCCAAATATAAGAAGTATATCTTTGGAAGTGGTGCAAGTCCTATTGATAAACCAAAACTAGTAAATGGTATTGCTGTTAAAATTCCTATTCCTGTAAAGGTTAATAGGGTTAGTTGCCAAGATGCATTACTTTGTAAAAATGGTATCTTAGGAGTCCTAATCATATGGATAACTAAAGTTTGACTCCACATAGATTCTACAAACCATCCAGCTTGGAAAACCGCCACATATAAGGCCATCATCTTAGGGTCTGTTAGTTGGTGGTAAAGAAGTCCACCTGTAAACATAGGTGCTATTATAAAGTACATTAATATATAAGTTGTAACATCAAAAACTGAACTTGTAGGCCCAATCCAAAGCATAAACTTAGCAACTGAACTTGCGTCCCATTCCCTAGGCACTTTTAAAAATTCCTCATCTACATTGTCCCATGGTATTGCTGTACAAGATATATCATAAATTAAGTTAAGCAAGATCAAGTGTAGAGAAGCCATTGGTAAAAATGGTAAAAATGCACTGGCAATTAAAACAGAGAATACATTTCCAAAGTTGGAAGACGCTGTCATTTTTATATATTTTATCATATTGGCATAAGTCTTCCTACCTTCAATTATTCCACTTTCTAGGACCATTAAATCCTTTTCAAGCAAGATTACATCTGCTGATTCTTTGGCTATATCCACTGCATTATCAACAGATATGCCAACATCAGAAACCTCTAGGGCAACTGCATCGTTTATTCCATCTCCCATATATCCTACTGAGTGTCCATTTTCTCTTAAGACTTTTATTATTCTAGACTTTTGACTAGGGGATAGTTTGGCAAAAACATTTTCCCTTTCAGCAATCCTAGCCAAGTCTTCATCAGACATATCTTGTATTTCTGACCCTAGGTAAACCCTATTAAACTTTATTCCTACTTGCCTACAAACACTTTTTGTAACCTCTTCATTATCTCCAGTTAAAATTTTTACATTTACACCATAGTCCTTAAGCGCCTTAATAGCGTCTATGGCACTTTCCTTAGCTGGATCTAAAAATGCCAAGTAGCCTAGTAGGACCATATCTTTTTCATCATCTACTGAAAATTCTCCAACTGGTGAAGGATTGGTTTTTTGGGACACAGCTATTACCCTCATACCATTTTTATTTAATTCCTTAACCTTATCTAGGACAATTTTTTTCATTTCCCTAGTAAGAGCCTTTACTTCACCCTTATATTCGACAAAACTAGATATTGTTAACATTTCTTCAACAGCGCCCTTGGTTATCATTTGGGTCTTACCTGTTTCATCTTCTACAACAACACTCATCCTTCTCCTATTAAAGTCAAAAGGAACTTCATCAATTTTTTTATACCTAGTCATACTATTTTCCAAGTTTTTATCCTTGTCCTTTAGTTCCATAGCCTTGTCTATAATTGCTAGGTCCATTAGGTTTTTAAGTCCTGTTTGATAGTAGCTATTTAAAAATCCATGCCTTAAAACCCTAGTATCAGTATTTCCATCTATATCCATATGGAATTGTAGCTTAACCTTGTCCTCAGTCAAAGTTCCAGTCTTGTCTGTACATAAAATATCTATGGCACCAAGGTTTTGAATAGAATTTAAATTTTTTATAATTACCTTTTCCTTAGACATGGCAATGGCACCCTTAGCCAAGCTCGTAGTGACTATCATTGGTAGCATTTCTGGAGTTAATCCAACTGCTATAGAAATACCAAATAACAGGGCAGCCAACCAGTCCCCCTTGGTAAATCCATTTATCAAAAATACTATTGGAACCATAATTAGCATAAACTTTATTAAAACCCAGGAAACAGAATTTACACCCTTTTCAAAGCTTGTAACAACCTTTTCCTTATTTAGGTTCTTGGCTATTTGCCCAAACAAAGTAGAGTTTCCAGTTCCAACAACTATCCCCCTAGCATATCCACTAACCACATTAGTCCCCATAAAGGCCAAATTATTTCTTTCCATAGCTTGCCTACTAGGGTTTTCTTCAAGACTAGCCCACTTTTCAACAGGCTCACTTTCCCCAGTTAGAGAAGACTGGCTTACAAATAAGTCCTTGGCTTCTAATATTCTTAAGTCTGCTGGTATCATATCCCCTGCAGAAAGATGGATAAGGTCCCCAACAACTACTTCATCTAGTGGAATTTCTTCAACCCCATCTTCTAACCTTTCTACTGAAATATTGGTTTCTATCATTTCTAAAAGTTTTTCTGCTGCATTACCACTCCTGGTTTCTTGAACAAACCTTAAAATTCCAGAAATCATAACCATTGTAACTATAATAACTACTGTTGTATATTCCCTCTCTATTTCTTCAACACTTATAACATCTGTAAATAAAGAAACCAGGGCCAAAGCTATTAAAATTAAGGTAAAAGGATTAATAAAGGCCTGGAAAAGTTTCTTTAAAACCCCATCTTCCTTATTATAGCTTACCTTGTTTTCACCAAATTTTTCCCTGGCAAATTTAACTTGGTCTAGGTTTTTTCCCTTTTCAGAGCTCTCTAGGTCCCTATATAGGTCCTGGAAACTAGCTTCAGAATATCCAATTAGGCTCATATTTAACTCTTCAGCTTCTTTCCTTTCATCTTCTATACCTATTTTCCTATTTACATCTAATATTTTTTTCATAATACTACCTCCTACTTAAATTT
>JASLBE010000015.1 GCA_030146705.1 Tissierellales bacterium | reverse complement strand
CCCTCTTCTTAGGCCTATACTGAGAGAAAATCTAGATAAGATCAATTCCTATGAATATAGGGGGGAGACCTATAAGTTTGATAAATCCATTATAGATAGGGCTATAAAAGATTTAGATATAGACCTTAGTGAAGGCCTTATAAGGGCCAATGAGAAAATCTATGAACTGCTTATATATGGTAAAAGCTATAGGGTTCTTCTAGATGATGGAGTTCAGATGTCCTTTAACTTTAAATATATAGACTGGGATAATATAGATAACAACGAATTTTCTTTTACTGAAGAGTATGTAGTTGCTAGGGAAAATGGAAGGGATAATATTAGGGTAGACCTGGTTACTTTTATAAATGGAATCCCCCTTACTACTATGGAGTTAAAGAGACCTTCTGTTCCAGTAAGAGAGGGAATAAGCCAAACCATTAGAAATCAGGGAAAAGACTATTGCCCAAATCTCTTTAAGTATATACAGCTGACTCTTGCCAGTAATAAAAATGAGTTTAAGTATGGAACTTGTGGGACTCCAGAAAAATTTTGGTCAATTTGGAGGGAAGAGGATAAAAGCTTCCTGGAATCTAAGATAGTGGAAATTATATCTTCAAGGGAGCCAAGTAGGCAGGATAAGGATATAATATCCCTTCTATCTAAGGAAAGATTTCTGGAAATAATGAGATTTTTCACAGTTTTTGATAAGAATGTGAAAAAAGTTTCCAGATATCAGCAGTACTTTGGTGTTAAGGAGATTCTTAAAACCATAGAAGAAAGAGATGATAATGGAAATAGGAAATCAGGTGTAATCTGGCACACTCAAGGAAGTGGTAAGAGTTTAACTATGGTCATGCTATCTAAGTATATATTTTCAATATATGGCCATTTAAAACCTAAGGTTATTGTAGTAACAGATAGAATTGATTTAGACAATCAGATTTATAAGACTTTTAGTCATACTAGTCTAAGGCCAAACAAGGCAACTACAGGACGACATCTGGTTAAACTGATAGAAGATGATGGAGCTGATATAATCACTAGCCTAGTCCATAAATTTGAAACAGCGGCTAATATAGCCAGGCCTGTAGAGTCTCAGGATATTTTTATTTTAGTTGATGAGTCCCATAGAACCCAGTATGGAAAGCTTCATAGTAAGATGAGAAAAATATTCCCTAATGCTTCATATTTAGGGTTTACAGGAACTCCTCTTATGAAGGAAGATAAAAATACTATGATGAAGTTTGGAGGTCTGATCCATACCTATACCATAGCAGATGCTGTAAAAGACAAGACAATTCTTCCACTTTATTATGAAGGGCTTATGGTAGACCAGAGTGTAAATCAAAAGGCCATAGACACTAACCTTGAGATTATAACAAGAAGGCTTGATGAGGCTGATAAGAGAAAGGTTATGGAGAGATGGAGTGCTTTTAGTAGATTAGCATCTTCAGACCAAAGAATAGGACTTATATCTTTTAGAATAAATCAACACTTTTTAAAGTCTTTAAAGTCAACGGGTTTCAATGCTATGCTGGCTACGGATAAAAAAATAGATGCCATAAGATATAAGGAGCATTTTGATGACTTGGGAGACCTTAGAACTGAGGTAGTTATATCTAAACCAGATATGAGGGAAGGTCATGATGAGCTAGATAAGGAATCCAAAAAACTAGAGATTAACTTTTGGAATAAAATGATGGATAAATATGGTGATGAGGCTAGTTATGAAAGTAGTATAAAGGAAAATTTTATAGCTGGAGAAATAGATATATTAATTGTAGTAGATAAACTTTTGACAGGCTTTGATGCTCCCTTAGCCCAGGTACTATATATAGATAAGCCTTTAAAGGAGCATACTCTTTTACAAGCTATTGCAAGGGTAAACAGGTTAAGCCCCAATAAAGACAGGGGAATAATAATTGACTTTAGAGGACTTTTAACCGATTTAAATAATGCTATGGAAGTGTATTCAGGTGCGGGTCTTGAAAAGTTTGACCCTAAGGACCTAAAGAATGCTCTTTATGATTCTTTGGAAGTTATAGGGGAGCTTAGGCAGGACCACTCAAATCTTTTAGATATATTTAGGTCTGTAAAGAATAAGGATGATATTGAAGTATTGGAACTTTCCCTGGCAGAGGAAGATATAAGAAAGGATTTTTATAAAAAATTAAGTAAGTTAAAGAAGAGCTTGGATTTAGCCATAAGTTTAGATAATGTTTACAATAAAATTGAGTCGGAAATAACATCTTATGAAAAGGACTATAAGTTTTACACTGCTCTTAGAAAAAATGTAAGTCTTAGATATGGTGACAAACTGGATTTTGATGAATATGATCCTCAAATGCAAAAAATAATGGATCAACACGTTGCTGCAGAAGGTATAAGTCGTATAACTTATGAGTTAGAATTAACTGATAAGGAGGCGTTTAAAGAAGAGTTACAGAGATTGGACTCAGATGCATCTATGGCTGATGCTATACGTAGCCGATTAACTAGGACTATAAATGATAGTTATAATAGGGATCCCTACTATTATAAGAAGTTTTCACAAATGATAGATGATACCTTAAATAAATATAGGGACAAGAGAATAAACGAGAAGGAGTACTTTGAGGAAATGTCTAAACACCTAGATGATTTTGAGAAGAAAACTATAATTTCTTATCCAGATCTTATTAGTGATGACGATGATTCTCAAGCATTTTACGGAAATATATATGGACTTGTATGTGAAGATGATGAGGCTTACGGGGCTAGTAAAAGTTTTACTAAGGATGATTTAGGAGAAATATCTAAAGAAGTTAAAGAAATTATTATTTCCAATAAAAAGGTTGATTGGCATAAGAATACAGATGTGAATAATAAGATTGAACAAGAAATAGAAGATTTACTATATGATTTTTACGTAAGTCATGGCCTTGATCCTGATTGGGAAAAGATAGATAAGCTAAATGATGGTCTTAGAAAAATTGCATTGGAGAGATATTAGGATGTTTAAAAGTGAAATAAACTTTGGTACTAGGACTATTGAATATAGCTTAGAAAGAAAAGATGTAAAAAATATTAATTTAACAGTAAAACCTTCTAGTGATATTTATGTATCAGCTAATCATGAGACTTCCTTAGAATTAATAGAGGACTTTATAAGGTCTAAGGGGAATTGGATTATAAAAAATATAGATTATTTTGATAGTGTTAGACCTTTAAAGATGCCAGAAAAAGACTTCGTATCTGGTGAAAGTTTTAGGTATCTTGGTAGACAGTATAGACTTAAAGTTATTGAAAGTAATGAAGACTTTGTTAAATTTTATAGAGGATATATTTATCTTTATACAAGAGAAATCGATAATAGGTTAAATAAAGAAAGACTTCTTAAAAGTTGGTATGATAGGAGAAGGGCAATAATTTTTAGAGAATCATTAGATAGAATGTATCCTTTGGTAAGAAATTATGGTGTAGAGTACCCAGAACTTAAGTTTCGTAAGATGAAAAATAGATGGGGATCTTGTTATATAAATGAAAGAAAGATAATTTTAAATGAAGTTCTAATAAAGGCACCAAAAGATTGTATTGATTATGTAATACTTCATGAATTAATTCATTTTATATATAAAAATCATGATGAAAACTTTTATAAAATGCTTTTTCTTCTAATGCCCTACTGGGAAGAAAGAAAGAGTATATTAGATAGTAAGATAATAATGGAGTTATAAGGGGGAATATAATTAATGAAAAATAGAGATTTAATACTAGAAATTGTGGATAATTTAGATATTAATGAAACTATGTACAAAAACGCTGAAGAAAAGTATAAGAATGTTGCTAAATATTTAGAATCTAAGGGACTAGATGTAGAAATATATCCACAAGGATCGTTTAGACAAGGTACAGTTGTAAGACCATATAGAAACGGAAAGGACCGTAATTATGATTTAGATTTTATTTGCAAATGTTACTATGATAAAAATAAATATACTCCTGTAGAATTTAAAAATATTATAGGAGATATACTTAAAGAAAATGAAATATATAAATCTAGATTAATAGAATATGATAGATGTTGGACTATTGAATATGCTGACATACAAGATGATATTGGCTTTAATATAGATATAGTTCCAGCACTACAAGCAAATGAAGAGTTCAAAAAGGAACTATTTAAATATGATATAGAGTCAGATATAGCAAATGAGTTTATTATTATACCTGATTCGGACGGTAAGGAAGGTAGTTGGATTTCTGCAAATCCTGAGGGATTTGCATTATGGTTTGAAAGTATAAATAATAAAGAGTATATAGATTATAGAAATAAGATAAAAAAAGAAATATTTAAAGAAAATAGAGATATATTTGCTTCTATAGAAGAAATACCAGACTATAGAATAAAAACACCTTTACAGAGGACAATTCAAATTTTAAAAAGACATAGGGATATATATTATGATAGATCAAATTTAAATAATGAAAAGCCTATTTCTGCGATTATAACTACTTTAGTATCATATTTAGTTGTTGAGAGTTATGAGACTTTAGATTTATCTAATTTATTGAATATGATGTATGAAAATACTAGAGGTATGGAATTTATATTAAAAGATGACAATGGTATGTTAAAATCAGTTTTTGCTGAAAAGATTAAACGAAGTGGTAATAATAGATGGGAACTTTTAAATCCTGTAAATCCCAAGGACAACTTAACAGATTCTTGGACTGATAAAACTGCAAAAGAATTTATAAAGTGGATTAGTGAGTTAGAAAAAGATTTAATAAGAGGAGAAAGTTCAAATAATGAGTTAAGATCAGTGTTTGGAATATCAACAGATAATTCGGATGATAAATACAGACATATACATCCTATTGAGCCGTGGAGATCTAATAATGATAGGTAGAAATAGTCTAGATTGTTTTTTAATAAAACAAGATAAAATTAATATTGAGACAGAAACAGAAACAGAAATAATATTATCAGGAATTTATATTTTAAAAGCAAAGCATAATAAGATTTTTTTGTCTAAAAATTATGAAATTGAAATAATAATAAATAAAAATTACCCAAATAATATACCTAAAGTATTTATCAAAGAAAAAAATAGATATAAAGATTATGAGCATATTTATAGTGATGGTGAGTTATGTCTAGGAACCCCTTCAGATTTATATGGTTTAGCTTTAAAAAACGACATAAATGAATTTTTAGTAAAAACTTTAGATTCCTTTTTATATACTCTAACTTATTATTATAAATATAATGGACAATACCCTTATGGAGAAAGAAGTCATGGTACATTGGGAGTTCTTTCTTATTGGATGGATAGATTCAATTTGGAAAGTGTAGAATCTACATTGGCATTAATGAAAATTATAGCACTAAATAATTATAGAGGACATTATCCTTGTCCATGTAATTCTCGTAAGAAAATAAGGAATTGTCATGGACCCTTAGTTTTAGAAAGTTTAAAAGATGGATTTTCACCTATAGTAAAGACTGAAATTTTATTAATAAAAAAGGAGATGAGTTATTTAAATGAATATAGAAGAAAAATCAATTCCACCTCAAGATAAATACTTTAAGAGAGCTATTTTACTAGATAGGCTTTGGATATTTTTTACACTTTTAGCATTATTGACAGTACTGTTAGGTTCGAAAATTCAAAGACTTCGTAATATTAATTGGCTACTGACAGTAGTATTAGCAGTAATAATTTTTATTTTGGAAGAATATAGAGATGAATATAAACATAATGGTGATAGAATACGTAGACAACATCTTTTTGACAATGCTCTCGGAACCAAGAAATGTGAAACTGATTATAATGGATATTATACTAATGATTTTATTAGCAATGGTGATTTGAAACTATTAGCTAATGTGCATGAAAGTGCATTTTGGACAAAAAATTTAATATCATTTTTTGAAACATTATATTTTGTATTATTAGTTATTTTAGCTATTACTGTATTCTTTTTGTCAGTTAGGCAAGGGATTAATGAAAAAAGTTCTTTTTTTGCTAGGTTATTTATTTCATCATTTGTCTTTAGAAGATATTTAAATTTAAAGGATACTTATAAAGAAACTAGTAGGATATGTGAAAAATCAATAGACCTTATAAATAGTTTCAGTTCTCAATTAGATATTCATTCAGAAATTTTTTATTTAACTTTAGAATATGAAATTATAATAGATCGTATGTCTTATCTTATAAGAGATTGGTATTATAAAAAGAAAAAAGATGAGCTAAATAATAAATGGGATCAAATTTCGAATAAATATTATAGTTAAAATTTCAAATAAGTATAGTTTTATTACCTACTATGAATATTTTAGTAAAGGGGATTTAGTTCTTCTTTTATTTTTATGCATCTTTTAAACTTAAAACTAATAGATCTAATTCTTAAAAAAAGATAGGTGTAGGTTTTAACTATTAAGGATTAGCTATTAGTTAATTCATTGACTTTTGGAGGGTTTAGATATTATCTACTAATTAAGGATAAAATTACTTCATATTTATTCCAAATATTAAAATAAAATGTTAGCTTTTCAAATTCAAAAAAATTCAATACAGAATATGTTGTAAGTAAGTTAATATAAAGAGTATATATATCTTACCGGAACTGGGACTGGAACGGGTAAAATAAGTTGAAAATGTATCAAATCATACGAATGGAACAGAAATGAGCTGCTAGATAATGACTAAACTAAAAGCTTTTATACACAGCTGACTATATAAAATGAAGAGTGAGAATAGTTAAAAATAAAAAGAATAAATTACAAAATCACCATAGATGTTAAAAGTCTATGGTGATTTTTAAATATGTGAGGATTAATTTATAAAATAGAAAATAATTGAAGGAATATTTAAGTAGATAAATCCTAAAACTTAATAAGTTTGATATAATAATTTAAGCTAGGATAAAAACATAAATTTTAAATAATTAGAGTGATATTAGAATAAATTAAAATAAGCAAATATTAATTAGTAACCTTTAATTAATATTGGAATAAATATAAAGTTAGTATTTAAGGCTATTGTTATATTATCTGAAATTATATTAAATATTGTTTTAAATATAGGATGTTTTAATATATTTACATATATGAATTTTATAAAAAATATATTAAGAAATTAGCAGTTTAAATTATAGCAAGAAAATAGGAGGATTTTATGGGAAATAGTTACTATGAAGATAGAATATCTGATTTTTTAGAAAAAGATAAAAATGAGATACTTGGTTGTTTAGTAGAGAATAATGAATTTGATCTAGATGATAATCAAAAAAGAGCATGGATTAAGGAAATTGAAATATTGAAGGAAGAATTTTTTGATTTTGATAGAGGGTTTATTTCTTTTGAATATACAATTCCTAGAATAGGAAAGAGGATAGACAATGTACTTTTATATAAGGGTATAGTTTTCTTATTAGAGTTTAAAGTTGGATCAAAAACATATAATAGCTATGATATAGACCAGGTTTATGATTATGGTTTAGATTTAAAAAATTTTCATGAGGAAAGTTTAGACAAGTATATTGTACCTATATTAGTTTCGACAGAGGCCTATGGTCGTGATATTGATATTGAGGTAAGAAAGGATAAACTGTTAAAACCTATTTTATGCAATAAAAATAATCTTAGAGCAACTATAGTTAGTATATCTAAAGCTTATGGAGATGGAGAAATAGATTATGATAGTTGGATAAATTCAAGATATAGGCCAACACCTACTATTATAGAGGCGGCTCAAGCACTTTATAAGGGGCATAAGGTAGAGGATATTTCTAGATCTGATTCTGGTGTGGAAAACTTAAATATAACATTAGACTATATAGACAAGGTTATAGAGGATAGTAAAAATAATAAGAAAAAATCCATTTGTTTCCTAACAGGTGTTCCAGGTGCTGGGAAAACCTTAGCAGGTTTAAATATAGGGTCTAGTAGGCAGAAATATGAGGAAGAAG
This sequence comes from Tissierellales bacterium, assembly GCA_030146705.1. Taxonomy (GTDB): domain Bacteria; phylum Bacillota; class Clostridia; order Tissierellales; family Tissierellaceae; genus CAMIXG01. The sequence goes on along the minus strand of JASLBE010000015.1, from coordinate 20,315 downwards.
AGCATGCAGTGTTTTTATCTGGTAATGGTCCCCTAGTAGAAGTTTTGAGGGAGGCTCTAGCTAGAGATGATAAAAAATATAATGATGTTACAATGGACGAGGCTAGGAGAAAATCTTCTGTTTTTATACAAAACATTCATCATTTTAGGGATAATGCTATTAAAGATGAACGACCTCCCTTAGAGAAGGTTGTTATATTTGATGAAGCTCAAAGGGCTTGGAATAAGGAGGAAACAGCAAAGTTTATGAAGAAAAAGGCTATTGATTTAAAAAAATCAGAAGCAAACTTTCTAATTTCTGTTATGGATAGGCATGATGATTGGGCGTGTATAATTTGTTTAATAGGAAATGGCCAGGAGATACATAAAGGGGAGGCCGGACTTAAAGAGTGGTTTAATTCTATAGAGGAGTTTGATAATTGGGAAGTCCATGCTTCTAAGAAGATAGTTGATAACAATATTATTGATGGTGTAGATAATATTAGATTTACTAGCAGGTATCATTTAGTGGATGAACTTCATTTGTCAACATCAATAAGGTCCTTTAGAAGTGAAAATTTAGCAAACTTTGTAGAAAAATTATTGAATTTAGAAAAGGTTGCTGCTAGTAATATCTATGAAAAGTTAAAAGACAAATATCCTATTTATGTTACTAGAGATTTAAATATGGCAAAAAGATTTTTAAAGGAAAGTAGCAGGGGAAATGAAAGGTACGGATTAGTTGCTAGCTCAGATGCTAGAAGATTAAAAGCTGTTGGACTAGATGTAAAGAACGATATAGATGTAAGTAATTGGTTTTTAGGTGGAAAGGATGATGTAAGATCTTCTTACTACTTAGAAGATGTGGCTACAGAGTTTGATATTCAGGGCTTGGAATTAGACTGGGTTTGTTTAGCGTGGGGAGGAGACTTAAGATATATTGATAAAAAATGGGACTATAAAAGCTTTAGAGGAACGAAATGGCAAAATATTAATCAAGAAATAAAAAGAATTTATAAAAAGAATAGTTATAGAGTGCTTTTAACAAGGGCAAGACAGGGTTTAGTCATATATGTTCCATTTGGAGATGAAGATGATCATACTAGGAAAAATAAATACTATGATGGAAGTTATAAATATTTAAGAGAGGTTGGAATTGAAGAATTAACGGATAAGTACTTTAATGATTTATTATTAAAGAGTAGTTTATAAATAAATTAAATATAACAATAAAAACCAGTTAGGTAAAATTACCTAGCTGGTTTTTCCTATTCTTATTCCTATTCTAATTTAATTTCCTTCCACTTACCTGTCTTATACCTAAGACTAATGCCTATCCACCTAATAATTTGGTCTAGAAGCATGGCAAGCCAGGCTCCAACCACCCCAAGATGGATTATATTTATAAATACATAGGCTGCACTTAACCTAATTACAAAGACTCCAATTATGGTTACTATTAGGGTGGATATTGTGTCTCCTGCTCCCCTTAGGCCTCCAGATATGGCGAAGGCTGATGCCTGAAAGGGTTGGATTAAGGCAATTACCTTCATAACATTTCCAGACATATTTATAATGTTTTGGTCTTCTGTATAAAAGCCAACTAGGCTTGGACCAAAGAAGTAAAATATAAGGGCAAAAAATACTGAAGACATTAGGGCCAACCTATTACTATCAATAATAAAGTTTTCTGCCTTGTCAATCCTATTTTCCCCAAGAGACCTACCAACTAGGGTTGAGGCCGCTATACCAAAGGCCTGGCCTGGTGCAAAGGAAAGGCTTATTATGTTTGAAGCAATTTGGTGGGTTGCATAGGCAACTGTCCCAAGGCCAGATATAATTTTTATAAACATTACTACTCCCAGCCTAAAACCTACTTGTTCAAGGGCAGCAGGTCCCCCAACCTTTAGGAGGTTATTTAGGATAGTTTTATTAAACTTAAAACCCTTGGCCAAGTCTAGCTTTACTAGGTGGTCCTTATTAGAGAGCATAATTACTAGGACTATAAAGGCTACTACTTGTGAAATACAGGTAGATATACCTGCTCCAGTAACTCCAAGTTTTGGCAGTCCTAGCTTACCAAAGATTAAAATATAGTTGCCAAAAACATTTAGAAGATTTACAGCAACATTTAAAACCATAGGTGTTTTAGTATCACCTACCCCCCTCATAGAAGCAAAAATAGCGAGATTTATAGCCTGGAAACTAAAGCCGAAAGTAACTATTTTAAAATAGTTAAGTCCTATGGCAATAGTTTCTTTTTCTGCCCCAATAAAGGTCATTAACTCCCTAGAATAGATTTGGTTTATTAGGAGGAAGGGAATTATTAAAATTCCAACCATTAAAAATATTACATGTTTTACAACATTAGGAATTTTACCGGGCTCTCCTGCCCCATAGTACCTAGATATCATAGCAGTTCCACCAGTGCTCATAGCCTGGGCCATGGCAATGCCTATTAGCATAACCTGGTTGGTAATACCAGTGGCTGCAATAGATGGGGTTGTAATACTTGGTGCTCCACTATTTCCAACCATCATCATATCCACCATACCAAACAAACTACTTATTAGGAGTTCTAGAAAAACAGGCACTGTAAGTTTTAAGGTTTCCATAAAGTAGTATTTTAAGTTCTCTTTATTTTCCACAATATCACCTCTGATAATTTTTAGCTTTAGATGTACCTATAATATCATACAATTATAGGTAAAATAAATAAAACCCTACCTTAGTAGAGTTTATTTTATAAATATATATGATAGTAAGTAGCCTACAACTAGTCCCCCAAGGTGGGCTGTAAGACTAATACTTGGAACTATTACTGTTATTATTAGGTTGATTATAATTAGCTTTAGGATAGACTTTCTAGCATCTTCTGCAATAAGTCCCTTGTGTCTGTGGACTAAGTATAAGAAGGCACCTAAGATACCAAAAAGACTTCCAGATGCTCCAGCTGAAACAGAGTCAAAGTTAAAAAGAAAGGTTAAGATATTTCCTCCTATACCAGTTAAGAGAAAAAAGGCCAGGTATTTTTTAGCCCCCATAAGTCTTTCCATTAGGGGTCCAAACATATATAGGGCATAGCTATTGAAAAATATGTGGGACAGTCCTATATGGATAAAAATTGATGTAATAAACCTATAGTATTCATGATAAAGTATTATTAATGGCGGATAAAAGGCACCATACTTAACTAAGACATATGTATTTGTGCTTCCACCTAGTAGGGTTAGGGCTATAAAGTAGATTAGCATAATTAATAAAAGGCTAAATGTTACCCTACTTTCTTGATAAAGTTTTTTAATTTTGCTTAAAATATTCATTAGTTTTCCTCCCGTGTATTAATATATTCTAACCTAAGTAAGCCAATAATTCAAAGGTATTATTTATCGTAAATATCTGCTTAACTTTGCTATAATATACTTAGGGAGATTTTAAAGGAGGATAAGATGAAATACTTTATAATATCAGATATACATGGGTCGGAATACTATACTAGACTGGCCCTTGAAAGATTTAAGGAAGAGGCAGCGGACTATATTATAATTCTTGGGGACATACTCTACCACGGGGCTAGAAATGATTTACCCAAGGGGCATAATCCAAAAGCTGTCATAGAACTTTTAAATATGTATAGTAGTAAAATACTTGCAGTTAGGGGAAACTGTGATTCGGAAGTAGATACTATGGTTCTTAACTTCCCAATAGATGCTGGGTATGGGAATATTATTTTAGGCAAGAGGAGGGTGTTTTTAACCCACGGCCACATATATAATGAAGAAAATTTAGTTGATTTAGATGAGGGATCTATTTTTTTATACGGGCATACCCATATTTTAAGGGCAGAAAAAAAGGATGGCCTATATTATTTAAACCCAGGTAGCCTAGCCTTGGCCAAGTCTAATAACCCCAACACTTATGGGGTTTTAGACGAGGATGGCTTTACTGTAAAAGACCTAGGAGGGGGACTGGTTAAGAGCCTTAAGTTTTCCTAGGTTAGACTTTAAATATTATTTTACTGGAAGGGTTGGTTAGGTGAAATTTAAAAATCCTTATTATAGGAGGGTTAAAGGGAGCTTTACTATGATTATTTCTTGTGGCCAGTGTAAGAAGGACCTGCTTGAGTATGATAAAGTTGGAAAAGGAGGACTTCTAAGGCTCCATATTGATAGGGCACTTGGAGGGGAGTTGGACTTGTCTACTAGGCCCAAGGCCCTAGTATGTCCTAATTGTGGAGAAGTTTTAGGTATAAAAACTTTTTTAAAAAGGGAAAAAAAGGAAGTCTATAGTATGGTTCGTGGAAAGTTTAATACAGAAAAAATATATTAGCTATTGGAGGGATAGTTTGACTAAGGAACTTAAAATTGGAGATAGGATAGAATATACTAAGGTTTTTACCAATGAAGAGGTGGTTCTTGTTGGAAATATAATTGGGTCTATGGGACGCCACCATGAAGAACCTAATGAAGAGGGCTACTTATTGACCCAGGGTCTTTTAACAGCCAGCCTAAGTATTAGGCTTATTAGTGAAAATAATATTTTAATGTATAGTATGGAGTCTAATTATTTGAAAAAAGTTTGGGCTGGGGAAGAAATGCTTGTTATAAACACTATTGAGGATATTTTTATAAAAAAATCCAAGAGGCATATCCTTGTTAATTCGGAGATTTTTAACAAGGGCAAGGACCTAGTATTTACTGGAAGCATAAGGGGGATTTTATTAGATTATTAAGAAAGGGCCTAGGGGCTCTTTTTTTGTTTGCCTGTTTTAAAATGATTATTTTCAACTTAGAATATATTAAGATTTTATTGAAATTTTAATACTCTCTTTAAAAATAGAGCATATAGCCGAAAGAAATAAGAGTGGCAATTTATTATACTGAAAAGGAGTCGTGTAATGTTTGGTTTTAAATTAAATAAAGAGTGTGGAGAAATGCATAATATTATAGACTATGTTGAAAAAAGGTCAAAAGGTATTGATGTTGAAGAGCCTGGGTCCTGTAAGCTAGGTATCCATAAAAAGGTCTTAAAAACTTTTGATAAACTATTAGACAATGAAAAGAGAATGGCAAATGCAGCTAAGCAAATTTTGGACCTGGCTAGTAACCTAAGCCAGTTTGATGTAGATATGTCCCATGTATCATATGAATTGGTAGATTTTGCTGAAGAGATGGCCCTAGTAAGCCAATCAAATGTGGCCATAGTTCAAGAAACAACAGCAGAAATGCTCCAGGTGGGGGAGACTATTGAAAAAACTTCTATGACCTTAGAGGATGTAACTAAGGATTCTCAAGACCTTTCTGCTAAGAATGACCAGTCCTTAATTCTACTAAATGAGGTCCATGAGATAAAGGAAGATGTGGAACTTGTTACGGGAGATTTAAGTAATAAGTTTGGCCAACTGGTTGAATTGTCAGTAGAGGTTACAAAAATTGTTGATAGTGTTCAAAGAATTGCTGAGGAAACCAACCTACTTGCCTTAAATGCAGCCATTGAGTCTGCAAGAGCAGGAGAATATGGTAGGGGCTTTGGGGTGGTGGCTGAGGAAATTAGGAAACTGGCAGACAACACTTCTTATAACTTAAAGGGAATGAAAACTTTTGTAGAAGATATCCACCTTGCTACCCAAGAAGGAAGGACCAGTCTTGAAAGCACTTTAAAGGCTACTGAGTCTATGAACCAAAAAATAGGTCTTGTTAATAAGACTGTTATGGAAAATGTTACTACTTTAAATAGTTTAATAGATAGGATCCAAGGAATTAATGACCTAATGGACAATGTCAAGGGGGTTACTAATGAAATAAGTCTGGCTATGGAGGAATCTAGTAAGGGGTCAGAAACTTTGAGCCATATGGCTGAGAAAATAAGGGAGCAATCTAGGAATAGTAGCAATATAGCAGAAAAGCTTGGCAACATTGACGGTGAACTGTCTAATATAATAACCTACTTGTATGATGGGCTTGAGGGAAGTATTAATGCCCTAAGCAATAAGGAGCTATATGAGGTTATAAACAAGGCTAAACAATCCCACCTAGACTGGATTAAGGGGCTTGATAGGATTGTAAGCGAGATGAGGATTTACCCAATACAGATAGATGGTAACAAGTGTGCCTTTGGACATTTTTATAATGCTGTCCATATTGAGAATGAAGAGGTCCTTGATGATTGGTTAAAGGTTGAGGGGGTCCACCTAGAATTTCATAAGACAGGAGAAAAGGTTACAGAGGCTGTTAAAAATAAGAGTATGGACTTGGCTAGGAAGTATTATAGGCAGGCTATGGCCCTATCTGATGAAATGGTTTCTATTTTAGATAAGATACAGCTAAAGCTTAGCTAGGCTAGGGTGGGTAAGACTATATAAAATTTTTAGCTTATATAGTTTTTCCTATTTTAGGCCTAAAATTAATTGAAAATTAAAAAAATAGTGTATAATCATATATGAACTTAAATTTAAAATGGAAGTGGTATATATGATTAATATGGAAAAAATAATTGCTAGTTTAAGTGGAGAAAAAAAGTTTTATGGTGGATTATTATTAGGAAATTGCCTTATTTTTTCCATATTATTTTTTTCGAAAAGAATAAAAGATATTATAAGCAACTATATGGTTTTAGGATTTTCAGGTGAAAAAATCCTTTGGAAGATTTCTTTATTTTTTATCCTCCTAAATATATACAAACTTTGGAAGAGTGACTAGGCCTTTAAAACCAGGATAAATTGAAGCCTTTATCTTAAATATAGGGGACTTACTTGTGTTATAATAATAGGTATATGTAAAGGGAGGAAGAAGGATGAGTAAAGATAAATTAACTTATGAAAAGAAAAATGTATGGGAAGTTGTAGATGGAGAAACTAGGGAGGAAATTTTTAGTTTTTCAGAAGCTTATAAGGACTTTCTAGGCAGGGCCAAGACTGAAAGATTGGCTTGTAGAGAAATTGTGGAAATATTAAAAGACAATGGTTTTAAGGACTTGGACCTAGTTATGGAAGAGGCTGGAAGGCTAGAGGCTGGTGCTAAAGTTTACAAGGTAAATAGGGACAAGTCTTTGGCGGCCTTTATTATTGGAACTGAGGATATAATTAATGGGATGAATATTATAGGTTCCCATATAGATGCTCCAAGGCTTGACTTAAAACAAGTCCCCCTATATGAAAGCTCTAATATGGCTTATTTAAAAACCCATTACTATGGAGGGGTTAAAAAATACCAGTGGGTGGCTATGCCTCTTGAACTACATGGGGTAGTTATAAAGGAAGATGGGGAAAAAATAGATATATCAATAGGAGATGGAGAGAAGGATCCTGTTATGTATATTACAGATATCCTACCCCACCTTGCCAAGGACCAAATGGCTAAAAAAGCAGGAGAATTTATAGATGGTGAGGGCTTAAATCTTCTAATAGGTAGTATTCCAACTAAGGATGGAGAAAAGGATAGGGTAAAGGAAAATATTTTAAGGATTTTAAATGAAAAATATGGGATAAAAGAGGAAGACTTTGTATCGGCAGAACTAGAAGTAGTTCCCCATGGTCTACCTAGGGATGTTGGTTTGGATAGGAGTATGGTTGTTGGTTATGGTCATGATGATAGGGTTTGTGCCTATACTTCCTTGAGGGGACTTATAGAGACTGAAAACCCAACTAGGACTGCCTTAGCTTTTTTTGTAGACAAGGAAGAGATTGGAAGCACTGGAAATACTGCTATGGCAAGTAAGTTTTTAGAAAATACTATAATGGACCTTGTTTATTTAATAGATGGGGACCACAACCTTTATAAGGTGAAAAAATCCTTGGAAAATTCCTATGCACTTTCGGCAGATGTAGCAGCTTGTTTTGATCCAGAATTTGCAGCTGCCTATGAGCTTAAAAATTCATCAGAATTAAATAAGGGAGTTACCCTAGTAAAGTATACTGGTGCCAGGGGAAAAAGCGGGTCTAGTGATGCTAATCCAGAATTTGTAGCCTATGTAAGAAATATATTTAATAAGAATAATGTAGTTTGGCAAACTGGAGAACTAGGCAAGGTTGACCAAGGTGGTGGAGGAACCATAGCCTTTATCTTAGCAGAGTACGGTATGGAGGTCTTAGACTGTGGTGTAGGGGTAATTTCTATGCATGCACCCCATGAACTTGTAAGCAAGGCTGATGTTTATATGACCTATAAGGGCTACAAGGCCTTCTTTGCTGGAAGAAAATAGGTAAGTAAGAAAGGGATGGTGGGCCATCCTTTTTTTGTTGCAAGCCAGGTACTATAATTTTTTACTAGGAGGAAAAATATGCAAGCTAGTCCGACAAAATTACTATCTTTACTAGGAGAAAATAAGGTCGTATTTAAGGTTCCAGTCTACCAAAGGAACTATGAATGGAACAAGGAACAGGTTAAGCAGTATTTTTATGATATAGAAAGAATAATAAGCAAGGATTTTAAAAAGAACCATTTTGTAGGTACAATAGTTTTTGTGACCAATGAAATTGAAAACCTAATGAGGGAGATGGTCTTAATAGATGGCCAGCAAAGAATTATAACAACTGTACTTTTATTAAAGGCTATACTTGATTTGGCTGAAGAAGATGGACTTGATAGGGTTTCTAGGGATGAGATAAGTGAAAGTTACTTAATAAATAGGCATTCTAGAAATGAAAAATCCAAGCTTAAGTTAAAGCCAGTTAAGGAAGATATGCAGGCCTATAAGGAGTTAATAAATGGTAATGAAAGCCAGTCCAAAATATATGAAAACTACAAGCTATTAAGAGAGCTTATAACTAGGTCAAGCTATGGGTTAGAAAAAATTTATAGGGCAATGATGCAGTTAGATATTGTCTATATATCCCTGGATAAGGAAGAAAATCCCCAGGTAATATTTGAAAGCTTAAATTCTACAGGTCTTTCTTTAACAGAGGCTGACCTAATTAGGAATTTTATCCTAATGGGACTTGAGTATGATAAGCAAACAGAGCTTTATGAAAAGTACTGGGTCAAGATAGAAAAACTCCTGCCTAATAAGATAATTTCAGACTATGTTAGGGATTTTTTAACCATGAAGGAATCCAAAGTTCCAAATAAGAATAAGGTCTATAGTGAGTTTAAAAACTACTATTTTTCTAATAACTATGACTCAGAAGCAATATTAAAGGAACTATTAAAATATGCAGGCTACTATGAAGCTATTTCCAACAACAATATAGAAGACAGGGATATTTACAATGAAATATTTAGTATAAATAAGATCCGTTCCACAGTTACCTACCCTTTTTTACTTAGGGTTTTTGATGACCACTTTTCAGAGGGAATAATAAGCAGGGATGAGTTACATGAGGTCTTAGAAATAATAGTTTCTTATATTTATAGGAGGAATATTTGTAACATACCTACAAATGCCTTAAATAAGGTTTTTGCTATAATGTCCAGGGAGACAAGAAAGTTAAGAGAAGAAGGTTTTTCCTATGTAGATGGGGTAGTGGACTATCTTATGAGCAGGAGTGGAACTTCTATTTTCCCAAGGGATGAAGAGTTTAGGAATAATTTTATAAATGAAGACCTTTATAATAAGTCCTATGGGGTGGCAAATTGGATTCTTTATAATATAGAAAGGAAAATCCACAAGGAACTTGTAGCTTTAGAAAGCCTTTCTATTGAACATATAATGCCCCAAACCTTAAGTCCAGAATGGAATATAGAACTGGGACACAATGCCTATGAAACCCACAGGCTTTACAAGGATACCATAGGGAACCTAACCCTTACTAACTATAATTCGGAAATGTCCAATAAGAACTTCCTAGACAAGAGGGCCTATTATAAAAATTCAAATATAAAGACTACTAGGGATATAGCTAAGCTTGAAACTTGGACTGACAAGGAAATTTTGGCAAGGGCAGAGGAACTTTTTACAATAGGAAAAGAGATATGGAAGTTACCTAAAGATAACTACCAGAATATAGGAGAAAATAGGTTGATTCCCCACCAGGAATATGGAATAGTAGAAAATGTAATAGTCACAGGCTATACTCCTAAGGCGATAATATTTGATGGGGACAGGAAGTCTGTTAAGACTTGGAAGGAATTTTTAACAGTAACTTGTAGTTATTTATATGATTTAGATGAGGAGTTGTTTAAGTCCCTTCTTAAGAAGACTAGCTTCCAAAAGCTCTTGTCTTACAAAAAGGAAGACCTTAGGGAGCCAAGGCTTATTAAGTATGGACTTTATGTCCAAACCAGCTATAGTGCCAAGGATATTTTAAATTATGTAGTCCTACTAGCAGAAGAGTTTGGAATAGAAAAATATGTGTTTTTCCAGATAAGCTAAAGGTCAAATTAAGGAAACTTAATTTGACCTTTTATTCTGTGGCTTCTAGGCTATCTTTTATCTGGTTACTAGACTTTATTTCCCAGTGGAGTACAAAGGTTATGACAACTCTTAAAATCACCACTGCAGAAAGGATAATAAACTCATCTAGGGTTCTTATTACCACAGTTTTTAAGATTTCAGCAGCAAGTTTAAACTCTAGGCTTAGGGAAAGGGCCTTGGCAAAATTTATTTTTAGGTTTTCCTCACCAAAGTTAAACTTAGATAGAATTAGCCTAAGGACTGCCTCTAAAGAGCCAAGAACGATTATTATAATCCCAACTAACTCCAGACTACTGGTTATATAGGGGATTATTTTAACTAAAAATTCTTCTATTACCAATTTTATCACCAGTAGGTGTATACCCATATTTTGGAAATAAAATTAGATCTAGGGTCAAAAATAAATATTATAAATTTATGCAGTAGTTTTGGAAAATATTTCGTTATATTTATTAAGGAGGGGAGAGATGGATTTTGATGAAATTATAAATAAGGCTAAAAATAAGGATGAAGATGCTTTTAAAACTATCGTTGATACCTATAAGAACTATGTATTTGCAATAATTTTAAATTTTATAAGCGATGAGAAGGAAGCAGAAAATATTGCCCAAGAAGTTTTTTTACAAATTTATCTTTCTCTAAATAAGTATAGGGAGGGGAGTTTTAAATCCTGGATTTCAAAAATTACTTCCAATAAGACTATAGACTATATTAGGAATAAAAATGTCCACTTTAAGGAAGAACCCGCAGGAGATAAAGACTATATTTTTACCAGGAAAGAAAGCTCTACACCAGAGGCTGACTTACTTAAGCTTGAGAGGAACAATAAGTTAATTGAAAAATGTAAAATGTTGCCAGAAATTTACTACAATGTCCTAATAGATTTTTATGTTTATGACAAGACCTATGGAGAAATAGGAAGGACTTATGGGATAAGTGAAAAAACTGTAGGATCAAGGCTCTATAGGGCCAAGCAAATGCTAAGGGAGAAGTGGGGGGATTAAATGCATTATACAAGATGGGAGTTAAAACTTTATAAAGACAAGATTTTAAGCAAGGATGAGCTAGACCAAATAGCCAGCCACCTAATTTTATGTGAAAATTGTAGGGAGGAATATATATCTTTAATAAGTGGAGAAGAAGTTGATAATGCAGGCAAGGTCCTATCTGAAGACTTTACCCTTAATATTATGGAAAAAATAAGGGAGCTTGAAGATGATAATATGCCTATTGATACTGGTCTGGACAAGACACTTAGGAAAAAAAGAACTAGGCTAGAGAAAATTATGATCAACTATAGTATTGCAGCCAGTATAACAATACTTATTACTGCTAAGGGGGTTTTTACTAGGCCTATTGTTAGCTTTAATAATGGTAATATAACAGTTGTTGAAAAGTTTTATAAGGGGTCAGAAAAGTTAACAAGTAAATTTTCAAAAATAATGGACTACAATCCTTATAAGGAGGGGTTATATGAAAGAAGATATAAGTAATTATATAGTAAAAAAAGAAATAAAAAGGAAACCAAGTTTTTTAACTTTTATAATCTCCCTGGTTCCAGGGGCAGGTCAAATGTATTTAGGACTTATGGGCAAGGGGTTTGTGATAATGGCTAGCTTCTTCCTAGTAGCATTTTTAACAGGCTGGTTAAACCTAGTCATACTAAGTTTTATCCTACCAGTTATTTGGTGCTATAGTGTTTTTGATACTAGCAATATTAAAAACGATGATTATGGAAATGACATAGATCTTGGGAAATTCCTAGGTTCAGGCTTTACATTTAACCTAAGTAAATCAGTGGGTTATATTTTAATTGGTTTAGGGGTTTTAACCCTTGTCCAGGGACAAGTTATCCCTCTTTTAGAAAGGTATTTTGGCTGGGAGATAGTTAGAATTCTGCAAACTTCTCTTGTTTCTATGGTTTTAATAGCTGGAGGGATTTATATTATTAAGAAAAATAGGTCTAGGGAGGATGATGAGAATGAAGAAAACTAAGAAGGTTGGGATTTACTCCCTAGGTCTAGCCCTAATTTTTTGCGGGATATCCATATTCCTATCCTTGGTCTTAAAGAAGGATATAATAGCTACATCCATTAAGTTTTGGCCTGTGCTTCTTATATTTTTAGGCTTGGAGATAATTTATGCCAATAAGAAAAATTCTGGGTCTGAAGAATATACTATTAGGATAGATTTTATGTCCATATTAATAATTATATTTTTACTAGTTTCAAATATGGGACTTTGGGGAGTATATGAAATAGGTTTAGTTGATAAACTAAGGGACGAGATAAATTATGAAGATAAGGTCTTAAACTTAGAAGGGAAAATAGAAATAGATAAGGATGTGGAAAAAGTAGTCTTAGTTGGTGGAGATAACTTAGAAGTTAGGTATGGAGATGTTCAAGATATAGACTATGGAGGTAACCTTTTTGTAAATGGCAAGCTAGAACTTGGGGAGGAAGAGCTTAAGCTAAAGACTAGGAAGTCTGGGGAAATTTTATACTTAGATTTAGATTTTAATAGTAGGGAAAACTCTAGAATTTATAGTTCGAATTTAAGGCTGAGACTACCAAGTAACATAGGTGTTGAATTTAAAAATGGTAATGATCTAAAACTAGTTTTAGATAAGATAGATAGTAATATATTAGTGGATAACTATGGGGGACTTAATATCTTATTTAAGTCTGACCAGAATCTTGAAATTCTTACAAGAGGGGAAGAAGATATTTTCACTGGAAATATTATTTGGAACTTAAAAGAAATAGACGGAAGTGATCCGGAAAATCCAATATTTAATGGAAGTTTTACAAGTGGGGATGGAAAAAATAAAATAAGGATAATAAATCCTAGTAATAATATAGAAATAAATAGGATTGATTAAAAATAAAAACAAGCTTGGTAGACCAAGCTTGTTTTTTTATTAAAAAGCAACAGGTTTGCCATAGTAGGCAGCCTTAAGGATATTTTTAATATCTTCAAGAGAGGCTTCCCTTGGATTTGTAGGAGTATTTCCATCCTTTAAGGCATTTTTTGCCATATAGTCTAGTTGGTCCAAAAGAACATCTTCCGCAACTCCAAAGTCTTTGAAGTTAGTGTGGATATCTAATTTTTTATTTAGGTTAAAAATAGAGTCTACCAGGGAAGATACAAGTTGCTGGTTTGTAGCTCCTGCTAGCCCTAAGAACCTAGCAATTTCTCCATAACTTTCCATATTAGTTTTTGCATTAAATTGGATTATATATGGGAGTAAAACAGCATTGCAACAACCATGAGATAGTTCGAAAGGAACTCCCGTTTGGTGGGCAATACTATGGGCAATCCCAAGCCCAGCATTACTAAAGGCCATTCCAGCTAAAGACTGGGCCATATGCATTTCAGCCCTAGCCTCCTTAGACCCATTGTAGGACATAACCAGGTTGTTATAAATTCCTTCAATAGCTTGCCTTGCCAGGCCTTGAGAAATCCTACTTTTTCCTGTTGCCACATAGGCTTCAATGGCATGGGTTAAGGCATCCATCCCAGTGTGGGCAACTAGGTGGGGAAGTAGGGTTTGGGGAATACTTGTGTCTAAGATAGCTATGTCTGGAACAAGCTCAGGGCTAACTAGGGGATATTTAACTTTTTCTTCATAGTTGGTAACAACTGCTGCAGAAGTTACCTCAGTTGCAGTTCCACTAGTTGATGGAATGGCAACAAGGATAGCTTTTTTCCTAAGGCTAGGTATGCTAAAGGCCTCCTTAACATCGTCAAAACTAAGGTTAGGATGCTCATAGAAAACCCACATAGCCTTGGCTGCATCAATAGTAGACCCACCACCAATTCCAATTATTACATCTGGACCAAAATCCTCCATAGTCTTGGCACCTTTTAAGACTGTTTCAACTGAAGGGTCTGGTTCAATCCCATTTATATATTTAACTTCTAGGCCAATTCCAACTAATATGGATTCCAACTTATCTAAGAAACCAAATTTTTTCATAGATGAGCCACCAGTTACAATAATTGCTTTTTTATGACCCTCTAATATTTTTAGGTCCTCTAAAGCATTTTCTCCAAAAAAAACATCTCTAGGCATTACAAATCTACTCATAAAATCCCTCCCAATATAGTAAAGTGATATCTTTGTATAAAATTATACCATATTTGTTCATAAAAAATCACAAACAGTCATAACTTAATAAAAAATTAATATATTTAATCCAAAATATGGTAAGATAAACATGGAGGGAGTCGTGAGATGTTTAAAGAGGAAAGGCATTTAAAAATTATAAATTATATGGAAGAAAATAAGAACCTTGGTAGTGTTGTAAGCATAAATGAATTAATTAATAAGTTCAAGGTTTCTAAGTCAACTATGAGAAGGGACCTAGATGAGATTGAAAAGGCAGGCTTTATTAAGAGGGTTCATGGCGGGGCTATGCTTTTAAATCCTGTTAACCACCAGTATGATTTTAACCTTAAAAGGGAAGAAAACCAAGAAGATAAAAATAGGATTGCCAGCTATGCTGCCTCCCTAATAGAAGATGGGGATGTAGTTGGGATAAATTCTAGTACACTTACGGCCTTAATGGGCAAGTACATAGAAGCTAATGATGTAAAAATTATAACCAACTCCATAGGATTTTTAAATGAACTTGATGGCAAGTCTAAGCTAGATGTTTTTTTACTAGGAGGAACTTTTTTCCCCTTAACTAAAAGTGTTGAGGGAAATCTTGTTGTTGCAGACCTAGAAAAAATGTATTTTGACAAGGTTTTTCTTGGAAGTAACGGGGTTGATTTAGACAATGGAGTTACTACTGCTGGTCCTGTTGAAGTTGCTGGAAAAGAGTCTATGATTAGGAGGAGCAAGGCGAGTTTTTTACTTTCTGAAAGCACTAAGTTTAATAAAACATCATTTTATAAAATTGGAGGGCTTGAAGATTTTAAGGAAATTATTACAGATGGGACAAATGAAATACTTAGGCTAGACCAGTATAAAAAAATTACTAGGCTAGTTTTAGTTTAATTAGCAGGAGGTTTTAATGGATAAAAAAATATTTAATATGGCCAGCCTAATACTAGGACTTATGTTTTATATTCTACCAAGATTTACAAGTGGGACAGGGGCTAATATGGACCTACTTTTAGTCATTATGCCAGTAGGTATTTTTATTTTAAGCCTTTTTTCGGCTATAAAGTATGGAAAAAGTTTAGGTTTTTCCTTCCTAGTTATGCTTATGTTTTTACTAAGCATTCCAATATACTACAATAGGTCAGCCCTGGTCTATGTATTTATATATGGCTTATTGAGCCTGGTTGGTAACCAATTGTCTAAGAAAGATAAAAAATAAAAAAAAGGTCAGCCTATGGGGATAGGTTGACCTTTTTTTGGTTATTATTTTAAAGTTTAATTATCTAGGGCAATTTGAACAAATAAACTTGCTGCCTCTATGAACCTACTTTCATCCAGGGCAAATTTAGGGTTGTGGTGGGGATAAATCTTGCCATCAATTGGAAGCATAGTTTCAACAAACATAAAGGTTCCAGGAACCTTCTCTAGGTATTCGGCAAAGTCTTCACCAACCATAACTGGGGTATTTGTAACCATAACTTGCTCTTCTGGGAAAAGTTTTTTTGCACTGGCAATAGCTTCAAGGGTGACCTCCTTATTATTAACAAGGGGAGGGGCACCAAAAGTATAATCGTAGTCAACAGACCCCCTTAGACCAGTTGCTATTGACCTAGCAAGCTCGCCAATCCTTTTTGAAATATACTGCCTTTGCTTTTCAGTAACAGCCCTAGCAGTTCCTTCAATTTCAACATAATTAGGAATTATATTATAGGCTGTTCCAGCCTGGAATTTTCCAATAGAAATAACCCCTGGCTCAGTTGCAGGAACTTCCCTGCTTATAATTTCCTGGATAGAAGTTACTATATAGGCTGCAATGGTAATAGGGTCAACCCCCATATGAGGGAAGGCTCCGTGGGCACCCTTGCCTGTAACCCTTATTTTAAAACTATCTAAACAGGCCATCATAGGACCAGTATTAAATAAGACCTTACCTAGGTCTCCATCGCTACTAAGGCTACCAACATGTAAACCATATATTTTTTCTATTTTATATTTTTCAAAAATCCCAGAATTTGCTATGGGTCTAGCCCCCTTAGAATCCTCTTCAGAAGGTTGGAAAATAAGGACTATATTAGTTTTTAACCTATCCCTATTTTCATTTAAAATCTTTGCCGCTCCAAGTAAAATAGCAGTGTGGGCATCGTGGCCACAAGCATGCATACAACCATTTTTAGAAGCAAAAGATAACCCAGTAGCTTCAACTATGGAAAGGGCGTCCATATCTGCACGGAAGGCTATGGTTTTTTCAGCCTTATTTCCAGGTATAAAACCAATAACAGAGTGGTCAACCCCAACACCCTTTTCAAAACTTATACCAAACTCCTCAAGCCTATTGGCTACAAAGGCTGAAGTTTTAGGTAGGTCTAAGCCCAGCTCAGGATTTTCATGGAGTTGCCTCCTCCAGGATATTATTTCATCCTCTATTTTTTTTAACTCTTTTAATATATTCATAAATCCACCTCTTTTATATGGAAGAAGCTTCCATTTTTATTTTCTTCTTTGTTTTTTTAACAGCAATAAATATTGATGAAAAGACAGCAATAGGTATCATAAGATAGGTTGGGATACCAGTAAAGGCCAACATAAGTATGGTTACTCCTAGGGCATACCCACCAAGGGCAAAGTCCTTAACTGCAAACATGGCAAACATTGACCCGTAAATAGCAGGAGAAACATAGGTAAAGGCTTCTTTTACAATTGCTGGAACAAGGCCCATAATCTTGGCTCCAGAAAATGCAGCCAGGCTAACTATAATTAAATTAGTTATTACAGAACCAGCAATACCAACAGTAGATACTAGTTCAGCCTCCCTACTACCAGGGGTTACCCCTACAGCCTCCTGGGCAATAGCAGCACTGGGAATCCTCATATTTGCAATATTTCCAGCCAGGCAAATCATATATATTCCTGGAAGCCCAACAACAGGAAAATAAGAAACTGGTTCAACAACATAATAGACTCCATAGATAGAGGCTATTAAAAACCAGCCAGTAATAATTTCCCTAAGGCTTGGAATTGTGCCATAAAAAAAATAAATACATAAGGCAGGCACAAAGCTAAACAAGGCTGCCAAAAGATTTGTCATCCTTCCTAGCCTGGCTATAGGTTTAGTAAAAACTTCATTATAATCTTTCATAAATAACCCTCCTAGGCAATCCTATTAAAAATAACTCCACCAACCATACCAACTATCATCGCAAGACCTAGGTTATACTCTTTTAACTTAGGCATTTTTTCAGACCACTTATTTAAAAATACCATACTAATACCAGCAACAATAGCAGCAGCAGTATTGGCATCTAGTTTAACAAGGTGGGTTCCAACTAAGTAGGCCATGGCACCACAAGTTGCAGCAGTTCCAATAGCAGCAGTTAGTAGGACATTCCCCCCTGATAATTTTTCATTAATAAGGCCCAGTTTATTTCCAAAAAGTCCACTAAAAACTAGCCAGCCAGACCCATTAAGGGCCATAATCCAAGCAGCACCAGCAAAATGGACTAGGCCATAGCTACTAGACCCAACCTCTGTTCCCATACTCTCAGCAGCCATTTGGGCAGCAGTTAGTTCAGCAGGGGCAGACCCAATAACAGAAAGACGCATCCAGGCTAAGGGCCCCCCAATTACAGACATAAGTCCCAGCATAACCAGGAAAACACCTAGGGCAGGTCCTATGGAAGAAATTGCTCCAACCTTAAAGGCTTTTTTTATGGCCCCTTGGTCTAGGCCTACAATTTTTGCAGCCTCCTTGGATTTTTTTGTAAAAACTATGGCTTGGATACCAACTATAATTACAATTGGAATAGAAGCCAGCCAAAGTTTTGTAGAATTTGCTACATTATAAACTTCAGAATTCATATAATACCTCCTAAGATTTTATAGAAAACTTAAATTTATGCGCATAAGTAATTTTCATTTTCAACATGTTTTACATAATACTCTAGAGAAGGAGAAAAGTATATGTAAACCAACCATAATACTAGGCCTCTATATTTGTAATTAAATAACAAGGGCCCTGGAATACCAACACTTGTATCCAGGACCAGGCCTATTTTTTAAAGACACCCTTATTAAAATCAATATGTTTTTCAACCTCTAGGAGCATAACTGTTAGGGTAATTATAAGCTTTTCATAAAAATTATCCAAGGACATACCTAAGAGGTCTTTGATTTTTTCAAACCTATATAGGACAGTATTGTAGTGGATAAACAAACTTTCAGAACTATCTTTTAAATTCCAGTCATTTTTAATAATAGACTTTAGGGTCTTAAAGTATTCAGTTTTATTTTCCCTATCAAGGTCAATAATTTTTTTAACAAGATTAGTATAAATAGAGTTATAGCCCTTCCTAGTCATAATCTCCATTAGGTCTTTAAAAATTATTACATCCTTGTAGCAGGAGACATCATCAATTTCTTTAAAAATCCGGCTAATATTTATAGACTCAATAGCTTCATTATAGCTTTTATAAGTTTCCATTATGTCATCATAATAGGTACCAATACCAATGGTTAGGGTGAAGCTTAGGCCCTGGTTGTTTAAAATATTATGGATTGGTTTGATATTTTCTACAATAAACCTATCAAGGTCAGCTAGGTTGTTTTTAAAGTCTACATTTACTAGAAAAATAATACTATCAGACTTACTGTAATAGTAAGAAGCATAGGGAATATTATCCATCTCCTTAATTATAAGACTATATATAAGTTGCTTTTCTTCCTCCAAGTCCTCATAGTTTTTATTTGAGTGGACCATAGTGTGCTTAAAGTCATCAATATCAAAAATGACAGCTAAAAGGCCAGAGGACTTAAGCTCCCAACCCTGGATATTGGCCCTGAAAATAACCTCCTCCTTGGACTTAATATTGTTCATACAAAGGTCGGCTATTAGGTCAGACCTAACAATTTCCTTAGAATTATCTATGGCAATTTGGTTTTGTATCTTAATTAAAATCATAGATGAAGTGTATTCAATAATTAACCTATCTTTTTCAGAAATATTCTTGGGAAGGTCCTTAACAAAAATATAGCCATAGACCCTATGGTTTTCTACTAGGACCTGGGTGTAGTAGTCATTAACTGTGGAACTAGCTTGGTCCTTTAGGCTTTCAGGGTCTAAAAAAAAGTCGCCAGTAGCATAGGTAAGATAGTCTAGCCTGCCGTAGTAGATAATATCCTTCTTTATTATATTACTTAGAAAATCAACATATTCTTCTAGGCTGGCCTGGTTTATATTCATCTCCATAAAAACCCTATTGACATATTCATTTTGCCTAATTAGTTGGGCCTGGGCCTCTCTTAGCCTATCTAGGAGGCCAATAGTTAGGCTGGCTGGACTTATTTTTTGGGGGAAAATAACAAGCTGGGGAAAGCTTATTTTTTTTAAGGCCTCCTTATTTTGAAG
Organism: Tissierellales bacterium; assembly: GCA_030146705.1. Lineage (GTDB taxonomy): Bacteria > Bacillota > Clostridia > Tissierellales > Tissierellaceae > CAMIXG01. The sequence continues at coordinate 475 of JASLBE010000015.1, read as the reverse complement.
TCCTACAACTGCTAGGCTGGATAGGGAGTTTATAAAGTCTATAAGCCCCCTATTTTCTAGGGCCTTACCTGTAAAAATAAGAAAAGACCTGGCAGGGTCAACAATTTTCTTAATATCCTTAGGATCATCTATAAGTTTTATAGTTTTTATTTCTAGGTAACCTAGGTTTTTATCTAAATACTTAAAGTCATATCCTTCTATTAAATCTTTAAATAACATAAAATCAACTCCAATAATTTTGATTATACATTAGAATTAGGAGGATAGAAATTTTTAAAAGAATTAGAAAATAAAGAAAAATGTAAAAAAATGCTAGACTTGTTAACTTTTTACGTAAGATATGTTACAATATAGTTGAAAGATAGTTAAAAATTAAACAATCTTTTAAAACGGAGGAGGGATGTTATGAAGAAGCTAGTATTATATAATAATGCTAAAAAAGACAGGAAGGAAGTAAAGGTCGGGTATAGTTTTA
>JASLBE010000068.1 GCA_030146705.1 Tissierellales bacterium | reverse complement strand
TTATGATATACTTAAGCTAAACAAATATATAGTAATAGGATGGTAATAAATGAAAAAAATATTAGGATATATTCTATTATTTTTAATAATATTAACTCCAAGTATTGGTTATGGAGAGAATAATACAAAAACATTAATAATAGTTTTAGATGAGCTATCATTTAAAAATATAGAGGATTTAAAGCTTAATAGTTATGGGATTGGATTTGTTAATTTAAGGGCTAGAAAACCCTTTGATGAGATCTCTTATTTAAGTAGTATAAATGTTGGGAGGAAGACCAACCTTAAGGACTTAAAAGATGAAAAATTAGACTTTAACTACCTAGGTGATATTTTTAAGGGAAGGTTGGCCTACCTGGGTGAGGCTGATTCTAGCCTTAAATATTTAACTATGGACAAGGAATTTAAAAGTGTAAATATAGCTGGAGCTACTAGCTTTGAAAATATAGATAGGGCCTTAGAAACTAAAGACATACTGGCCATTGACTATAGTCTACAAACGGCTAAAAGTAGGAAGGATTTAGGGGAGTTTTTAAACAAGGGGACCTATGATTTTTATATAATTCCAAAGACTTTAAGCAAGGAAGATAAGACCATAATAACCAGGTGGTTGGTTCCAGTTTTAAAGAGTGGAGAAAGTGGAGTTTTAACTAGTAGGTCTACAAAGAGAAAGGGCTTAATAGCCCTAGAAGATATTTCTAAGGACTTAAAGGAAGCCTATAATTTAAGGGATGAGTCAAAGGAAATAGGTAGGAAGTTAGACCTTGTAAAAGACAAGTCACCACTAAAGTTTATAAGAGACTTCCACAAGGAAATTAAGAGTCTTTTAATAGTTTCATATGGTTTACATGGACTTATGTATTTTGCACAAGTTGTCTTGGCCTTATCTATTTATTTTAAAAAATATAGGAAAGAGGCTGTAGGCTTGTTTATTTTTGCTATGAACAATATATTTTTGTCCTTAATATTAAGTATGACAAGCTATACTATGACATATGTGACCTATCTAATTATTATACTAGGCTTAAACTTATTAATTACTAGAACTTTAATTAAAAAAACTAAAAATTATAGTATTTTCCCGACTATGACCTATGGCTTAATTTACCTAGGTATGGTTTTTAAACCAGATATAATATATAAGTCCTATGTAGGGTTTAACAACCTTATGTATGGAGTTAGGTTTTATGGTTTTAATAATGCAATGGCGGGAGTGTTTTTAGGTTCTTCAATATTTTTAATTGATAGGATAGACCATATGAAGCTTGAGGAGAACTTAAGAAAAGTTCTTATTTTAGGAATTGGTATATTAAATACTATAATTTTATCATCAAGGTTTGCAGCTAATACAGGTGGTTTTATAACCTCTTTACTTTTATTATTTATGGTTGTTTACTTGTATATATTACCTAAAAACCTAGATTATAAGTCTGTAATACTTTTGGGGATTTTGGGCATAATAGTATTTATAGGCAACTTATATATAAACTCAATAGGAAAAACTGAAAGCCACGCTATAAACTTTATAATGAGAATAAGGCAGGATGGGATGAAGGAGTTTTTCTATATGGTAGTTTTCAAGCTTAAGGAACTAATTAAATTTACAGTAATACCACCATTTTCACTTGTAATCTTGAGCCAGGTATTTTTAATTAAGAAGCTTTACAGGAAGTCAAGAGCCCTGGACCTAATTATTATAACTAGTTGTCTAGGATTTTTAATAAATGATACAGGAAATGTACTCTTGATTTATATGTTGGTCTATGGACTCCTAATCTTAGGATTTGATAGGATGGACCAGGTTAGTTTAGGAGATTAAAAAAATAAGGAGGGAAAATATGATAAAAAGATTTATAGACTACTACAAACCACATAAGAAATTATTTTATATAGATATGTTTTTTGCCTTGCTAATATCTACATTTGATTTAATTTTTCCAATTTTCACTAGGAAAATGGTTAATGACATAATACCAAATGGGAGGATGGATATACTTTTAAGATGGTCCCTAGCAATGGTGGTTTTATTTGTAATTAGGTATATAAGTACCTATATAGTTGCCTACTGGGGGCACCTACTTGGAGTTAGGATAGAGCAAGATATGAGAGAGGACTTATTTGTCCACCTTCAAAGTCTTCCCTTTAGTTACTATGATGAAAATGAAACAGGCCAAATAATGTCTAGGATAGTTAATGACTTAAGAGATATTACAGAGCTAGCCCACCATGGGCCAGAGGATATATTTATATCTGCCATAATGCTAATAGGTTCTTTTTTCCTACTTTTGAAGATAGAGTGGAGGTTAACCCTAATAGTTTATAGTTTTATCCCCCTAATAGTTTGGTTTGTAATTGCTAGGAGAAAGAAAATGAGCCAGGCCTTTACAAAGGTTAGGGAAGAAATGGGTGATGTGAACGCCCAGCTAGAAAACAGTATTTCTGGTATAAGGGTTGCAAAGTCATTTACCAATGAAGACTTTGAAATTGAAAAATTTAAGCAGGGAAACTTTAACTTTAGCGAGGCCAGGAGGAAGTCTTATAAGATAATGGCGGAATTCGCTTCAGGAATAGGAATTATGTCTAGTTTCTTGAACCTTTTGGTAATTAGTATAGGTGGCTACTTTGTATATACAGATATTATAGATGTAGGGGACTTATTTGCCTACACCTTATATGTTAACTTCTTTATGCAACCTATAAAGCGACTAGTAGACTTTGCTGAACAATACCAGCAAGGAATGGCTGGGTTTAGGAGGTTTACAGAAGTTATGGATATAAAATCTGACATTATAGAAAAACCAAACTCAGGAAAGTTAGAAGCTGTAAAGGGGAAAATAGAATTTAATAATGTTAGTTTTAAGTATAAGGATGGGGAAGATGCAGTTCTTGAAAACTTGAACTTAAAGATTAGTCCAGGGGAGACGGTTGCTCTTGTAGGACCATCAGGTGCAGGAAAATCAACTTTATGTCATCTAATTCCTAGGTTTTATGAGGTTGAGTCTGGAGAAATTTTAATTGATAATAGGAACATCCAGGACCTAGAGATTAAAAACTTAAGGGAAAATATTGGTATTGTCCAGCAGGATGTATTTCTGTTTACAGGAACTATAAAAGATAATATTTTATATGGGAAGATGGATGCAAGTGATGAAGAGGTTGTTGAGGCTGCTAAAAAAGCTAGTATTCATGACTATATAATGTCACTGGCAAATGGGTATGATACTCATATAGGAGAAAAGGGAACCAAGCTATCAGGTGGACAAAAGCAGAGGATAAGTATAGCGAGGTTGTTTTTAAAAAACCCTCCAATCCTAATATTAGATGAGGCTACATCTGCCTTAGATAATGAAACTGAAATCCAGATTCAAGCAGCCTTGGAGGAACTTTCTAAGAATAGAACTACCTTGATAATTGCCCATAGGCTATCAACTATAAAGAATGCTGATGAAATATTTGTCCTTACTAAAAATGGGGTAGTTGAAAAAGGAAGGCATGAAGATTTATTAAAAGAAGATGGGATATATAAAAGACTTTATGATTCACAATTTAAAAGGCTAGCCTAGCCTTTTAAATTGTAAAAAAGATGTAACTATTTTTATTTGTTTGTATGTTACTATGAAATAGAAAAGAGGTGGCGAAATGACTAGGACAGAAAAGTTAAAAATTAGGAAATTTAGGATCCGCATAATAACAATTGCAATTATTTTAATGATTCTAGGAGGATTTGGTATTTTTAAAAGGGTTTTAAGTGTTTCTAATGCAAATTCAGTTGTAGTTCAAGCAAGGGGAAATGAGGATATACTTTTAATTAAGAGTCCAATTATAATGGAATTAGAAATTAAGCAGGCAGAAATTGAAAGGCTTAGGGAGGAAGAGGAACTTGCAAAAATTAGGTCTGAACTAAAAGAAGAAAGGATAAAGGCTGAAATGGAAAGGGAAAAAAACCTTAAAATAGCCTATTTAACCTTTGATGATGGACCTTCAACAAAATCAACTCCTGCAATCTTAGATATTTTAAAAAGGGAAGGTGTTAAGGCAACTTTCTTTGTGCAAGGGCAAAATGTAAGTTATTATCCAGAAATTTTTAAAAGGATATATGATGAAGGACATGCTATTGGACACCATTCTTATAGTCATAATTACAAGTACTTGTATTCAAGTACCAATAATTTTATGAACGATATTTATAAGACAGAAGAGGTTATGCAAAAAGTGCTAGGACCAGACTTTAAAACAGGCCTACTAAGGCTTCCAGGAGGTGCCTTTGGACCTAAGAAGCAACATTATGTAAATGTAGCAGCTGCTAAAGGATATACAAACTATAATTGGAATGCTTTAAATGGAGATGCTGAAGGACATGGCCTATCTGCAGGGCACCTATTAAATAGGTTAAAAACCACTGTTGGTGGTCAAAGAAGGGTTATAATCTTAATGCATGACACAAATGCAAAGGCTACAACAGTTGAATCTTTACCAGCATCAATTAAATATTTAAAAGATAGGGGCTATGAATTTAGAACTTTAGAGTAGGGTTGATAATATGAGTAAAAATATCTTAATAGTTGAAGATGAAAGAGCGATTAGGAAGTTTATAAAGATAAATCTTGAAAGAGAAAAATTTAATGTATTTGAAGCTGAAACTGGAGAAGAGGCTATAGAAATTGGCAGTCAGGGAAATATTGATATAGTAGTTTTAGACCTTATGCTACCTGGAATAGGTGGCTATGAGGTTTGTAAATATTTAAGGGATAAATTCCCAGAACTAGGAATAATTATGCTAACTGCTAAAAGCCAAGATATGGATAAGATTATGGGCTTGGAATATGGGGCAGATGACTATATGACTAAGCCCTTTAACCCTAAGGAATTAATACTTAGGATAGAGTCTTTAATTAGGAGGATGCCTAGTAAGGATTTAAACTTAAATGAAGAAACTAGTTTTGGACCCTTTACTATAAAAAATTATTCTAAAACTTTTTATAAAGATGGAGAGGAAGTAGGTTTGACACCAACAGAATATAAGTTAATAGAACTTTTCATCCAGAGTCCAGGCAAGGCTTTTTCTAGGGATGAACTTTTAAACCTAGTTTGGGACTATGACTTTATTGGAGATACGAAAATAGTAGATGTTAATATTAGGAGGCTTAGGTCTAAAATAGAAGAAGATCCAAGCAAGCCTAAATATATAGAAACGGTTTGGGGTGTAGGCTATAGATGGAAAAAAACGGAATAATTAACAGGAAGTATAGTATAAAAAATAGGTTGGTAAAAAACTTTATGCTTATAATTGTAATAACTGTATTTTTTTTAATTATATCTATAATTAGTGGAATCAAGCACTACTATTATAAAAATATAGAGGAGCTAATGGGTAACCAATTGGACTTTTCTGTAGATTACTTAATTAATTACTTAGATTTAAATCCTTTAGAGGGAATTGTTATGGATGATATAGACTTGTTTTGGAACCAAACAACTGCCCAAATACAACTTTATAATAAGGACGGGAATCTACTTCTAGACTCTATAGGAGTAGATTTTTCAAATTCTGAACTAGCAAGTGATCTAGAAAGGGCCTTAGGAGGTAGTAAGGGGGTTTGGACTGGGTATATGCCCTATTATGAAGGTGAGGTAATGAGTATCTCTAAGCCTATTATAAAGGACAATAAGCTAGTTGGAGTATTAAGGTTTACATCATCAATGATAGAAACAAAGGAACTTGTAATTAACATATCCTTGGCCTTAATAAGTGTTGGTGCAATAGTTGTTATAATTTCCGGCATAGTAAGTTATTTTTTAGCCAATAGTATAGTTAGACCTCTTAAGGAGGTTACAGAAGTTGCAGAAAAAATGGCTGATGGTCAACTTGATATAAAATCAAAGGTTGAACTAGATGATGAAATTGGAAAGCTTTCTCAAACTCTTAATTATATGAGTAGGGAAATTTTAAAAAAAGAGGAGATAAAAAATGATTTTATATCCTCTATATCACATGAATTAAAAACTCCCCTAACATCGATTAAGGGCTGGGCAATAACCCTCCAGGGAGAGGATTTTTCCAGGGATAGTATAATACCAGAGGGACTAAAAATAATAGAAGATGAAAGTGATAGGCTGTCAGATATGCTAGAGGAATTATTGGATTTTTCTAGGTTTGTTTCAGGAGATATTACCCTTAGGAAGATGAAAATATCTTTAAAGGAGGTTCTGGAAAGGACCTATAAGCAACTCTTACCAATTGCTAGGCTTAAAGACTTAGACCTTAAACTGGAAATCATAGGTGATTTGGATTTTATAGTTGGGGACAAGGATAGGATGAAACAAATTTTAATTAACCTACTAGACAATGCCTTTAAGTTCAGTAACTCGGAGGATAGTGTTTTTATTAAGGCCTTTAAGCAAGATGGGTTTGCTGTTATTAAGGTTATAGACTCTGGCATAGGTATAGCCAAGGAAGAACTACCCCATATTACAGAGAAGTTTTACAAGGGAAGGACAAGTAATTCTCATACAGGTATAGGCCTATCCATAGTAGATGAAATAGTTAGACTCCATAATGGACTACTGGAAATTAGGTCGGAAATCAATATAGGAACAGAGATTACAATAAAACTTCCCCTAGGAGATGTTTAAATGAGAAGGATTTTATTACTAATAGCCTCACTAGGACTAGTCTTAACAGGCTGTAACTTTTATTATGAAGAGGGGTCAAACAATATAGTTGCACCTAAGAAGACATACTACACTATGGATGGGGCTTGGGAATTAGAAGATGTTAAAAATGCCCAGGGAGCCAGGGAAAAAATGGCTGAAATTTGGGATTATGTCCTATTTAAAGAAAATTTAGGCCTAGTAGGCAATGTTTATAGTGAAAATATTAGCTATAGTAATAGGCTTGTAGATGCTACGGATTATCTTTTATATAAGCACAGGACTACTCCTGAATTTTTAGGAATTGAGGATGGTGATATAAATATAATAAATATTTATAGTGATGGTAGCTTATTAACGGAGGTAATTAAGCTATCTGATACTAGACTTATTTTTAATATCCAGGACAAGTTTCTTTACTATAAAAAAATAAGTGATGGAATAAACAAGGAGGATATAAGCTACCTATATACTCCTATGGAAAGCAATGGAAAAGGTTTGGCCAGGGGAAATGTTGGAATTGTAATAGGCCTTAAGAGTTTAGAATTCAAGCAAGGAAGGCCAGTTTATAAGTATAGGACAGAATACCTAGTTATCAAAGATGAAACTAGTGTTGAAAGCTATAGTAAGGACCAACTACTCCTACCTAGGAAAAATGGATTTTATAGGGTGGAAGTGGAAGCAAAAGACCTAATAAGTGATAATATTTATATAGAGTATCTTGACCATGATGATGAAATTGAAAAAATTGAAAACTCTTATATAAAAAACATCTTATATATAGGTAATGATTATATGTCAGTTGAAAATATAGGGGGGAATGATTACAGGAACTTAAGACTTTACCCTATTGACTATCTTGGGGAGCAAAGATATAGGAAATTACAAGAAATTTTAGATGAAAAATCCTATGATAGGGTTAGGCTAGATATAGAGAACAATCCTGATGAGGATATTAAAAATGGTTTTAAGGGTGAAAACTTTGGACTTAGGAGAAAAAATGGGTATTGGACACTTTTTGCCAGGGTAAATTTAAAGGATGGCGATAAGAACACCCATAAGGATTTTAATATTAGGGCAGTTACTCCGAAAACCATAGTAAATTATGATGAACTGCCAATCCTATGGAATGTGATAGATTCTGAAATCCCTGACATAGTAGATGGATTTATATCTCCTAAAAAAGACTATCTGGTTGCTAGGACAAAAGATGAAATAAAGGTTTATCCTATCTATAATGGGCAGATAGATAAGCAGGAAATATTTAGGAAAAAGATTGGAGATAATGAGGAAATCATTATGGCTGAATGGGCTACAAATATATATACTGATATGTGGAAGGAGTATTTTAAATAATGCAAATAAGGGAAAAAATTTTGGATAGTCTTACTTTTAATGAGATTTTTCAAAAAAACCAAATTCATTATGGGCTTAAGAAATTAATTTTAGAAGACCAGGAAGAATTAATAGACTACTTTAGAGCCCTAGATGGAAGTGGCATTAAAAAAATATTTTTTGATATAAGGAGCTTAAGTATAGGAAATTTAGCAGAATATTTAATTGAGCTAAATCAATATTTTTATATAGGCCAAAGCTTTTATAAGAAAATGGAAGGACTATATAACAAGTATCTCCTTAGGATAATAAAAGCTCTTGTTGCTGGAGATGGACCTGGAAGTTTGCTGGAACTTAAGCTTATGGACGGAGAAATTTTATCCTACTTAAGACAAAGTGAAGAGTTTAACCTAATGGAAACTAGGAAAAAAAAGCTTCCAAATTTTCAATATGAAGGAGAGAGTCAACTTAGGATTTTAGGAATAGACCTGGAGAATTTAAAAGAACCTATTTTAGATGTGGGCTGTGGCAAGGACCATAAGCTTGTTAGACTACTTAAGAGTAGGGGATATGATGCATTTGGCCTAGATAGGTATAGGACAAATAAAGACTATATTATAAGGGCATCTTGGCTAGATTTTGACTATGGACTAGATAGGTGGGGAAGTATTATAGCCCATATGTCTTTTAGCAACCATTTTTATAGGGAGAGTCTAAAAGCAAATGGACTTTATAGGGAGTACGGAGAGTCCTATATGAAAATTTTAAACTCCCTTAAAAAAGGTGGAAGTTTTTATTATAGCCCTAGTATTGAAATTATTGAAGAACATTTAGATGAAAATCTTTATGAAGTAGCTTATAGGAATTTAGAAAATGGCTATAAAGTTGTAAAAATAAGCAAGATATAAGGTTAAAGTTGTTGAGTATTAATACAAAAGGGTATATAATCAGTATAAGGAAATTTACAAGTTAAATATAACTAAGTTCTTATTGAGGGGAGTTTTTAAAATGGCAAAGGAAAAGTTATTTGATGAAAACTTTATTTTATTAGAAGAGATGTACTTAGATCCATACTTTCCAGATTTTTTAGTAGACAAGATTAGGTTGTTAATAGAAGGACTAATAGAATACCTAGAAAATGGTAAGAAATCTTTAGATAAAATTCAAGAAGAACTAGACAAGATAACAATGGGGATAAATGACTTAGAAGATGAATTTTATGATAATAATAGTGAAATAGAAACTTTAGCAAGGGAATCAATTGGCTATACAATTTCTTATATATTATCATATTTTGATATAAGAATAGATATAGAAGATGCAATTAGGCTTAGAAACTGGTAAAATACAGGTTAAAAAATCAACTGACTCTAAAGGGGACAGTTGATTTTTTTGTTAAGAAGGCGAATAATATGTAAATTATAAAAGCATATTAAAATATTTATAGGGTATAGTTTTTTAGGAGGTGGTAGTATGGAAATTTCAGGAATTTTAATATTTACTTTAATTACAATAATAAGTAGTTCAATAAATACACTTAGGTCTATGTTTTTAGCTAGAAAGCAAGTTAGGGCAGCCTATATTGCGACTTTTTTAGATGCAGTTTTATTTGCTACAATTATGAAAAAAATATCAGCAGGAGATGGAATGATCTTTGCCATAGCATTTGCAACTGGTAAGACCATAGGTGCCTATTTGGGAAATAAGATTGAGGAGAAAATGGCCCTGGGTATAATCCAGGTTGATATATCTTTAAATCATTTTCATAAGATGATAGATATAGCAGATGAGCTTAGGGACCTTGGGTATGCTGTGGAAACTAGTACGGTATTTGGTTATGGAGGGAATAAAAGATATAAGATAAACATAACTATTTCAAGGGATGAGCTTAAGGTTTTAAAAGATGTTATGGAGAAGTATGGATATAAGGATCCTACCTTGGTCATAAAAGATGTTGCCAATGTTTCGGGAAAAATAACAGTTTCATCAGATGAATAAATTATAAAAAAGAACCCATTAGGGTTCTTTTTTAATGAAGCTAATAAATTAAATTTTTTGCCCCTTGGATCCTCTTTGTCTTTTGTCCAAATCTGTTTCTATGTCTAGGGCAACCTTAGTTACATAGTCATTTTTATTTAAGTTAATTCCCTTAACACCCATAGCCATTCTTTTTTGCTTAGAAACATCATCAAGTTTAAATCTGATAGCTCTTTTTCCTTTTGTTTTAAGCTCAACTTCTTTTATATTAAAATCTATTAGGTCAATAGATATTAGCTTATCGTCATCAGCCACCTTGGTTGAAATTATTTGCCTCCTATTGGTTTTAAATTCCTTAGTATCAACCCTTTTAACAAGGCCTAATCTTGTTGTGAAAAGTAGCTCTTTTCCCTCTAGTCTTTTTTCTGTATTGGCATAGAGGATATCCATATTATTTGGAAGTGGGGTCCCCCTATCGCTAATTTTAACAATAGGTTCATCAGCAACCTTAACCTGGTAGAAGTTATTATCATCTGCAAATATCCAAAGCACTTCATTAGAAAGCAGTCTTACTATAAACTTATAGTTTTTCAAATTTTCTTCACTAGTCCTAGAGTAGCTTTGCTCATCAATAATTTTTAGGTAGTTAAACTTATCTATTAGGGCATAAACTGGTTCAATAATTTCTTCTTCTACATAGGATTCTTCCTTATCTAAGTTTTTTATTGTGGTCCTACGCTTTCTATTATACTTATTATTTAGGTCATCAAACTCTGAAGAAATATAGGCCTTTAAATTATTTTCATCATTTAAAAGGTCTTCCAAGGCCTTAATATCAATTTTTATTTTTTTAAGAGCTTCCCTAATCTTATCTATCTCTAGGCTGACCAACCTTTGTAACTGCATTTTCATAATGGCATCTGCCTGCCTAGCTGTAAAATTTAAAGATCTTGCTTTTTCTATAGAAGACTTATTCTTCAAGTTTATATTCTCTAAACTTCCCTTGGTCAAGCAATTTAATACATCATCCCTATTTTTACTAGCCCTAATAATCTCTATAATTAAGTCTATAAGATCATAAGCCTTTAAAAATCCCTCATTAATTTCCCTATCAAGTTTTAACTTATTTAAGTCAAAGCTAAAGGCTCTTTTATTAGTTTCAATTAAGAAATCTATATACTTAGCAACCATATCTTTTAAAGAAAGAACAACTGGTTTATTATCTACTATGGACAGCATATTAACTGTAACAGTATCTTCTAGTTTAGTAGTTTGGAAAAGCTTGGCCTCCAACATACTTATATTTACCCCTTTTTTCACCTCAAGGACAATTCTTATACCGTCCTTACTAGACTCATCTCTTATGTCTGATATTTCTTCTAGTTTCCTATTGTTTACCAAGTCTATTAAGGATTCTATAAGCCTTGTTTTATTACCAGCAAAGGTGTAAGGAATGTCTGTTATAACTAGGTTTTTCCTACCACCTTTAATTTCTTCTAGTTTAAACTTTGCCCTTACTTTTATTCTACCTGACCCTGTTTCATAAATATTTTTTAGGTCAGTTTTATTTATTATCTCTCCACCAGTAGGAAAGTCAGGACCTTTTATATACTTTAAAAGCTGTGAACTAGTAATATTTTCATCTTTTAAATAGGCCTGACAAGCCTTATTTACTTCTACTAGATTGTGGGGAGGGATATTTGTAGACATTCCAACTGCAATTCCTGTGGAACCATTTACTAAAAGATTAAAGAACTTAGAAGGAAGGACTTCTGGTTCCTTTAAGGAGTTATCAAAATTATCCTTAAAATCTATAACATCCTTATTTAATCCTTGTAACATATGAAGGGACAAGGCTTCTAATTTAGCCTCTGTGTAACGCATAGCAGCTGCACTATCACCATCAATACTACCAAAGTTTCCTTGGCCTTTTACCAGGGGGTAGTTGGTATTAAAGTCTTGGGCCAACCTGACCATTGCCTCATAGACTGAAGAATCACCGTGGGGGTGGTACTTACCTAAAACATCCCCAATAATTCTAGCAGACTTCTTATAGGGCTTATCAGGGCCAAGATTTAAGTCATTCATGGCATAAAGTATCCTCCTATGTACAGGCTTTAGCCCATCTCTTAAGTCTGGAATAGCCCTTTGGACTATAACACTCATTGCATAATCTATATAAGACTTCTCCATCTCATCTGTATAATCAACTTTTATAATATTATTGCTCAAATAATCATCTCCTACAAATATCAATAATCAAAATTGAATCTTATCAATTATAACATTAAAAATTAAAAAAGTTCAAATTATATTAGAAATATGTTATTATTAATAACCGACAGTTAATGTTAAATTTTTAAAACTTAATATAGATTTTTGAGAGGAGATAATATGAGTTATAACGCAAGTGAGATAAAGATTTTAGAAGGTCTAGAAGCAGTAAGGCTAAGACCTGGTATGTATATAGGCTCAACAGGCATAAGAGGTCTCCATCATTTAGTAAATGAAATTGTAGATAATGGTGTTGATGAACATTTAGGAGGCTATTGTGATGAAATAATAGTCACCATGGAAAAAAATGGCTCCATAACAGTTGAAGATAATGGTCGTGGAATTCCAGTTGATAAACATAGTTCTGGGAAATCTGCCCTTAGGGTAATACTTACAACCCTTCATGCTGGGGGTAAGTTTGATACTAAGTCTGGAAAGATTTCTGGGGGACTTCATGGGGTTGGTGCAGCAGTTGTAAATGCCCTTTCCAAAAAGTTTACTGCAGAAATATTTAAAGATGGAAAGAAATACTTAGATGAATATGAATATGGGCAACCTATTACTAAACTAAAGAATGGCAACTTAAAGGCCTTGGGAAATACTAATAAAAGGGGAACTAAGATTAACTTTCTTCCTGATAGTGAAATTTTTGAAGTAGTAGAATTTAAGCCAGAAATTATTAAAAGAAGGTTAAAGGAACTTTCCTACTTAAATAAGGACTTAACCTTAATCTTCAAGGACCTAATAAATAATGAGGAAGTAGTTTTTAAGGCAAAGGATGGTTTAGTTTCATTTTTAAAGGATTTAAACAAGGATAAAAAAAGTGAAACAGACATAGTGTCTCTATATGGTGAAAAAGATGGGGCTACTGTTGAATTGGCTATGCAGTATGTTAAAGAAAGTGGGGAAAATATTCTATCTTTTTGTAATAATATAAATACCCACGAGGGGGGGTCCCATGTTAGTGGATTTAGGGCGTCTTTAACTAGGACTATTAACCAATATGCTAGGGAATTAAATATACTTAAGGATAAGGATAGTAATTTTGAAGGAAAGGATATTAGGAATGGCTTGGTTGCAATTATTTCTATTAGGTATCCAAATCCAGAGTTTGAAGGCCAGACCAAGACCAAGCTAGGTAATCCAGAAGCTAGGGGGATTGTAGATGAAATAATGACCCTCCAGTCTCAAGTATATTTTGATAGGAACCTGGAAACTTTAAATAAAATAATAGATAATGCCAAGGAGGCTAAAAAAGTTAGGAAGGCAGAAGAAAAGGTTAGGAGTAACTTAATGGATAAGTCCACTAGGCTAACTGTAAATGGAAAGCTGGCTTCTTGTAAACTTAGGAATCCTAAGCAAACAGAACTTTTTATAGTAGAGGGGGACTCGGCTGGTGGAAGTGCCAAGCAGGGTAGGGATAGGAATTTTCAAGCTATCCTACCCCTAAAGGGAAAAATTTTAAATGTTGAAAGACAATCTCTCCATAAAATCTTAGATAATGTTGAGATATCAACCCTAATATCAACCTTGGGTACCAGCATAGGCAGTGATTTTGATATTGAAAAGTTAAAATATAATAAGGTCATTATTATGACAGATGCTGATGTGGATGGGTCTCACATTAACACCCTTCTTTTAACTTTTTTCTATAGACATATGAGGGAGCTTATTGATGCTGGTCATATTTATATAGCCCAACCACCTTTGTATAAGGTTAGTATGGGTAAGAAGGAAGAGTATGTCTATGATGACAGGGACCTAGAAAAACTTTTGAAGGAAAAAAAGGTTGACCATATTCAAAGGTATAAGGGTTTGGGGGAAATGAACCCAAGCCAGCTATGGGAAACTACATTAAATCCTAAGACTAGAGTATTAAAACAGGTTAGGATTGATAGCTTTACTGAGGCTGATGATGTTACACAAAAATTAATGGGGTCTACTGTGGCACCAAGGAGAGACTTTATTTATGAAAAGGCTCTTTTGGCCGATGTAGACATATAATAAAACACACTGGTTAAAACCAGTGTGTTTTATTTTTATGCTTGCCAGGAAAATTTCCAAAATTTGACTATTTATTTATATATACTATAATGGATTATGTTAAAAAATATACCAATCAGCAAATATATTAAAACTTAAGGTTTTAATACTATTTATCTTATGTAACCTAAAAAACAATTCTAAAGTTAAATTCCAAAATGATTAAATAGTAGTAAAGTGAGGTGTAAATATGAATGAAGTTTTATTTAGCCTATTAATAGGTGGATGGATCTCTAGTTTAGGGATTTTTTTATATTGGTATTTAGATAATGAACAGAAAGAGCACAATTAATTGGGGGGAATTTATGAATATTTATGTAGTTGGTGTAATTATAAGTATTATAATATACATTTTAGTTGGAAATTATGCAGGTAGTAGGGTAAAGGACTTGGATGATTATTATGTTAGTGGAAGAAATGCTAGTACCCTTTTAATAACAGGGACCCTTTTTGCTTCTATGATGAGTACAAGTGGTTTTATGGGAGATACAGGTTTTGCCTATGGAGGTCACATGACCTTAATGATAGTTATCAATGCACTTTGTGCAGGGGGATATATTATTGGTCCCTTGTTTTTTGGCAGGTATATTAGGAGGATGGAAGTCCATACAATGCCGGAATATTTTGGTAAAAGATTTAATAATGATAAGGTGAGGTTGTTTGCAGGTCTTACTACGGTAATATCACTAACAGCCTACTTGCTAGCAGTTATCCAGGGAACAGGAATTTTAATGAAGGAACTTACAGGATTTTCTTATGAAACTTGCCTGCTTATATCTTGGGTATGCTTTACTTCCTTTACATTTTATTCAGGTTCTAGTGGGGTGGTTTTAACAGACACCCTAATGTGCCTTGTTTTTTTATCTGCTACCCTAGTTGCTGGTCCTTTTATATTTAGGGAGGTAGGAGGCTTTACAAATGTTATTACAAACATTTTAAAAAATCCTAGGTTAAATAACCAAGCCTTGGCCTACCATGGAGTCTTGGGAACAACATACAAAACCTCCTTTGATGCTATGGGACACGCAATAACTATTGGGTTGGTTTGGCTAATAACTGTTTCAGTTAGCCCTTGGCAGGCAGGGAGGAACCTAATGGCAAAAGATGAGCATACTACCTTTAGGTCTGGAAGCTTATCAGTAATACTTACAATGGTATTTTTGACCTTTCTATATTTTATGGTTTTTGCAGTAAACCTTATAGACAATAATATTTATCCAACAGAAAAGGTTATAATTTGGGCCTGTCTAGAACTAGTCCCACCAATTGTTGGAGTTTTAGTCTTAACAGGTGTAATGGCAGCAGGCCTTTCTTCAGCATCTACATTTTTATCAGTGGTTGGCTTTAGTTTAACCAATGATATAATAAAAAAAGAGTTTAAGACCGAAAAAAGTCAATTATGGTTTACTAGGTTTACAGTTTTATTTGTAGGATTTGTGGCCCTAATCCTAAGCTTTATAATCCCACCAAACATAAGGATCATATCTTGGTTTGCCAGTACAATAATAGCTGCATCTTGGGGACCCGTTGCTTTTTTATCAGTTTGGAATAGGAAGATAAATAGTAAGGGGGCCTACTATGGAATGATATTTGGATTTTTTGGCCAGCTACTAGCTACAATTTTAGGAGAATTTACAGGCCTGGAAATGAAAAATCTTCTCCACCCATTTTTTATTGGGATATATTTAAACTTTATAGGAATATATCTAGGAAATAGGCTAGGAGTTAAAAGCTTAGAAGAGGAAGTCTACCAAAAGAAGATGCATAATCTACCAGAAAATGAAAAAGAAGAAAGGCACTATATAAGGGATAAGAAATACGCCCTGGCTATGGTAGTAGCTGGAGTATTTGTTATGGTAGTTGGAGTAACTAGGTGGGCTGTTCCATATATTTTATATGGGGGAATATAGTCTTAAAAATACTTATTGGTCATTTAAACTATGGGACAACTTATATAAAAAACTCACCTAAGTAGGTGAGTTTTTATCTTTTATTGGACATATTAATCAGCTTGGATATTAGGCTTATGGCAGAAGATTTATTTAGTTCATCAAAATTAATTTCATAATTAAGCTTGCTAGATAGTTCCTTTAGCTTTTCAATTTGCCTATCAGTTGGTGGCTCCATATCAAGGTTATAGTTGGAGCCTTGATCAGAAACATTTAACTCTTCAAAAGCAGTCATACCAATATTAGTTAAGTCTCTTAGACAACGAGCCTTAGCCCTAGTTGAGGCCATCCTTAAAATATGGGGAACCAGTTGGTTGTTAACAGAGCTAGGAGAAGCATCTCCAATATCAGTAAAAACCATATCCTTAGTCTTGGCAGTAGCCTTACAAATAGCCAGCATATTATTTTCCCTACTTGGAGCTTGTATAACTTCTACATCTATGGATACTAGCCCCATCTTGTGAGCATAATCTAGAAGGCCTTCATAGGTTACAAACCTTTTTCCCTGTAAATTAATAATAAATTGCTCATTTATATTTATATTTTCCAAACTACCACCCCTTTAATTATTTATATATAAGTAGGCTAGGTCTATAGTGTTTTTAATAGCCTCTATATGAGTCCTTTCAAAACTATGGGAAGCATCAACACCAGGTCCTATAAGGGCAACCCTTATATCATTTCCTGACCTTAAGGCTGCAGAACCATCAGACCCATAGAAGGGATAGATATCTACCCTATAGTCTAGTTTATTTTCCACTGCCAGCCTGGTAAGTTTTTTCCTTAGGCCATAGTCATAAGGTCCAGAACTGTCTTTAGCACAAATAGTTACAGCAAATTCAGAAGAATTTTGTCCATCTCCTGGAGCTGCCATATCCACAGCTATAAATTCGCTAGTATTTTTAGGTATAAAGGCAGCACCGTGTCCAACCTCTTCATAATTAGAAAATAAGAAATTTATAGTTTGCCTAGGTTTTATCTTATTATCCTTTAATTTTTTTGCCAGGCCAAGTAGAGCAATAACACCAGCCTTATCATCTAAGTGCCTAGACTTAATAAAGCCAGACTTAGTAATTTCAACCCTAGGGTTAAAGGCTACAAAATCTCCAACTTCAATTCCTAATTCTTTTACATCTTCAGAATTAAAAACCTTTTCATCCAACCTTAGTTCCATATTTTCATCGGTCCTAGGAAGCTTGTCTACTGCTTCACCCCCATGGACATGGACAGAAGATTGACTAGTTAGGATAGTACCTGTAAAAATCTGGCCACCTATAGTTTCAAGAGTAACATACTCTCCTTCAACAGAATTCCAAGAATAACCTCCAAGTTTGGTTAACTTCAGCCTACCATTAGGTTTTATTTCCTTTACCATAGCCCCAAGTGTATCTATATGGGCTGAAAAAGTTAAGGCCTCATCCCTATTTTCTCCATCTATTTTAGCAAGCAGGGCACCCTTGTTAGTGTAGCTTGTTTCTATTTTTAATTCTTCAAATTTTTCTCTTATAAAAGCTAGGGCTTTTTCTGTATTTCCAGTGGGACTGGGAATGTTTAAAAGCTCTTCTAGCCTATTTAAAATATAGTCCATTAATAATTACCTCCCTATAATTCTATGATATAATATATAGGATAATTATTAAAGGGGATAAAAACCTAATAAGTAAAGAAAGATTTAAAAACTTATAGTATAATATTATTATAATTATTATAAGCAGGAGTGATATTAAATGAATGAAGTGAGTGCTGGAGGTGTTGTTGTATTTGGGAACACACTATTACTTTTAAAGAAATTTAATGGTGATTATGTCCTACCCAAGGGAAGGGTTGAAAAGGGTGAAAGCTTAGAAGAAACTGCCTTAAGAGAGGTAGAAGAAGAATCAGGAGTTAAGGCTAGTATAGAGGGCTATATTGGCCAGGCAAAATATAAGTATAAAAATTATAAACATAATGAAATGGTGACAAAAACCGTCCACTGGTATTTAATGACTACAAATAGTATGGAAAAGGTTCCACAAAAAAGTGAGGGTTTTATAGATGTTGTTTTTGCCCATATAGACAAGGCTAGTCATATGGTTAAGTATGATGATGAAAGGGAAATTATAAAAAAGGGCTTAGACTTATTAAACAGTAATTGTTAGAAATAGAGGTGGTAGTTTGACTTTTTCAAGTAAAACGAAAAATGAATTATCTAGGTTGGAAATAACCAGTAGGTGTTGTGCTATTGCAGAACTATCTGCAATAATTAGGATGAGTGGAATAATACAAATTAATGGAACCAGGCAAATTAGCCTAAGTTTTATGACTGAGAATGCTGCTATAGCTAGGAGGATTTTCAGTATAGTTAAGGAACTTTATAAGGTTGATATAGAAGTTAGGGTCAGGAGAAATACTCAACTAAAGAAGAACAATAACTACTTAATAGTGGTTAATAATGAAGATGTTTCAAAAAAAATAATAGAAGACCTAGGTTTTGTTGAAGATAAGTATAGCTTGTTTTCTCCAAACTATTCTATTCCTGAAGATATAATACAAAAAAGGTGCTGTAAAAGATCCTATATTAGGGGGGCTTTCTTAGGTGGGGGCTCCATAAGTAACCCTGAGAAATCTTATCACTTAGAGTTTGTAACTAGTAGTAAAAAGCACGCTGAAGACTTATCAAAACTAGTTAACAGCTTTGGCTTGAATTCAAAAATAATTCCTAGGGGCGAAAATTTTGTAATATATCTTAAAGAGGCAGACCAGATTTCTGATTTGCTAAATATAATCGGTGCCCACCAAGCCCTTTTGATAATGGAAAATATTAGGATTGTAAAGGATATTAGGAATAACACCAATAGGATTGTTAACTGTGAAACTGCCAACCTAAGTAAGACCATAGATGCCTCCATTAGGCAGACTGAATCTATAGCCTATATAGATTCTAGGATTGGCTTGAATAAACTACCTAATAAACTTAGGGAGGTGGCAGAAATAAGGCTTGATAATAATGACTTAAGTCTAAAGGAGATAGGAGAACTTTTAAACCCCCCTGTGGGAAAATCAGGTGTAAATCATAGGTTTAGGAAGATAGAGAAAATTGCAGAAGACCTAAGAGCGGGCAAGGATGTTTTTTAAAGTAATCTTCAAAAGAGGATTACTTTAATTTGTTATATAGAAAGGATTGGTTATGAATAAGTATAATTTCACCCACCTACATGTCCATACGGAATATAGTCTACTAGATGGTTCTATAAAATTATCAGAAATTATGGGCAGGGTAAAAGAACTAGGAATGGACTCCATAGCCATTACTGACCATGGGGCTATGTTTGGAGTTGTAGAGTTTTATAAGCAGGCAAAAAAACATGGGATAAAGCCTATTTTAGGGGCTGAGGTCTATGTTGCTATAAATAAGTATACAGAAAAGGAACCCAAGGATAAGAGGCAGTACCATTTAATTTTATTGGCTGAGAATAATACTGGCTATAAAAATCTTATGAAATTAGTTTCAGAGGCCTATGTAAATGGTTTTTACTATAAACCTAGGATTGATAGGGAGCTTTTGGAAAAATATAGTGAGGGGATAATTGGACTTTCGGCATGTTTAAGTGGGGAAGTTCCTAGGCATATTTTAAACAATAATTATGAAAAGGCCAAGGAAATAGCCCTAGAATATGAGAGGATTTTAGGAAGGGGTAACTTCTTTTTAGAGCTCCAGGATTATGGGCTTGATACTCAAAAAATGGTTAATAAGGACCTTATAAAAATCCATGAGGAAACAGGGATTCCCTTAGTTGCAACTAATGATATCCATTATTTAAGAAGGGAAGATGCAGAGGTCCACGATGTCCTTTTATGTATCCAAACAGGGGCAACTGTAAATGAAGAAAATAGGATGAAGTTTCCGGCCAAGGAATTCTACTTAAAGTCCCCAGAAGAGATGGAGGAGATTTTCGCAGACCATAAAGAAGCTCTTATAAATACGGGGAAAATTGCTGAAAGATGTAAGGTTGAGCTAGACTTTGATAGTATCCACCTACCAGAGTATGATGTCCCAGTGGGCTATACAAATGATGAATACTTAAAGGAACTAACGCTTAAGGGGCTTAAAGAGAGATATGGTAGCTTGACCAAGGAGCTTATGGAAAGGTTTGACTTTGAGTTTAATACTATTGTCCAAATGGGATATGTTGATTATTTTTTAATTGTTTGGGACTTTATAAGGTTTGCCAAGGAAAATAATATTGAGGTTGGACCAGGGCGGGGTTCAGCAGCAGGTAGTATAATTTCCTATGGACTAGGGATAATAGATATAGACCCTATTGAACACGGCTTAATATTTGAAAGGTTTTTAAATCCAGAAAGGGTTAGTATGCCCGATATTGATATAGACTTTTGCTATGAACGTAGGGAAGAAGTTATAGACTATGTTATAGAGAAGTATGGAGAAAATAAGGTTGCTCAAATTGTTACCTTTGGTACTATGGCAGCTAGGGGGTCAATTAGGGATGTTGGTAGGGCTATGGACCTATCCTATGGTCAAGTGGACTATGTTGCTAAACAAATTCCTATGGAATTAGGTATAACAATAAAAAAAGCCTTGGAAGTTAATAAAAGCTTGAAAAAAATGTATGATGAAGATTTAGAGATAAAAAAATTAATAGACTTTTCTATGGCTGTTGAAGGCCTACCAAGGCATACTTCCACCCATGCAGCTGGAGTATTAATATCTAAGGAAGATGTTACTAACTATGTTCCCCTACTTAGGAATGGGGACAATATAACAACCCAGTTTAATATGACAGAGTTGGAAGAACTAGGACTTTTAAAGATGGACTTTTTAGGACTTAGGACCCTAACTGTAATTAGGGATACCATAGACCTTGTCTATGAAAACCACGGTAAAAAGATTGTTTTTGACAGTAAGTTTAACTATGAGGATGAAAATGTACTGGCTATGTTTGCTAGGGCTGAGACCCTGGGAATTTTCCAGTTTGAATCTGCAGGTATGAGGGCATTTTTAAAGGAATTAAAGCCTAATGTTTTTGAAAACTTAGTTGCAGCCAATTCTCTTTATAGGCCAGGGCCTATGAATCAAATTCCAACCTTTGTTGCCTGCAAGCATGACCCTAGTAAGATAGAGTACCTGGACCCTAAGCTTGAAGAAATTTTAGATGTTACCTATGGTTGTATAGTCTACCAAGAGCAGGTTATGGAGATTGTTAGAAAAATTGGAGGCTATTCCTTAGGCCATGCTGACATTTTAAGGCGGGCTATGGGTAAGAAAAAGATGGATGTAATGGAGCAGGAAAAAAGGAACTTTATATATGGGGAAGAAGATGAAAATGGAAATATAGTGACGCCTGGAGCCATAAGAAATGGAGTGGATGAAAAGACTGCGGAAAAAATTTATAACCTGATGTTGGACTTTGCCAACTATGCTTTTAATAAGTCACATTCAGTTGCTTATGCAGTAGTAGCTTATAGGACTGCTTGGTTGAAGTATTATTATCCTGTGGAATTTATGGCAGCTTTAATATCTTCTGTTATGGGTGTTACAGACTCTGTTTCTCTTTATATACAAGAGTGTAAAAGGTTAAATATAGATGTTTTAAAGCCAGACATAAATGAATCTAACTTAAAGTTTACAGTTAAGGATGGTAAAATTAGGTTTGGCCTATCAGCAGTTAAAAATGTTGGAACAAAGTTTATTGATGCAATAGTTAAGGCCAGGGAAGATGGAAAATTTGAATCGCTTACAGACTTTATAGAAAGGGTTGTTGAATTAGATTCATCTTCTTTAAATAAAAGGGCTGTTGAGTCTCTAATAAAATGTGGGGCTATGGACTCACTAGGAGGGAATAGGGCCCAGTATTTATCTGTATATGAAGGAGTTATAGAAAATGTTTCTTCTTCTAATAAAAAAAATGTAAAGGGCCAGGTTTCTCTTTTTGATATGGTTGAAACAAACTTAAGTGATGACAACTTACCAGACCTTAGGGACTTTCCTAAGAATGCTATTTTAAATATGGAAAAAGAAATGGTAGGAATCTACTTATCAGGCCATCCTCTTGAGGATTATGAGGAGGTTTTAAGGGACTTATCTACTATTAACACACTAGAACTTTCCAGTGCAAATGAGGAAGACCTAATAGGACCAAAGATTTATGATGGAAAGAGGGTTGTCCTTGGTGGGATGATCTCCCATAAAAAAAACATGCTAACTAAAAATAATAATATGATGAGTTTTATAAGCTTGGAGGACCTATATGGGGATGTGGAATGTATTGTTTTTCCAACAGTGTATGAAAGGTATTTAGAGTTTTTACTGGAAGACAATTTAATTATTGTTGAGGGAAAAATAAGTATGTCTGATGTGGATAAGCCACAAATTATTGTTGAAAAAATCAGGGAGCTGAAAAAACCTAGTAATGAAAAATTATATTTAAAGATAAATAGCTTGAAAAATAGGGAGACCTTTAGGCTTGTTAAGGATATTTTAAGGGAAAACAGGGGAGATATACCTGTATATATATATTTTGCTGAAGAAAAGCAAACTGTAGTGTCGGATGAAAGTATTTGGGTAAATAAGAATACAGATTTAGTTTACAGTTTATCTAATATTTTAGGCAAGGATAGTGTTAAGTTTATTTAGTTAAAATCAAGCTAGATATGTTACAATATAAGTAAGTATGGAGGTGTTTAGGTGAAGAGAATCGGAATTTTAACCAGTGGTGGTGATGCACCAGGAATGAATGCAGCCATAAGGGCAGTAGTTAGGACTGCAATTTATTACGGAATAGAGGTTATGGGCATAAGGCAGGGCTATAAGGGCCTTATGGAAGGACAAATAGAAGAAATGAATATATCCTCCGTGGCAGATATTATCCAAAGGGGCGGAACAATTCTTAGGACTGCAAGATCAGATGAGTTTATAACTGAAGAAGGTTTTAAAAAAGCTTTAAATGTATTAGATGTTTTTAAAATAGATGGTTTAGTGGTTTTAGGTGGAGATGGAACCTTAAAAGGAGCGAGAGATTTAGGCAGGGCAGGAATACCTGTTGTAGGAATTCCTTGTACTATTGATAATGATTGTGGATATACAGATTATACTATTGGCTTTATGACTGCTGTTGAAACTGTTGTTGAAGCTATTTCAAAAATAAGGGATACATCAACTTCCCACGGAAGGGCTAATATAATAGAAGTTATGGGGAGGAATTGTGGAGATATTGCTCTTTATGCAGGTTTAGCTGGTGGGGCTGAAAGTATAATTATACCTGAGAGGGAATTTGATATAAATAAGGTTGCCCAAAAGGCTTTAAATGGTAAAAATAGGGGGAAACTCCACCATATTATAGTCTTGGCAGAGGGTGTTGGTAATGCTTATGAAATATCTAAGGAACTTTTTGAGCTTACAAGTATAGATACTAGGGTTACTATTTTAGGCTATATTCAAAGGGGTGGAACTCCATCGGCCTTTGACAGGATAATAGGGAGTAAACTTGGGAATAGGGCTGTTGAACTTTTAAACCAGGGCGATTCTAACAAGGTTGTTGGTATTAAAAACAATGGGGTCATAGACTTGGATATTCAAGAAGCCTTAACTGTTAAAAAAGATTTTAATGAACATATGTATGAAATGACAAATATACTATCTATATAAGATTATTTAGAAAGGAGCAATATATATGAAAAAGACAAAAATGGTGTGTACAATTGGACCAGCTTCAGATTCAAAGGAAGTTTTGAAGGAATTATTTAAAAAAGGTTTAAATGTTTGTAGGTTGAATTTTTCCCATGGGAACCATGAAGGCCACCAAAAAACTATTGATAATATAAAGGCTGTTAGGGAAGAATTAGACCTTCCAATTGGTATTATGCTTGATACTAAGGGACCAGAAATAAGGTTGGGAGATTTTAAAGATGGACCTATTACCCTGGAATATGGGGATGAGTTTACCCTTACAACTAGGGATATACTGGGAGATAAGACAATAGTTAGCCAGTCTTATGAAGACCTACCAAAAGATGTTAGCAAGGGAAGTATAATTTTAATAGATGATGGACTAGTAGAGCTTGAAGTTATTGAAGTTATAAATGATACAGATATTAGGTGTAAGGCACTTAACCATGGTGAATTATCCAACCATAAGGGGGTAAATGTTCCAAATGTTAAACTGAATTTACCTTCTGTTACGGAAAAAGATGTTGATGATATTTTATTTGGTATTAAAAATGAGGTTGACTTTATAGCTCCATCTTTTATAAGGAAGGCAGAAGATGTTTTACAAATAAGAAAAATTTTAGAGGATAATAATGCTAGTGATATAGAAATAATCTCTAAGATAGAAAACCAAGAGGGAATAGACAATATAGACTTAATTTTAGATGCTTCTGATGGTGTAATGGTTGCAAGAGGGGATATGGGTGTTGAAATAAAAACTGAAGAAATACCCCTTGTTCAAAAGACTTTAATTAGGAAGGCTAATGAAAAAGGCAAGTCAGTTATAACTGCTACACAAATGCTGGACTCTATGATTAGGAATCCTAGGCCAACTAGGGCAGAAGTAACAGATGTTGCCAATGCAATTTTAGATGGGACAGGAGCAATAATGCTATCTGGTGAATCTGCAGCTGGTAAGTATCCTATAAAGGCAGTTGAAACAATGCATAATATAGCAGTGGCAACAGAAAACTCAGAGAACTACAAGGAGAGGTTTGATGCCAAAGATTTAGAAGAAGTTAGGATATCTACAACTAATGCCATAGGAAGGGCTACTTGTACAACAGCTAAAGAACTAGAGGCATCAGCAATTATAACTGCAACTTCATCTGGTCATACATCAAAGGCAATTTCTAAATTTAGGCCTAAAACTCCAATAATTGCTGCTACTACAACTAAGTCGGTTATGAGGAAGTTATCTTTAACATGGGGAGTTTACCCAGTTTTATCACCATACACTGATTCTACAGATGATGTAATAGACTACTCTATCCATTCAGCCCTAGAAAAGGGATACGTTAAGGAGGGAGACCTAGTAGTTGTTACAGCAGGTGTTCCAGTTGGACTTGCAGGTTCTACCAACCTTTTAAAGGTTCATACTATAAGTAAAATATTAGTAAAAGGAATGGGTATAGGTAAGGGTACAGCAGTTGGAAAGGTTTGCAGGATAGAAAAGGATGAAGACCTTAAGAACTTTGAAGAAGGAGATATAATAGTAACTCCTTTTAGCCACAAGGATATGGTAAAATATATAGAGAAGGCATCTGCCATAGTAGTAGAAGAGGGAGGACTTACTTCCCATGCTGCTATTGTTGGCTTAAACTTAGGGAAACCAACTATTGTTGGAGCTAAGGATGCAGTAAGTAGTTTAGAAGATGGTCAATTGGTTACAGTAGATAGTGTAACAGGAGTAGTTTATAATGGGGAAGCTAGAGTGTTATAAATTATAAAAAGTAGACACTTAAGTGTCTACTTTTTTACTTTTATTTAGGATGTGATACAAGAAATGAATATAATATCTATTGAGAATTTGACGAAAGCTTATGGTAGCAAGGTCTTATTTCAGGATGTAAGTTTAGGAATAAATAGTGGGGATAAGATAGGATTTATAGGTAGGAATGGTAAGGGCAAGACTACATTTTTAAAGATAATAGCGGGAATAGAGGAAATGGATTCTGGGGAAATAATAAAAGGGTCTAAAATAAAAATAGAATACCTTCCCCAAAATGTAGAATTTAAAGCTGGAGTAAGGGTTTTAGACCAAGTTTTTAGGGGGAACTCTGAAAATATGAAGACCCTAAGGGAGTATGAAAAGGCCCTTACGGAAGATGAAATAGATAATGAAAAAATTATGAAATTAACAGAAAAAATGGATCGGGATAATGTCTGGGAACTAGAAAGTGAGGCCAAGGCTGTCTTAACTAAACTAGGTATAGTAGAATTTAATAAACCTATAGAAAGTTTATCTGGTGGACAAAAAAGAAGGGTTGCCCTAGCGTCAGCCCTTATCAATGATGCGGACCTTTTAATACTAGATGAACCAACAAACCATTTAGACAATAATACTATTGAATGGCTAGAAGAGTTTTTAAAATCTAGAAAGGGAGCCCTACTAATGGTAACCCATGATAGGTATTTTCTAGACCGGGTTACAAATAGGATAGTTGAACTTGAAAATGCCAACCTATATTCATATGATGGGAGTTATAATTACTATATAGGTAAGAAGGCAGAAAGAGAAGAAAGAGAGATGGCCACTGAAAGGAAGAGAAGGTCTCTATATAAGCAAGAACTAGCCTGGATGAAGCAGGGGATTAAGGCTAGGGGGACTAGGCAAAAGGCTAGGGTTGAAAGGTTTGAGGAATTAAAAGACTCTAAGCTTAACCTAGACAGTGATAATATAGAGATTTCAGTTGGCGGCCAAAGATTAGGTAAAAAAATAATAGAAGCTAAAAATATATCTAAGAGCTATGGGTCTAAAGAGGTTATAAGGGATTTTAGTTATATTGTTCTCAGGGATGATAGGATAGGAATTTTAGGAGAAAATGGAGCAGGGAAAACAAGCCTAATGAATATTCTTACTGGGAAGTTAGAGCCTAGTTCAGGTAGTATAGAAATTGGAGAAACTGTAAAAATAGGTTATTTTTCTCAGGAGGCTTTGGAGATGGACATAAGCCTAAGGGCTATTGACTATATTAAGGAGGCAGGAGAATATATAGAAACTGGAGATGGGTCTAGGATTACTGCTTCACAAATGATGGAAAGATTTCTTTTTACAGGAAAGGAGCAATATACTCCAATAGAAAAATTATCTGGAGGAGAAAGAAGAAGGTTATTTTTACTTAGGGTACTAATGAGTGGACCAAATGTTTTAGTTCTAGATGAACCTACAAATGATTTAGATATAAGCACTCTAACAATCTTAGAAGACTATATAAATGACTTTAATGGACCGGTTTTAGTTGTTTCCCACGATAGGTATCTTTTAGACAAGCTAGTTGAAAAGATTTTTCATATTGAAGCTGGACTTGTTAAGGAGTATCCTGGAAACTATAGCCTGTATAGGGAAAGGCTTCAGAGGGAAGAAGAACTATGTGAAAACCTAGTGGAAAAAGAAGAAATTAAGCCTGAAAATAAGTTTAAGAAAAATAGGGAGTTAAAATTTTCCTACAATGAAAAAAGAGAATGGGAGTCTATAGATGGAGAAATAATGGACTTAGAAAATAAATTGGAAGACTTAGACAAGGAAATGATTAGGTTTGCCACAGACTATACTAGGTTGCAGGAATTAATGGAAGAAAAATCCCTAGTGGAAAAAGAGTTAGAAGAAAAAATGGATAGGTGGGTTTACTTATCTGAACTAAAGGAAAAAATAGATAGGCAGTAGTCTGTTTATAATAGGAGGAACAAAGAATGATAGAAATAGGAAAGATACAAAAATTAAAAATAAAAGATTTTAAACCCCAGGGAGCCTACTTGGGTTTAGATAATAGTTACAAAGAGGTACTGCTACCAAAAGAAGAGGTTAAAAGAGAATTTAAAAGAGGGGACAAACTAGAGGTTATTGTTTATAAGGATAGTGATGGTAAACTAAAGGCTTCTCTTAAAAAACCTAAGGGAGAAGTTGGAGAAATTACAAGTTTAAAGGTTACAAGTAAACCTAAATTTGGAACTTTTTTAGATTGGGGTCTAGATAAGGATGTTTTCTTACCTTATTCAGAAACTATTGGGTCAGTATCAGAGGGGCAGGTTTGTCTAGTTGCCTTATATTTAGATAAGTCAGGTATGGTTTGTGCAAGTATGAAGTTAGAAAACTTTTTAAGGACAGACTCTCCTTACAAAAAGGGAGATACAGTAAGGGGAACTGTTTATAGTGTGAATAAGAAATTGGGCATTTTTGTTGCAGTGGATAACAAGTATGCAGGCCTTATACCTAATGAAGATGTCTTAGGGGTATATACCCTAGGAGATGAACTTGAGGCTAGGGTTTTTAATGTTAAGGATGATGGTAAGCTAGACCTATCTTTAACAGGAAGGCTTAGCCAGGAGATGTCTAAGGATGTAAATAAGATATTAGAAAAATTAAAGGAAAATGGTGGATTTTTACCTTATAATGATAAGTCTGATGCAGAGGAAATAAAAAAAGAGTTTGGGATTAGCAAAGTGGCTTTTAAAAAAGCAATTGGGAACCTTTATAGGGAGAGGATGATCCAGTTTAAAAATAATGGAATAAAGTTAATATAGGTATAATAAATAAAAGACAGCTTATAAGCTGTCTTTTATTTATTGATTGCTTTTTCCATAGAAAGAATTTTCATTGGACAGTTGACTATACAGGTTTTACACTTTATACAGTCAGGGTTTGCCAGTTGTTTATTTTGATCAAATTCTTTAAAAACATTGATTTGAACTGGACAGACCTTGTGGCATAGTCCACATTCTTTACATTGATTAATATCACTAATGGTTACTTTTTTTTCAAATAGATGGTTTAATTTAAATAGCTTTCCAAATTTATAGGATATGGTTTCCATAGTTCCCATAGGGCATATTTTGCACCAGGTTCTTGGTGTGAAAATTACACCTAGAAGTCCACCTACAATTAAAACCATTAAGTAAGTTGTAGAAAAAATAGTTCCTAATTTGTCTAAAAAAGAATAACTTCCCCAAAAACTAGATATTTTGAATATTTTTCTAGAAAGGTTGAAGGCAAAAAAAGCAAAAAATCCAACCTGTAAAAATTTAGACTTAAAAATTTTAGGAATCTCCCTATTCCTACTTAAGGGTAGGATAATATTATCGAAATAACTCCCATGTGGGCAAATATTTCCACACCAAAACTTATTATGGAAAAGAGATGTAAAAATTAGCCCCAGCATAATAAAGACCACTAGGAGTCCAAGCTTTGGCTGAAATAAGCCACCAAAAGCAACTAGGAAAGTAAATAAAAACCCATACTTCCTAATAAAAGAAAAGGACCTGTTTGTTTTAATAAAATTGTTTTTCATATAAGCCTCCTTATACCCCGTATGGGTATAGTATAATATAAATTGGGGCTAAAGTAAATTATAAAAATATAAAAAATAATGAAAAAATTAATATATGATATAATATAGCTATTAGAGATTACTTAGAGAGGGCAAATTATTAGTTTTAATTTGTAGAAGGAGAATGAAGATATGGAATTTAAAAACATATTTCAACCTATAAAAATTGGCAAAAAAGAAATAAAAAATAGGGTTATATTTTCTGCAATTCCTACAAAGATGGAAGAGGATGGATTTATAGAAGATAAGTTAATAGACTACTATTTAAAAAGGGCAAAAAATGAGGTTGATCTTTTAATATTAGAGCCAACTACCATAGATGAAAAAAACCAGGTAAAGAATTTTTTAAGTATTGGCAATGATAAATATATAAAGAGGTTGGCTGAATTAACAGATGCAATCCATAAAGAGGGTAGCAAGCTAGGAAT
This sequence comes from Tissierellales bacterium, assembly GCA_030146705.1. GTDB lineage: Bacteria > Bacillota > Clostridia > Tissierellales > Tissierellaceae > CAMIXG01. The sequence continues at coordinate 4,777 of JASLBE010000068.1, read as the reverse complement.
TTCCCTAATATATGGAGGGCTTTTAAATATTAATGATTTGGAAGCTAGGATTTTAAACTCCAGTGACTATACTGCTGAAAATGGAAGGAAGTTAAAAGAGGCAACAGGAGAAGAAATAAAAGAGATAATAAAACTTTTTAAAGAAGCTGGAGAGAGGGCAGATAAGGCAGGATTTGACTTAATTGAGCTTAATGTAGCCCATTCTGATATACTCCATACTTTCTTAAGTGCTGGCTACAATAAAAGAGAGGATGACTATGGGGGAAGCCTTGAAAATAGGGCTAGGATAATACTTGAGATTATCAAGGAACTTAAGGAATCTATTAGGGATGATATTTTAATTTCTATGAAAATAGTTTCACAGGACGACGGCTTGGAAAATGGACTTTCTATTGGAGAAGTTATTGACTTTATTAATATGGCAGAAGAAGTTGGACTAGATCTTGTTACAATAACTAGGGGTAATTTAACTACTATAAATAAAAAATATATTTATCCTTCTATGGAGATAGAGGAAGGATTTAACCTGGGCCCTATTAGGACTATAAAAGATAAGATAAAACTTCCACTAGTTGCTAGTGGTAGGATAGTAAGGCCTGAAATGATGGAATCTATCATAGGGGAAGGAGTTGCTGATTTAGTTGGAATTTCTAGGGGATTTAATATTGACCCTAAAATAATTAAAAAAACAAGAGAGGGCGACTACCATAAGGTTAAAATTTGCATTGGTTGTAATGAGGGATGTGTAAATATTTTTAATAATATATTATATAAAAATATTACTTGTATTAGGAATATTAAAATTGGCTTTGACGATGAGATTTTTTTAACTAAGACCAAGGAGGCTAAAAAGATTGCTGTAATTGGTGGTGGTGTTGCAGGTATGACTGCAGCAGTCTTGTTAAAGATGAAGGGGCACGAGGTAGTACTTTATGAAAAAGATAGTTCCTTGGGAGGTCAATTTAAGCATGCCATAATAAGTCCTAATAAAATAGAAATAGAGAAGATAATAAATAGGTTTTTAAAGGAAATAAAAAGACAAGATGTAGAGGTTAGGTTAAATAAAGAGTTCAAGGGTGAAGATATTACAAACGAAGATATAGATATTTTAGTAATAGCTACAGGATCTAGGGAAAAGCCTTTAGAAGTTAAGGGCGGAAAAAACCAGAAGGTTCTTTATGGATATGATGTTTTATCAAAAGAGGATAAGCCTAGTGGAGATATAGTTATTATTGGGGGGAATGTTCTAGCCTTAGAACTTTCAAGAATTTTATCGAAGGAAAATAGGGTAGTAGTCCTACATGATAAGGAAGTTGCTAAGAATTTAGGAGAGTATAGGAAATTGGCAGTATTAGATGAACTTGATGGTAGGGTTAAGATACTGGAAAATGTAGAGGTTTTAGAAATCAAAGATGATAGGGTAGTATATGAGGATAAGAATAAGAAGAAGGAGGTAAGAATGGACTATGTTATTTCTTGCCTGGGAAATCTTTCTAACAAGTCTAATGACTTAAAAGAGTACTCTAGGGATAGGGAGATACCTTTTTTTGTAATAGGAGATGCCCTAATACCTAGGAAGGCCTTAGATGCCATAGGAGAGGCAATTAATATAGCTACCAGTGAAATAGATTAAAAATATAGGGCCTAGGGCCCTTTTTTTATAATAATTTCCTTATGATAATTACTAGAACTATGATAAAATGAAGTGTAGGAAAAAAGGAGAGAAAAAATGAATAAACCAGTAGAAGTAAATGAATTAATTGAAGGAAAAGTAATAGATATAAGTTTTGAAGGTAAGGCTGTTCTTAAATCAGACAATTTTACAATTTTTACCGATAAGGGTGTGGTTGGAGATAGGATAGAAGTTATTATAGAAAAAGTTAAGAAGAACTTTGCCATAGCCAGGACTAACTCCATTTTAGAATATTCAGCTCATAGGATAGAGTCTAAATGTGAGTATTCAAGCCTATGTGGTGGTTGTGACTTTCAAGAACTAGACTATGAAGAAGAGTTGATGATAAAGGAAGAAAAGGTTAGGGGTGACCTAGATAGGCTTGGAAAAATAAAAGATTATGAATTTTTACCAATAATAGCTAGTGAGAACACAGAAAGATACAGGAATAATGTCCAACTTCCAATTATGAAGTCTAGAGGCAAGGCTATAATAGGTCATTTTCAAAGTGCTAGCCATAAAATAATAAATACTAATACCTGTATTTTACAAAAGGAAATAGCTGATGAGATAGTTCAAGTTTTAAGGGACTTTATAGAAGAGGAAGACATTCCTTGCTATAATAGGAAAAACCATAAGGGTCTTTTAAGGCATCTTGTAATTAGGACATCAGAAAAAAATGGTGACACAATGGTTATCCTAGTTATAAATGGAAAAACCTTGCCAGCAATTGAAAAGTTAGTTGAGAAGTTTAAAGAGATAAAGGAAATAAAGTCTTTCTATTTAAATATAAATAAGGACAAGACCAACCTAGTTACAGGGGCAAAATATAAGCTGATTTATGGTGAAGACCAAATTTTAGATAAAATAGGTGGTTACAAGTATAAAATATCTCCTGAGTCATTTTTCCAAATAAATACTAGGCAGGGAGAAAAACTTTATAATAAGCTAGTAGAATTTGCAGACCTAAAAGGAGATGAAACAGTTGTAGACCTTTATTCTGGTATAGGGAGTATAAGCCTTTACCTAGCTAAATATGCTAGGAAGGTTATAGGGGTTGAAATAGTTGAAAAAGCAGTAATGGATGCCATAGAGAATGCTAGGTTAAATAAGGTTGAAAATGTGGAGTTTTTCCAAGGAGATGCTGGGGAAATCCTACCTAAGTTAGAGGAAATGGAAGTAAAAATAGACAGCCTAATAGTAGACCCACCAAGAAAGGGACTTGAAGCAAGCCTTTTAGAAGATATAGTTAAATATGGGCCAGAAAAAATAGTCTATGTTTCTTGCAATCCAACCACTTTAGCCAGAGACTTAAACTACCTAGAGGCCAATGGTTATAAGGTTAAAAAAGTTCAACCGGTGGATATGTTTTCAAGAACCAACCATGTGGAGTGCATAGCGTTGATACAAAGAGAAATTATGTAGAAATCCTTAGATTTAAGCAGTTTCATGACCATTTCGTGTTCATTGAAGATGAGCATAATTTTAAGAAACAACTACTAAAAAAACACCTTAATGTTTTAGTAGTTGTTAACCTAGTTAGTGGAGATACAAGAGAATAAAAAAGAAATAGCTTAAGTAGTTAAAACTTTATTGTATTGTTGAATAAAGTCCTGGTGTTTTATTGTTAAAGTATCGGGACTTTCTTATATACTATTTATATACTATTATGTAAAATTTATAAAAGATAAGAAGCTTTGTTAAGTAAAGATGTGTAGAAATTAAAAATAAAAGGAGGTTATCAATATTATGAATTTATTTGATAGTATTCGAAACTGGGTAACATTTGGTTCTGATATATGCATTTTATTAATTACTATTTATACATTTTACATTACTTTTATATCACAAAAAATTAAATTTATTTCCTTATCTAATTCATCATCAAATTCTAAAGGAGAAAGATTTTCAGTAGTATTAGAAAATAAAACATTATCCCCTCAAGTTATAAATAGTATATATGTTATTATTGATAATAAATATAAAGTTGAATTAAAAAAATTCGAGGTTCCATTTATATTAGAACCTTACAAAGCAAAAGAAATATCATCAGAAAGGTATTCGTATACTATTCCATACTTTCCTATTATGAATAGTAAAAATACAATATTGGAAGTGAATACAACTCGTAAGAAACTATATTTATGTATGTGTAAAGAAATACCTAAAGTTAAAAAAGAAATGAAAGATATTCCTTATAATGTCACAAAAATTACAAATACATATAATGAAAAGATAGTTCCTCAAGATGCAAAATATGCATTATATGTATCAAAAGGAAAGTGGGAGAATACTGTTTTTATTTTTAAAACAGGCCTTATGACAGGTGAAATTCTTGGTTGTAATGGTATACCAGAAACTGCACTAGAATCTACAAAAAGCCTTATCCAATATTTAGATAATTGGCTTAAACCTAATAACATAGACTATAATTTAAATGAATTAACAGGTTTGTTTTAAGAAAACCTATTAATAATTAATAGTACAATAATATATGTTAGTAGATTAGGTTGAAATAATTTTATATAAAATTAGAATTTTAGCGGTTCAGATGTAAAATCTGGGCCGCTTTTTTATTTTTCGTAGAAAGGAGGCTACCTAAATAGTAAATTATGATGTCAATAACAAAGCTATAAAGCTTGAGATTAAAGTGGCTCAGTATTCAGCAAAGGCTATTTTGAAAGCTATGAAAAAGATTATAGAAGATGCTGCTGAAAAAAGCCAACCACTTGCAAACTATTTTAATTAAAAAGAAATATTAAATAAGTTTAAGGAAAAGATGAAAAATATGGCAGTTAAAGACAAGGTTAAGGAAAAACGTCATTAATAAGAGGATAAAAAGATGAGGAATTTAAGAGCCTATGAATAGACGCAAAAGTGCTTTATTCAATGTATCTACCTCTAAGTATTTTATCTTATAAGAATAATTGGATAGATGAAAATGGTAGAGTATATATTTATTTTATTTTTGAGGAAACGGCTAAACAACTTTGCTGTGGAATGAAGAAGGCAGTAAAGCTTATAAAGGATCTTAAAGAACTAGGACTTATAAAAAAGAAAAGAATAAGACAAGGAAATCCTATTAAAACTTATGTTATAAATTTT
>JASLBE010000057.1 GCA_030146705.1 Tissierellales bacterium | reverse complement strand
CAACAAATGTAAATAATTTTCTACAATAAAAATCAAAGAGTGGGCAAGCCCACTCTTTTCCAAAAAATCTTTTAATCATTATTTATCATTTATATTATATCACAAGATTAGATAAAATCAAAGATTAAATAAGTTCATCTGGTTACTATCAGGTAAATTACTTAAACAGCCATGATTGGTTAAAACCTCAACAGTAGTTTTACTTACACCCGTTCTTTTAATCAAGTCCTCTTTGGAAATGAATTCCGACTTTTCCCTTTCATCAGCTATTCTCCTGGCAGCATTCTCACCTAACCCATCTAAGCACTTAAGTGGTGGCAGCAATCCCTTTTCGCCAACCCTAAATACATCACTGTCTGACTTATATAAATCAACCCTCTCAATCTTATAGCCTCTAGCATACATCTCTAGAGCAACTTCTAAAACTGTTAAGGTGTTTTTTTCCTTTGTACTAGCATCAAACCCCTTAGATTCAATTTCTTTTATATGCCCCTTAATAGTGTCTAGTCCATTAATTATCATATCAGCATCAAAATCTGCGGCCTTGGTTGTAAAATAAGTAGCATAAAAGGCTTCTGGATAGTAGACCTTAAAATAAGCAATCCTAAAAGACATCATAACATAGGCTGCAGCATGGGCCTTAGGAAACATATACTTTATTTTCTTACAAGAATCTATATACCAATCATCCACACCTAGCTCAATCATTTCTTCTTCAGCACCTGGTGGAAGCCCCTTACCTTTCCTTACTTTCTCCATTATATTAAAGGCCTTAGATTTATCCATTCCAACATTTATAAGGCCAAGCATAATATCCTCCCTAGTAGAAATAACCTTACTTAAAGGAGCTATATTTTGTCTTACAAGATCCTGGGCATTGTTTATCCATACATCTGTCCCATGAGATAGGCCTGATATCCTAACCAGCTCCGAAAAGGTCGTTGGCTTTGTATCAACAAGCATCTGCCTAACAAACTTAGTCCCAAACTCTGGGATTCCTAGAGTTCCTACCTTGGAGTTTATCTCTTCAGGCTTAACCCCAAGGGCCTCAGTAGATGAAAATATACTCATAGTTTTCTTCTCGTCTAAGGCTATGGTCTGTGGGTCAACCCCCGTTATATCTTCAAGCATCCTAATTATAGTAGGAACATCATGGCCTAAAATATCTAACTTTAATATATTACTACTTATGGCATTGTAATCAAAGTGGGTAGTAATTACACCTGAACTTGGATCATTGGCAGGATATTGAATTGGAGAAAAATCATGTATGTCCTTATAATGTGGAACAATCATAACACCACCTGGATGCTGTCCTGATGTTCTTTTTACACCTGCACACCCCTTAACTAGACGGTTGACTTCAGCTCCACTTACACTGTCTCCAATACCCTCAAAATATTTTTTAACAAATCCATAGGCAGTCCTGTCGGCAATAGTGCCTATAGTACCAGCCCTAAAAACATAATCCTTCCCAAATAGTTCCTCTGTATATTTATGGGCATTACTTTGATATTCACCTGCAAAGTTTAAATCTATATCTGGTTCCTTATCTCCATCAAAACCTAAGAAAACTTCAAAAGGTATGTCATGTCCATCCTTAATTAAGTCCGTTCCACATTTAGGACATTTCTTATCCTTTAAATCCGCTCCTGAAGCAACTTCTCCCCCATCAAAAAACTCACTATATTTGCAGTTTGGACAAAGGTAATGAGGTGCTAAAGGGTTGATTTCTGTAATACCACTCATAGTGGCTACAAAGGAAGATCCAACAGACCCTCTTGACCCTACTAAATAACCATCCTCCAATGACTTCCAAACTAATTTTTGAGCAATTATATACATTACTGAGTAACCATTTTTTATAATTGAATTTAATTCTACATCCAACCTATTTTTTACAAGTTTTGGTAGGGGGTCACCATAAAGCTCATAGGCCTTGTTGTAGCTTATTTCCCTTAGCTCATCTTCAGAACCCTCTATTACTGGTGGAAAGGTTCCACTTGGTATAGGCTCAAATTTTTCAACCATCTCATTTATTTTATTGGTGTTTGTAATTACAATCTCCTTTGCCAAGTCCTCCCCTAGATAAGCAAAGTCTTCCAACATTTCATTAGTTGTTTTTAAATATATTGGGGGTTGGTACTCTGCATCCCTAAAGCCTTGACCAGCCATTAGTATCCTTCTATATATTTCATCTTCAGGGTTTAAGAAGTGGACATCTCCTGTTGCAACTACTAACTTATTTAGTTTATTTCCTAGTCCTATGATTTTCCTATTAATGTCCTTAAGCTGGTCCTCATTCATTATGCCCTCTCTCATTAAATAGCCATTGTTTCCTAGTGGTTGAACCTCAAAGTAATCATAAAATTTAGCTATTTTTTCTATCTCTTCTTCGGACTTATTATTTAAAATTGCCTGGTACAGCTCCCCACTACTACAAGCACTGCTTATTAAAAGACCTTCCCTATGGTCTTGGAGCAAGGACTTTGGTATCCTAGGCTGCCTATAAAAATAATCTATATGAGACTTGGATATTAGTTTATATAAGTTTTTAAGTCCAATTAAATTTTTAGCCAGTATAACAACATGGTAAGGCCTGTCTTTTATCATTCCTTCTTGCGAATTTATATTATTAAGTTCCTCAAGTTTTTCCATTGAGTCAATTTCATATATTTCTAATATCTTAGTAAAAATGTCCGCAGTAGCTGTAGCATCATCAACTGCCCTATGGTGGTTCTCTAAGGATACATTTAGGTATTTAGCCAGAGTATTTAACTTATGGTTTTTTAGGTTTGGAAAGGAGGCCCTTGCTAATTCTAAGGTATCTATAACAGGGCTATCCAGTTCAATACCTAGTTTAGATAAATTAGCCCTTATGAAACCTACATCAAAAGTTGCATTATGGGCAACTAAAACAGAATCCTTGAAAAAGTCATAAAAATCTATTATAACCCTGTCAATGGTTGGTTGATCTTGAACCATTTCATCTGTTATTCCAGTTAAGTTTACTATGAATTCTGGTATTGGCATTTCAGGGTTTACAAGTTGACTAAAACTATCTAATACCCTTCCCCTAGCATCTATCTTTAAAGCACCTATTTCTGTTATCCTATCATTTTTGTTAGAAAGTCCCGTAGTTTCAATATCAAAAACTACATAGGATTCCCTTCCCCCATTATAGTTTTCAACAATTGTTTTTTTATCAGTTATTAAATAACCTTCTACACCATATATAATCTTTAAATCTGAATTCCTAGCAAGGTCTAAAGCTTCAGGAAAGGCTTGTACAACACCGTGGTCTGTTATGGCAACTGCCTCATGACCCCAATCTTCCAAGGTCTTTATAAGAGGTTCTAAGCTAACAATTCCATCCATTGAACTCATTTTTGTGTGAAGGTGAAGTTCAACACGCTTTTCCTTGGACTTATCCTCCCTTTTAGGAGCTGGTAATAGCCTTAAGTTTTTTAACATTATTACTATATTTCTAGAAAAATCATCATAAACAACATCTCCAGCTAAATAACAATAGCTATCTTCTTTAATATTGGCTAGGAACTCTTCACCATCCTTCTCTTTTAAGAAAACCTTACATTCAATAGAATCTTTTAAATCTGTAATATTAAAAATAATTAATTTTTTATTATTTCTTATATCTCTAGACTCAATATCAAATATAAAACCTTCTATCCCTACAGTTCCAGATTGTAGGTCAATATCCTTTATAGATACTATTTCCCTATCTAAGTTTTTCCCATACCTATAATTAGCTGACACCTTAATTTCAGACTCATTTTTAACTTGAGCCTTAGGTTTTTCCAGCATAACCTTAGTAGCTATATTTTTTTCTTCTTCTCTTGTTGTGTTTAGGAAATCTTCATTTTTTTCTATATTATCCTTAAGAATTTTAACCACAAGTTTAATTCCTAAATCCCTTAGGATAGAATCCTCCAAATCCTTCTTCAAGCCATTTCTAACCATCATTTTATATCCAATTGTATTAGGAGGTAGTAGTATTAGTTCCCCCCCTTTAAATTGAATCTCCATCTTCTCTAACCAAGAACTACTGGATTCTATTTCCCGGGAAATAATATCTAGTATTTTCATCCTATAAAATCTTATTTTTTCTTCATCACTACCAAATACCTGGTATTTTATACCTACTTTTATGGTTAATCCAGCAAATTTTTTCTCAAAAAAGCCTTCTACTTCCCTTATTTCTTTTTCAAGAATCAATTTATCAGTTGAAAAATTTATAGACAAAATTTTATTAGTTTTGTCTAATAAAACATTGTCTATTTTCAATCCTAGTTTAGCCAAAGGTAGGTGTTCATTCTCATTACTTGTAACTAAATTAGTATCCAGCATATTAACTCCTTTACAGCCTTTCTATTTCAAAGATTAATTCATCTAATAAATCTTCCTCTTTTACTTTTTTTATTATTTCACCTTTTTTAAAAATTATACCTTCACCATTTCCACCTGCAATTCCCAAATCAGCTTCCCTGGCTTCCCCAGGTCCATTTACAGCACAACCCATAATGGCTACTTGCAAGTTTTTATCAATATTTTTAAGCCTGCTTTCCGCTTCCTTAACTATATTTATTAAATCAATATTAGTTCTAGCACATGTTGGACAAGATATTATCTCTATCCCCTTATTATATAGGCCTAGTGACCTTAAAAGTTCCCTAGCAACCCTAACCTCCTCAACTGGATCTCCAGTTAGAGATACTCTTATGGTATCTCCTATACCATCATATAACAAAATACCTAATCCAGCAGAAGACTTTATTGTACCATAAAAGCTTGGTCCAGCTTCAGTAATTCCTAGGTGTAAAGGATAGTCTACCAAGCTTCTCATTTTTCTATTAGCCTTAACACTAAGGTCTATATTGCTTGCCTTTAGAGATATTTTTATATCATAAAAGCCCATATCCTCTAATATTTTTACCTGTTCCAAAGCTGAATATACCATAGAGTTTTCATTGACTCCCTTATATTTATCCAGGAACTCTTGCTTTATAGATCCTGCATTAACCCCAACTCTTATGGATATTCCTTTCTCTTTACAGGCCTGAACTACCTTTTCAACATTTTCCCTCTGGCCAATATTGCCAGGGTTTAACCTAAGCCCATCCACTCCATTTTCTATGGCATATAAGGCTAGTTTATAGTCAAATTGTATGTCTGCTATAATAGGGATATTAATTCTAGACTTTATCTCAGGAATGCTTTTTGCATCCTCCTCATCTGTTATAGCCATCCTAACTATATGGCAACCTTCTTCTTCCATCCTTAAAATTTGTTTAACTGTACTCTCTATATCTTTAGTCTTTGTATTAGTCATTGATTGTATTGCTATATCTTCTGATCCACCAATTTTAACCTTTCCTACGCTTATCACTTTTGTTTCCATAAAATCATCCTTTTATTATAAGTTTAATAATATCCTTGTAGGTTACAAAAAGCATTAATCCAATTAAAAGTAGAAAACCCGCTAAATGAATAGCCCCTTCCTTATCTGGATCAATAGCCTTTCCTCTAAATAATTCAACAATTAAGAAAACTAGCCTTCCACCATCTAAGGCTGGGATTGGTAAGAGATTAAAAAATCCTAAGTTTATAGATATAAATCCCATTAAATATAACAGGGTGTATATACCTAATTGAGCTGCATTTCCTATTTCTTTAACCACTCCAACAGGTCCTGAAAGGTTATCTGTTGTAACTCTTCCTTTAAATAGCATTCCTATAAACTGGAACATTGATATTAGAAAGTTTTTAGTTTCTAAAAATCCTGATTTAATAGAACCAATAAAGCTTCTTTCACTACTTGGCTTTATTCCTATTATAGACCTTTCTCCTTCTTTAATTGGAAGTATTGATAGCTCCAAGTCTTTACCTGACCTATCAATTAAAAGCTTAACCTCTTTTTCAGGTTCCTGAACTGATATAGTTGAAACTATATCTTGCCAGCTTTTCATTTCCTTATTGTTTACAAATTTTATTATATCACCAGTTTTAAGTTCTGCATAATAGGCTGGTGAATCTTTCATAACTTCTTTTATTTCTCTAGTAGGTGTTCCAATACCAAAGGCTACTACTGTAAGAATAAATATAGCCAAGATAAAGTTCATAATTGGTCCAGCTACAATAACCCCTATCCTACCAAGCACTGGAGCATTATTAAAACTTCTAGGATCATTAGAACCCTCATCTTCACCCTCCATACTTACATAGCCACCCATAGGAATTCCTCTTATTGTATATTTTGTTTCTCCTTTTTTACTTTGGTAAAGTTTGGGTCCCATTCCTATTGAAAACTCATTTACCTTTATTCCAACTAGCTTAGCTACTATAAAATGTCCTAGTTCATGAATTAAAACAACTACTAAAAAAATACAAATCGCTGCTATAAAAGTCAACATATGCCACCACCTTATTTATTTATAAAAAACTCCACATAATAATATATTATTGGTGAAGTAAATATCACACTATCAAACCTATCTAAGATTCCTCCATGACCTGGTATCAGTTTACCATAGTCTTTTATCTTACAATCTCTTTTAATACTGGACGCAACTAAGTCTCCTGATTGGGAAACCATACTCGCAAGTATTGAAAGGGGTATAAACCTATATATATTATTTACTCCCAAAATTAGCAGGTAAGAAACTGTTAAAATAACACTTCCTAAAATTCCTGAAATTGCTCCTTCTACTGTCTTATTTGGGCTTAAGTTCGGGCATAGTTTATTGCTCCCAAAAAAGTTTCCTCCAAAATAAGCAAATGTATCTGTACCAAAAGCTATTATAAAAACAAGACCAATGTATTTTATTTCACTTATTTTACCTAAATGAGAAAATAAAAACCCTACATATAATATCCCCATTAGGCTAACCGATATATCTTCAATCTTCCTCTTTTGCCTTAATAATTCTAAAAGTAGAACCATAGATATTAATGTTAAAAACAATAGTACTATATTTTCACAAGAAAGCTTATAAATATTTTGTGGTTTATAAAAATTCCTAACTAAAAATCCTAAAATAATTACTAGGTCACTAAATAAGTTTAAGGGATGTAAGCCCTTATTTTCAAAAGCCCTAAATAGCTCCTTCACACCAATTAAGGAACAAATAGTAACAGCTAGATCTATTAAAATATTATTATTTAACCTACTAGATATATATAAGATTGTTAATAATAAAGCTACTCCAATTACTCCACTAGTAACCCTAACTTTCAAATCTTTCATTACAGTCCTCCATATCGCCTATCTCTTTTTTGGTAATCAAGTATGGCTTTGTAGTATTCTTCCTCATTAAAATCAGGCCAAAGAACATTAGAAAAATAAAACTCACTATAGGCTATTTGGTAGAGCATAAAATTACTAATTCTTTGTTCTCCACTTGGCCTAATTATAAGGTCTGGCATACTTTGATTAAATGTATATAAATAGTCCTTATACTTTTCTTCATCTAAGTCATCTAAGTCTAGTCTTTTATTTACTACATCCTCTACTATTTTTTTGGTAGCCCTAATTATTTCCGTCTGCCCCCCATAATTAAGGGCTATGTTAAGAGTTAAACCTGTATTGTTAGAAGTTTTTTCTAGAGCCTTAAGAACTGCCTTTCTAGCCATATTGGGCAATCTACTAATATCCCCCATTATATTTAATCTTACATTGTTTTTAATCAACCTAGTTAGTTCATTATTTATAAAAACAACTAAAATATTCATCAGTCCCTCTACCTCTTTACTAGGTCTCTTCCAATTTTCAGTTGAGAATGCAAATAAGGTCAAGGATTCTATCTTTAATTTTACGGATGTTTCAACAATTTCTATTACTTTTTCCATACCAGCCTTGTGGCCCATAGTCCTTGGTAGGCTCCTTTTTTCTGCCCACCTGCCATTTCCATCCATTATTACCCCTATATGCCTTGGCATAAGTTCCTCTTTTAAAAGTTTTAAAGATTCCACATTCTACACCTCATTATTAAAAAACCCTTCAATAAATGAAGGGTTAAATTTATATTTCAGTTAATTCAGCTTCTTTTACTTCTGTTATTTTATCAATTTCTCCAATATACTTGTCTGTTATTTCTTGCATTTTTTCTTCTGCAGCCCTTAGTTCATCTTCACTAAGTTCCTTATCTTTTTCCATTTGTTTTAGTACATCCATTTGGTCTCTACGAATATTTCTAACAGAAACTTTAGCGTTTTCACTATCTTTTCCAACTAGTTTTATAAGGTCCTTCCTTCTTTCTTCTGTCAAAGCAGGAATTGATATCCTAATAACCTTTCCATCATTTGAAGGATTTAAACCTAAATCCGCTTGGAGAATACCTTTTTCTATTTCAGGTATTAAATTAGCATCCCAAGGTTGAATAAGTAACATTCTTGGTTCTGGTGCTGAAATGTTTGCCGTTTGGTTAACTGGTGTAGGCTGTCCATAATAGTCAACCGTAACCCTATCTAATATTGCAGGATTTGCCCTACCAGCCCTAATAGATTGTAACTCTATTTTGTAAGCTTCAATTGTGTCTTTCATTCTTTTTTCTGCATCTTTATGAGCATCTAAAATCACTACTAACCCTCCTTTATAATCGTTCCTATTTTCTTGCCTAAAATAACATCTAATATATTTTTTGTGTCATCTATACCAAATACTAGCAGTGGAATATGATTTTCCATACAAAGAGATGTTGCTGTAGAATCCATTATTTTTAAACCCCTATTTAAAACTTCCATATAAGTAAGTTCATCAAATTTCTTGGCATCCTTAACTATATTAGGATCTGCATCATAAACTCCATCTACACCTGTTTTACCAGACAAAATTGCTTCCGCTTCAATTTCAGCTGCCCTTAAGGCTGCAGCTGTGTCTGTTGAAAAATATGGATTTCCTGTACCTGCAGAAAATATAACTACATTTCCATTTTCCAAGTATTCTATACTCTTTGACCTTGAATAAAACTCTGCCACTTGACTTACATCAATAGCAGATTGAACTTTTGAATTAACTCCAATATTTTCTAAAGTATCTCTCAGTGCTAGACCGTTCATAACAGTTCCAAGCATCCCTATATAATCCGAAGTAGTCCTAGTTAAATCTTCAGAGCTCCTTCCCCTCCAAAAATTACCTCCTCCTACTACTATTGCAACTTCAACACCTAGGTCATGAACTTTTTTCACTTCTTTAGCTATTTTATTTACAGTATCTATATCTATGCCTGTTTTTTTACTTCCTGCTAAAGCCTCTCCACTAATTTTTAAGAGAACTCTTTTAAATATTGGCTCCATAAAATCACTCCACTCCATATACTATTATATACTATTAAAAGGAGAACTAAAAGTTCTCCTTATTTTATTTAATATTAAAATTTAATTATAATTAATTTCCACCCATTTGTTTAGCTACTTCAGCTGCAAAATCTTCTTCTTCTACTTCTATACCTTCTCCTACTTCAAATCTAGCAAATCTTCTTATTACTAAATTTTCACCAATTTTAGCAACCTTATCGTTTAAAAGATCTTGGATTGTTTTATCTCCATCTTTGATGAATTTTTGTTCTAGTAAACAAATTTGTTCATAGAATTTATCCATTCTACCTTCAACTATCTTTTCAGCTATATGTTCTGGTTTTCCAGAGTTAATAGCTTGTTGAATTAGAACTTCTTTCTCTCTTTGAACTTCTTCTTCAGGAACTTCATCCCTAGAAACATACTTTGGATTAACTGCTGCTACTTGCATAGCTACATCTTTAACGAATTCTTTGAACTCTTCATTTTTAGCTACATAGTCTGTTTCAGAGTTTACTTCAACTAAAGCTCCAATTCTTCCACCATGTATATAGCAGTCTACAAGACCTTCTGCTGCAACCCTACTAGATTTTTTAGCAGCTGTTGCTAGTCCTTTTTCTCTTAAGAAATCTATAGCTTTTTCTATATTTCCATCTGCTTCTTTAAGAGCATTTCTACAATCTAACATTCCTGCTCCAGTTTTTTCTCTTAATTCTTTTATTTCTGCTGCTCCAAAACTCATCTTCATTCCTCCTAGTATTCTTTAAAAAAGGTAAGAGAAAAAAAAGTATTTTCTTAACTTTTTAACTCTTACCTTAGATTTTTTTACTCTTCTGTGCTTTCTTCTTTTACTTCTTTTTCTTCTGACTCTGCCATAGCCATTTGTTCCCCTTGTTTACCTTCAAGGATTGCATTAGCCATTGTTTCTGTAAGTAATTTTACAGCTCTTATTGCATCGTCATTTCCTGGTATTACATAATCTATAGGATCTGGATCACAGTTAGTATCTACTATTGCTACTATAGGTATACCTAAGATTTGAGCTTCTCTTACAGCTATTTTTTCTTTTCTTGGATCTACTACAAATAAAGCATCTGGTATACGATCCATGTGTTTTATACCACCTAAGAATTTTTCAAGTCTTTCTTCTTCTCTTTTAAGTTCTAAAACTTCAAACTTAGGTAAAACTTCAAATATACCTTCTTCTTCCATTTTAGCTATTTCGTGTAATCTATCTATTCTCTTTCTAATAGTTTTATAGTTAGTTAACATACCACCTAACCATCTTTGATTAACAAAATGCATTCCACATCTTTTAGCTTCTGTTTCTATAGCTTCTTGGGCTTGTTTTTTTGTACCAACAAATAAAACTTCTCCACCCTCTTGAGCTACCTCTCTTAAGAAATCATAAGCATCATTTACTTCTTTTACCGTTTTTTGTAAGTCAATAATGTATATCCCGTTTCTCTCTGTAAATATATACGGAGCCATTTTAGGATTCCATCTTCTAGTATGATGTCCGAAATGAACACCAGCTTCTAATAAATTTTTCATTGAAATTACTGACATTACTATTCACCTCCAAGTTTTTTTCCTCCACTTTAATCAACAACCTAAAAGACCTTACTAATTGTAAGGCACTTTTTTAGACCTCATAAAGTGTGTGTAATCACTAAGATAGTATAGCACACTTATAAAATCATTACAAGACTTTTATAGATTTTATCTAGCTAGCCTATAAACTTATATTAATACTAGAATTATCCTCCTTACAAGTACCTAGTTTTTCCTTCTTATAATTTTTCTTTAAACTACACTTGTTTTTTACAGTCTGCCTTAAGTTCTTATTATAAGACTTATAATAGCTATCATATTCTGAAATCTTTCTAATACTAATAATTTTCATGGCCTATCCTCCTAGCTTTTAGTTTAAAATAAATTATTTTTAGTTTATTTCTTGGATTAATATATAAAATTTTATACTAGCCTAACCCATCTATGATAAACACTTCAGATTAAATTATCTTTTCGATCTTATTAGGGGTTTTAATATGGAGTAGTCCTGTTTCTGGGTCAAAGACTATGGTCCTTCCATAGTTTCCACCTATATCTTCTCCAGTAAGTTCTATACCTAAGCTCTTAAGTTTTTCTTTACTAGCCTCTATATTTCTCCTACCTATATCTAAAGCACTTGTCTTTCCCTGAAAATTAAACATTTTTCCGCCACCAGCTATTTTTGCAACAATACCCTCTCTTTTGGCCCCCGACCTTATCATAGAATCAAGTAAAACCTCTATACTAGTGTCTACAAATTTTAGTTTGTTTCCATTATCCCTTATCTCTCCACTACTAGGAAGCATAGGATGAGATAAACCAGAAATTTTAGTTATTTCATCATACAAGACTATACCTACACAAGAACCTAAGCCTAATGTCCTTAACCTCTTAGGAGGACTTGCCAATTTTAAATCCGATAAACCTACTTTAATAAAGTCTTTATTCATATTAGTCAACCCTTAACCTTTCCTTGTCTAGCTATAATAAATTTAAACTTACTTAGGATTTATATATCTACAACTATACTTTATACCTTCTAAAAATAATTTACTAATTAAACTCTTTTATATTAAAAAAAATTAAGGTCCACAGACTTATACTGCAAACCTTAACTTTTCTCTTTATATAAAAATATTATTCTCTAGCCTTCTTTAAACCATCAATTAATTTATCATTTAATATTTTTATATGAGTTCCCTTCATGCCTAAAGACCTAGATTCAATTACTCCAGCACTTTCAAACTTCCTTAAAGCATTTACAATAACAGACCTAGTTATTCCAACCCTATCAGCTATTTTACTAGCTACTAATAATCCTTCATCACCATCTAACTCATTAAATATGTGCTCCATAGCTTCAAGTTCAGAATATGATAAAGTTCCGATTGCCATTTGAACAACAGCTTTCTTTCTAGTTTCTTCTTCTTTTTCATTACTCTTAGACCTTAATATTTCCATACCTACTATAGTTGCACTATATTCACCAAGTATTAGGTCTTCCTCTGTAAATTCCTCATTAAATCTAGAAATCATTAAAGTACCAAGCCTAGTTCCTGCACTAGTTATTGGGATTATTGTTGAAATTTTATTTTTATGAATACATGGCTCAGACCTGTCAAAAACGCAAAAATCTTTATTAAATAAGTTTTCATTAGTTTCCTTAATCTCTAAAAGTTTTTCATTATAGTCTTCAGGGAACATCCTATCTTTAATTACTTTTTCATTTACAATTTCACAGTCAAACCCATCTACAAACTCATATCCTAAGATTTTACCTCTTTTACTAGCTATATATACATTAGCAGACAATATACTGCTTAATATTTCACTTAACTCCGAAAAAGATACATCTTCACTTCCATATGATTGTATTGCACTATTTAGTTTTCTTGTTTTTTCTAATAAATCTCTCATCATTACGATTACCTCCGTTATATTTTTTTTATGTTTTCATAGTCACAGTTTTTATTGGTACATTTTATGGTTTCTTTATTTTTAGTTCTTTTCTTTACTAGTAACTCGTTACATTTCGGACACGGATCACTAATTGGTTCATCCCAAGATACAAAATCACAATCAGGATAGCCACTACACCCGTAGAATAGTCTTCCTTTTTTGGACTTTCTTTTTATTATCTCTTTGCCACACTTAGGACACTTAACACCAATTTCTTCAACTATTGGTTTAGTGTTTTTACAATCAGGATAACCTGGACATGCTAAAAATTCTCCATATCTCCCATGCTTAATTACCATATTTTTTCCACATTTTTCACAAATAACATCTGTTTCTTCATCTTTTATTTCTATTTTTTCAATTTCTTCCTCTGCCTTTTCAAGTAAGATATGAAAATCTCCATAAAAATCAGAAACAACATCCTTCCACTTTAAATCCCCATTAGCAATATCATCCAACCTATCTTCTAGGTTGGCAGTAAATTCCTCATTAATTATTCCAGCAAAATATTCAATCAATAAGTCATTTACTAGCCTTCCCAATTCCGTTGGTACAAAAGACTTATTTTCAAATTCTACATATCTTCTAGAAACAATTGTGCCTATTGTAGGAGCAAAAGTTGAAGGCCTACCTATACCTAATTCTTCCAATGTTTTAATTAAAGAAGCCTCAGTAAATCTTGCAGGCGGTTGTGTGAAAAATTGCTTTTCCTGTATTTTTTTTGTTTTTACTTTTTGTCCCTCTTCTAAAATTGGAACTTCTTTATCCTTATCGGTTGTATTTTCTTTTCCGTAAACCCTTAAAAATCCATCAAACTTTAATTTTGAACCACTTGTCCTAAAAACATATCCATTAATAGTCAAGTTAATAGATATAGTATTATAAACAGCTGGTGTCATTTGAGAACTTACAAACCTTTCCCATATAAGTTTATATAATTTATACTGGTCATTTGTTAAATACTCTTTAATATTTATAGGCTCTCTAAATACAGATGTTGGCCTAATAGCTTCGTGGGCATCTTGTGATTCTTTGCTTTTTTTACCATCATAAGTTTTCCCACCATTTGAGTACTCTTTTCCATACTTTTCCTCTAAAAAAGACTTGGTTTTCCCAACAGCCTCCATAGATATCCTAGTTGAATCCGTCCTCATATAAGTTATTAAACCCTCTGTGCCTTCTCCCTTTATGTCGATACCTTCATATAGTTGCTGGGCAACAGCCATTGTTTTTTTACTGCTAAAGTTCAACCTTCTATAAGCATCTTGTTGTAAGGTACTTGTAGTATAAGGAACATACGGATTTCTTTTTCTAGTACCAAGTTTAATATCCCTAACTAAAAATTCTTCACCATCTATACCCTTAATTATCCTAGTAACTTCTTCTTTATTTTTTAACTCTACTTTTTCATCCTTATTAGCAGATTCAATACCAAAAAAATCCGCCTCAAATTCTTCATTTTTATTCTTTAACAAAGCCTTTATTTTCCAGTACTCTTCTGGAATAAATTTATCTATCTCATCTTCTCTATCACATACTAATTTAACTGCAACAGATTGGACCCTACCTGCACTTAAGCCCCATTTTATCTTTTTCCATAAAAGAGGACTTATCTTATAGCCCACTAACCTGTCTAATATTCTTCTAGCTTGTTGAGCGTCAACCAAGTCCAAATCAATTGTTCTTGGATTGTCTATAGCCTTAGTTACTGCATCTTTTGTTATTTCGTTGAATTCTATCCTTACCTTATCTTTATCATCTATGCCTAAAATATGAGCCAAATGCCAAGATATGGCCTCTCCTTCCCTATCAGGGTCAGTTGCTAAAAAAACTTTTTCTGATTTTTTAGCCTTGGCCTTTAAGTCCTTAACAACAGGTCCCTTACCCCTAATAGTTATATACTTTGGCTCGAAATTATTTTCAATATCTATACCTAAAGTACTTTTTGGCAAATCCCTAATATGCCCAACAGATGCAACTACATTATATTTTCTACTATTTAGTAAATTACCTATAGTTTTAGCCTTCGCCGGTGACTCAACAATTACCAAACTCTTACCCAAATTCTGCACCTCCGAATTAAATCCTAATAAATATATTGTTTCCTATTTCTTCTATTGCTCCTTTTAATTCTAATCCCACTAACATAGTATTTATAGTAGATATATCTATGCCTGTTTCATAAACAATGTTATCTGAATGCATAGGTTGTTCTAGTATAGATAAAATTTTCTTTTCTGTTTCACTAAAATTAATATCTTCTTTTACAGTATCTTTTATTTCTTTTAACTTTTTCTCAAGCTCCCCATTCCTATCTATAATATCTTGAATATTAAGAAGGGGGATAGCACCATCTCTTATTAATTTATTTGTTCCACTGCTAAACATACTATTAATATTTCCAGGAATAGCATAAACATCCTTCCCCTGGTCTAAAGCATGTCCTACAGTTATTAGTGTTCCCGATTTATCTTTAGCTTCTACAACTATAACTCCATTGGACAGGCCTGAAATTATCCTATTCCTATGGGGAAAATTATATGGCTTAGGCGGTGTTCCCAGGGGATATTCTGAAACAATTGTTCCATAATTTATAAGGTCATCATATAACCCCTTATTCTTCCTAGGATAAACTATATCTAAACCGCAGCCTAATACAGCAACTGTATAATTATTAGCTTCAATTGATTCCCTATGTGCTATTGAATCAACTCCCAAAGCCAGGCCACTAATTATAGATACTCCCAAGTTAGATAACTCCCTAGTAAACTTTATACAAGCCCACCTGCCATAATCAGTACATTTCCTTGAACCTACTATAGCTATAGAAAATTTATCATCAAGTTTTTTACCCTTATAATACAAAACTTTCGGTCTATTTGGAATAGTCATAAGTTTAATAGGATAATCCTCATCATAGATAGTTAATATATTAACATTTTCTTCTTCCAATTTCTTTAATATATCTTTTACAACGGTTTCCTTCCTATTTTCAATTATCTTTTCCCTAGATCTTTTACTAATAGTCTTAATTGAAGATATTCTATTATTATTTGATTTCCAAATATCCTTTAATTCAGTAAATTCTAGCATCAAATTTCTAATTGCTTTACTATCCAGGCCAATACTACTAAGCCATATTATTGTATCCCTATTATTCGGACTATACATAGTATTCCTCCTATAAAATAGTAAAATTTCTGAATTTACATTTTTCATAGTCGATTTATTTATAAAATTTAGATTGTTTTTATTAAATTTTGAACCCAATTACATATAATATAATAATTTGTAGAAATATACAAGTCTTTTTATAACTTTTTCAAATTATTAATTTCTTTAATTTTACTATTTTAGCTTATTTACACCATCCTATGGTAGTTTATTTTTTTAATCTTCAGAAAATATTACTAATTCAAAATCCACCTATACCACATACCACCTACTTAAATCAAACATCTTACATTTATACCTATTTTATGGTATTATTTTTATATAGTTCAATTTAAAAGGAGGACATATGAAAAAATATTTACTTAGCTTACTTTTAATTTTGTCTTTATTTCTAACTTCTTGTAAAAGCAGTAATGAAATAAGACTTGATTTAAAACCTATATTAAGTGAAGATAAGTTAAAAGTAGAGATAAAAACAAATTTACCTGAAAATACTAAGGCTGTTATATCACTAATTAATGTAGATAAGCAATACACTGCCTATGATGAAGTTAACTTAAAGGATAAGAAAACTATATCTAATGAATTTTCAGATTCTGGTAAGGCCCTACCGAAAGGCCAATATAGTATTACTTTGGTTATTCCAGTTACTGAAGTACAACCTAAAAGTGTTCAAAATGTAGTAGGGGTTAATTATAAAAATATTACCAGTGAATACATTGTTGAAACTGGTGGCTATAAATATTTATTAAAAAATATGACCTTTGATATAGATTAATTTATATCAAAGGTTTTGTTTTACCAATATTTACCTTCCACTGACTTATATCTTATGGCTTCCAGTATATGGTTTTCTCCTATATCCCTACTATTATCTAAATCTGCAATAGTCCTAGCAACCTTTAATAGTTTATTATAGGTCCTAGCTGAAAACTTATATTTTTTAAAGGCAAAATCCATAATACTTTCACACTTACTGTCTAGTTTGCAGTATAAGTCTATATCCCTATCCCTTATATTTGAATTACTATATATATTTGTATTTTTAAACCTTTCCATTTGAATCTCCCTAGCCCTTATTACCCTAGCTTTTATATCCTCTGACGATTCACCCTTATTCATAGACCTTAAGTCATCATAATTTACAGCCTTAACTTCAATATGGATATCTATCCTATCTAAAAGAGGATTACTTATCTTATTTAAGTAGTTATCTATACTTCTTTGAGAGCAGGTACACTGGTTTAATGGGTCCCCTAAATAACCACATGGGCAAGGATTCATCGAGGCAATTAAAATAAAGTCTGCTGGATAAGTAAGGCTAGCATTAGCCCTAGCAATAGTAACTTTCCCATCCTCCAAGGGTTGCCTTAAAACCTCCAATACATTTTTACTAAATTCTGGCATCTCATCTAAAAATAAGACACCGCTATGGGCCAAGGAAATTTCCCCTGGCTTAGGTATCCTTCCTCCACCTATTAAAGATACTGCTGATGCTGTATGGTGGGGCGCCCTAAAAGGTCTTACCCTCATTAACTTATTTTCTTTTAATCTTCCTGATATACTATATATCTTTGTTACTTCTATTGCTTCTTCAAATTCTAATTCTGGTAAAATCGTAGGAAGTCTTTTAGCAGCCATAGTTTTACCAGCACCTGGCGGACCTATCATAAGTAAGTTATGAAAACCTGCAGCAGAAATTTCCAGAGCCCTTTTAAGCCCTTCTTGCCCCTTAATATCGGAAAAATCTATGTCCAATTTTTCATCAATTTTATCTAAAGTTGCTGTATAGGGTTCAATTTCTATATCCTTGTTTAAATAGTTAACAGTTTCAACTAAACTTTTTACTGGTATTATATCCACATCTGAAATAACTGCACATTCATCCCTATTATTGTGGGGAATAATAAATTTCTTTATCCCCTTATTCCTCATAGATATTACCATAGGTAAGGCTCCATCTATTGGATTTACACTTCCATCTAAGGATAGTTCCCCTAAAAAAATAATATCATCACTTATTTTTTTCTTAATAATATCATTGGCACTTAAAATACTAATCCCTATTCCTAGGTCTAGTTGAGAACCATCTTTTTTCATATTGGCTGGAGCTAGGTTGATAGTTATCCTATTTATAGGAAAACTATAACCACTATTATTAATAGCAGTCCTAACTCTTTCTTTGGCTTCTTTTATAGCAGCATCTGGCAAACCTACAATATTAAATTGTGGGAGGCCTCTTGATAGGTCTGTTTCTACCTCCACTACATCTCCATCCAAGCCTTGCAAGACACAAGTCTTCACCTTAGAATACATATCTCCCTCCATATATATTAGAATTTTCTGAAATCTATTTTAATTATATAGTATATGTATTAATTTTTCAAATAATTAACTATAAATAGTCTTAACTATATTTCCATACTAGTTAAGACTAACCATAGTTAAAGGCATTTTCAAAATGGTTAATTATTGGTTTTTTACCAATAATATATACTTCTATAACATCGTATCTAACTTGCAACTCCTCACTAGTTTCACTTAAATATATTAAAGAAGTATTTAATATTTTATTTTGTTTTTTAAAATTTACCGCTTCAGCGGCTTCCCCATAGGTCTTGTTTCTCCTAGTTTTAACCTCTATAAAAACTAAAAAATCTCTATTTTTAGCTATAATATCAATCTCTCCATAATCTGTCCTATAATTCCTTTTAACTATAGTATAATTATTTTTTTCCAAATATCTAGAGGCTAAGTCTTCACCTAGCCTTCCCAATCTTATATTATCCATATAAACCCTTCTTTTTAAGATATAATATAGTAAACCTAAGCCTTAGGACTCCATCTTAAGACTAAATTTAGGGTTTTTAGCTAGTTAAACCCTAAACCCAATAGATATATACCCTAGTTTATTTATTCTAGCCTTACTAGGCTTTTTATTCTTTAAAAGAAGTTTTTATTATTTTAGCCTACCTATAGGAAAGATTTTATTTTAATATATTCTTTAAAAAAGTCATTCTATGGATAGGGCTAGGTCCAAGTTTAATTATATTTTCCCTATGTTCTTTAGTGCCATATCCCTTATGCTGTTTAATATTATAACCTGGATAAGACTTATCCCATTCTTGACAAAGTTTATCCCTATATACCTTGGCTACTATTGACGCACAAGCTATGGCAAAAGACTTATCATCTCCCTTTATTATTGAGACTTGTGGAAGGTCAGTATCTATTTTTTCAGCATCCACTAGAAGTAGGTCTGGACTTATCTTCTCATTGTCTCTATCCCTTAAGTTTTCAACAGCAAACTTCATAGCATATAATGTACTTTCCCTAATATTTATTTCATCTATAGTCTTAGGATCTACTCTTCCTATGCTACAAGCTATGGCATTTGATAGTATTTCTTTGTACAAGATATTTCTTTTCTTTTCACTTAGTTTTTTAGAATCCTTAACCCCTTCTAAATAAAATCCCTTGGGCATAATAACAGCACAAGCCAGAACATCGCCAGCCAAGCATCCTCTACCAACTTCATCTATACCAGCTATTAATTCATAACCTTTATCATAATATTCTTTTTCTATTTCCAGCATTTAATCACCATTTACTCTTCCATCCAAAGTTATCCTTCCTATTCCGCCCTTCCTAAACTCATCTAGGACTAAATTACTAACCCTGGTATAGTCAATTTCTCCTCCTGAAATAATACAACCTCTTTTCCTACCTATCTCTTCCATAATTTCAAGTCCAGACATAGATTCTATCTCATCAAGCTTGTATCTTTCAACTAGTAGCTCAGGATAAGATTTAGATAAATTTTCCAGTAATCTTAGGGCCAAGGTTTCTATATCCATAATTTCGTCTTTTATAGACCCAATAAAAGCAAGCTTTAAGCCAACACTCTGGTCCTCAAACTTAGGCCATAGTATTCCTGGTGTATCAAGAAGCTCCAAGCCTACCTTAGTTTTTATCCATTGGTCTGACTTTGTAACTCCCGGTCTATTTCCAACTTTTGCTCCCTTCCTTCCGCTTAAAGAATTTATTAAAGTAGACTTGCCCACATTAGGTATTCCAACTATCATTGCCCTTAAAGGCCTATTTACTATCCCTTTTTCTTCATCTTTAATATATAAATCTTCTTTTATCTTATTACTAATTTTAAGAATTTGATTAACATCTTTTTGCCTATTTGCATTGATAACTAAAGAATACTTATTTTTATCTGTAAAATATCTTTCCCAATAATTATTCATTTTTTCATCTGCCAGGTCAGCTTTAGTAAGTATCACTAGCCTAGTTTTTTGTGATAATATTTCATCTAAAACTGGATTTTGGCTACTTATTGGAGCCCTAGCATCTAAAAGCTCAATTACAATATCCACCATTTTTAATTTTCTTTCTATGGATTCCCTAGTTTTTTTCATATGGCCTGGATACCAATTTATATTCATAATCCACCAACTTTCAAAATAATTCTATATAACAAAAAAGGGACCTTCCAGTCCCATTTAATTAGTATTTTTTCTTTTCTTTTACTCTTGCAGACTTACCTTGTCTTTCTCTTAAGTAATAAAGTTTAGATCTTCTAACTTTACCTCTTCTAGTAACTACAAGTTTATCAATTCTTGGAGAATGAATTTGGAAAGTTCTTTCCACTCCTACTCCATAAGATATCCTTCTAACAGTAAAAGCCTTGCTTATTCCAGAACCTTGTATTTTTATAACAGTTCCTTCAAAAAGCTGAATTCTCTCACGAGTTCCTTCAACAACTTTATAATGAACTTGTACAGTATCCCCAGTTCTAAATTCTGGTATATCATCTCTTTTTTGTTCATCTTCTAGCATTTTTATAATATCCATTATAATTGCCCTCCCTTCTTACAGTCGTTCATTAATTTCACCCATTTGAAAAAAGTGGACCGACCTAAGTACATACGTAGGTATTATAGCATAATTCATATATGTTTACAAGTATTTTTTATTTTATTTAACCTATTTAAGTCGTCTTTTCCTAATTTTATTTTACTTAATAGGTCGGGCCTCTTCTTATAGGTATTTTCAAGAGACTTTTCTCTTTTCCATTCTTCTATATTTTTATGGTTTCCAGATAAAAGAACATCTGGAACCTTTAAGCCCTTAAATTCTCTAGGTCTTGTATATTGAGGATGCTCTAAAAGTCCATTATAATGAGATTCATCTTCAAAGGATTCACTAGACGCTAAAACACCAGGTAGAAGTCTAACAACTGAATCTGCAACTGCCATAGCTGGAATTTCTCCACCAGTTAAAACAAAATCACCTACTGATATTTCTTCATCTACATAATTTTCTATAATCCTATTATCGATTCCCTCATAGTGACCTGAAATTAAGATTAAATGTTTTTCATTAGATAAGTCCCTAGCCTTCTTTTGATTAAAGACACTCCCCTGGGGTGAAAGATAAATCACCTTAGATTCCTTTTTTTTAACAGACATAAGGGCATTATAAATAGGCTCTGGAGTCATAACCATACCTGGTCCACCTCCAAAGGGATAATCATCTACCTTCTTATGTTTGTTTTTGGTGAAATCTCTTATATCTATATTGTTAATTTGGACAATACCTTCTTCCACAGCCCTTCCAATTATACTACAATTTATAAAAGCAGCTATAAATTCTGGAAAAAGGCTTAAAATATCTATCTTCATAGAACCATTCCTTCAATAGGGTCTATATATATCTTCTTATTCTCTACATCTACTATTTTAATAAACTCTTTAACTGCTGGAACCATAAACTCACCATTAATATTTTTTATAACATAATTATCATTACTTAGACCCTCATAAACATCCACTACTACTCCTATTTCTTCATGGTCCATATTATAGACCTTAGAGTCTAGTAAGTCTGTTATAAAGTATTCTCCTGGCTTAAGTTTTACCTTATCTTCAGCAGATATATATATATATTGGTCTTTAAACTTTAAAACTTCATTAATATTATTATATTCTTCCAGTTTCAAAATTATAAAGTTTTTTTGTATCCTAGATTTTTCATATGTTACTTTTTCTTTATTTTCCCCAAGATATACTGTTCCTAATTTCGCAAATCTTCCTAAGTCACTAGTTAAAGGTTGGATTTTCACCTCGCCTTTTATACCCTGGGTATTTATAATTTTTCCTATAATTATAAATTCCACAAATTCACCTACTTAATAAGATACAGTAAGATAGATATCTTACTGTATTATTTCTACTACTACTCTTTTATTTTCTTTTATTGCTGCAGCAGTAACAACAGTTCTAATAGCCTTGGCTATTCTTCCCTGTTTACCAATGATTCTTCCCATATCTTCTTCTGCAACCTTAAGTTCCACAATCAAAGATTGTGTTCCCTCAACTTCATTTACTTCAACTTTATCCGGATTTTCAACAAGAGATTTAGCAATATACTTTACTAGTTCCCCCATGTTTAACACCTCCTAGATATTACAACCAAAGCAAACGATTAAAATTATTCATTAATTTCAGTTGCATAAACACCACTTTGTTTGAATAATTTGTTAACAGTTTCTGTTGGTTTTGCACCATTAGAAATCCATTGTTTAGCTTTTTCATTATCTATTTTTATAGTTTTTGGTTCTGTTAATGGATTATAGTATCCTATTTCTTCTATAAATCTACCTGTTACTGCTCTTCTAGAATCAGCTACAACTACTCTATAAAAAGGATTTTTCTTAGAACCCATTCTTCTTAATCTAATCTTAACTGCCATGTTTTCACCTCCTTAAAATTTATTATATTTATTTAAAGAATGGCAAACCGAAGCCGCCGCCCTTTTTCATCTTTTTTTCCATATCTGTAAACTTCTTCATCATTTTTTTAGTTTCCTTAAACTGTTTAAGAAGTTTATTAACATCTTGAATAGAAGACCCACTTCCATCTGCTATTCTCTTTTTTCTATTGCTATTTATTATCTCAGGATTTTCTCTTTCTTCCATAGTCATAGATTGAATAATTGCTTGGATCCTATTTATATCTTTAGAATCAACATTTACTCCCTTTAAAGCCTTAGAATTCATACCTGGTATCATTTTTAAAAGTTCATCTAAAGGTCCTAAATTCTTCATTTGCTCTAATTGGTCTAAGAAATCATCAAATGAAAATTTTTGGCTCCTTATTTTTTCTTCTAATTCCTGGGCCTTTTTAATATCTATACTTTCTTGGGCCTTTTCTATAAGTCCAAGTACATCACCCATACCTAATATTCTAGAAGCCATCCTATCTGGATGGAAGGGTTGAAGTTGGTCCATTTTTTCTCCCATACCAACAAATTTAATAGGCCTATCTGTAACAGCCCTTATGGATAGGGCAGCCCCACCCCTAGCATCACCATCTAGTTTAGTTAAAACAACACCTGTTATGGATAAAATTTTATTAAAACTATCTGCAACATTAACAGCATCCTGACCTGTCATAGCGTCTAAAACCAATAAAATTTCATTTGGCTCAACAGCATCCGCTATATTTTTTATTTCATCCATTAAATTTTCATCTATATGAAGCCTACCTGCTGTATCTATTATTACAACATCATTGGCATTTTTCTTGGCATGTTCAACCCCAGCTTTAGCAATGTCGACAGGGTCTACCTTGTCCCCCATAGTGAAAACTGGAACTCCTACCTGTTGGCCAACTACTTCTAATTGCTTTATAGCTGCTGGCCTATACACATCACAAGCAACTAGTAAAGGTCTTTTATTCTGCTTTTTTATATTATAGGCAAGTTTACCACTTGTAGTAGTCTTACCTGCCCCTTGTAAACCTGCCATAAGTATTACAGTTGGAGGTTTCGATGAATACTCAATTTTAGCTTCGCTTTCACCCATAAGATTTGTAAGCTCTTCATTTACTATTTTTATTACCTGTTGCCCTGGAGTTAAACTTTCCATAACTTCAGAACCTAAAGCCCTAGCCTTAACATCTTTTGTAAACTGTCTTACAACTTTGAAGTTTACATCAGCTTCCAATAAGGCCAGCCTTACTTCTCTCATGGCAGCATCTATATCTTTTTCGCTAACTTTTCCCTTTCCAGTTAGCTTACCCAATGCATTTTGCAGCTTTTCTGATAAGTTTTCTAACATCTTCTACCTCCTAATCTACTAATTTTTCACCTATGTCTATAATCTCTTCTGCCTTATTTTTTATCTCATTTATATTCTCTATGCTTTTATTTTCACTTAATTTTATTATATCTTTAGATTTGTTAACTATAGCTTTGATGTCCTCTTGGTTAGTTTTAAATTTATTAACCAGCTTAAGCTTTTCTTCATACTCAAATAGTTTTTTCTCAGCTCTCCTTATTGTATCAAATACACCCTGTCTACTTACTCCAATTTTCTCCCCAATCTCTCCTAGGGATAAATCATTTATATAGTATAAGTCTATAGCTATATATTGTTTTTCAGTGAGAAGGTTACCATAAAAATCAAATAAGATACCAACTTGCACTAGTTTTTCTATCATTTAATCACCAAGTTTTTCAAAAAAATACTGTCAAGCTAAAAACTTGACAGTAATATCTTAATATATATATTAATTTTTGTCAACAACTTTTTTTACTTATTCTTCAAATATTGCATCTATGAAGTCTTTTGCATTAAAAGCTTGTAAGTCTTCTACACCTTCTCCAATACCAACAAACTTTATAGGTACACCTAGTTCTGCTTGTAGGGCTATAACAACTCCACCTTTAGCAGTACCATCAAGTTTAGTCAGGGCTATAGCCGTAATGTTTGCCGCCTCTTTAAACACCTTTGCTTGGGACATAGCATTTTGACCAGTAGTAGCATCCAGTACAAGTAAAACCTCTTTTTCAGCCTCTGGATATTCATTCTCTAAAACCCTAGATATTTTACTTAACTCATTCATTAAGTTAGCCTTATTGTGGAGTCTACCTGCTGTATCGCAAATTAGTATTTCTGTCTTCCTAGCCTTGGCCGCCTGGATACCATCAAAAATAACTGCTGCAGGGTCAGATCCTTCATTATGAGAAATTATATCCACCCCTGCGCGATTTCCCCATTCTTCTAATTGTTCTATTGCCGCGGCCCTAAAAGTATCTCCTGCTGCAACTAACACTTTTTTTCCCTCATTTTTATACCTAGCAGCCATTTTCCCAATTGTTGTTGTCTTACCAACCCCATTAACTCCTACTACTAGAATAACAGCTGGTGAAGTTTCTACTTTCATATTATAGTTTAAATCTTCTCTTACCATAAGTTTCTCTATTTCTGACTTTAAAAGTCCCATTACTTCTTCTGGATCCGTGACTTTTTCCTCCTTAACCCTATCTCTTAAGTTGTCGATCAGGTCCATAGTTGTTTCTATACCAACATCGGCAGTAATCAATACTTCTTCTAGTTCTTCAAATAATTCCCCATCTACTTTTTGATAGGATTTAATAATTGAAGAAATTTGTTCTGTGAAATTATCCCTTGTTTTACTCAAACCCTTTTTTAGCTTTTCAAAAAAGCCTAGTTTCTTAGGTTTTTCTTCTACTACTTCCTTAACTTCTTCACTTGTTTCCTTAGCAGTCTCTAGTTTTTCTTCTACTACTTCCTTTACTTCTTCACTTACTTCTTTAGCAGTCTCTAACTTTTCTTCTACTACTTCCTTAGCTTCTTCACTTGTTTCCTTAGCAGTATCTAGCTTTTCTTCTACTACTGCCTTAACTTCTTCACTTACTTCTTTAGCAGTATCTAGCTTTTCTTCTACTACTTCCTTAACTTCTTCACTTGTTTCCTTAGCAGTCTCTAACTTTTCTTCTACTACTTCCTTAACTTCTTCACTTGTTTCTTTAGCAGTATCTAATTTTTCTTCTACTATTTCCTCAACTTCTTCACTTGTTTCCTTAGCAGTCTCTAACTTTTCTTCTACTGCTTCCTTTACTTCTTCACTTACTTCTTTAGCAATCTCTAACTTTTCTTCTACTACTTCCTCAACTTCTTCTTTATTACCAAACAATTTATCTATAAATTTTTTAAACATAAGTCAACTAACCCTCCTAATTTGCCTCTTTATAATCCTTAAGCTCAACAGATATTAGTTTAGATACTCCTTCTTCCTCCATTGTAATCCCATATAGTATATCTGCCATTTCCATAGTCCTCTTCCTATGGGTTATCATTATAAATTGAGTATTTTCCCCTATATCTTGTAGATAGCTTGTATACCTTCCTATGTTTGCCTCATCCAGAGCCGCATCAATTTCATCTAAAATACAAAACGGTGACGGTTTCATCTTAAGTATTGCGAACAATAAAGAAACAGCTACCAATGATCTTTCTCCCCCAGATAAGGAAGATAGGTTTTGTAACTTCTTACCTGGTGGTCTCGCCTCTATATCAATCCCGCTATTTAAAACATCCTTACTATCTTCCAAAAATAAATTAGCCTCGCCCCCATTAAATAGGGTTTTAAAAATAAGTTTAAAATTACTATTTATTTCATCAAAACTTTTCTTGAAAATTTCTTTCATTGTTTTTTCCATCTTACTTATAACTTCTTCAAGATCCTTCTTGGCCTCTAACATATCCTCTTTTTGTTCTATAATAAAGCCTAACCTTTCACTAAGAATTTCATATTCTTCAATAGAACTTAAGTTAACATTCCCTAGCCTTGTAATCCTGTCCCTATATTCTTTTATCCTAGGCTTAATTTCTATTATATTTATAGATGGGTCCCTATATGATAAGGCATCCTCATAACTAGTTCCATACTTATTAAATAGTTCTTCTTCATAAGACTTCAAGGTCATTTCTTCCTTAACCTTCTCTATTTGAATACTATTTAATTTTTCTTTTTCTTCCTCCTTAAGTTTAAAGAACTGATCTTTTTTCAAGTTTAAACTTTCAAACTCTTCTTGTAGTTCTTTAAGGGAGGAGTTTAAAATATCTAAATTACTAGATATTTCTTTTACCTTAATAGACTTATTTTCAATTTCCTTCCTAGTATTAGTTATAGCCTTACTAGAATTTTCTATAATCTCCATAAATTCTTTTTGTTTTAGTATATTAAGCCTAATACTAGCTTCTAACTCTTCTAGCTTAACCGAATTTTCATTTATTTTGCTTTCCAGGTTTTCTAATTTATTTTTTTCCTTATTTATTTCAATCTTTTTTTCTGTAAGCTTATTTAAACCTTCATCTCTAAGTTCTATTTTTTGACTTAGTTCCAAAGTTCTTTGACCAATGCTTTCTTTTAAACCAGCCAAATCGGTCTCTAAACTATAGACTTCTTCCTCCAAGTCTTTCTGCCTATTTTTATACTCTTCTTCACTTGATTTTAAGCTTTCTAGTTCTAATATATTATTATTAACATTAGACCTAAGCCTAAAAATTTCCTCTTCTAAAGTTTTTATCCTATTACTAAAGTCTAAATTCTCAAGTTCAACCTGTTTAATCTCCTCTAGGGAGTTTGAATATATAATCTTAGATTTTTTGATTTCTAAAATTAAGTCCTCCCTCTGATTTAAATAGATTTCTTTTAAGGCCTTGTCCTCTTTAACCTCCTCTAATATCCTATCAATCTCATTTTTCCTACTTAATATATTTAAACTAGCCTGGTTTTGACTTCCACCAGTCATAGAACCACCAGGGTTTATTATATTTCCCTTTAAAGTTACTATCCTTAAGGTGTTTTTATACTTATTCGAAAGGCCAATAGCATTATCCATAGTCTCCACAACTATAGTTTTACCTAATAGGTTCTCAACTATATCCTTATAGGCTCCATCAAAACTTACTAACTCAGATGCAAGTCCTAAAACCTTAAATTCCTTCCTGTCCCCTAGGTTTATCTCCATAGACCTGCCCTTTATCTTATCCAATGGCAAGCAAGTTACCCTTCCACCCTTGGTCTTATATAAATAGTCTATTATATGCTTAGCAGCCTTTTGATCCCTAGTAACTATAAACTGAGAACTACTTCCTAAACCAGTGTTTATAGCTAGTTCATATTTTTTCTCTACCTTTATAAGGTCAGCAACTACACCCTCTAGGCCAAGTTTAATAGATTCATCTTTCTCACTAGCCCTTAAAATATTCCTAACCCCTTTATAATAACCTTCATAAGATTCCTCCATCTTTTTATACAAATTATAATTAGATAGGTTCTTCTCCATATTAATATTTAGCTTATTAAGGCTTATATTAAGGTCTTCAAGTTGATTTTCAAGCTGGATAGTCTTAGTATTAACCTTGCTAGACTTATCTAACTTATTTTTAAGTATATTTTCTTTTTCTTCCTTAAGTAGTTTTTCTTCCCCTAATTGTTTCTCTAAGCTAGCCAACTTATTATTTTCTTCATTAATATATTTTTCCAATTGGCCAAATCTTTCACCCATATTTTTAGAAAAAGAAACTATGCCGTTAAGTTCTGACCTTTTATCTGAAATATTATTATACATCTCTATAGTCTTATCCTTACTAGATTCAATAAAGTCCCTAAGCTTCTCTATTTCATTTACCAGCTTATTACTAATTTCACTAGCCCTTAAAAAGTCTTCTTGCAAGTCTTTCAGCTCTTGGCTTTTTTCTTTAAGTAAATCCTCATCTAAAAACTTATTAGACTTTATATCTTCTAAAGAAGCTAGTAGCTTAAGTTTTTCTTCTTCCAGCCTTTTTAAATCAGCTTCATTATACTTCTTTTTTTCAAGTAATAAGCTCAAATCACTCTTATGCTTATCGATTTCCTTATTTATATCTAGGTAGGAAGTATTATCCCTATTCAAATCCTCTTCTTTTTTAGATATTTTTCCACTTAACCCATCTAAATCCAGCTCTAAACCACTATAATCTTTTTCAATTTTTAAAAGTTTTTCTTCAATTTCTTTTGATAAATTATCTAAGCCTGTATATTTTTCCCTAGATTTTAAAATATGGTCTAATATTAAATTTATTTCCATACCCTTTAAGATCTCATAAATCTCTTTAAACTCCTTAGCTTTTGTAGACTGTCTTTTTAAGGAAGTTTCTTGGGACTTTAATTCAGCCAGTAAGTCATCTATCCTAAGTAAATTATCATCTGTCCTCCTAAGCTTTCTAAGAGCCTCCTCTTTTTTAGCCTTATACTTAATAATCCCTGCAGCTTCCTCAAAAATTCCCCTTCTTTCCTGGGAATTATTACTTAAAATTTCATCTATTCTTCCCTGGCCTATTATAGAATATCCTTCCTTACCTATTCCAGTGTCCATTAATAGCTCTTTTATATCCCTAAGCCTACAAGCATTTTTATTTATAAAAAATTCAGATTCTCCAGACCGAAATACCCTTCTAGTAATGGCTACTTCACTATACTCTATTGGGATTAGGCCTGAAGAATTATCAAATATTATAGTAACCTCTGCATATCCTAGAGGTTTCCTTTTATTAGTTCCAGCAAAAATAACATCCTCCATCTTACTTCCCCTAAGGGTCTTTATACTCTGCTCTCCTAAAACCCACCTAATTGCATCAGAAATATTACTCTTTCCACTGCCATTTGGTCCAACTATAGCTGTTATTCCACTTTTGAAATCTATCCTTGTTTGGTTTAAAAAAGATTTAAACCCCTTAATTTCAATTCCCTTTAACCTCAAATTTCCACCTCCACAATAGTAAAGGCTTCTATATAGAAGCCTTTAATGTTTTTTATTTAGGTATAAGTTTAAACTATTTTTATAATCTATATACAAATTTTCCTTTCCAATTCCTATAGAAAAATCCTTGCCCTTAACCCTATCATCCTTTAAAAAGTTAATTCTTTTAAATCCGTATTTATTTTTTAAATACTCCCTATTTATTCCCTTTTGTCCAACAATAGATGATATATTTTTCTTGTTAGAATAAATAGTTAAATCCTCAGATAAGTTTTCCAAGTCTAATAAATAATGGTCTAATATCTTCCTATAAATATTAGATTCTACTAACTGGCCAAATGAAGGGTGGAAAGGACCTGATATAACATCCCTACCTAGTTGCATATTTTCAGTAGGTTGAAGGCCTATCCTAATAACATTTATATCCTTATTTTCAAACATAATCAAATAATCTGAAATATATTCTACTGCTGTTTCTATGTCAAGTGGAGTATATTTATTAGTTAAAAACAACCTTTCCAAGTAAGTGTCCTTAACAACTAGGGTTGGATATATCCTAACACATTCTGGGTCTAAACCAATAAATTCTTCAACTGTATGTTTTCCCTTACTAAAATCATCCAAAGGCAGACCTACCATCATTTGTAAGCCCAGTCCAAGACCTGATTTTTTAAGCTTTTCAGAAGCCTCATATACTACCTCTATACTATGCCCTCTTCCACTAGCATTTAAAACTTCTTGATCCAAAGACTGGACCCCTAGCTCAACTATATCCACATCATATTTTTTTAGCCTGGCTATTACCTTGTCATCTATAAAGTCAGGCCTAGTAGATAGCCTAATTCCATCTATTTTTCCCTGGCTCTTATAATCATAAGCTATTTTTAGCAACCTGTCTTGTATATTATCATCTATCCCAGTAAAGCTTCCGCCAAAAAAACCTATCTCCAATCTAGCATCCCTATCAAAATAAGTTAAGTATTCCTCAATAGTATCCACCACTTCTTCTTCACTTATATTGGTTGACTTACCTGTAATCCTCCTTTGGTTACAGAAAACACAATCAAAAGGACATCCTAAATGAGGAACAAATATAGGTATTGTATATTGTTTAGTCATACTATTCCTCCATTTTTTCCATTGCAGATTTAGCTGCATTTTGTTCAGCTTCTTTCTTATTTTTTCCCTTGCCCCTACCTATTTCCTTATTGTTCAAGCAGACCCTTATAAAAAACACCTTATCATGGTCAGGTCCCTCTTCCTTATAGACCTTATAATCAATTTTAATATTTTTATCCTTCTGAAGTTTCTCTTGCAAGGCTGTCTTATAGTCTACAAATAAGGTTCCTTTTGCAGATGCATAAGTTATATCCATTTCAAATTTTTTAAGTAGTATCTTATTAGTTGTGGCAAAGTCACTATCTATATAAATAGCACCCGTTACAGCTTCAATAGTATCGGCTAAAATAGAGTCCCTATTCCTACCTCCAGTTATATTTTCACCCTTTCCCAGCAGGATATACTTACCTAAATTAATCTTTCTTGCACCATATGCCAGTGATGATTCACATACTATCATGGCCCTTATTTTAGTTAAGTCTCCCTCTGGGTAATTCGGATACTTTTTATATAGATATTGACTAACCATCAAGTTTAAAATACTATCTCCTAAAAATTCTAGTCGCTCATTATTTTCAACTGGTTTCATCTTATGTTCATTTGCATAGGAACTATGTGTTAAGGCAGTTTTTAAAAGTTTCTTATCCTTAAACCTATAATTAAGAGACTTTTCAAGCTCTCCTAACTTTTCTATATATCTTTTCATAATTCCTCCTAATATTATAGATTAGTAAATTGATAAACAATTTACTAATCTATCATTTTTTCTATATAATCTACAGAATCACCTATAGTCTTTATATTCTCCAATTCATCATCTTCAACTTCTATTCCATATTCATCTTCTAAAGTCATTACTAAATGTACTAGGTCTATAGAATCTGCATTTAAATCTTCAGTAAAAGAAGTATCCTCAGTTAAGTCATCTTCTTCAACATTAAATTGAACAGCTACTATCTCCTTAATTTTGTCTAAAATTTCCATATCTTTACCTCCCCTATAAAGTTTTTACTATACTATTAATTATATCCTTTTCTATATAATCTATCAATTGTTTAATACCATTTTTAAAGGCTAAACTATCACTGCTTCCGTGGGCCTTTACTATGGGCTTGTTAATTCCCAATAAGGGTGCCCCACCATATTCTCTGTAATCCATTAACTCTTTAAGACCAGCTAGTTCATTTTTAATCATCAAGGCAGATAACTTTGTTTTAGTATTTTTCATAAAAATATCCTTTAATAAACCAACTATAAACATAGCCATCCCTTCTGTGTTTTTAAGAACTACATTTCCCGTAAATCCATCACACACAAAAATATCAACATCACCCTTGGTCATATCTCTAGCCTCTATATTTCCATAAAAATTCAAGCCAGAAAGTTTTAATAAGTCATAAGCCTCCTTGGTAAGCTTATTTCCTTTTCCTTCTTCTGACCCTATATTAATAAGTCCTACAACAGGATCTTTTTTATTAAAAGTTTTTTCGAAATATACAGAGGCCATTTTTGCAAATTGAACCAGGTATTCTGGTTTACAGTCTGCATTAGCTCCAGAGTCCAATAATAAAGAAAAACCTTTTTCAGTTGGATAAGGTGCTGATATTGCAGCCCTATCAACCCCATCAATTCTACCAACAATAAACAAGCCTGATGCTAATAAGGCACCAGTATTACCAGTAGAAATAAGCCCATCAGCCCTACCTTCTTTTAAAAGTTTAGCTGCTACTACCATAGAGGCTTCCTTCTTTTTCCTTATTGCCATAACTGGATTGTCATCATTCGTAATGGTTTCTTCTGCATTAACTATGGTTACTCCTTTACTATTATAATTAGTCTTTGCAAAATAATCTAGTATATTTTTTTCTGGGCCAACCAAAGTTAAGTCTATACCATACTCTTCCTTAGCTTCAAGAGCCCCCTTAAAAAGTACTTCCAAGCCCTTATCACTGCCCATAAGGTCAACAATTATATTCATACTTGCCCTCCTAATGTTAATATATTTACATATTGTCATAAACTATAATATGTAAATAATAAAAAAAAGATAGTGTCCACACTATCTTTCTTATTATTCAACTTCTTTAACTTCTTTTCCATCATAATAACCACAAGCTTTACATACTCTATGTGGTAATTTAGCTTCATGACATTGAGGACATTCTCCTATTGTCACTTTTGGTAATTTATAAGAAGAAGCTCTCCTTTGGTTCTTTTTAGTTTTTGATGTTCGTCTCTTAGGTACTGCCATGTGTGAAACACC
>JASLBE010000082.1 GCA_030146705.1 Tissierellales bacterium | reverse complement strand
GGTTAGTTTCAATTGCTGCGCTGATATCAAACCTCAGTCCTTCAGACAGCAATTGTGAGAGACCTCTTACCAGGTAGCTTCCGGATGAAAACATAAGTGCCCATCCCACCAATAACATCATTACGGATGTTAATTCTTTCGAACGGGGAATTTGTCCTTCTTTGCGTGCCTTCTCCCGTTTATGGGGGGTGGGGTCTTCTGTTTTTTCTACATCACTTTCTTCTGCCATAAGCGTTACAGATCAGTCAGAAAATAAAAAACAGAAAACGGCAGCTGTGATAAACAGCCGCTCCGCAGACACCCTTTACCGCAACACATCAGAAGCCAAGGCTCTCGAGTAAATCGTCCACCTGATCCTGTGTCGCGACAACACCCGTTTTACTCTGGTCAATCTGAGGGCCGTTTTTGAGATCATCCTTTTTATCCGCAGGTGCCGTTTCAGATTCAGGCATGTTTTCAACCAGAACCTGGACCAGCTCTTTTTCCAGCGCCTCAATCAGTTTCATCATCCGCTGAATAACCTGACCGGTCAGATCCTGGAAATCCTGAGCCATCATGATTTCCATCAGCTGCTCATTCGTCTGTCCGGCAAGCACCGGTACGGCGGTCAGAAATGCCCGCGTATCCGTGACTAACTCTTTGGCAACCGGCATTTCCACCGGTTTATCAAACCACTCATCCCACCGGGTGGTTAATTCGGTGGATCGGCTGCTCAGCTCATCCTGCAAAGGACGGGCGATTTCCACACAGTTCAGCGCACGTTCTGCCGCCTGTGATGTTTTACTCACAATATAATTCAGACGATCACGGGCATCCGGAATTGCTTCTGCCGCATCCATAATCGCGCGATCAAGTCCCAGATTCGTCAGACTATCGCGCAACAAACGGGTCAACTGACCTATGCGTGAGAAAATACTCCGGAAATTTTCAGTCGAATGCTGACTCACCTGCGTATCCATCATTTACCACCCGAGTTTTTCAAAAATTTTATTCAGCTTTTCTTCCAGTATTGCTGCTGTAAATGGTTTAACAACGTACCCGTTTGCACCTGCCTGAGCGGCTGCAATGATGTTTTCCTTTTTGGCTTCCGCAGTCACCATCAGCACCGGAAGCGCGGCTAACGCCGGGTCTTTACGGATTTCAGTCAGCAGCTGCAGGCCGTCAACATTCGGCATATTCCAGTCACTGATGACAAAATTGAATGTTGATTCACGTAATTTGTCCAGAGCATCCTGACCATCTTCGGCTTCTTCCACATTATTGAACCCGAGATCCTTGAGTAAATTGCGGACAATGCGCCGCATTGTAGAAAAGTCGTCAACGACTAAGAAACGAAGATTTTTATCTGCCATTACATTTTCCTGATTGTTTAATATTAACCAACATCACACCCGTTAAAGTGCTGAGAAATTAAATACGGTTCGCCTGACCAACGATATTATTGAGGATGCTGCGGGCTATCTGATCGAGGTCAGTCACTTCACATGCCGCATCCAGTTTGACGGCTTCACGCGGCATACCGTAGACCACACACGTTTTTTCACTCTGTGCAATCGTCCATGCACCGGCCTGGCGCATAGCCAGCAATCCCTGAGCACCGTCGCTGCCCATCCCGGTAAGAAGCGCACCAACGGCATTTTTACCGGCCACTTTGGCAACAGAGCATAACAGTGAGTCAACCGATGGCCGATGGCGGTTAATCGGCGGCAGTTCGTTAAGGCTTAAATGATAATTCGCGCCGCTGCGGACTAATTCCATATGCTTACCGCCGGGCGCAATATACGCATGCCCGGGTAAAACACGGTCGCCGTCCTCGCCTTCTTTGACGGAAATCGCGCATAATTTATTCAGTCGTTCAGCAAAAGAGTGCGTGAATCCCGGCGGCATATGCTGAGCAATAACGATTCCCGGGCAGGTTAACGGCATCGGTGTCAGTACGTGACGTAATGCTTCCGTTCCTCCGGTCGAGGCACCAATCGAGATAATTTTTTCACTCCCGACCAACGGTGTCTTAATCGCCGCAGGCTTAATCGCCCGGTTATCGCGGCGATAAACCCGGGCATTTGCCGCCATCCGGATCTTTTCAACAATCATCTCGCTGTAATTGCGCATACTATTTTGCAGATCCATCTGCGGCTTTGTAATAAAATCCACGGCACCGAGTTCTAATGCACTTAACGTAATTTCAGAACCTTTATGCGTTAATGATGAAACCATAATGACGGGCATTGGCCGTAAACGCATCAGACGCTCAAGGAAATTAAGACCATCCATACGCGGCATTTCAACATCCAGCGTCAGAACATCCGGATTATGAATTTTAATTAAATCCCGGGCGATAATAGGATCTAAAGCCACAGCCACCATTTCCATATCAGGCTGGCTGTTAACAATACTGGTCATAATATTTCTAATTAACGTAGAATCATCCACGCACATTACTTTAATCTTTTTCATTATTCCCCTTTACTTTCCCTCTCCGTCAAGTACATAGACTGACTGTCCTTTTAAACGAAAGGGTGTGGTGGATTTACTGAAATGTTCAGAATGACCGATAAATAA
This sequence comes from Tissierellales bacterium, assembly GCA_030146705.1. Taxonomy (GTDB): domain Bacteria; phylum Bacillota; class Clostridia; order Tissierellales; family Tissierellaceae; genus CAMIXG01. Next base: position 9,817 of record JASLBE010000082.1, on the reverse strand, counting down.
TAATCCGCCGGGTTTAAGCATTTTAGCAAATCGGTTAATAATAGTTTCCTGAGTTTTCTGATCGAAATAAATCAGAACATTACGGCAGAAGATAGAATCAAAAGGTGCCGGTACATTCCAGGTACTGTTTATAAGATTAAGTGGTTCATAATGAATACAGGAGGCCAGCTCTTTTTTTACTTTAACCAGTTGGCTCTGATCATTTTTACCCCGCAGAAACCAGCGTTTTTTCTGCTCAGGCGTCAGCGATTCAATATCTCTCAGCTGATATAAACCTTGTTTGGCTTTTAATAATACATCAGTATCGATATCTGTTGCCCACACCCGCGGCGGCGTCAGAGACGGGCCAAGCGCCTCTTCAAGCGTTATTGCGATTGATAACGGCTCTTCACCGGTCGATGCGGCGGTACACCACACGGAATAATTATTCGGGCGGGAACGGGCATGCTCTGCAAGAATAGGAAAGTGATACGCTTCCCGGAAAAACGATGTCAGGTTGGTTGTCAGCGCATTGATAAAATGCTGCCACTCACCATCGTTCGTGCTGTTTTCCAGGATATTTATATATTCTTTGAATGAACGGACGTCGAGTTTCCGCAGTCTGCGTGAGAGACGGTTAAATACCATATCGCGCTTTTGCCCGGATAAAACAATGCCGGCACGACGATAAATAAGCTCATTGATTTTTGTCAGTTCTGACTCGTTCAGACTAAGTTGAATATATTCACCCGAGTCTGAACTTCCCCCAACATTATTTTTATTTAACATGTCTGCTTAAACTCTGGTCTTGGTTACCGGAAATAACCTGAAAATCGGATATGACTTCTTACTGTTGTACGTATCTGATCATTATATTTAAGCAATATATCAAATACACAAAAATCAATGGTTAAACAGACATATTCATAATTTCCTGGTACGCATTGACCAGCTTATTCCGGACCTGCACACCAAGGTTTAACGCAACTGATGATTTTTGCAAAGATACCATAACATCATCCAATCCGACCCCCGGCGCTCCAATCATATATTGTTGCGCCTGACTTTTCGCACTGACTTGCAAATCACTAATATTACTTATACTCTGAAACAAAATATCATTGAAATTCGTGGTTTTTGGCTGTTCGTTAATACGACCGGCCTGCGACGCCCCTTTAATTTCATTTGCCTGGATATTAATTTGTTCCAGAATGTTATTCATTGCCTGAATTGACATGGTTTTCTTCTTAAATTTATTGAAATAATCTTACCCAGAATAATTCGTCAACTATATCATGAGCGCAAAAGTGCATCATAGCCTGATAAGTTCACACAAATAGGAACTTATTATGCATTGGTTGTCAGTCGGTCTTATGGATAATGTGCGGTGGTATTATCCGTGACAAAACACAATCAGCCTTATTTTTTATAAGGTCATATTAGCCTTTGTTTGGTAGTTGCTTTATTCATATATACAGGACTATGGCATGAATGCCACAACCGCGAGTAGCAAAAAAAATATCGCTGAAGAGTTCAAAGTCGCACTTGAACGCTTTCGGGCTAACCCGAAAATTATCTTTGCAATTGCAGCTGCAGCAGCACTCTCTGTTGTTGTTGCCTTACTGCTTTGGGCCAGAAGTCCTGATTATCGCTTGCTGTACAGTAACATCAGCGATCAGGATGCCGGAGCAATTGTCGCTCAGCTGGCGCAGATGCAGGTTCCTTATCGCTTTGAAGAGCATGGCGGCGCCATACTCATTCCGGCCGATCAGGTATACGAAGTACGTTTAAAACTGGCGCAACAGGGTTTACCAAAAGGCGGAACCGTCGGTTTTGAACTGATGGATCAGGAAAAATTTGGTATCAGCCAGTTCAGTGAGCAGGTTAACTATCAACGTGCTCTGGAAGGCGAGCTTTCCCGGACGATTGATACTATCGGCTCGATCAGTAATGCCCGTGTTCACCTGGCGTTACCGAAAGCATCACTCTTTGTCAGAGAACAAAAGCAACCTTCGGCCTCTGTCACACTGACAATCGCCAGAGGGGGTACACTGGATCCGAATCAGGTCAATGCTATTACACACCTGGTTTCCAGTGCTGTTCCGGGCCTGACACCGGCCAATGTCACCATCGTTGATCAGAACGGTCAGCTGCTGACGCAAAATGGCGGACAAGGGACGCAAACCTCTCAGCTGAAATATACCGGCGAGATTGAAGCGGACTATCAGCGCCGGATCATTGCGATTCTGTCACCGATTGTCGGGGCCGGTAATGTCCGGGCTCAGGTGACCGCGCAGGTTGATTTTACTGAGCAGGAACAAACGTCAGAGCAATATCAGCCGAATACCGCCGCTGACAAAATGGCTATCCGCAGCCGTCAGAGCAGCTCTTCCGAGCAGGGCGGACGCAATGCCGCCGGCGGTGTTCCGGGGGCATTGAGTAATCAGCCGCCTGTCGCACCGGTCGCTCCGATTGAGGATCCGGCTGCCAATACCGCCGCTAACGGTAATGCAGGGAATAATGCCGGCAACAACGCAGGCAATGCCGCCCAGGGGCAGCAGGGAGCCGCGAATGCAAGAACCGCCGGTACACCATCCGTCCCTTACAGCCAGCGTAACGAGGAAACGACTAACTACGAAGTCGATAAAACCTTAACCCATACCCGCAAAAGTACGGGCACGCTGATGCGCTTATCTGCCGCCATCGTCATCAATAACCAGGTGAATGATGAGGGAGAGAGTATTGCGTTATCAAAAGAGCAGATGGATAAAATTGAAGCGCTTGCCAAAGAAGCCATCGGTTTCTCCGTCCCGCGCGGCGATACCCTGAATATCGTGAATACTCCTTTCAGCACGCTGGACGATATTGCAACTCCGCCGCTGTGGGAACAACCCGCTGTTATCGATGCCGGTCTGACCGCACTGCGTTATCTGCTGGTGCTCATTGTGGCCTGGATTCTGTGGCGTAAAGCGGTTCAGCCATTCTGGATGAAGCACCATGAAATGGCACTTCAGCGCCTGGAGATGGAGAAAGAAAAACGTCAGGCTGAAATTGACGCCAAGCTCAAACGTGCAGAAGACAATTTACGCTCGAAAGCTGAACAGAAAATGCAGAGCGAAGAGAACATGCATAAGCTCCGTGAACTCGCAGAGCATGATTCACAAATTATCGCACTGGTTATCCGTCAGTGGATAAATAAGGAGCAAAAATCATCATGAATGCTTATGAAAAAAGCGCCATTGTCATGATTACGTTAGGTGATGAACGTGCTGCAGCTGTATTTAAGCATCTGAATACGCATGAAGTCACCGAAATAAGCAGCGCGATGGCCAAAATGAGCAGCTACACCTACGAACAGCTTTCGCAGGTGATGAGTGAATTCCATCGTGATGCCGGCGAGTATGCCACGCTCAATATTAATACCAATGAATATCTGCGTAATGTTCTGGTACGGGCGCTCGGTGAAGAGCGCGCCGCCAGCCTGCTTGAGGATCTGCTCGATACCCAGTCCAGTAATGACGGTATTGAAACACTGAACGACATGGAGCCGCAGTCTGTCTGTGATCTGATTCGTGACGAGCATCCGCAGATTATTGCCACGATTCTGGTTCACCTCAAACGCAGCCAGGCTGCGGATGTGCTGGCCCGGTTCGACGAGAAAATCCGTAATGACATCATGCTGCGTATTGCCACCTTCGGTGGTGTTCAGCCTGCCGCATTACAGGAACTGACTGAGGTCCTGAATAATCTGCTGCACGGCCAGAATCTCAAACGAAGCAAGATGGGCGGCGTAAGACCGGCTGCGGAAATTCTGAACCTGATGAAAAGTCAGCAGGAAGATGCCGCCATTGCTGCCGTCAGAGAGTTTGACCAGGAACTGGCTCAGAAAATCATTGATGAAATGTTTCTGTTCGAAAACCTGGTGGAAATGGAAGACCGGAGTATTCAGCGGATCCTGCAGGATATCGAGCAGGAGTCGCTCATTATTGCACTTAAAGGTTCTGATCAGCAATTACGTGACAAGTTCTTCCGTAACATGTCGCGCCGTCAGTCTGAAATTATGATCGACGACCTCAATACCCGTGGTCCGGTACGTATGTCTCAGGTAGAAACTGAACAGAAAAATATCCTTAACCTGGTAAGACGCCTCGCAGAAAGCGGTGAGATTGTTATTGGTGGTGGTGAAGATGTCTACGTCTGATAATGCTCCGCAAAATTCATGGCAGCCATGGGTACCGGCTGATTTATTAGCCGGCAGCAAGGACGACATGCCTGTGATCCCTGCCGACACGCAAAGCAATAATACCGTGTCTGACGAAGCATCCAGGGCCGAGCATGCCCGTCTGCGTCAGGCTGCGGAAAAAAAAGGGTTTGAGCAGGGAAGCTCACAAGGTTATGAGGCCGGACGGAAAGAAGGCTTTGATACCGGATTAGAAGAAGGCAGACAAAAAGGCCTGGAACAGGGCAAAGAAGAGATGGCGCAGCGGCAGAAGGAAATGACTGACCGCCTGGGTGAGCTGATGCATAACCTGCAAAGCTCTCTCGACAATCTCGACTATGTTATCCCTTCCAGACTGATGCAGCTGGCACTGAGCGCCACACGCTCAGTGCTGGGCACACAGGCTATCGGTGATATCAGCACAACGCTGTTACAGGAACGTATAAAAGACATTCTCCGTGATGAGTCTCTGCTGAAAAATGAAGCCTGTTTATGGGTCAGTCAACAGGACAGTGATCTGATTAAAGAACAGTTTTCAAAAACGCTGGCTGCCCGCGGCTGGTCACTGAATACGGATAGCCACATGTTACCCGGCGGGTGCCGTATCACCACCGACGAAATGGAGATCGACGAAAGCCTCGAAATGCGCTGGAAGATGCTGTGCGAGCTGGCACGCGAGGATAATTATAAATGACCTCCGGATTAAAAAAATGGCTTAACGCACTGGATACCAAGGAAAAGGAAATCACAGAGTTACCGCCATACCGGCAATACGGAAAATTGGTCCGGGCAACCGGACTGGTCATGGAAGCGGCCGGGCTGAAACTGCCTATCGGGGCATTGTGTTTTGTTGCCCGCGATAACGGCGGCGAGCAGCAATACATCGAGAGTGAAGTCGTCGGCTTCAATGGCAAGACGCTCTATCTGATGCCGCTGGAGCATGTCGAGGGCCTGTTGCCGGGCGCGCTGATTTACACTGAAAAAAAATATACCGCCGGTAAAAAACTGCCGCTGGGTAAAGAACTGCTCGGCCGGGTGCTTGACCCGAGAGCCAGGCCTCTTGATGGCCTGCCGGTTCCGGTATGTGAAAAGTACGGTGAACTGTTTACCGCTCCTTTCAACCCGCTCCTGCGCGATCCGATAAAGAATGTGCTGGATGTCGGTGTCCGGGCAATCAATGGTCTCCTGACCGTCGGACGCGGACAACGAATGGGGCTGTTTGCCGGATCCGGTGTCGGGAAAAGTGTACTCCTGGGGATGATGGCCCGTTACACAAAAGCGGACGTGATTGTCGTGGGATTAATCGGCGAACGGGGACGCGAAGTAAAAGACTTTATCGAAAATATTCTCGGTAAAGACGGCGTAAACCGTTCCGTGGTCATTGCTGCTCCGGCAGATGTCTCGCCTATCCTGCGTATGCAGGGGGCCGTTTATGCGACACGTATCGCCGAAGATTTCCGTGACAGCGGTCTGAATGTCCTGCTCATCATGGATTCACTGACCCGCTACGCCATGGCACAGCGTGAAATAGCACTGGCGATCGGGGAACCGCCGGCCACGAAAGGGTATCCACCTTCCGTGTTTGCCAAACTCCCTGCATTAGTGGAGCGGACCGGTAACGGCATCAAAGGCGGGGGTTCCATTACCGCTTTTTATACCGTACTGACAGAAGGTGATGACCAGCAGGATCCGATCGCGGATTCCGCCCGTGCAATTCTTGACGGGCATGTCGTACTTTCACGGCGGCTGGCAGAATCAGGCCATTATCCGGCGATTGATATTGAAGCATCCATAAGCCGGGCAATGACGGAAATCATCGCGCCTGCACATTACAAAAAGGTTCAGAGATTCAAACAATTACTCTCTGCATATCAGCGTAACCGCGATCTTATCAGCGTTGGCGCCTATGCGGCCGGTACTGACCCGTTACTGGATCAGGCAATAGCGCTCTACCCCCGTCTTGAACGCTATCTGCAACAAGGTATTTATGAGCAAAGTGAATACGAAGCCTGTTACACACAGCTTTCCGCACTTTTTCCTGAGCTGCCTGATGAATAAACAGAGTGGATACTATGAACCGTCATGACCCTATGGACGTATTACGCGACCTGGCCGATAAAAAGCTGACCGATACCACGAACCATCTCGGAAAGATGCGGCAGGAATATGCTCATGCTAACAACCAGCTGACATCGCTCGAAAATTATGAGCAGGAATATCAGCAGCAAATGCAGTCAGGGATGACGGATAAAGGGATGACAGTCATTGAATTATTGTCACACCAATCATTTATTGCCTCGCTTGGTAAGGTCATCAATCACCAGAAACACCAAGTGGAATTGTGTCAGCACTCAGTCGATAACGCTGTTGGTTTATGGCACAAGGATAAACAACGGCTTAATGCTTTCGACACACTGAAACAACGCGCTGAAGTTGCCCGCGTAATGCAGGAAAACCGGCGTGACCAAAAATTGATGGATGAATTCGCTCAACGTGTTACCCGCAGGAATACTTAAATGAACATAAATATGATACCTACCTATTCCGGCACGCCTGATAGTCTCAACCATCAGGATTACACCGGGCAGGGTGATTTTGCCGCTGATATGGCCGGTTATATGGCCTTGTTAGCCTCGGTAACAGACAATGCGTCTGAAAATAATGAGAAACCACCGGAGGAAAACCCGGTCAATGAGATAGCACTCATTACCGCGCCGGTTAACACGCTCGAACAACCGATGCCGGCATTACCGTTACCGGCCGGCGCTGATCAGCCTGCCTTAACCGCTGACGGCAAACCGGTAGCCGGCGTACCGGCAGAAGGCGGTGATACCGCTGCTGAATCCCCGCTGATAAAAATGATGCCGGAAACCGACATCGCAGCCGCTGACGTACCTGATGAACTGGCAACCACCGCCGCGCAGGTCCGTGATGCCGTCAGTACCGTCAGACAGGATCCGGATAACCGGATGACGCTGGTGTCTGATAAAGCGCGGAATGCACCGCCGGCCTCAGCGCCGCAGCCGGCTGAAGTCTTATCCGGTAAACCTGCTGAACCTGTGGTACCGGTATACGGTAATATGCAGACGGATGAATCTGTTGTCAGTCATGAAAATACCCTTCCTGAAAGAACAACATTACTGCCGGCAGGGATTGCGGAAACCCGGCCTGCAACCATAACACCGGCCGCATCCGCCCCGGTTCCTGTATCGGTATTGCCTCAGACAACCGGAACAGCAGAATGGCAAAAATCACTGGGACAGCAGATTGCACTTTTCGCCCGTAATGGTATCCAGCATGCGGAACTGCGGTTACATCCGGAAGAACTCGGCGCGGTGCAAATCAGTATGCGGATGAATAATGAGCGTATGAGTATTCATTTCATCGCTGAGCACGCGCACGCCCGTGATGCCCTGGAAAACGCCCTGCCGAATTTACGCCAGTCGTTAAATGAATCCGGAATTCAGCTCGGACAAAGCCATATCGGCGCAGATTCCGGAACCACACCGGGGGATAAGCGGGCAGGAACACCGGAACGGCTCAGAAAAGAAGATCCGGATATTCAGGAAGAGCATGAAGAGCCGGCACCGGCAACACAATTAACTTATTATCGTAATGGTATCAATACGTTCGCCTGACGATAAGCGAATCAACCCTTAAACTGCCGGCATTAATTTTCGCTTTTCACTGAATTGTCTAACTGATGAGATGTAATAAGATACACATCTCATCTTTATTGCCATTTTTGGCATACAGATTTTTATACAGGAATTAATTCAAGAATGGCCAGGAAGAAACAAAAAAAAAGTGAAGGAAAATCTAAGTTTCCATTTCTTTTACTATTAATGATGAGTCTGACTATCTCTGCAATCGCATTTGCAGGGTATATGTGGTTTGAACATCAGAAAGTAAAAGATACATTAATGAATACTGCATCGGAAACTGTAGCCAAACCAGCTGTTGTATCACCTGAGCCGATTTATTTTCCTCTGGAAGCCTTTACGATCAGCCTGAAACCATCAGTGCCGGGAAGCCCTAAGATTTTATATATCGGCCTGACGCTGAGACTGGCAAACGAAACGTCAAAACAAAATATTGAGAAATTTTTACCGGAAATCCGCAGTCGTTTACTGATGTTATTTTCTCATCAGGAATCGGGTGATTTATTAAACGACGAAGGTAAGCAGCGTTTGATGTCTGAAATTAAAGATGTAATAAATAAGTCTTTGAACGGTCAGGACAGCATACAGATAACAGATGTCTTATTTAATGCATTTATACTACGGTAATATTTATGTCTGATAGTTTTTTATCCCAGGCTGAAATTGATCTGCTGTTAAATGGTGAAAACCAGGCAGAAAACAGCAGTTCTGAAGATAAGCTGAATCTTGATGCGAATATCAAGCCTTACGACCCGAATACACAACGCCGTGTTATTCGTGAACGTCTGCATTCACTTGAGATCATCAATGAACGTTTTGCACGGCAGTTTCGCAGCGGCTTATTTAATTTATTACGCCGTAGCCCTGACGTCACTGTAGGCGGGATAAAAATTCAGCCTTATCATGAGTTTGCCCGTAACCTTCCGGTACCGACAAACCTGAACTTAGTGCATCTGAATCCTTTGCGAGGGACTGCATTATTCGTTTGTTCGCCTAATCTGGTCTTTATTACAGTTGATAACCTGTTTGGCGGGGATGGTCGTTTTCCGACAAAAGTTGACGGCCGTGAATTCACCCCGACAGAACAACGCATAATTAACCGCATGCTGAACATGGCATTACAGGCCTATGATGAAGCCTGGAGTTCTATTTTTCCGCTGAAAACAGAATATGTCCGTTCTGAAATACAAGTGAAATTTACAAATATCACATCATCACCAAATGATATTGTGGTCACCACACCGTTTTATGTTGAGGTGGGATCACACAGTGGTGAGTTTGATATTTGTATTCCTTTCAGCATGATTGAACCTATCAGAGAATTACTGATGAATCCGCCGCTGGAAAATTCCCGGCAGGAAAATACAAACTGGCGTAACACACTCGCGCAGCAGGTAAAAAATACTGAGCTCGAACTGGTGTCAACGTTAGTGAATATTCCGACACGTCTTTCTGATGTATTAAAAATAAAGAAAGGCGACATTATTTCATTTGATAAACCCGATTTAATTGAAGCTGCTGTTGACGGAGTTCCCGTACTGTCAGCGAAATATGGCTGCAGAGAAAATCAGTATGCTTTACAAGTCGAGAATCTCATTCCCTCGGCTTTATTATCATTTACAAAGGAATAGTTGAAAAATGAGTGATAACGAAACTTCACCAACCGGAAATCAGGATAATTTAGATGACCTGTGGGGAAGTGCTATGAGTGAGCAGTCCGCAGCTGAGACATCAGAGCAGAATAAAACATCCAATGCGGCGACTGACCATATCACAAACAGCTTCCCTGAAGATCTCAATCTGATTCTGGATATTCCGGTAAACATGACCGTTGAACTCGGAAGAACAAAGATGACGATTAAAGAACTTCTGAGGTTAAACCAGGGGTCAATCGTTTCACTGGATGGTCTGGCCGGTGAACCTCTTGATATTTTAATTAATGGCTACCTGATTGCCC
>JASLBE010000009.1 GCA_030146705.1 Tissierellales bacterium | reverse complement strand
CTTCTATCTTACAAACTATGGATGAGGATTTTGTTATGACTTTAAGAGCTACAGGTATGTCAGAGAAAAAGATTTTTAATAAATACATATTAAGAAATGCTTTAATACCAATTATTACTACTTTTAGTATGTCTATAGCCTTTTTAATTAGTGGGGTTGCCCTTATTGAGATTGTTTTTGCTTGGCCTGGAATGGGTCGAGTTATAATGAATGCTATTAAAAATAGGGACTATCCAGTTTTAACAGGAATTTATTTAATGATATCTATATCTATAACTGTAGTAATGATTTTAACTGATATCTTGTATGGAATTATAGATCCGAGAATAAGGTTTGATTAGGGTGATAAAATGAAAGAAAAATTGAAGAAAGCAGGTCAAATCAAGGAGTTAAAACTAGGTTTATTTTTACTGTCTATATTAATCCTAGTATCTGTATTTGCATCTAAAATAGCTACCCATGATCCAAAAACTTTAAACGACCATGTACTCCATCCACCATCAAAGGCATATTATTTAGGAACAGATGGTTTAGGTAGAGATGTTTTTAGCATGGTAGTTTTAGGAGCTAGAACATCCTTGAAGGTAGGATTAACAGCAGCAATTCTATCTTCTGTAATAGGGACCTTAGTAGGGGCTATTTCAGGTTATTTTGGAGGGAATATAGATAAAATCATATCTGAGATTATCAATATATTCTTAATGGTTCCATCTTTTTTTCTAATAATAATAGTTGTATCTATATATGGAAGTAGTTTATTTAATACTATAGTTGTTATAGGACTCACAAGCTGGACAGGAACAGCTCGGCTAATGAGGGCCCAGGCCATATCATTAAAGGAAAGAACCTTTATAAAAAGTGCCAAAACTATTGGTGAGAGTGATTTCAGTATAATTTTTAAGCATATAATACCAAATGGTATATATCCAATAATAGCAGATTCTACCTTGGCTATATCTTCAGCTATACTGATGGAGGCAAGTTTATCCTTTTTAGGCTTAGGTGATCCTAATGTAGTTAGCTGGGGAAAATTAATAGCCCATGGAAAAGGCTATTTAACCAAGGGTTGGTGGATAACGACCTTTGCAGGACTTTGTATTGTCTTTACTGTTCTTTCCTTCCATCTTATTGCTGAAGGCATAAATAAGCTAATGAATCCAAAATTATCAGAGGGAAGTTAGGAGAGAAGTTATGGATATATTGAAAATAAAAGATTTGAATGTTACATATTTAAGTAATGATAAAAAGATTAAGGCAGTTAATAATTTAAGTTTAAATATAGAAGAAAATTCTTCCTATGGAATAGTTGGTGAGTCTGGATCAGGAAAGTCTACCTTAGCTATGGCAATTTTAAGGCTATTACCTAGGGAAAGTTTAGTAAGTGGTGAGATACTTTATAGGGACAAGGACTTACTAAAACTAGATATGGAAGAACTTAACAAGCTAAGATGGACTAAATTATCAGTGGTATTTCAGAAGGCTATGAATTCCCTAAGTCCAGTACATAAGATAGGAACTCAGTTTGTAGATATATATAGGGTTCATAGGGCAGATGAAAGTACAGCTAAAATTAAGAAAAGATGCTTGGAACTTTTTGAAATGGTGAATTTAACAGATAGGGTATTTGACTCCTATCCTCATGAACTATCAGGAGGAATGATGCAAAGGGTTAGTATAGCCTTAAGCATATTGCTTAATCCAGAAATATTGATTCTTGACGAATCAACTACAGCCCTAGATGTTATAACAGAAAGACAAATATTAGATAATATTATAGAAATAGAAGAAAAGATAGATTTAACTAGGATTATGATAACCCATGATATATCAGTAGTAGCAACAAGTTGTGAAAATATTGTTGTTATGTATGCAGGTTTTTTATTAGAACATGGGAAAGTTGAGGATGTCTTAGTTAATCCTAAGCATCCATATACAATAGGATTACTAAATTCCTATCCTTCTATAGACTCAGACAAAAAGTATATCGAAGGAATAGAGGGGTCTTTACCTGATTTAAGTGCCGATATAGAATCTTGTATATATTATGATAGGTGTGAAAGAAGGAAGGCTATTTGCAAGGAGAAAATGCCAGAATTAAAGAAATATAAAAACTCTATGGTAGCTTGTTATTTTCCAGGAGGAAGAAAAAATGACTGATATTATGAGAGTAATTAACTTAAAAAAACACTATTATGATGAAGCTGAGGATAAAACAATAAAGGCAGTTGATGGAGTTAGTTTTAACTTACAAAGAGGAGAAGTTTTAGGGATAATAGGAGAGTCAGGTTGTGGGAAATCTACACTGGGCAGAAATTTAATAGGCCTAGAAAACCCAACAGAAGGTAGGATTTTATTTGAAGAAGAGGATATATATAAGCACTTAAAAAGGGATAGATTGTCCTTAAGAAAAAATATTCAGATGATTTATCAAAATCCTTTTGATGTATTTGATCCAAGATATAAAATAGGAAAGGTTTTAGACTCTACTATTAAGATTCATAATAAATCTATGAGTAAA
>JASLBE010000010.1 GCA_030146705.1 Tissierellales bacterium | reverse complement strand
AACTATTTATTAGTAGAGTTGGGGCTAAGATATTTTCTACTCTTTTAGCATAGTCATCCCTATGCTCCTTTTCCCAAACCTCTACTGGAAAGTCTACATATATAGGCCATAAAAGTAAATCTATTTCTTGATCTTCCATTTCACTTAAAAACTTATCAAACCAAAGATCACCACAAATAGCTACAGATACTTTTTTATCTCCATAATAGAAGCTATGGAAGCCATCTCCCTCCTTATATTTATCACTTGTTTTTTCCCTCTTCCATCCAGGTGATACTCTCCTAAATACATCTAATATCTGCCCCTCTGAATCAATTACCATATTGCTACTATAGATATTCCCATCTTCCTTTTCTATAAATCCAAAGGAAAGGCCACAACTGTATTTCTTACTAAGTTCCCTTAAATAAGTAATAACTGGACCTTTTGTATCTAAAGCTCTTTTAATATCTTCCTCATAATTCCATGTTAATCCCCTGAAACCATGTAGGAAACTTTCACCAAAACAAAGCAAATCATAATCCTTACAAAGAGAAATATAATATTCTATCTCCCTTAATTGATCCTCTATACTATTATCCTTCATTAAAGCTGAAACTAATCCTATCTTCATAGCTTTTCTCCTTTATATAAATTTATAAAAAACAGGAGGGTTAAACCCTCCTGTCAAATTATATCATATATTTAGTTTTAATATCTTAAAAACTCTGCACCTTTTATACCTGCAAAGCCTGTTATTATTAAAGCTAATATTAGTCCAATAAAGAAATATAAAGATCCTTTTCCTGCTGTATCTGTAACTTCATCTGTTTTTTCTAATACATCATGGGATGTTTCCTTTACCTCTTGGCTAAACTCTTCTGTTTTCTGTCTAACTGTTTCCATAGACTTACTTACCTGAACTGTTGCCTTTTGGTATTCATCATAAATATTATCTACTGCTTGGGATGCTTCCTCTTCAGTTAACTCTGTATTTTTCTCAACTGCACTTGCAATAGCATCCTTGTCTACTGCATTAGCAATAGTTTTTTCCTTTTCTTCTAAAGAATCCATTAGGTTCTTTAAATGTGTTTCGTAGTTGTTTGGTTCTAAAAGAATAGATTTACCTGTACTAACTATTTCATCACTTGCCTCTTTAACTTGATCTGCCAAGTAATTAGGCTGTAATTCCTTAACATCTGTGTCTCTTAATACATCCTTTAACTGTCCTTCTAATTCAGTAAAGTTTAATGAGTCCATTTCTGATGATAACTTATGGGCTACTTCTTCTGCTGTTTCTCCAGCCTTGTTTACTAGTTTAGAACTAGCTGAACCAACTCCTCCTGCAACTCCCCCTACTATATTACCTGCTGTAGAAACTGCTGATCCTACTATATTTGTAGCCAAGATTGTTGCTAAAAGAATTCCTGTTGCCCAAGTCATAAAACCGTGTAAAGCACCTGCCTTATTAGCTACTAAACCTGATACAAATCCTCCTGTTGCAAATGATAGAACTAGGGCAATTACTGTCCAAATTGTAACTCCTGTTCCTACATGAGCAAACATATTGTCTGCTAAGGGATTAACTGTAGTTAAACCTATAGCAAAGCCAATTAAGGTTAAGACTAATAGTACTGCTGTAAAGCTTACTACCCCTGCAGCTACTGCAGCCCATGATAGTCTTTTACCATCTAAGTCAGTTCCCCCAAAAAACTTATACTTCCATGACTTATTATTCATTTTTCATCATCCTTCCCCTATTTATAAAGTTTTACTAACTTGCTATTCTTTTAATACCCGAGCCAGGTACCATTAAACAAGGGTCAATTTTAAATCCAATCCCTTTTTCTAAAATATGTTAGCATAAAAAACAAGGTAATTGATGATATTCCTATAAAAACTAAGTAAGACTTAGGCCCTTTCATTTCCATCATATAAAGGCCTGAATAAAAGGAAATAGGAGTAAATATAGTAGAAACTATAGTAAGTATCTTCATAACATCATTAGTCTTATTAGCTATGCTAGACAAGTAGGTGTCTAACATACCGCTGGATATTTCCCTGTAAGTCTCTACTAAATCTATAATTTGAATAATATCATTAAAAATAGATTTTATATAATAATTAGACCTAGTATCTAAAAGAACTGTATCATTTAATGAAATAGAGTTAATTACATTTTTTGTAGCCCATAAGGATTTTCTTATCAAAATCAAGTTTCTCTTAAGTTCATAAATTAAATGTAGTACTTCCTGACTAGGATCATTTAATAATTGGTCCTCTAATTCATCTATATATATTCCTAACTCTTCAACTACTAAATAATACTTATTTAAAACTGTCTGTATTATTAAATAGACCAAATAGGATAGGTAATCTAACCTTTTATCCTCACTAATTCTTAACTTCTCCTTGATACTTTCTAACTCCCTACAATCTTCCCTTCTAAAACTTAGAAGCAATTTGTCATATACTATAAAGCTAATATTTGTCTTTTCTATTTCCTTTAATTCCTCTATTTCCAAGTTAGAAGTAGATATATTAATATAAACATAGGAATTAAAGTTTTCATATTTAGACCTAGTATTTTCTTCTAAAATATCTTCGATGACCAAGTTATGTATATTAAAAATTCTTCCTATTTCTTCTAAACTATTCTTATCTTCCAAAGCTACTATGTCAATCCATAGATTTTTATCATTAAGGTCAAGCTCTTTTAATTTTCCTAAATCCTTAAGCTTCTCCTCCCTGAAACTTTCACTATCATATTCTATTAGGTTAATTTCCAAGTTAATACCTCCTTTCTAGTCATATACCCTATATAAAAAGAAACTAGTGGATTAATCCACTAGTTTCTTGTCCCTATTCAATATTCTATACATAGACGGTACTACAAAAAGTGTTAAAAGTGTTGCATAGGCTAGTCCACCTATAGTTACTATAGCTAAAGGCTGAAGCATTTCTGCTCCTGTACCTAAGCCTAGGGCTAAGGTTAATAAACCTAAAATAGTTGTTAGGGCTGTCATTAGTATAGGTCTAATTCTTGCCTTTCCTGTA
>JASLBE010000040.1 GCA_030146705.1 Tissierellales bacterium | reverse complement strand
AGAAAATAAAAATGCTATAGGCTATGCATCCTTTGGAATGGTAAATCAAAATGAAGGAAAATTAATTCCATTAAAGGTAGATGGAGTAGAACCTACTTAGGAAAATATAGTAGATGGTTCCTATATAATCTCAAGACCTTTAATAGTAGTTAAGGATGGGGAATTAAATGAAGCACAGCAAGCCTTTGTTGATTACCTACAGTCAGAAGAAGCAAGTAAGGTTATAGAGGAAATGGGCTTTGTACCAGTAAATTAGATTAAAAGGAGGTCTTAAGACCTCCATTTTTATTTAGGAGGGAAAGAATGAAGAATATAAGGGAAGTTTTATTTAAAAACTTTATAAAAATAATAGCCTTATTTTCAGCCCTGGTTTTATTTTTTATAGTTGCTTTTATATTAAAAGAAAGCCTAGTCTTTTTTAGGACTGTACCTGTAAGGAAATTTATACTAAATGACAGTTGGAATCCTATAGGCAATCCAGAAGATTTATCTATATTGCCTATAATACTAGGCAGTCTCTATGTATCCCTAGTAGCCCTTCTTATATCTCTGCCAATAGGAGTAGGTCTATCCTTGCTACTATCAACATATGGGGATAATAGGTTAAAAGATTTACTTTTGATATTTATAGATATTCTGGCAGGAATACCATCAGTTATATATGGTTTTGTAGGGCTTTTGGTCTTGGTAAAATTTTTTGAGAGAAACTTAGGTTTTTCCTCAGGTGAAAGTGTTCTAACAGGAGGGATTCTTTTATCTATAATGATATTGCCCTATATTGTATCTACTTGTACTGAATCAATGGAAAAAATTTATAATGAATACAGTAGGGAGTCAAAGGCTTTGGGTATATCAGATACATATTTTATAAGAAAAATACTCTTATCCCAAAGTAAAAAATCCATACTAGCAGCAGCCCTACTAGCTTTGGCAAGGGCTATGGGAGAGACTATGGCTGTGATGATGGTAATAGGTAATGCGCCAATTATGC
The DNA here is from genome assembly GCA_030146705.1 of Tissierellales bacterium. Lineage (GTDB taxonomy): Bacteria > Bacillota > Clostridia > Tissierellales > Tissierellaceae > CAMIXG01. The sequence continues at coordinate 1,548 of JASLBE010000040.1, read as the reverse complement.
CTAGGCTCTTTGGCAAATGCCAGACTATCCCATCCCTCATAGCTCTGGAAATGGGAATGGCAGAGGTAGGCAGCCTTCACTATCATGCTTTATTTTCAGCAGGCTTAGTCCTGGTAGTTATTTTACTAATAATTAATTTTATATTTTACTTAATAAAAAGTAAGATTCAAATATAGGGGATTGATAAATGATGAAAAAACTAAAAGATAAGTTTATAAAGCTTTGGATTTACCTGAGCAGTATTATAGTTTTTCTTCTAACAGCTTTTATTTTTATTTACATATTTAAAAAAGGCATAACTAGTTTAAGTAAGGATTTTTTACTTAAATCACCAGAAGGCTTACCCTTAGGAGTAGAAGGAGGAATATATCCAGCTATTATAGGCTCATTATACCTGATGACTTTAGCCTGTCTTTTCTCATCATTGCTAGCCATAGGGACAGCCATATATATAAACTTTTATTGTGACTCGGAGAAAAAGAAAAATATACTACACCTAATAATCCAGTCTATAGCAGGGATACCTTCTATAGTCTTAGGTTTATTTGGTTATACACTTTTTGTTTTAAATTTAAAACTAGGCAGGTCCTTGCTTTCAGCAAGTTTAACATTGGCTATAATGATTTTCCCCTATATCCAAGTTAGGGTAGAAAAGTCGATATCAGAAATAGATCAGGACTTAATAAAGGCTTCCTATGCCTTAGGAATACCTAAATATTATACAATAAGAAAACTAGTTCTTCCTATAGTTAGGGATGAGATAATATCTAGTATCCTAATGGCAGGAGGTTTTGCTATAGGGGCTGCATCACCAATTATGCTAACAGGAGGAGTTTTACATGCAGATGTTCCTAAAAGTTTAACCTCTCCTATAATGGCCCTGCCTCTTCATTTGTATATATTAATAAATGAGGGAGTATCCTTAGAAAATGCCTATGGAACAGCCTTAGTTTTAATTATACTTTTATTAATATTAAATGGAGTAGCTCTAGTATTTAAAAAGGGAAGGAGGAGTTAAGATGTTTGAAATAGAGAATTTAAGTGTTAGTTATGGTGAAAAAAGAGTTCTGGAAGATATAAATTTAAAGATTAGGGAAAAAGAAATAACGGCTATTATAGGTCCATCTGGTTGTGGTAAGACTAGTTTTATAAATACCTTAAATAGAATGATAGAAGACAATGGTGGAAACTTTGAAGGGACTATAAGAATTAAAGGGCAAGATATAAAGGGTTTTAGTTTAGAAGAATTGAGAAAAAATATAGGTATGGTCTTCCAAATACCTAAGCCCTTTCCTTTTTCCATTTATGAAAATTTAAGCTATGGACCTAAGTACTATGGTTTAAATAAAAAAGAAGTAGATAGGATAGTTGAGTCATCTCTAAAAAAGGTAGGCCTTTATGAGGAGGTTAAGGGAGAAATAAAGAAAACAGCTCTGGCCCTGTCTGGTGGGCAACAGCAAAGGCTATGTATAGCTAGGGCCTTAACAGTAGATCCTAAGGTTTTAATACTAGATGAACCTTGCTCTGCCTTAGATGTGAAAAACACTA
>JASLBE010000062.1 GCA_030146705.1 Tissierellales bacterium | reverse complement strand
AGTCATCAATGGCTTATAGTTTACATCTCTAAAGGGATTACCATCAATAATTACAAGGTCTCCATCCTTACCAGGCTCCAAAGACCCAACCCTATCTTCAATACCTATAATTTCTGCTGGGTTTATGGTTATGCACTTAAGAGCATCTTCTTCACTTAAACCTGCTCCAACAGCAAGGGCAGCACAAAGTGGTAGGTGGTGGACTGGAATAACTGGTGAGTCTGTTGTTATAGCAACTTTTAAACCTGCCTCAACTAAAACTCTCGGAGTTTTAAAGTCTGTATTCTTAAGTTCAAACTTAGTCCTATGTCCAAAACTTGGCCCAACTATAACTGGCCTATCTTCCTCTTTTAATTCATCAGCTATTAGGTGGCCTTCTGTACAATGGTCCAGGGTAATATTTAAGTCAAATTCCTTGGCTATCCTAAGGGCTGTAAATATGTCATCAGCACGGTGGGCGTGTGCCTTAAGGGGAATCTCTTTTCTTATAACTGGTAAAAGGGCCTCTAGTTTAATATCATACTCTGGCATATCCATAACATCCTCTGCCAAGTCCTTCTTTTCCAGGTAGATCTTTGCCTTCATTAAATACTCCCTAAGCAGGGCAGCCGTTGCCATCCTAGTTGTTGGGGACTTCTCTTGATTATCATATACCCTCTTAGGATTTTCTCCAAATGCACACTTCATACCAGTAGGATACTTTACAATCATTTTGTCTACCCTCTTGCCATAGGTCTTTATTGCTGCAAAGCTTCCCCCTAAAACATTGGCACTTCCTTGGCCAGTATTAACAGTAGTAACCCCACCCTCATAGGCCTCCTTAAGGGTCCTATCCATTGGATTAATGGAGTCAATACTCCTTAGGTGGGGAGTTATAGGGTCAACAGCCTCATTATAGTCCTGGCCCTCAAAACCAATTGCATCTTCATCTAGTCCCAAGTGGGAATGGGCCTCTATAAAACCTGGATATATGTTTTTTCCAGTTGCATCTATAATTTTTTCACCCTTCTCAGCCACTAGGTCCTTGCCTATTTCCCTTATCTTCCCTCCCCCTAGTCTTATATCTCCATTTTCAAGTATTCCATTGGTCACTGTATGGATTCTTCCATTCTTTATAAGCATACTAATCCTCCTTTTTTAATATATCTTCCTAGTTAAACTAAAAGGGCCTACAAGATTGTAAGCCCTTACTCCTATAGGTACTTTTCTAAGTAAACCATATCCTTTAAAACAACTCCTGCTTCAACTATCTTTTCCCTATAATTTTTAAGGAAAAAATCCTTTACAACAAAATACTGCCTAAATCCTAAGGACTTATAAAAAGGCAGGGTTAGAGGACTGTCTCCTGTACCAACAATAATCCTCCTATACTTACCCTTGTACTTCTTAAAAGAATAATTAACCAGCCTTGTTCCATAGCCCTTACCCTGGTCTTCTTCCCCTACAGAGATATTTTTAATCTCCAGGGTATCACAACTTTTTTCAAGTAAAATTATCCCACCCTTTAGGCCATTATCAAATATAATATACATATCTCCCAAGTTAATATACTTGTTTAACATATTTAAATCTTCATCACCAATTAAAAATAAGTCTATATAAAACTTCCTATCTTTTAGCTTTTCAACTTTTTCTATCTTCATATTAAATATCCTTCATACTTAATCCTATCCTATTTTTATCCAGGTCTATACTTAAAATTTTAACATCTATAATATCTCCCACCTGGACAACCTCTTTTGGATGGTTAATATACTTATTGCTCATTTGTGAAATATGAACCAAACCATCTTCCGTAACTCCTATATCAACAAAGGCACCAAAGTCTACAACATTCCTAACAGTACCCTTGACAACCATACCCTCTCTTAGGTCTTCTATTTTTAAAATATCCTGCCTTAAAATAGGTTTCATATTTTCATCCCTTGGGTCCCTGCCTGGTTTTTCCAATTCCTTTATAATATCCTTTAAGGTAGGAATCCCAACCTCTAGTTCTTCTGAAATCTCTTTTAATTCCCTATTTTTATAGTCCATCTTCAAAAGTTTTTCTGCTACCTTATAAGACTCAGGATGGACCCCAGTATTGTCTAAGATATTTTCTGATTCTGGTATCCTTAAAAATCCAGCACATTGGATAAAAGTCTTAGGTCCTAGCCCCTTGACCTTTAAAAGCTCCTTCCTAGAACTAAACTTTCCTATACCATCCCTATAGTCTAAAATATTAGCTGCAACTTTTTTACTAACTCCTGCCACATAAGACAAAAGAGACCTACTAGCTGTATTTAGGTTTACCCCAACTGTGTTTACAGAGTCCTCCACAACTACACTTAGTGACTCATCTAGTTTCTTTTGGTTCAAATCGTGCTGGTATTGGCCAACCCCAATATGCTTAGGCTCTATTTTTACTAGTTCAGCCAAGGGATCTTGTAGCCTCCTGCCTATAGAAACTGCACCCCTTATTGATACATCCAGGTCTGGAAATTCTTCCCTGGCTATGTCAGAGGCAGAATATATAGAAGCCCCTGCCTCACTAACTATGATATAGGCAAGCTTCCTATCTAGTTCCTTGATTAAATCAGCAACTATTACCTCTGTTTCCCTAGAAGCAGTTCCATTTCCAATAGAAATAACCTCTACACCATACTTATCTATAAGTTTTTTTAAAACTTTTTTACTTCCCTCAATATCATTTCTAGGCTCAGTAGGATAGATTGTTCCATAGTCTTTTAAGTTTCCTATTTCATCTAAGACAGCCAGTTTACAACCTGTCCTAAAACCAGGATCTATGGCCAAAACCACCTTATCCCTTAGGGGTGGCTGAAGTAATAATGGTTCTAGGTTTAGGGCAAATACTTTTATTGCATCATCTTCAGCCCTCTCTGTTAGGCTACTTCTTATTTCTCTTTCTATTGAAGGAAACAAAAGCCTAATATAGCCATCTTCTATGGCTTGGTAATAATAGTCCTTTAATTTATTATCCTTAGGAACTAATGACTTTTGAATGCTCTCAACTACATTAAAGTCTGGAATAGACAAAGATACCTTCAAAAGTTTGTCCTTCTCCCCCCTATTAACTGCCAAAACCCTATGGTTGGCTATGGTTCTTATAGGCTCCCTATAGTCATAATACATTTCATAAACTGATTTTTCTTCCTTTTTTACAGCCTTGCTTTCTAAAATTCCATTTTTAAAAAATAAGGTCCTGACCCTTTCCCTAACCTTAGGATCATCTGAAATAATTTCAGCTATTATATCCTTGGCACCAGAAATTGCATCTTCAACATTTAAGACTTCCTTCTCTACATCTAAGTATTTTTCAGCCTGGGCTAAAAATTCTTCCCTAGTAAGGTCTCCCTTAAGTATAAGGCCAGCCAAGTCCTCCAAGCCCTTTTCCTTGGCAATGGTTGCCCTGGTCCTTCTTTTTGGTCTAAAAGGCCTATAAAGGTCGTCTATTTTTTGTAGGGTTTCGCCTGCTAGAATTTCCTTCTTAAGGTCTTCAGTTAGTTTTCCCTGGTCATCTATGAGTCTTATAACCTCATCTTTTCTTTCCTCTAGGCTCCTTAAGTAATCCAGCCTATCCTTTAAATCTCTTATTACAATATCCTCTAGTGTTCCCGTCTGTTCCTTCCTATATCTTGCAATAAAAGGAACAGTATTTCCCTCATCTAGAAGTTTTACTGTATTTACAACTTGAAATTCCTTAAGCTTTAATTCTTCTATCAATTTTTTTATTATATCCATATATAAATTCACCCTTTATCAAATCTTATAACACAAGTATATATTATGGTCCTAAGAAATACAATTTATGACCTAGGCCAAATTAAAAACCCTTTCACTAGAAAGGGTTTTTCCTATTTCTTATGGGCATTTTGTACTAGGTATTCTCTTATGAAGTCATCTATATCTCCATCCATTACCCTATCTACATTACCAACCTCATAATTAGTCCTATGGTCCTTTACCATAGAATAAGGGTGGAAAACATAAGATTTTATTTGATTACCCCAGGCAATTTGGGAGTACTTGCCTTGGATATCCTCAATTTTTTCCTTTTGCTCTTCCTCTTTAACCTGGATTAATTTAGAAGCAAGCATATTCATAGCAGTCTCCCTATTACTATGCTGGCTCCTCTCATTTTGACACTGGACTACTATTCCCGTTGGAATATGGGTAATCCTAACTGCCGAGTCCGTAGTATTAACATGCTGGCCTCCTGCCCCACTAGACCTATAGGTATCAATTTTTAGGTCTGTTGGGTCAATTTCAATATTAGTGTCAACTTCCAATTCTGGAAATACATCTAGGCTGGCAAAAGACGTATGCCTCTTTGCAGCTGAGTCAAAAGGAGAAATCCTAACCAACCTATGGACTCCCTTTTCAGCCTTCAAATAACCATAGGCATTATGTCCAACTATCCTAAGAGTAACAGACTTAACCCCACCCTCTGGTGCCGGTATCATATCTAGAGTTTCTATCTTGTAGGACTTTCTCTCAGCCCACCTAGTATATAACCTAAGGAGCATACCTGCCCAGTCCTGGGCCTCAAGTCCGCCAGCTCCTGAGTTTATGGCTATTATAGCATTATTTTTATCATATTCACCTGATAAAAGTGTATTTAACCTAAAGTTACCAATTTCTTCTTCCAAACCATCTATCTTAGCCAAGACTTCTAAATAAGTTTCCCTATCATCTTCTTCAAAGGCAAGTTCTAGAAAGATTTCTACATCATCTATACTATTTAGTAGCTTATCATATTCTTCAATCTGCCTACTTAAGATGGTTATTTCCTGCATAGTAGCCTGGGCCTTTTCAACATCATCCCAGAAATCCTCCTTAAAAGTTTCCTGGTCTAGACTAGCCTTTCTTTCTCTAAGCTTGGGGATGTCAAAGAGACACCCCTAACTCTTTAACTTCTTTCCTAAATTTTGTCAATTTTTCTTCTTCTAAGTGTATAGAATCCATCCTACCCCTACTTTCTGCCACAACAATGTTTATACTTCTTACCACTTCCACAAGGACAAGGGTCATTCCTATTAATTTCAGGTTCAGTCTTAACAACTGGTTTATTTACCCCAGCTTCAGGAGTGTCTATAGGATTGGCAACCTTCTTTCTTTCCATCTTAGCCTGCTTTGTAATATGGTATAGAAGTTTTATAGTGTCCTCTGCAATACTATAGTTCATAGCCTCAAACATATCAAAACCTTCCATTTGATAAGCCATAACTGGATCTTTTTGCCCCATAGCCCTAAGTCCAATACCCTGTTTAAGCTGGTCCATAGCATCTATGTGGTCCATCCATTTAGTATCAACCACTTGGAGTAAAACAATCCTTTCCAGTTCCCTAATTTCTTCCTCTTCAAACTGGTCTTCCTTATCTTCATACAAGTCCTTAGCCTCTTGAACCAAGGCCTCTATTAGACCTTCCTTAGTAATATTTTCAAGATCCAAGCTTGGAAGGAAGTCCTCGCTCATATTAAAGATATCCACCATATGGATGTTTAAGCCTTGTAGGTCCCATTCTTCAGGATACTGCATTCCCATAGTATATTGGTCTACACTGGAACTTATAATCTTTTCAGCCATAGCTAAAATATCTTCCCTTAAGTTCTCCCCTTCTAAAACTTTTTTTCTTTCCTTATAGATAATGCCTCTTTGAGTGTTCATAACATCATCATATTTTAAGACATATTTTCTAGATGCAAAATGGTTTCCTTCAACCTTCTTTTGAGCCCCTTCAATGGCACGAGTAAGAAGACCATGCTCTAAGACCTCATCTTCTTCAACATCCATCCTAGACATAATTTTAACCAGTTTTTCTCCACCAAAAAGTCTCATTAAGTCATCATCAAGCCCAATATAAAATCTTGAAGAACCAGGGTCTCCCTGCCTACCAGCACGACCTCTTAACTGGTTATCTATCCTTCTTGATTCATGTCTTTCAGTACCAATAATATGAAGACCACCTGCTTCTAAAACCTTCTCTTTTTCCTTATCTGTTACCTCTTTAAACTCTTCAAAATATTTTTCATAAAGTTCCCTAGCCTTTAAAATATCTTCATCATCACCATCATAAAAGCCCTCCGCATAGGCAATTACTTCTTCAGAAAAACCCTTTTTCTTTAGTTGGTGCTTGGCCAAGAAGTCAGGGTTACCTCCTAGAACAATATCTGTACCCCTACCAGCCATATTAGTTGCAATAGTAACTGCACCAAACCTACCAGCTTGAGCAACAATTTCTGCCTCCCTATCATGCTGCTTAGCATTTAATACCTCGTGCTTAATTCCTTCTTTTTTAAGGAATCTAGAAATAAGCTCAGATTTTTCTATGGAAATAGTACCTACTAAAATAGGTTGCCCCTTCTTGTGTAGTTCCTTAACCTCATTTACAACAGCCCTTATCTTGGCCTTTTCTGTAGCATAAACAGCATCTGGGTAGTCTATCCTTATAACCGGTTTATTAGTTGGTATCTCAACAACATCTATATTGTATATCTCCCTAAATTCAGCATCTTCCGTCATAGCTGTACCAGTCATACCTGATAGTTTCTTATACATCCTAAAGTAGTTTTGGAAGGTAATAGTTGCAAGAGTCTTAGATTCAGACTTTATCTCCAAGCCCTCTTTAGCCTCTATTGCTTGGTGGAGACCATCACTATACCTCCTACCATACATCAACCTACCTGTAAACTCATCTACTATGACAACTTCTCCCTCTTGGACAACATAGTCTATGTCCCTTGTCATAATACTCCTAGCCTTTAGAGCCTGGTTAATATGGTGGGAAATTTCCATATTTTCTAAATCCGATAGGTTTTCTATCCCAAAATAAGACTCTGCCTTGGCAATCCCCTTATCGGTTAAAGATACAGACTTAGCCTTTTCATCTATTAAATAATCTACTGTTTCTTCCTTAACTTCCCTATCAAAATCAAAAGGGTCTACCTTAGTTTCCTCAACAGAAAGAACCCTTGAAGAAAGAGTCCTTACAAAGGCACTCGCCCTTTGGTACATAGAAGTTGACTTATCTCCAGCTCCAGAAATTATCAAAGGAGTCCTGGCCTCATCTATTAAAATACTGTCAACCTCGTCCACTATACAGTAGAAAAGGTCTCTTTGTACCATTTCTTCCTTATAAGTAACCATATTATCCTTTAGGTAGTCAAAGCCAAACTCATTGTTTGTACCATAGGTAATATCTGAATTATAGGCCTCTCTTCTTTCATCATTATTTAAGCCGTGGACTATACAGCCCGTAGTCAAGCCTAAAAATTCAAAAACCTTGCCCATAATATCCCTATCCCTTTGAGCCAGGTAGTCATTTACTGTTACAATATGGACTCCCTTACCCATCAAGGCATTTAAATAGGCTGGAAGGGTAGCAACCAAGGTCTTTCCTTCCCCAGTTTTCATCTCTGCTATCCTACCTTGGTGGAGGATAATACCACCTATTAATTGAACCCTAAAGTGCCTAAGGCCTAAAACCCTAAGGGCTGATTCCCTAACTACTGCAAATGCCTCTGGTAGTAGGTCATCTAGGCTTTCTCCCTTTTCAATCCTTCCTTTAAATTCTATAGTTTTTCCCCTTAATTCATCATCTGTAAGAGGCTTAACCGTTTTCTCCAACTCTTCAATTTTGTCTACAGTTTTACTTATCTTCTTAATTTCTCTCTCACTGTAGGTACCAAATATTTTCTCAATTAAACTTGGCATCCCTTAACCACCTTTCTATTCCTGCTAATCATTCATATTATTCTATCATTATTATATATACTATTCAAGAAATGACATAGATATTTAATATTTCATTTCCACGAAAAAACAAGTAGATTTACCTATCTACTTGTCCTCTCCCATAATTTGCTCTCCACCCTATATTATATAGTTAATACACTTATTTTTAAAGTAATTTCTAGGATATTTAAGAAATCCCAGGAACTAGTCCCTATATCATATATAAAATATTATATGCAAACTCCTATTGAATTTTTACAATCCAGCCTTAACCCTGGCAAAGTAATCATCTATCTTTTTTATATCATCTTCAGTATTAAATTTTCCAAAAGTTACCCTAAAAAAATTCTCCTTGTATTCAGGCCTACCAATTTCATCTAAAAGACCTGTCCTAGTACTAGTGGCACTACAGGCAGATCCAGCTGAAAATGCCACACCTTCTGATATCCTTTCAAGAAAATCTAGGTTACTAATATTTGGTAGGACAAAGGATATGGCACCTGGAACACTATTTTCTTCATCAGTTAGGATAAAAACATCTGGAAAATGCCTATATAAGACTTCCTTAAAGGCCAAGGTTAATTTTCCCAGTTCCCTAGGATAAGCTTTTATGCTATCATAGGCCAAATCACAAGCCTTACCGAAACCAACTATATCGTGAACAGCAGGAGTCCCAGCCCTATAACCATTTTCCTGGTCTCCCCCACCATGGATCAGGCTTGTTAACTTTTGCTGCCTACCATCTTTTTTCCTAAGATAGGCTGCTCCAACTCCCTTGGGTCCATATATTTTATGGGCTGAAAAAGACATAGCATCAACCAAAATCTTCTCCATATCAATTTCAACCTTGCCAACCCCCTGGGTGGCATCTGTATGTATATAAATATCTCTTTCCTTAAAGATTTCTGCCAGCTCCTTGATCCTATTTAGGTTACCAGTTTCATTGTTTCCAAACATAAAGCTTCCCAAAATAGTAGTATCTCTTATTTTGGCCTCCACATCTTCAAGCTCTAAAATACCCAAGGAGTTAACACCTATAATATCTAGTTCATAACCCCTATTAAACCTGGACTCCTCTCCGCCTTCTACTTCCTTGTTCATAAAAATTTCCCCATTTAAAAACCTAAAAACATTTAAGGCTGACTTATGCTCAACAGCTGATGTCATTAAATGGTTACCCTTTTTTTCATAGTTCTTTAAATAATCTGCCACTCCCTTAATTATGAAATTATTAGCCTCTGATCCAGAAGATGTAAACACAATCTCACTTGGGTCTGCATTTATTAGCCTGGCAACGCTTTCTCTAGCATCTTCTACTGCTTTTTTTGCATTAGTTGAAACCCCATAAAACCTACTGCCTGGATTGCCATAATATTCATTTAGGTAGGGTAGCATAGCTTCAATAACCCTTTCATCCACCTTGGTTGTAGCACTATTATCAATATAAACCATTTTCCCTCTCCTTTTGAAAGTATAAATTTTCTTTCTTATATTATTTAGGTATTAAGCCTACTAATATACCTAGTAGTTTAAATATATCTGAAAATTCCTAAAATAACAATAGGCCAGGGTCATAACCCTAGCCTATTATTCCATAAACCTTGCCATTAAAATATTAAGTTCTCTTTCTGAACTTCCAGTTTTAAAGGCCAAAGGACTTTCAACTGTTTTTTTAATCTCCATAACTACATCTTTATCTATATCTTCCATATCTTTATCAAGGTCAACTTGGTCTAGTATATTACTTATTTTCTTAGACCTTTTAATTGGCTCCATTACTAATAAATAGATGCTCATGGCCAAGCCTAAAAATACTCCTAATGTCATAATATCACTCCTTTTTTATTTTTTCCGTAATCATTATAACACTTAGCTTTTTATTTTTCATTAAATTTTTTTAAGTTCTAAAATTGTTTATTTTCTGAAAAAATTAAGTATTTAACCTTGTCGTATTCTTAAATAAGCCAGCCTAGGTCTATTAGCCAATCTTAAGTACTTCTGCCAATTAATTCCAATATAAAAATGGTGCCCAAGTTTGGACACCATCTTATATATATCTTTAATTTTTATTTTACTGTTAAAAGTCCATCTACTACTTCTAGGCTTTCTCCATCTAAAACCCTGTTAATGAAACTTACTGGAACATAAGTCCTTCCCTTTATTAACTCTGGAGCAGACTCTAGCTCAAAAGGTGCCATCCTAGCAAAGCTATACCTATTATTATTTAGTTCCACACTTGTCCAGTGGGGTCCTTTAGTTAGTTCAACAGGCTTATTTTTACCATTCCAAGTTATCTTATATCCCATAATATCAGTTATATCCCTAAGAGGAACCATAACTACATTATCTTTTTTCTTGTACATAGAAGTCTTATATTCCTTACCCCTAACATTGATTTTATCTAGGATAGTAATGTTTCCCTTTACTTCCTTGTCCTCTTCTAGGTCCTTTGCATCTTCCTTATCTTCTAAAACTACTATATGTTTTGGTGTAGTTTGTGGTGGTAAAGACCTAGTAGTCATATCATAATATACTAGTAGCTTCTTGTTTTTATAGTCCTTAGGATCTTCTAAGTTTAACTTTAATTGTCCATCAGAGCTTAGTAGGTTTTCATCAAACCTGTCAACTTTAACCATCATTGGTTCTTCAGAATTTCTAACTACAACTACCTCTGGAGTAAGTTGCCCTGGCATACTAAGTGCCATTGGAGTATTTACTGGATAAAATACTGAAACCTCTGCCCCCTTAACTAGGTGGGATCTTTTCTCTTCCTTGCTTGGCCTAGTATCAAAAACTAAGACCTCCTCATCAAGGTGGAATATTAATTCATCTTCCTTGTCTTCAATAGTTCTTTTAACCCTTATAGTTATCCTGTCATCCTTCCTATCAACAGTTTCTATAACCCCTTCAAAAGAAGAGTATTCTGCCTCATATTTTGGTTCCACTATTGCATTTTCTTGAGTTTCTGCAAGGCTAATTGCAGGAGTAACAACTAAAATACTTGCTAAACATGCTGATAAAATTCTTTTAGTGCCCTTCATAAATTATCATCCTTTCAATATTATACTCACTATCTCTTAAGTTTTCTTACTTACTTCTTACCCCTATTATAACAAATTTATATGGCTTTTATTCAATGTAACACTAATGTAACTATAGCTTAACATTGTATACTTAATTCCTATTGACTTTTATTTTAGGCGTGTGTATACTGTATATATATTATATGAACAGTGGGGTGGTTAATTGAATCTAATTATAAGTAACTCAAGTAAAGAACCTATTTACCAGCAAATATACAACCAGGTCAAGGAGGAAATCCTTACTAATAATTTAAAAGAGGGGGAAAAACTTCCCTCTATTAGGTACTTGGCCAAGGAGCTTAGGATAAGTGTTATTACTACTAAGAGGGCCTATGATGAATTGGAAAGGGATGGTTTTCTTACAACTGTTCCTGGCAAGGGAACCTTTGTTGGAAAGCAAAATTTAGACCTTATAAGGGAAGAATTTTTAAAGGATATTGAGGCAAGTTTTACTAGTGCCATAGAAAAAGCTGGCCTTATAGACTTATCCTTGGAAGACTTAAAGTTAATTTTAGAAACGCTATATAGGGAGGGTTAGTATGGAAAATATTTTAGAAGTTAAAAATTTATGCAAAAATTTTGAGGATTTTGCCTTAGACAATATATCCTTTAATATTCCTAAGGGGAGTATTGTAGGACTTATAGGGGAAAATGGAAGTGGTAAAACAACCACCATAAAGTCTATTTTAAATATAGTTAAAAGAACCAGTGGTGATGTAAGCTACTTTGGGAAGAACCTAGATGGTTTCGAACTTGAAATTAAGGAGGAGCTAGGTGTTGTTTTAGATGGGCATTTTTTCCACGATAGCCTAAGCCCAAAAAATATTGAAAGTATCCTGGCTAAGACCTATAAAACTTGGAAGAAAGAAGTTTTTCTTTCCTATCTTAATAAGTTCCAAATACCTCTTAATAAGCCCTATAAGGAGTTTTCTAAAGGAATGAAAACCAAGCTTTCCATAGCCTGTGCCCTAAGCCATAAGTCAAGTTTATTAATATTAGATGAGCCTACTTCTGGCCTAGACCCTATGGTAAGGTTGGATATCCTAGATGAACTCCTTAACTTTATCCAGGATAATAATTCTAGTATCTTATTTTCAACCCATATTACTTCAGACCTAGACAAGATAGCAGACTACATTGTACTTCTCCACAAGGGTAGGCTGGTCCTTAATAATGATAGGGAGGAAGTCTTAAGCAACTACGGCATTGTGAGAACTAACAGGGAGGGTCTCTCTAGTATTCCAAAAGAATTTGTGGTTGCCTATCTTGAAAATAGTTTTAGCCTAGATGTCCTAGTTTCAAATAGGTCTAGGCTTAGGGAGGGATTTATAGTGGATAATCCTAGTATTGAGGATATTATGATATTTTTTACAAGGGGGACAAGTATATGAAAGCACTTATATTAAAAGATATTTTAAACCTAAGAGCCAACCTAAAGCAAGGGTTTTTCTTGATCTTATTTTTTTCACTTATTAGTATCTACAATAAAAATCTAAATTTTATAGTTTCTATTTTAACTATGCTAGCCCTATCTTTTTCACTTTCTAGCTTTGTATATGATGAAAAAGTAGATTTCTATACCTATGCCCTAAGTCTACCTATATCTAGGAAAGACCTAGTAATAAGTAGGTATCTTACAGCACTTATATGCCTTATTTTTAGTGGCTTGTTGGCTGGAATTATTTATTTAAGCATAAGGCTACTAAGCCTACCAATAGATAAAATAGAATTTCTTGTATCATCTTCAACAATAGCTTCAATAGTAGTTATATTTATAGCTGTTTTGTTTCCAGTATCCTTTAAATATGGTGTTGAAAAGGCAAGATATGTTTCCCTAGGCCTGTTTGGAGTGCCTTTTTTCCTAGGTTTTATATTTAGAAGGTCCCTGGTCCACTACCTTAAAAATATTAAGGACTTAGAAGAACTCATAATACAAAGCCTAAAGTTTCTCCCCCTAGTCCTAATTATTATACTAGGCCTATCTATCCTGCTTTCCATTAAGTTCTTCCAGGCAAAAGACCTATAAAAAAAGAAAAAACTAGGTAGCTACCTAGTTTTTTCTTATATATACTAACTATCTTAAAAATCCCCTAACAATTTCTTCTTCAGCTTCTTTTTCAGAAAGTCCTAAAGTTTGAAGTTTCATAAGCTGTTCTCCAGCTATTTTACCAATAGCTGCCTCATGAATTAAAGAAGAGTCTGGATGGTTGGCTGCAATTTCTGGTATAGCAACAACCTTCCCCTTGCCCATTAATATGGCATCACATTCAGTATGGCCTGCTGACATATTATTCCCATCCATCTTGGACCTAAATTCTTGGAAAGAATCATCACTAGCAACTGACCTTGAAATAACATGGGAACTAGAGTTTTTACCATTTAATTCAACCTCAAAATTAGTCTTGGCAACCTGGTCCCTATCTGTCATTATTTTCTCTTCAACTATAAGGGTAGCATTGTCACCTATAATAGCCTCTGTTTTCCTATCAGCATAGTCCACACCCTTAATTTGGACAGTATCCATCTTCATAAAACTTCCCTCTTCCATTTCAACAACAGAAGTAGGGCTCATATTTGTAATACCCGTTCCAGGACCTGAACCATAGTGTTTTTCAACATAGGTTACCTTGGCATTTTTTCCAACAAAAAACCTATGGATCCCATCATGGGAAGACTTGCCCTCACCAGGATTATGGATACCACAGCCTGCAACTATTGTAACATCTGCATCCTCCCCAATATAAAAGTCATTATAAACCAAGTCATCTAGGCCTGATTTACTAATTACAACTGGTATATGGACACTTTCATTTTTAGTTCCAGCCTTTATAATTATGTCTATTCCAGGCTTGTCTGTTTTTGTAACAATATCTATATTCTTAGTTGTTTGCCTGTCATAACCTTCCCCATCAGCCCTTATATTATAAGCACCCATAGGGATATCATGTAGGTTAGAAATTTCATTTAATAAATCTTCATATATCTTATTCATACTTATTCTCCTTTACAAAAACTTACAATGGCTTGATTGGGCTAAAAGTTCTGGCAGGATTTCATCCTTAGTTCCTATCCTTCCAACCTCTCCATTTTCCATCACTATTATCCTATCAGCAATATCTAAGATCCTCTCCTGATGTGAAATAGTCAAGATACTTCCCTGGCTCTTCCTATTCATATTTTCAAAAACCTTTATTAGGTTTTGGAAACTCCAAAGGTCAATCCCTGCCTCAGGTTCATCTAGGACAGACAACTTAGTCCCCCTAGCCAACATCATAGCAATCTCTATCCTCTTAAGCTCTCCTCCAGAAAGGGTTTCATCAAGTTCCCTATAAACATAGTCCTTAGCACAAAGACCCACCTCAGACAAGTATCCACAAGCCTCTTCTACAGATAAGTTTTTGCTTGCAGACAAGGATAAAATTTGACGGACAGTTATACCCTTAAATCTTACAGGTTGTTGAAAAGCAAAACTAATTCCCATATTTGCCCTCTCAGTAATATCTAGGTCAGTAATATCTTCCCCATCAAAGATAATCCTTCCACTAGTAGGCTTATATATCCCCATTATGATCTTTGCAAGTGTAGACTTACCGCTTCCATTAGGGCCTGTTATAGCTACAAATTTTTCACTTATTTCCAGGCTTATATCCTTTAAAATTTCTTTTTTCTTCCCATCTTCTTCTACATGAAAGCAGATATTTTTTAGTTCTAACATTTTCTACTCCCTTTCTATAATCTATTTATTTTTAAATAATTAAGTATTTTTTCAATACATATTCATTTATTTTCATATGTCTATAATTATTATAAATCTGTATTTTATAATAGTCAATATAATTCCTACTGTTTTTGTAGAAATTAAAATTATTTTAAATTTTTAGTAGATATTCTAAAAAAACCTATAAAAAAAAGAGCCCTTATTGGCTCTTTTATATACTTAAATCTAGTTTTATCCTTCCTATTAGGTTAAAGTTTGGCCTAGGGTCTTTTCTAGGCTTTTCCTCCTGCCTGTCCTGCTTCATATCTACCTGGATATAAAATTCAACCTCCATATTATAAGGACTGTCCACCATATCCTCTTCCATATAAATACTATACTCTTGGACCTCCTTATCTAGGTCATATTCCTCAAAAACTATATTATCCTTAAGGGGCATATTAATATTTACTATCTCACTAGTATCTTCTGTCTTTAGCATACCTAAAAGTCCAAAATCTCCAGAGTATACCTTAAAGCACTTTATCCCCTCATCATAAGCTAGCTTGAAATTTTTAGTCCTATTAAACTCATAGACCTCCTGGTCCCCCTTATTTAAGAAGTCTACTATGCTTGTATAGATGACATCTTTTTTAACTAGGTTGTGGAGGTATTTTTCCACCCTATCATCATCCCTTAAATTTTCCATAGTAACCCTATAATCCTTGCTTATTTTAACATCCAAAATGTCCCTCTTATTTACATCAAACAAGGAAAAATTTTCATTTCCCTTGATTATACTCAAGTCAATAATATAGGTCTTGTATTGAAAGTCAACCTTAGGGTAGGTTATAAGCTTTGTAGCCAGGTAGGTCTTAAAATAGTCCCCATTGGTTATTTCCGTTATTTCATCTAGCTTAAAAACATCTGACTCCTCATACCTGTTATTTATAGACCTTTCTATCCTATTAAAAACAATGACCCCTTCTTCTTCCCTCTCATAATGCTCTATTACAGTCATTAAATTATACTGGTCATCAACATTTTCACTTCCATAAATCAATCTTTTCCTCATAACTTTTAGCTTGTAGCCAGCAGAGAAAAAACTAAATACCCTGTTAACTAGGTCATTATGAAAAAAGTCCCCCCTATAAAATAGGTCATTATACCTATCTTTAAACCTTAGGCCAGCATACCCTTCATCTAGGTGCCTCTTATAGGCCAGGATAAAGTTGGTTTTTATATTGGGATAAAATAAGCTGACTAAAAACTTGGTCAAAAACAAGCTTAAAACTATTGGTCCAAAAATCAACCTAGTCTTGGCTAGCCTAACTAAGATCCCATATACTAGGGCTACTATTATAATAGGCCACAAAGTTTTTATATCCCTTCCCCTTGTAAATTCAAGTACTAGCAACCCTAGGGCAAAAATTATCATTCCTATGTAATAGGCCTTTTCTGCAACCATTAAGACCTCCTTATAGCCTAGGCCAGCTAAAACAAACCCAGTGATTATAAGGGCAAAAACATAGGTATTAATAAGCCCATAAGTTATTTTTAACTTCTTCTTGTCTGTAAAGTTTATCTTCTTATCTACTACTATTAAGGCTAGTAGTACTATTAATGCTACTATAATATTAAACACCCCTTTATCTTTTTCTTATGCTTATATAATACCTTATTTATATCTTTATTTCCAATATATAAATTTTTTCAATAATTTATCCTTTCTTGATTTTGCTTGCCCTAGACCATATAATGTTTCCAAGAAAGGATTGGTTTTATGTTAGAAAAAATTAGAGAAACTAGGTTGGAAGTAAATTTAGATAATATTAAATATAATATAGAGAGCCTAAAGAATTATCTTGGGCCCACAAGGCTTATGGCCGTTTTAAAGTCAGATGCCTACTCCCATGGGACAGTGAATATCCTAGATACTATTATAGGGTCTGGGGTGGATTACCTGGCTGTTGCCAGCCTTAATGAGGCCCTTGAAATTAGGAAGTACAACAAGGACTTTCCCCTTTTAATCCTGGGTTTTGGAGAACTATCCTCCTTTGACCTTATTGTAAAAAATAAAATAACCCAAACTGTATATGACCTTGACCAGGCCAAGCTCCTAAGCCAGGCTGGCGAAAGATTAAATATGAAGGCCAAGCTACATATCAAGGTCAATACTGGTATGAACAGGCTAGGCTTTAGGCCAAATGATGAAGGTCTTAGGCTTATAGAGGAGGTCTTTTCCCTACCTATGCTTGAGGTTGAGGGGATTTTTTCTCATTTTGCTGAATCAGAAGTAGAAGATAAAAGCTTTTCTGACTACCAGTACAATATTTTTACAGACTTTGTAGAGAAACTAGAAACTAAAGGTTTAAACTTTAAAATTAAGCACATATCCAACTGGGGTGGAGCTGTTGACCTACCAAATTATAATTTAGATATGGTAAGACTTGGGATTCCAATTTTTGGTGTCTATTCCAACTATGACCTCCAGGCCCCTAAAATCCCCCTAAAACTTTCTATGAAGTTTAGGACTGTTATCTCCAACTTAAACCAGCTAGAAAAAGGGGAGGCCGTTAGCTATAATAGGACTTTTATAGCTAAAAGAGATTCACTTATTGCCACCCTGCCTGTTGGGTATGCTGATGGTTTTTTCCAGGAGCTAGCTGACAAGATAGAGGTCCTGGTTGCTGGAAAGATGGTGAAGGTTGTAGGCAAGGTCTGTATGGACCAAACTATGATAGATGTAACAGGGATTAAGGGGCTTGAAATAGGCCAGGAAGTTGTCCTAATGGGCAAGCACAACCAAAAACTTTTACGGGCTCGAGATATAGCCACTATTGGTAGGAGGGTTCCTAGGTTATATTTTAAAGACAACCAACCCCTTAAGTTTGTAGACTATTTACTTGAGGAAAATTTTTGATTTTTTTAAATTATTTGTAAATTTTGGCTTGACTTTTTTTTGACACTAGTATATAGTTGATAAAAATATAAACTTGAATAAGCAATTTAGATAACACCTTTAATAAATTTATTAAGGGTGTTTATCTTAAAATTAGGTTTAAATAACTAGATTTGGAATTTTCCCAATTTTTAGTTAATTTTTATTATTAGTTACTATAAATTAATTTAGGAGGGATTTTATGAAAAAGATTATTAGTCTACTTATGGCCATGATGCTTAGCTTTTCCTTAGTAGCCTGTGGGGCCAAGGAAGAAACTGGTGGTGGTCCTAGTGATCCTAATGACTATAAGATTGGTGTAATTACTGGTACAGTTGCCCAAGGGGAGGAAGGCTTTAGGACTGGAGAAAAATTGCTTGCCAAGTATGGTAGCAAGATAGAACACCGTACATATCCAGTTAAGTTTGATACTGAACAAGAAACTACTATATCTCAAATAGTAGCCCTAGGGGCGGATCCTAAGGTTAAGGCTATTGTAATGTATGAAGGTGTTACAGGTATATCAGCTGCCATAGACCAGATTAGGGAAATGAGAGATGATATTTTATTTGTTATAGGTGCTCCCCACGAAGATGTGGAGGTTATTAGTCCTAGGGCAGATATAATCCTAGAGCTTGACCAACTAACTCGTGGCCAATCTATTATGCAAAAGGCGAAAGATATGGGTGCCACAACCTTTATCCATTATTCTTTCCCAAGGCACTTGTCTATGGAACTTTTAGGTGCTAGAAGGGATGAGTTTAAAAAGGCTGCTGACAAGCTTGGTATTGATTTTGTTGAAGTAGATGCTCCAGACCCAACTTCTGATGCTGGTGTTCCTGGTTCTCAACAATTTATCTTAGAAGATGTACCTAGACAGGTTGCTAAGTATGGAAAGGATACTGCCTTTTTCAGTACAAACTGTAGTATGATGGAACCTTTAATAAAGCAAACCTTGGCAGAGGGTGCAATTTTCCCAGAACAATGTTGCCCTTCCCCATACCACGCTTATCCTAGTGCTCTAGGTATTGAAATACCTGAAGACAAGGCTAGTGATATTGACTACCTAAATGAACAAATAGCTAGTAAGATAGAAGAAAAAGGTGGGTCTGGTAGGTTTGGTACTTGGTCTAAACCTGCTGCTACTGTAATTTTAGAAGCTGGTACTGCTTATGCTATGGAGTATGCTGAGGGCAAGGTTGATAAGTTTGATTCAAATAGGATGGTAGAAATTATGAAAGAAGTGTCTGATGACAAGGGAGAATTAAAAATTAAGGCCTTTGATGACGACCACGAAAATTTCTTAGTTTTTGTTCTTGGTAATAAAATATATTAATTAGTTTTTAGTTTAATATTATATGGGATGGCAAATAGAATATTCTATTTGCTATTTCTATATATTTTTACAGGTAATAGGCACTATTTATAAAGATTTAGGGAAAATGAAAGGGAGTGATCTTATGGCATTACTAAAAATTAACAGGGTTTCTAAGGTCTATGGAGAAAATAAGGTCTTAGATGAAGTTTCCCTCTCTATTGAAGAAGGAGAAATTCATGGGCTCCTAGGTGAAAACGGAGCTGGTAAGTCTACCCTTATGAATATTCTATTTGGAATGCCAGTAATTGGTGAAACTGGTGGTTTTGAGGGGGATATCTATATAGATGGTAATCCCTACAAGCCTAGTAGGCCTACTGATGCTATGGAGGCTGGAATAGGAATGGTCCACCAAGAATTTATGCTAATACCAGGCTTTAGTGTTACTGAAAATGTAAAACTTAACCGTGAAAATACTAAGTCTGGCCTAAGTAAAAAACTTCTAGGATCTAATAAGTTAAGTAAGCTAGATACTAAGGAAATGGCTAAGGATACCAACTTGGCCCTGGAAAAATTAGACCTAAAAATAGACCAACTTTTGGAGGTTGAGCACCTGCCTGTTGGCTACAAGCAATTTATTGAAATTGCCAGGGAGATTGATAAGACTAACTTAAAACTACTTATTTTAGATGAACCAACTGCTGTACTTACAGAGTCTGAAGCCGCTGATTTTTTGGATATTATTAAGTCCCTATCAAGGCTTGGAATTGCAGTCTTATTTATTACCCATAGGCTTAATGAAATCAAGGATACTACTGACAATATTACTATTATTAGGGATGGGAAAATGGTAAAGTCTGCAAAAACTTCAGACATTTCCATAGAAGATATGGCCAAATTAATGGTTGGTAGAGATGTTTCAACCTCTAGGCTAAGAAAGAAAAACCCTAATATTTCTGATGAAATCATCCTAGAACTTGATTCTTTTTCTGTGAATATGCCTGGGGAGCAGGTCAAAAGTATTGACCTCAAGGTTAAGAGGGGAGAAATTCTAGGCATTGGTGGCCTGGCTGGCCAAGGCAAGGTGGGTATTGCCAATGGTGTAATGGGACTTTACCCAACTACTGGAAAAATTTATAAGGATGGAGAAAGAATTAAAGTAAATAGCCCTAGAGCATCACTTGAAAGGTCTATTGCCTTTCTTTCAGAAGATAGGAAGGGGGTTGGGCTTTTACTAGATGACCCTATAGACCTAAATATTGCCTATACTTCCCTGGAAATTAAGGGGGATTTTTTAAAACAGGTAGGTCCATTTAAGCTAGTTGATAAAAAAGAACTTAGGAGCCATACTAAGCTAATGATTGAAGATCTGGATATTAGGTGTACTGGCCCTAGTCAAAATACTAGGTACTTGTCTGGTGGTAACCAGCAAAAGGTTTGTATTGCCCGTGCCCTAACCCTAAGGCCTGACCTTCTCCTAGTTTCTGAGCCTACCCGTGGGATTGATATTGGGGCTAAAAACTTGGTTTTAGAAACCCTAATTAGGCTTAATGAAGAGTATAATACTACTATTATTATAACATCTAGTGAGCTAGCAGAGTTAAAGCAAATAGCTGATAGGGTTGCTATTGTAACAGAGGGTAAGATAACCTCTATTTTAAGTCCTGATGACTCTGATGCAAAATATGGGTTGGCAATGTCAGGAAATCTAAGTAAGGAGGTTATCTAATGGATATTAAAGGAATTTATAAAAAAATAGGTTTTCCTAGGTTAATTATTTTAATTTTTATTTTCATTTTATTATGTGCGGCTTTTTACTTAAAAATCCCCCTGGCAGATATCTTCTCAGATATTCTTGTTAGGTTTGGGATGAATGGAATTTTAGTCCTGGCTATGGTTCCTAGTATTAAATCTGGTATTGGACTAAATTTCAACCTACCCCTTGGAGTTATTTTTGGACTCCTAGGTGCACTTATTAGTATTGAACTTGGTCTTACTGGCTGGGCTAGTTTCTTTGTTGCTATTGGAATAGCCATCCCCTTGGCTGTATTGTCTGGCTTTGTTTATGGACTTATGCTAAACAAGGTCAAGGGCCAAGAGATGACTGTTGGTAATTATGTAGGATTTTCAATAGTTTCATTTATGTCCATAGTTTGGCTTCTAGCACCCTTTAAGTCTCCAGAACTTATTTGGGCTATGGGAGGAAGTGGGCTTAGGTCTACTGTTTCTCTAGAATCTAGTATGGAAAAGATCCTAGACAATTTTTTATCCTTTAAGATTGGTCGGGTAGTTGTGCCAACTGGACTTTTACTAGCTGTAGCCTTCCTAGCATTTTTATTCTATATTTTTACTAGGACCAAGTCAGGTGTTACTATGGAGGTCGCAGGAAGCGGGGAAAAATTTGCAATTTCCAATGGTGTAGATGTGGACAAGGAAAGAATTAAAGGTACTATACTATCTACTGTTTTTGGGGCTATTGGGATTATAGTCTATAGTCAGTCCTTTGGATTTTTACAACTATATAATGCCCCACTATATGTGGCTATGCCTGCTGTTGCCTCTATTTTAATTGGAGGGGCCAGTATATATAGGGCAAAAATATCCCATGTTGTTATAGGGACATTTTTATTCCAAGCAGTACTTGTTATAGCCCTTCCTGTTATTAATATAATTTCAGAAGGGTCTATGTCGGAAATAGTAAGGATTATAATTAGTAACGGTATAATACTTTATGCTTTAACTAGATCTGGAGGTGAATCAGCATGATAGTACCTATTTTCTTTATAATTTTATCAATTTTAGGATTTTATTTCTCAGGCTTAACAATAGATTTTGTAATGCAGCAAATGATTTTAAGGTTGGCTAGGAACTTAGTCCTAGTTACCTCCCTAATAATACCTGTCATAACTGGAATGGGGCTAAACTTTGGGATAGTCCTTGGAGCTATGGCTGGTCAGGTAGGGGTTATTTTTATAATGAACTATGGTTTTAAGGGCCTAGGAGGGTTTTTACTGGCTGGAATTGTTTCAACCCCTGTTGCTATTTTACTTGGCTACTTGGTTGGTAAGGTTTTAAACAAGGCCAAGGGTAAAGAAATGATAACATCTATGATCCTAGGTTTCTTTGCCAATGGGGTCTACCAGTTTATTTTTATAGTCCTGGCAGGCAAGCTGATCCCTTTTAAAAATAAGGCTCTTTTAAGGTCTTCTGGAGATGGTCTTAGGAATACTATGGACCTAATAAGTATAAAGTCTTCCTTAGATAAGGCAATCTTCCCAAACTCTAAGTATCCAATTATGACCTTTATAGTTATAATTGCAATTTTTATAGGCATTTATTTCCTTTTAAAGACAAAAATTGGGCAAGAGATGAGGGCAGTAGGCCAGTCTATGCATATTTCCAGTGTAGCTGGAATAAATGTAGATAAGACGAGAATTATCTCAATTATAATATCAACAGTTATTGCTGCTTGGGGACAGTTAATCTACCTACAAAATATGGGTACTTTTAACACCTTTAACAACCACGAGCAGGTAGGACTGTTTGCTGTTGCCTCCCTATTAATTGGGGGAGCCTCTGTTGATAAGGCTTCTTGGAAAGAAGCAGTCCTAGGAACTTTCTTGTTCCACCTACTCTTTATAGTATCTCCCCAAGCCGGGCAAAATATTATTGGAGACGCCCAAATTGGAGAATACTTTAGGGTATTTATTGCCTATGGAGTCATAGGCCTATCATTACTTCTTCATACCTGGGAACAAAATAAGAAAAAACAACTAGAAATGAAGAAGCTTTAACTGCACTCCCTAAATTTTATTTTTATAAATAAATTGGCCTTAGTGAAGCCAAAAAAACAAGGAACCCTAGGGTTCCTTGTTTTTTAATTATTTATTAATTTTTCTACATCTTCTTCAACAGTAGAAATTCCTGAAATCCCAAAATTTTCTACTAAAACCTTAAGAACATTTTCAGATAAAAATGCTGGTAGGCTTGGCCCTAAGTGGATATTTTTAACCCCTAGGTGGAGTAGGGCAAGTAAAACAATCACTGCTTTTTGCTCATACCAAGATATATTATAGGCTATTGGCAGGTCATTTATATCATCAAGCCCAAAAATTTCCTTTAACTTTAAGGCAATTAGGGCCAAGGAATAAGAATCATTACATTGTCCTGCATCTAAAACTCTAGGTATCCCATCTATATCTCCTAGCTTCAGTTTATTATACTTATATTTTGCACAACCTGCAGTTAAGATAACTGTATCACTAGCTAAAGCTCTTGCAAAGTCCGTATAATAATCTCTCTCCTTATGTCTTCCATCACAGCCCGCCATAACTACAAATTTTCTTATTTTTCCAGCCTCCACAGCCTCAACTATCTTATCAGCTAGCTGGAAAACTTGATTATGGGCAAAACCTCCAACTATTTTTCCTCTTTCTAGCTCTACTGGTGGCTTAGAAGCCTTTGCCTGGTCAATTAATTCAGTAAAATCCTTTTCCTCTCCAATTCCACCTGGAATATGCTTAACACCAGGGTAACCTGCCGCACCAGTTGTATAAATCCTATCCCCATAACTGTCCTTTATAGGAACAATACAATTAGTGGTCATTAAAATTGGTCCATTAAAACTTTCAAACTCTTCCCTTTGCTTCCACCAAGCATTCCCATAGTTACCAACAAAATTATCATAGGCCTTAAACTTAGGATAATAGTGGGCTGGTAACATTTCAGAATGGGTGTAAACATCTACACCAGTTCCCTTGGTTTGGTCTAGGAGCATTTCTAAGTCCCTTAGGTCGTGGCCTGAAACTAAAATTCCTGGCCTATCTCTAACCCCTAGGTCTACCTCTGTAATCTCTGGATGGCCATAGCTAGAAGTGTTGGCCTCATCCAGTAGGGCCATACCTAAAACTCCATATTCACCAACCTTAAGGCTTAAGTCTACTAAATCTTCTACCCCTAGACTATCATCTAATGTACTGGCCAAGGCTGCTTGGATAAATATATCAACATCTTCATTGTCCTTAAGAAGAACATTGGCGTGCTTAGAATAGGCAGCCAAACCCTTTATACCATAAGTAATTAGCTCTCTTAAGGACCTAATGTCTTCATTTTTAGTAGACATCACCCCTACTAGGCTTGATTTTTCAGCCCATTTTCCAGTATCCAGTTCATACCAAGTAGAAGCCTCTTGAAGGCCTTCCATCTTATCAAGCCTAGCAAGGAGCTCTTCTTTTACTTCCAAAAGTTCTCCAATCCTATTTTCAAAACTTAAATCATCAAAGTTGGCATTGGTTATGGTCATAAAAAGACTTTCTGTTAATAGGTGGTTAATATCAGCAGGAACCTCCTTGCCTTCTTTTCTCAGCCTAGTTGTAATTTCAGAAATCCCCTTAACCAACCAAACTAGTAAATCTTGAAGCTTAGCCAAGTTTGGCCCCTTGCCACAAACCCCTCTATTTATACAACCTGTATTACCCATTGTCTCTTGACACTGGTAGCAAAACATATTTTTATCCATAAACTATCCCTCCCATAAAACTTTTCTTATTGTCTATGGGCTTATTATAATCAATAAAAAATATAAAAACTGTAACATATGTTACAGTTCCTAGGCTAAATAATATTTTCTAGTCCCTCCAGGCTTACAACTTCTATGGACCCCTTCTTCACCCTTATTAGGCCCTCTTTCTCCATATTACTAAGCTCCCTGGAAAGAGAAGGTCTAGTGGTTCCAAGAAAGTCTGCTAACTCCTCCCTATTATAGACAAGTCCTACCTCCCTTGAACCTTCCAGCTTTTGAAGAAGATAGTTGGCTATTTTTTGCTTTAGGCTAAAACTTCCCATAATTAAAAGTTTCTGGTTTAGGTAGAAGGCCTTATTGGATAAAATTTCCAGCATATTTTGAGTTACTTTTTTCTGGACCAAGCTGTCCTCTTTAAAAAAATCTTTGGATATTTCAAGACATCTTGTGTCTTCCCTAGCAAGACAGCCATAGTCATAATTATGGTCTCCCAAGTACAGGTATACTTCTGCAAAAACTGTTCCTGGTCTTGTAAAAATATTTACTATAACTCTTTTCCCATTAATATCTATCTTCTCAACTTGGACAGACCCCTCTAAAAGGACATACATATATTCTGGCCTATCCCCTTGATGAAAAATATAGGAGTCTTTTTTTACCTCCCTTATACTACAAAAATCTAAACTTAGTAAGTCCTCTATTTCTTCTTGGCCAAAGCCCTTAAATAGGGTACTTGACTTTAAAATTTCTATAATTATTTCCACCCCCTATAACTAGTAGTAACTATATACCCAAAAGCCTGGATAAAATAAGTGCATAATAAAAAGCACTAGTAGTTTACTAGCGCCTTTTAATATAATAATAATTATAGGGACATCATAAATTATTATGTAATAATAATATTTACCACCAACCTACTGGCAGGCAATAAATATATCATACTATTATCTGTATATTACCACAGTCCCCAATAAATATCTACCATTCTTTAAAATTTCTTTATAATAAAAATTTATTTATAAGTTTTCTTAGGCCAATAATTGTATTCCTAGCCAAATATAGGTTTTTGACTAGGAAATTAAATTATTAACTCCATCCCTATATATTAAAATTTATTTATACTTACTACTTAAGTCTTCCCTAAGTACATCTCCATCTAAGACAGATATCCACTCCAAGGATTTTCCAGTTCCAATAGCCACACAAGAAACAGGATCTTCTGCCAGGTTAGTTTCTATATGAGTTGCCTCTTCTACTAGTTTGTCTAGTCCATATAGCAAGGACCCTCCCCCTGTCATAATTATCCCCTTGTCTGATATATCTGATGCAAGTTCTGGAGGGGTAATTTCTAAGACAGCCTTAATTGTAGCAACTATTTCTGCAACAGGCTCCTTTAAAGCATCCATCATCTCTGTACTACTTACAGATATTGTTATAGGTAGTCCAGTTAAAAGGTTTCTTCCCTTAATTTCTTGGAAAACTTCTTCCTCTCTATTATAGGCTGTACCCACTGTAACTTTAAGCTTTTCAGCAGACCTTTCCCCAATCATCATATTATACTTGTTCTTAATATACTTTATAATATAATCATCAAAGTCATCTCCAGCTATTTTAATAGATTTGCTTACAACAATTCCTCCTAGGGAAATTACAGCAACATCAGTTGTTCCTCCCCCTATGTCAACCACCATAATACCATCTGGCTCTGTTATATCTATACCCGCACCAATAGCTGCAGCAATTGGCTCTTCTATTAAAAATGCCCTCTTAGCTCCAGCCTCATAAGTAGCTTCTAAAACCGCTCTTTTCTCAACCTCTGTAATTCCAGAAGGAACACAAACAACAACCCTTGGCCTAATTAAAGAGTTGCCTCCTGATTTTTTTATAAAATATTTCAACATTCTCTTTGTAATATTATAGTCAGAAATTACACCATCCTTAAGTGGCCTAATCGCTACTATATTTCCTGGAGTCTTACCAAGCATCCTCCTAGCATCTTCTCCAACAGCTAAAAATTCGTCCTTTACTGTATCTAAAGCTACCACTGATGGCTCTTGTAGTATTACACCCTTGTTTTTCATGTAAACTAATACACTAGCAGTACCTAAGTCTATTCCTATATCTTTTCTAAACCCAAACATTAATTCACCTCATTAAGTATATTAATAATTTTATTCACACCTTAGTATACCATATAATTATATTATTTATAAACTATACCACCATTTTAATTTTAAACAAAAGAAGAACCATCTTATATTATAAAAGATGGTCCTTCAATCTATAGATTAAAATCTTAAGGATAGGCTAAATATAAACTTCCTATTTATAATTATATCACTCTTTTTAACTATGTAAAGAGATTTTTTATAATTTTCAAAATTTTACATAATTTAATTAATTCGTTTAAACTAAGCCTTTACTCTTTTAATTTTTGCTCCCAAACTTTTCAGCTTATCTTCTATATTTTCATACCCTCTATCAATATGTTCAATATTTGAAACCTCTGTAACCCCTTCTGAAATAAGTCCCGCAAGAACCAAGGCAGCTCCAGCCCTTAAGTCTGTAGCCTTAACAGGTGCAGAAGTTAAAGAATCCACTCCGTATATAATTGCAGACCTACCATCTATCTTAATGTCTGCCCCCATCCTCTTAAGTTCATCAACATGCATAAACCTATTCTCAAAAACAGTTTCAATACAAACAGAAGTCCCCTCACAAACACTCATAAGAGCCATAAATTGTGACTGCATATCAGTTGGAAATCCTGGATACGGCATAGTTTTTATATCAATAGCCTTACACCTACCATTGCTTTTAACCCTAACCTTATCAGCGTTTACACTTATCTCACAACCAGCCTCTTCCAATTTAGCTATAACAGGTTTAATATGGCTAGTTATTACATTTTCAACAACTATATCCCCACCTGTAATTGCAGATGCAACCATAAAGGTACCAGCCTCTATCCTATCTGGAATTATACGGTGCTTACCACCAGTAAGCCTCTCAACCCCTCTAATCCTAATAGTAGAAGTTCCAGCCCCCCTAACATCTCCACCTAGCTTGTTTAAGAAGTTAGCCAAGTCTACTATTTCCGGTTCCATAGCCGCATTATCTATTGTTGTTTCTCCCTTGGCAAGTACAGCTGCCATCATAATATTTTCAGTTGCCCCAACAGAAGGGAAGTCTAAATAAATCCTATCTCCAACTAGTTCTTCTGCAAAGGCTGCAATATTACCATGGTCTGAGTCAATTTCTGCCCCTAGAATTTTAAAACCCTTTAAGTGAAGGTCTATAGGCCTAGTACCTATGGCACATCCACCAGGTAGGGAGTTCTTTGTCTTACCCAGCCTACCAAGTAAAGGACCCATAACCAAAAAGGATGCCCTCATTTTACTCATAAGTTCATATTTTGTTTCATAGTTGTTTATATCTTTTGAATTTATTTTTATTGTATTCTTTCCAAGTTTCTCTACTTTAGCACCAAGGGATTCCAATACTTGGCACATAACCCCCACATCTTTCAGTGCTGGTACATCCTCTAATATAATATCCTCAGTCCCAAGTAATGATGCTGCCAGTATAGGAAGCGCTGAATTTTTAGCCCCAGATACTCTAACGTTTCCCTTTAATGGTAAACTCTTTTCAACCATTAATTTATCCAAAAAAATCTCCTCCCAAAATTTATGCTAATCTATATATTGCAAGTAAAATTCAAGTATATTCTAAGTATTCTAATTATATTTTTAAATATTAAATCTATACCATTATAATTATATCATTAATCATTATTTATTTCTATATCTTTAAGGCTTTTTTGTAATATACCTGTAATATAAGAAAACTTAATTAATCTCCTTATAATATTATACTGATTTAATATGATTTGTAAATAAAAAAGTAGGAAAATAAGCTCTTCCTACTTAAGTTTAAACCTAACAGTTCCTGTATAATGGCCTGGTTCTCCCCTTACATACATAGGTAGCATACAGTTAATAAAACCATAGCCATCCTTGGCTACCATATTATAAAAACCTATTCCAGATTTTTCTGTTATTTTTGGCCAAATAAGAGCATTTTCCCAGTTCTTACCCCTGTCCCTAGATATAAACATAGTTCCTGGCCAAGTGTGGTCCTTTTGACTATAGGACATTAGGCCTGCATATAATATATCTCCTTCATATAATATGTCATAAATAGACCCCTTGTATGGTGGTGGAGTCATAAAGGAGTAGCCTAGTTTCTTAGTTTTTTTATCATAGGCCATAATCCCTGATCTTGGGTGGTTGTCAAGTCCAAAAAGCATCTTATCCCCCACTTGAACCAGGGCAGTTGGATTAATGTCATGGATTAACTTTTGCCAGCTGTCTCCCCTATTATAGGATACTAAGACCTGCTTATGGATATCCCCAACTGACTGGTAGATTATATTTTTGTTGTCTTTATCTATCTGGATTACATGGTTGTGGCTATGAAAAACCTCCTTGGGCTCATAGACAATTTGAAAGCTAAGGCCAGAATCCTTTGACCTATATATCCTCCTAGCATTATTTGGAAGTTCCTTATAGCCATATTCAGATATAAAAACATAACCATCTTCATCACTGGCAAAATTCCAATTAATAGCTGCCCCAGACTTTAACTTTAAAACCCTTTTAAAGCTTTTTCCCTGGTTGTCTGACCTAAAAATTTCACAACCTGCATTTTTTTCCCACCTGCCATCGCTTATAGAAACAAATATAACCCCCTGGGGACTTATATGTATCCCTTCTATCCTCTTTTTAAAAACATATACTTTTTCATAGCTTTCTCCTAGGTCTGAAGACCTATATAAAACCTTAGCATAGCCATCTTTTTCATTTCCAGCTACTGCCCAAAGATAGTCATCATCACTTGCTAAAACCTGGACTGACTGTTTTAAAAAAGTAAAGTCATCTAGGTTAATTTTAGGGGCCTTATTTCCCTTAGCAAACTCATAAGTCTTATTAAGATATTCCCTGTCTGTCTTAAGTATCCTAGTATCCAATTCCTTGGCAAAAACTAAATTGGGAACCAAGACCAAGATAGTTAGTAATAAATAAAATTTTTTCTTCATCTTTTCCTCCTAAAAAAAGTACCTACAAATTATATTGTAGATACCTTTTAGTCTTTTATTTTAAGTCTTTTAAATCCAACCTATTGGCAGCCCTTTTAAGAGCAAGCTCTGCCCTGGCCACATCTAAACCCTCAGGTTTATTTTTAAGCCTAGTTTCAGCCCTCTTAAGGGCTTCTTTGGCACGGTTGACATCTATTTCATCTGGCCACTCAGCTGAATGGGTTACTAGTGTAACCTTATTATCTAGAACAGACATATATCCTTCAGAAATAGCTGCTATCCTTTCCTTGCCATTTTCAAATATTCTTACCCTACCTATTTTCAACGGCGTTGTTATAGGAGCACGGTTATTTAATACTGCCAAGTCTCCCTCAGAGCCCCTAGCAATAACCTTCTCCACTTCTCCAGAGTAAAACAACCTATCTGGAGTTACTATTTCCAGTTCTAGCATAATTTACCCCTCCATTTTTTTAGCTTTGGCAACAGCTTCATCTATTGTTCCAACAAATAAAAATGCTGCTTCTGGTAAATCATCATGCTTTCCTTCTAATATTTCTTTAAAGCCCCTTACAGTTTCATTTATAGGTACATAGGCTCCTGGCATACCTGTAAATTGTTCAGCAACTGTAAATGGTTGTGATAAGAACCTTTGAATCTTCCTAGCACGGGCTACAGTTAACTTGTCTTCCTCAGACAACTCCTCCATACCTAAGATGGCTATAATATCTTGTAGGTCATTATAGGATTGAAGTATCTCTTGAACCTTTGTAGCCACTTCATAGTGTTCCCTACCAACTATCTCTGGGTCCAATATCCTAGATGTAGACTCAAGTGGGTCTACTGCTGGATATATTCCTAGCTCAGCTATTTGCCTAGATAGTACGTTAGTAGCATCTAGATGGGCAAAAGTTGTTGCTGGTGCTGGGTCAGTCAAGTCATCCGCTGGCACATAAACAGCCTGTACAGAAGTTATAGACCCCTTCTTTGTTGATGTTATCCTCTCTTGCAACTGCCCCATTTCTGTAGCCAAAGTTGGTTGGTAACCTACTGCTGAAGGCATACGCCCTAAAAGAGCAGAAACTTCTGAACCCGCTTGGGTAAACCTAAATATATTGTCTATAAATAGGAGTACGTCTTGTCCAGCCTGGTCCCTAAAATACTCTGCCATTGTTAGTCCTGTAAGGGCTACCCTCATCCTTGCTCCAGGTGGCTCATTCATCTGTCCAAATACTAGGGTAGTCTTATCTATTACTCCTGACTCAATCATTTCATAATAAAGGTCATTACCTTCCCTAGTCCTCTCTCCTACACCAGCGAATACAGATATACCACCGTGTTGTGTAGCTATGTTATTTATAAGCTCTTGGATAAGTACAGTCTTACCTACTCCAGCTCCTCCAAATAGACCTACTTTACCACCCCTAGAATAAGGTGCTATAAGGTCAACTACTTTTATTCCTGTTTCAAAAATTTCAGCACTTGTTTCTTGTTCTTCAAAAGATGGTGCCTCCCTATGAATTGGTAGTAATTCTACATTGTCTTTAAGTGGTTCTTTACCATCTATGGTCTCTCCTAAAACATTGAAAAGTCTTCCAAGTGTTTCATTACCAACTGGTACAGAAATTGGACGCCCTGTATCCTTGGCTTCCATTCCACGTACTAAACCATCTGTAGAGTCCATAGATACACATCTTACTGTGTCATCACCCACGTGTTGAGCAACTTCTATAATTATAATTTTACCATTTAATTCTATCTCAATAGCATTTAATAATTCTGGTAAGTTTTCTTCGCTAAAGCGAACGTCAACTACTGGGCCTATAACTTGAACAATTTTCCCTATGTTCTCTTTCATTTGCCCTCTCCTTTCATACATCTATTATTTCAAAGCCTCTGCACCAGAAACTATTTCAGATATTTCCATAGTAATAGCTTCCTGTCTAGCTCTATTGTATGTTAACTCTAAGTCTTCAATTATTTCTTCCGCATTGTCCGTAGCAGATTCCATAGCTACTTGCCTAGCACCCTGCTCACTAACAGATGCCTCTATTAAGGCACCATAAATTGTACTTTCCAAATACATTGGAATTAGAAAATCAAGTACACTTTCTGCACTTGGTTCAAACTCCATTAGCACTTTGGCTTCCCTATCTTTTTCCATATCATCATATACCTTGACTGCTGGTAAAACTCTTAAGGATTTAGCTGTTTGTTTAATCATACTTTCAAATTTAGTATAGATAATTTTTACCTCATCAACTTCACCTTTTTTATATAAATCAAGTGCAATATTGGCAATTTCAACAGCATCACTAAACTCAGGCTCCTCACTTATGCCTAAGAAGTGCTTTACTATATCATTTTTTTTCCTAAAATGGTCATAAGCCTTAAGTCCAACAGTTATAAACTTAGGATTTCCCTTAGACTTTCCTGCTTCTTCAATAGCCAGCTTATTCACATTAGAATTATATCCACCAGCCAAGCCCCTATCTGAAGTTAAAACTATATAAAGGGTGTTTTTAACCTCCCTTTCTTCAAGTAGGGGGTGCCTAACACCTTTTACAGTTCCCAATACATTTTGTATATTTTCAAGAACAGTTTCATAATAGGGTCTGGTTGTTTCTAGTTTTTCTCTAGATCTTCTAAGTTTTACAGAGGAAACCATTTCCATAGCTCTGGTAATCTGCATGGTACTACTTACTCCACGAATACGTCTACTAATTTCCTGCATCGATCTTCCCACATTTACACCCCCAGACAGCTAATAAAATTTAAAAACTTTTCTTAAACTCTTCTATAGCTTTCTTTATTTTCTCTATTGTTTCATCAGTTAAATCAGCTGTTTCTTTAATCTCTTCAAAAATTTCCTTATGGTTGTTATCTATATAAAGCATAAACTCTTGTTCAAAGTCTTTAATTCTTTCCACTGGAACATCAGATAGGTATCCATTCATTACAGAATATAATATTACAACTTGTTGCTCCACTGGAACTGGGCTATATTGTGGTTGTTTTAGAACTTCTAAAATCCTAACACCTTGGTCTAGAGTCCTCTTAGTGCTCTCATCTAACTCAGATCCAAACTGTGCAAAAGATGCTAACTCTCTATACTGTGCAAGCTCTAATTTTATACTCTTAGATACTTTTTTCATGGCCTTGTTTTGAGCATCTCCACCTACCCTAGATACTGAAAGTCCAGAGTTTATAGCTGGTCTTTGTCCCGCAAAGAACAAGTCAGTTTCTAAGAATATTTGACCATCAGTTATAGAAATAACATTAGTCGGTATATAGGCAGAAATATCTCCTGCTTGTGTTTCAATTATTGGAAGGGCTGTAATACTTCCCCCACCATTTTTATCAGAAAGTTTTGCGGCCCTTTCTAAAAGTCTAGAGTGTAAATAGAATACATCTCCTGGAAAGGCCTCTCTTCCTGGTGGTCTTCTTAATAGTAAGGACATGGCCCTATAGGCAACAGCATGCTTAGACAAGTCATCATAAACTATTAAAACATCCTTACCTTGGTCCATAAACTCTTCTGCCATTGAAACACCTGCATATGGCGCTATATATTGAAGTGGTGCAAGTTCTCCTGCAGTAGCAGAAACTACTATAGTATAGTCCATTGCTCCTCTTCTTTCTAAAGTATCAACAATTTGGGCAACCGTTGACCTCTTTTGTCCTATGGCTACATAAATACAAATTACATCTTCCTCTTTTTGGTTTATTATAGTATCAATAGCAATAGCTGTCTTACCAGTCTGCCTATCACCTATAATTAACTCCCTTTGGCCCCTACCAATCGGTATAATTGAGTCTATGGCCTTAATTCCCGTTTGAATTGGTTGGAAAACACTTTGCCTTTCAATAACACCTGGGGCTATTTTTTCAATAGGACTAAACTTCTCAGCCTTAATTTCCCCCTTGCCATCAATGGCTTGTCCTAAGGCATTAACTACCCTACCAATCATTACATCTCCAACAGGAACCTCAACAATCCTTCCTGTTCTCTTTACAGTGTCTCCCTCTTTTATTTCCTTATCTGAACCTAAAAGTACACAACCTATATTGCCTTCTTCTAAGTTAAGAGCCATTCCGTAAACTTCTCCTGGAAACTCAATTAGCTCTCCAGCCATACAACCTTCTAAGCCATGGATTCTAGAGATCCCGTCACCAACTTGGATAACTGTACCTGTATCTACTAAATCTAAACTTTGGTCATATCTTTTAATTTGTTCCTTTATAATGGAACTAATCTCTTCTGGCCTTAACGCTGCCATTTAATCACCTCGCTCCTTCTAGTTTGTAGCAGCTTTAAAAGTCCTTGCCATAGCTTCCAACTTACCTTTAATTGTACCATCTATAAGTTTTCCTTCTATTTCAAGTCTTATTCCGCCTATAATATCTTCATCAACCTTATTTCTAATTAAAATTTTCTTATTTAATTTTTCTTCTAGTACACTTGCCAGCCTTTCTCTACTAGCTTCCTTCATAGGCATAGCTGTAATAGCTAGAACTCTTAAAATCCCCTTATAATTATAGTATAAGTCTCTGTAAATACCTATAATGTCTAAGATATTACTTTCCCTATTTTTATCTATTAGGATGTAAAGAAAATTTAGTATCTCCTGGGATACACTTTCCTTAAATATCTTGTCTACTAAATCCTTTTTTTCCTGCTTTTTAATCTTAGGATGACTAAGGATTTGAATTAGTTTCTCCTCACTAGTAAAAGCAGATTCGAGAATTTCTAACTCCCCATAAAAGTCTTCAATTTTATTTAAGTCGCTTCCAGCTTCAAATAAAGCATCCGCGTATCTTTTTCCTATTAATTCTGCCATGGCATACTACCCACTTCTTCAATAAATTTATCAACTAATTGCTCTTGGTTTTCTAAATTCATCTCTTTTTCCATTATTTTTGAAGCAATTAAAATAGCCATATTTCCTGTTTCAGACTTAATAGAGTCAAAAGCAGCTGCTTGTTCTCTTTCAATATCTTTTCTAGCCCTTGCCTTTAAGTTCTCAGCTTCCTCCTTAGCATCAGCCAAGATATCGTTTTTAAGCTCTTCTCCCCTAGTCCTGGCCTCTGCTAATATTTTTTGACTTTCTTCCCTAGCTTCAGCAATCCTAGATTCATACTCTAACTTTAGCTTGGCTGCAGCCTCATTGGCTTCCTTAGCCTCATTTAAGTTAGACATTATTTTTTCTTGTCTATTGTTTATAAATTTGTTTACAGGTTCATATAATAACTTACTTAATAAACGAAAAAGAAAGAATATTGTAATCCATACTACAATCATTTCCGGCAAATTAGGTATAACCTCAACTACAATATCTAGCATAATACAACCCTCCTTCTAATATATTGAGTCATTAATCAACTAAGAATTAAAGAACTTTCAATAGTGGTTGTACAAATAATAGTATTATAGCTATTACTAGTGAGTATATACCTGTAGTTTCAGATACGGCCTGTCCAAGTAACATCGTTCTTGTAATATCTCCTTCTGCCTCTGGTTGCCTACCTACTGCCTCAGCACCCTTACCAGCTGCAAAACCTTGTCCTATACCAGGTCCTAAACCTGCTATCATCGCTAAACCTGCACCTATTGCAGAACATCCTAATACAAACGCTTCATTTGATATACCTTGTAACATTTTGTTTCCTCCTTTTAAATTCCCTTAAATTTTAAATTTTACTACTTTCCTAGTCATTGATTGATCCTGCTATGAAAACCATAGTCAACATTGTAAATATAAAGGCCTGTAATATTCCTGAGAATAAGTCAAAGTAAATATTTAAGGCTGGTGCTAAGGCTGCTGTTAAAGTACCAAAAGCACTGGCTATTAAGGCCATTATCAAACCACCACTAAGAACATTACCAAACAAACGGAAAGAAAGTGACACTGGGTTTGCTAGCTCCCCTATTATATTAAGTGGTGCCAATAGTGGAATTGGTGCAAAAAACCCTTTTAAATATCCTCCTATTCCCGCAGTTTTGATTCCAAAATACTGTGTCGTAACAAAGGTTATTAATGCTAGAGATAAAGTTACAGAATAATTAGATGTTGGTGATGATACCCCAATTACTCCTGCTATATTTGACACTATTAAAAATATAAATAGGGTAAATATATAAGGAGCAAACATCATATTATTCTTACCCATAGTAGATTCTACAAGTCCATTTACTGCCTCTGTGAAAAACTCTACTAATGTAATTAATATAGACGGTGTTTCATCTACTTTCTGTTCCTTTAACTTACCATTAAAATAAACAGCAAAGGCTATTAGACCAAGTGCTATTACAACAGTATTAAAAATTGTTGGTGAGAGGTAGCTTTCAAATAAAGCCCCACCCTTTGTAATTAATGCTCCTAAGACAGCTAAACCTAAGGTAAGTACTGCTAGTTTAACATCCTTTACCATATAGTAGCCTGCTGCAATTATTACAACTAAGGACAATATAAATTTTATACTCATCTTTCCCCTCCTCTCTTTTTAATCCTTTTTCTTCCATAAATACTATCTATAATATTTGATATAAGGATTACAGCTTTTATCATCAAAACACCTACTACCACTCCTAAGAAGTTTAAATAATCTGCAATGGCACCTATTGTAAGGGCCACAAAAAATATAAGCATCCTTATAAAGTATTGACCAGTTGCATATCTTGATGCATTACTAGGGCTTAGCCTAACTGATTTTTCAACACTTTTTTTAAGTAGTAAGAAGTTAAGTGAAGATATTAACACTCCAAATATATACCCTAAAATACCGGCTTTAATATCTTTAGTTAGGAAAATTATTAAAATTAAAACTGGGATACTCCAAAGTAACACTTTTCTGAATATTCCCCTTATTAAATCATTATTCATAGCTACTCCTTTTTCTTTGGTCCAGCTAATTTATAAATATTATAAATTCCTGTCATAGCACCTAAGATAAGTAAAATAATCGAAAAAACACCTTGTTTCCCTATTTTTTTATCTATTAGATTTCCAATGTAAACTCCCATTAATAAGGGTGTAATTGATGATAATCCAACTTGAGTTATTAAACTTAGGTACTTTAAAGTGTTTCCTTTATTTTTTTTCATATTTCCACTCCAATTTAGAATACTAATATCTATTGTCATTTAATTAATATTATATAGAAGATATTCTGACTTTGCAAACACCTAAGAGTAATTATACTACTGTATTTACAATAATATAATCGGTAATCTTGGTTTTTTATTAAGTATTTAGATTTTTTAGTGATTTTATATAAAAATAAAGGTATAGGAGGACCTATACCCTTATTATCTTAAAATCTCTCTCACTATTTTTTTAATAAAACTGTCTTACATCATAAATATTGCTGGCAAGAAATATAAGGCAAGGGATATAAATATACCTGTGTATATTAATACCATCAAACAAAAGCCCATAATATCTCTTGCTCCAAGTCCCGCTATACCTAATGCTGGTAGGGCCCAGAATGGTTGGATCATATTAGTCCAAGCATCTCCCCAAGCTATAGATATACCTGTTAGGGCTGGAGAAACTCCTAGGGCCTTTCCTGCTGGCATCATAATTGGTGCCTGAACTGCCCATTGTCCTCCTCCTGAAGGAACAAAGAAGTTTACAATTCCTGCTGCCCAGAAAGTAAATACTGGGAAAGATTTTGGTGTAGATACACTTACAAACCATTCAGAAATCATCTTAGCTAGGTTGGCTCCTGTTTCAGGGTTAGTTCCTGTCATCATTCCCATTATTCCTGCATAGAATGGGAATTGTAAGATTATTCCTGCCGCTCCCTTTGTAGCTTCTGTTACAGCATAAACATAGTTTCTTGGTGTTTGGTGAAGTAAGATACCAAAGGTCAAGAATATAAGGTTTACTATGTTTAAGTTTAGGTCGAATCCATTTTTCATAAAATGTCCAATTAAATAAATAAGTCCAATTAAAAATATTATAAAACTGATTAATTTACTGTTTTCTATCTTATCTGCTGGTGTATCATTCCTTAATAAGGCCTCATCCACTTCTGGCTCTTCTAGTAGGGCTGGGTCAACTGTTACTTCTAAGCCTGCCTTTGGGTGCATAGCCCTGTTTAAAAGTGGTAGAGTTAGGATTACTACAAATGAAATTATTAAATTTACTGGTGAAAATATTGTTTGTGTTGTTGGTATATGGTTAGTAACAGCACCTGCTGTTTGTAATCCTAGGTCTATATCCTTTGAAGCAAGAGTTAAAGGAATAGATGCTGATATACCTGCATGCCAAACTACGAAACCTGAATAAGCTGCTGCGATTAAAAGTCTGTAGTCTACATTTTTTACTTTCTTTGCTATTTCCCTAGCATATAGGGCTCCTATTACAAGTCCAAATCCCCAGTTTAACCAACAAGCTATTGCTGAAACTAGTGACACCCAAAATATGGCTTGTTCAGGAGTATTGACCGGCTTGGTCATATTCTTAAGCCCTTTTTTTATTAGGTTGGAACTTGCCAAGGCATGACCTGTAACTAATACTAGGGTCATTTGCATTGAAAAGGCTAAAAGTTCCCAAACTCCATTTCCCCAATGTTCTATCATTGCTAATGGTGTTTGGCCTGTAAATACTACCCCTAAAATCAGGGTTGCTATAGTCAAGAATATAGCAAATAAAAATGCATCTGGTAAATATTTTTGTACCAAGGATACAAAAAAGTTTGTTAATTTTTGAAACATAAATACCCTCCTTAATTTGTATTTGTTTGAGAGATTCTATTTAAAACTAGACACCTAGATATGGCGCTTATGAAAACATAAGCGCCTCACTAGTAATATTTATATTATATTTTACATATAATCCATTTTCTTAAGATCATCAGCAATTATTAAGTCTGCACCAGTAGCTTCCTTAACTTGTTCAACTGTATAATCTTCATTTATTTCAGTTAATACTAAGCCCTTGTCAGTTACTTCCATAACTCCCATTTCTGTTACTATCATATTAACTTGGTTAGCAGCTGTTAATGGTAATTCACACTTTTTAAGGATTTTGTGCTCTCCTTTTTTAGTTAAGTGTTCCATAGCTACTATAACTTTTTTAGCTCCAACAACTAAGTCCATAGCTCCACCCATTCCTGGAACCATTTTTCCTGGAATCATCCAGTTAGCTAAGTTACCTTCTTGGTCAACTTGTAGGGCACCTAAAACAGTCATATCAACGTGTCCACCACGAATTATTAAGAAAGAAGTTGCTGAATCAAAGAACATTCCTCCAGGTTTTATTGAAGAAGGTTGTCCACCAGCATTTACTATATCCCAGTCTTCTTCTCCTTCTTTAGGAGCAGGTCCTATTCCTAAGAAACCATTTTCTGATTGGAACATAGCCTCTACACCATCTTCTAGATAGTTAGCAACCATAGTTGGCATTCCTATACCTAAGTTAACAACATCACCATCTTGTACTTCTTTAGCTACTCTTCTTGTAATAATTTCTTTATTATTCATTATCTAGTGCACCTCCGTCTACTATATAATCAACAAATATACCAGGAGTCACAACATGAGCTGGATCTAATTCTCCTACTTCAACAATCTCTTCTGCTTCAACTATAACTACATCAGCTGCACCAGCCATAAGTTCGTTAAAGTTTCTTGTAGCTCCTCTGTAAACTATGTTTCCAGATTTATCAACTGAATGACCAACTATTAAAGCAACATCTGCTCTTATAGGTTTTTCTAGTATATATTCCTTACCATCAACAGTTATTTTTTCTTTTCCTTCTTCTACGATTGTACCAATTCCAGTTGGTGTTAAGAAACCGCCAAGTCCAGCTGCTGCTGACCTAACTCTTTCAGCTAAAGTTCCTTGAGGAACTAAAGTTACATTCATTTCACCAGAGTTCATTTGGTTACCAGTTTCCCTGTTTGTTCCTATATGTGTAGCAACAAGGTTCTTAATTTGTTTGTTAACAACTAATTTACCTACACCATTTTCAACAAATCCTGTGTCATTTCCTATTAAAGTTAAGTCTTTAACTCCTTTTTCTGCTAAAGCTTCTAAAATTCTAAGAGGAGCTCCACAGTTTAAAAAGCCTCCAACCATTATAGTCATACCATCTTCTATATGACTTAAAGCGTCTTCTAAGCTCACTATTTTATTCACAAAATTACCTCCTTATTTTTATAAGTTTTCAGTATATCAAATATATATTATATCAAACCAATAAGCCGGGCAAGCCGACTTATTAAGTTTGATGGTATTTTTTTATTAAATAATTATATTATCTTTCAACTACCATAGCGATTCCTTGTCCTCCACCTATACAAAGTGTAGCAAGACCTTTTTTAGAATCACGTTTTTTCATTTCGTGTAGTAAAGTAACTAATATTCTAGCACCTGAAGCTCCTATAGGGTGACCTATAGCAATTGCTCCACCATTAACGTTTACTTTAGACATATCGAAGTTTAAATCCTTAGCTACTGCTAATGATTGAGCTGCGAAAGCTTCGTTAGCTTCTATTAAGTCTAAGTCTTCTACTGTTATACCAGCTTTTTCCATAGCTAATCTACTTGATGGAATTGGTCCAGTTCCCATTATACTTGGGTCAACACCTGCTGAAGCATAAGAAGCTATAGTAGCTAATGGTTCTATTCCTAATTCCTTAGCTTTTTCTTCAGTCATTACTACAAATGCTGCTGCACCATCGTTTATTCCTGAAGCATTAGCTGCTGTTACTGTACCACCATCTCTTTTGAATGCTGGTCTTAATTTAGAAATTGCTTCTGCAGTTACTCCGAATCTTACAAACTCGTCAGTATCAAATATTACAGGATCCCCTTTTCTTTGTGGGATTTCAACTGGAACAATTTCATCTTTGAACTTACCAGCTTTTATAGCTGCTTCAGCCTTGTTTTGACTGTTAGCTGCAAATTCATCTTGCATTTCCCTAGTTAAGTTCCATTGTTCTGCAATGTTTTCAGCTGTCATTCCCATATGGTAATTGTTGAAAGCATCCCATAGACCGTCTTTAATCATAACGTCTACAATTTTTCCGTCTCCCATTCTTTGTCCCCATCTAGCTTTTTCTAAAGCGTATGGAGCCCTACTCATGTTTTCAGTACCACCAGCTACAACTATTTCAGCATCTCCAGCTAAGATAGCTTGAGCTGCTAATGCAACTGCCTTTAAGCCTGATCCACATACTTTATTGATTGTATAAGAAGGTACTTCTATTGGTATTCCTGCTGCAACAGATACTTGCCTAGCAACATTTTGTCCAAGACCTGCTTGTAAAACGTTACCAAATATTAATTCGTTTATTTGGTCTTTTTCAACATTAGCTCTTTTAATAGCTTCTTCTACTACTAATCTACCTAATTCTACAGCTGGTACGTCCTTAAGAGAACCCCCAAAAGATCCTAAAGCTGTT
Organism: Tissierellales bacterium; assembly: GCA_030146705.1. Classification (GTDB taxonomy): domain Bacteria; phylum Bacillota; class Clostridia; order Tissierellales; family Tissierellaceae; genus CAMIXG01. The sequence continues at coordinate 46,110 of JASLBE010000062.1, read as the reverse complement.
CTTACTGCTGACGCAATTACTACTTTTTTCATACAAATCCTCCTATTTTATAAAAAATTTATTTTCAATAGCCTTACAATAAGTGTAGTTGCATTTTTCGTGCCAATGTTGTTAATTATAAAATAATCAATAACTAAGCTTGAAAACTACACCTTTGGCCATTTGAATTTCTATACAAAAATTTATATTATAAATTTTTGTGTGACAAAATAGAACAATAATTAAATTTATCACTCTATTTTGTACATAAATAGATACACCTATAATTTATCGGTGTATCGGTATATGTACGATAATTATATCTTATATTTATCCATCCGTCTATATAAAGATGTCCTATGAATACCCAAAAGCTTGGCCACTTCAGTCTTATTGCCCTTGCAAATTTCTAGGGCAGCCAAGATGGCATTTTTTTCTGTTTCCTCAACTATTTCATCTAGGGTCTTGCTACCTAGACCCAGGCTCAAATACCTATCATTATTGGTCTTGTATAGGACTCTTTCAGCTATGTCCTGCGGTCTTATATGTTTACTACTAGATAGGGTCATAGCCCTCTCTAGTATATTCCTAAGCTCTCTTACATTGCCTGGCCAATCATAACTAGATAGGATATCCAAGGCCTCTTTAGTCATTATTTTTTTGTCTATGTCCATTTCTAAAGATAACTTATCTATTATACTTTCTGCAATTATCTCTACATCTTCAAGCCGCTCTCTTAAAGGAGGGATATCAATTGAAATTACATTTAACCTATAGTAAAGGTCCTCCCTGAAATTTCCAAGTTTTATTTCTTCTTCCAAATTCTCATTTGTAGCAGCAATAATCCTTGCATCTAAGTCTATTTTTTCATTACCACCAATCGGATCAAACTCTTTAGTCTCTAAAACCCTTAGGAGTTTAACCTGCATATCTAAAGACATATTCCCTATTTCATCCAGGAATAAGGTCCCTCCAGATGCCATCTCAAATTTTCCTATTTTCCCCTTTTCACTAGCTCCAGTGAATGCACCTTCTTTATACCCAAAAAGTTCAGCTTCAATTAATCCTTTTGGAATAGCCCCACAATTTATGGCTATGAAGGGTCCATCTTTCCTATAACTAGCCTTATGGATAGCCTGGGCAAAAAGTTCCTTACCAGTTCCACTTTCTCCTGTAATTAAAACAGTAGAATTAGTTTCTGCTGCCTTTTTCCCTATGCTCTTTAAATAGGTCATTTTAGGATTCTTTGTTAAAATATTGTCAAATGAATGCTCAACACCCTCTATCCTTTTTAACTCTACTTGATATTTATTTATCCTAGACTGGAGGTCCAGTAATTTATGGGCCAGGTCCTTCATCTCATCTATGTCTTTAAAGAGAACTGTTCCAAGACCACCTATTATCTTACCATCTATAATAATAGGTATCCTGTTTGTTATCATATCGTGGCCCTGGATTCTCTGGACATGCCTAATTTCTTCAACCCCAGTTTTTACCACAATATGCATCCTAGTATTTTCTATAATATCCTCTACAGGTCTTCCAACAGCCCCTTCTTCTTCAATGCCTAGTAGCTTATCATACTGCATCATAACTACCTTTCCCTCTGAGTCCACTAAAACATAGCCTTCATAAGCATAATTTAATATACCTTCTATCATCCTTATGCTTCTACTAAGCTCCTTAAGCCTTTTATCCATCTCAAATCAACTCCAGAAACCTTAGTTCCACTTATTTTTTAAAATCTTCTAGTAAAACATCAACTATTTTTTTGGCCGCCTGCCCATCACCATAAGGGTTTACTGCATTGGCCATATTTTTGTATTCATCAGGGTTTGATAGAAGATTATCTAACTCTTCATAAATATTTTTATAATTAGTTCCAACAAGTTTAGCTGTACCAGACTCTATACCTTCTGGTCTTTCTGTTTCCTCCCTAACTACTAAAACTGGCTTTCCAAGGGTTGGTGCCTCTTCTTGAAGTCCACCAGAATCAGTTACAACTAGGTCTACCCTAGCCATAAGGTTGGTAAATGGCTCATAGTCCATTGGTTCAACCATATGGATCCTCTTATGCTTTAATATCCTGTTGGCTATTTCCCTAACCTTTGGATTTAAATGGATTGGGAAAATAACTTCTACATCATCATACTTATTAACTATGTCCTTAATAGCCGTAAAAATATTTTCCATTGGCCTTCCTAGGTTTTCTCTCCTATGGGCTGTTAAAAGTATCATCCTACTCTTATCATAGTCCAAATTGTTAAGTAAGTCCATTTGGAATTCATAATCATCCTTCACTGTATATTTAAGTGCATCTATAACAGTGTTCCCTGTTATATATATGTTATCACTAGTATAACCTTCTTTCAATAAGTTATCCTTATTCCTCCTAGTAGGTGCAAAATGATAGTTTGTAATAATTCCAGTCATCTTCCTGTTTGCTTCTTCTGGATAGGGTGAGTATATGTTACCACTCCTAAGCCCTGCCTCAACATGGCCTATTTTAACTCTTTGGTAAAAGCCTGCTAGGGCTCCTGCGAAAACTGTTGTTGTATCACCTTGGACCAAAAGTACATCTGGTCTTTCCTTCTTTATTACATCTTCCAAGCCCTTAAGGGCCTTGTTGGTAATATCTGTCAGGGTCTGGCCTGGCTTAAATATGTTTAAGTCATAGTTGGGTTTTATTTCAAACAAGTCAAGTACCTGGTCTAACATTTCCCTATGCTGGGCAGTTATACATACTATTGACTCAACACCCTCTCTTTTTTCTAGTTCCTTAACAATAGGAGCCATTTTTATTCCCTCTGGCCTGGTCCCAAATACAGTCATAACCTTCATGTAAATACCTCCTAAGCTTTCTTATCTCTTTGTATCTTTTCTCCAAAGCTCTTATCTTCTATCTTACTAGTCTCATCTTTTTCTTCTCTTTTTTTTTCAAACCTTCCTATTGCAACTGCAAATATTATGGCTGCCAAAAATAATATTAGGGATAACTCTACTGATTTCCTACTATTAACCCTAGTAATTGATATGGCTATGGCACCAAAAAGCATAGATATTCCATAAAGTATCATTACAGTCTGCCTTTGGGAGTAGCCCCTCCTTAAGAGTCTATGGTGGAGGTGTCCCTTGTCTGCCTGCATTGGGTGCTGTCCCTTAGCCAACCTCCTGCAAATAGCAAAGGTGGTATCAAAAATTGGTATTCCCAGTATCATTATTGGAACTACTACGGCTATGGCAGCTGAAGACTTCATAACCCCTTCTATGGAAATGGCTGAGAGCATATAGCCTAAAAATAAGGCTCCTGCATCTCCCATAAATATCTTGGCTGGGTTAAAATTATAGGGTAAAAATCCCAGGGTACTCCCTGCTAGTATCCCCGATATTACAACTGTTTCCTTATAGCCTAGCTTATAGGCAACAACCATAAGAGTTATGCTAGAAATAGCTGTAACTCCTGCTGATAGTCCATCTAGACCATCTATTAGGTTGATTGTATTTGTAATACCAACTATCCAAAAAATAGTTATTACTAGTGAAAATCCAGTTGTTAATTGTATGACCTTATTTGTTCCACTTGCTGTAAATGGATAGGTTAGGGTCTTAATAGTAACTCCACCTAAGACCAAGATAAAGGCTCCTATAATTTGAAGCAAGAGCTTTTTCTTGGGGCTTAGGTCCATAAAGTCATCTATTAAACCAGTTAACATTATTAGTGTTCCACCTAAGATAAAGGCTAGGGTGGTGGAACTTTTAAGTGGCATAAAAATCAATATCCCCATAACTGTAGCAATATATATTGCCACTCCACCTAAAAATGGAATTGGCTTTTTATGCATTCTTCTGTTGTCTTTAGGTATATCTACTGCTCCCACTTTTATGGCTATCTTCCTCACAACTGGTGTAGCTATAAAAGCTATAAGGAAAGATACTAGTAGTGGCAAAATATAATTACTAAACAAGATATTCCACTCCTCTAATTACTATTTAGTTCCGAAAAGTCTATCCCCTGCATCTCCTAAGCCTGGAACTATATATGCTTCATCATCTAATTTATCGTCTATAGCTGCAACATATATGTCTATTTCTGGATGGGCTTTTTGAACAGCTTCTATACCTTCCCTAGAGCTAATTAAACATACAAGCTTAATGCTTTCTGGGCTGGCTCCCTTATTTTTTAAAAATTGAACTGCTGCTGTTGCTGAACCACCAGTTGCTAGCATAGGGTCTAATACTATAAGGTCCCTATCTTTTAAGTCTTGAGGCAACTTACAGTAGTATTCTACTGGTTCTAAAGTTTTTGGATCCCTGTAAAGTCCAACATGGCCAACCCTTGCTGAAGGTATAATCCTAAGCATACCATCAACCATTCCAAGCCCTGCCCTAAGTATTGGGATTAAGCCCACTTTTTTTCCTGATATTACCTCTGACTTAGTCTTTGTTACTGGAGTCTCTATTTCAATTTCTTCAAGTTCCATATCTCTAGTAACTTCGTATGCCATTAACATAGACACCTCTGTTACAAGTTCCCTAAATTCCTTACTACCTGTTTCCTTAGATCTTATAAATGTAAGTTTATGTTTTATTAACGGATGATCAAATACTACTACTTTTGACATATAAAAACCTCTTTTCTATTAATTTATACATATTAAATCAACTATTTTTAATCCTTTATTATTATATCATAAGAAAAGCATTTTAAAATGATTATTCTATCATATTTACTCTTCTTTCATGTCTTCCGCCTTCAAACTCTTCACTTAACCAAGTCATAACAATTTCCTTAGCCAAGTCAACACCTAAGACCCTTCCCCCAAGAGAAAGCATATTGGCATTATTATGCCTCCTACTCATCTTGGCAGAATAAGTATTTTCACAAAGGGCACACCTGATTCCCTCAACCTTATTTGCTGCTAGGGATATGCCTATTCCTGTTCCACAAACAACTATACCCAGGTCAACTTCTCCAGCCATTACCCCTTTTGCAACTTTTTTTCCATATTCAGGATAGTCTACTGACTCCTTAGAATTAGTCCCATAGTCTAGGTAGTCTAATCCTAGTTCCTCAAGCAAGGCCTTAACTTCTTCCTTTAATTCAAAACCACCGTGGTCTGAACCCAAGCCTATTTTTTTACCCTCATTTAATTTTTTTATCTTTTCAAACATTCTTCAATCGCCCCTTTTATTTCTTCCCTAGTATTTTCATAAACCTCTAGCTCCCTACCATAGGGATCTAGGATATCTTTACTAATGTTTTTTGCATATTCTAGCAGGGTAAAAACCTTACCCCTAGAAGCCTCATAACTTCCTAAAATAGCCATCTTGTGAGACCTAGACATAGTTAATATTAGGTCACTGGTTTCTATTAAAGAAGCATTTACCTGCCTAGACCTATGCTTGCTTATATCTATGCCTATTTTTTCCATAGCCAGGATACTGTTTCTAGATGCCTCTAGTCCATCCATAGTCATAATCCCTGCTGAAGACCCCCTGACTGATAAATTTTTTTCTTTTGCCAGCTTATTTAAAATCCCTTCAGCCATTGGACTCCTGCAAGTATTACCAGTACAAACAAATAAAATTTTCATTTTTCCTCCTTAGACTTCTATTATTTTTCCAGCTGCAGCCTTTATCATCCTATTCATAATAGCCAGGCCCAGGCTTGAAAAATCAACAGTTTCTGCAAATATAATATCCACTCCTAGCCTGTCCATATCCCTTAGGATATAAAATAAGTTATGGGCTATACTATTTTCATCAACCCTATTTCCCATAGAATAAACTAGGCCCTCAGGGTATAAACTCCTGGTTTCATCTGTGCACATTATACCAACCTTTTTCCCAAGTTCAAGGGCTGAGCTAGTCCTTCTTTTAATTTCCTCAACAACCCTGTCCAAGTCACCCTTAAAAATATACATATCTGAATTTGGTGCATAATGCTTATACTTTTGACCTGGGGACTTAGGTATAATATTTTCATTAAAATCAATAATACTCCTATCTATCCTAACATCTCCTAAGACCTCCATTAGGTCTTCTTGGGTAATCCCTCCAGGCCTTAAAATAGTCCCTAGCCCATCTGTCAGGTCCAAGACCGTAGATTCTAACCCAATCCCAGTCCTTCCACCATCTAATATCATCTCCAGCTTCCCTTCTAGGTCCTTAAAAACGTGGTCAGCCGCTGTTGGGCTTGGCCTACCAGATGTATTAGCTGATGGAGCAGCTATTGGCCTTTTTGCCTTTTTTATAAGCTCCAGGGCTATTTCATCACTAGGCATCCTTATAGCAACTGTATCTAAACCAGCTGTTATAATATCTGGTACCAGCTTACTTCTTTTAAAAATCATTGTTAGGGGTCCTGGCCAAAACTTCTCCATACATAGCCTGGCCTTGGCTGGGATTTCTTCAACCAAGTCCTCTAGTTCCTCTTCTGAAGCTATGTGGAGGATTAAAGGGTTGTCTTGGGGCCTACCCTTGGCTAGGAATATTTTTTCCACCGCCCTTTCATCTAAGCCATTGGCTCCTAGGCCATAAACTGTTTCTGTGGGAAAAGATACCAGCCCACCATTTTTAATAATTTCTCCAGCCTTAGAAATAATATCTTCATCTATTCTAGACCTGTCTATCTTGTACACTTTAGTTTCCATAAATAATCGCCTCTCTTAAATACTTCCTCTATTATATAATAATAGGCTCCTATTAACAATTTTTTATCTTAATTAAACATTATAAAACCCTTAATCTTCATTAAGGGTTTATAGGCTAAGCTTCCATATTGGCCTTTAAGGCTCTTACTTCCTCCTCATTTAAATTATCATACCTACCAATTCCTAGAATTATAGTTACTATCATAACCCCAAGCATAGCATAGGAGTAAAGAACATATGGGGCTATTTCAATAGCTGTAAGAGGAACCATTGTATCCCTAGCAAAGCCTATTGTATAAATTATAGATGGGGTCCAAGGCAAGGCATAGGCCATAGTATTAGATTGCCCATCTAAAAGGTTGGCCGCCCTATAAGGGCTTATGCCAAATTTTTTAGCCAAAGGTCTTGCAAAAGATGGTCCTACGGCTAAAATAGCTGGAGCATTTAACCCAGTAATTGCCGATAGGAAAATAACCATTATACTTATGGAAATTTCTGCAGTCCTTGCACTTTTCACAATTCCTCCTAGGGCCTCTAAAAGCTTCCTATCTCCATGGCCCGCATTCATTAGCCCAATTGAACCAAATAAAAGTAGGGCCAGCATTATTACTTGGATCATTCCTGCTATCCCGCTATATATTACTCCGTCTACTGTCCTGTCTAGCCCTTCACCAGAAACCCTAATTAGGGCTTCTTTTGCAACCTCTCCAGTTGGGTCTATTTGAATAAAGTCAACTAGGCCTAGGGCTACAGCTGTACCACCTGCAATAGCCGAACCTATAATTGTAGCTATTATAATATCCCCTGTTTTTATGGCTACCCATATGGTTATGGCAACGGGAATCAACATAACTAGGGTCCTAGGATTGTAGTCTATACTTACATATTCTAGGACTGTGCCCTTGTAATTGCTACCAATTATAATTATTCCTATTATGGTTATTAGTCCTGCTAATAAGGCATACTTAAGCCTACTCCTAACCACGCCTGGGACATCTACACCCAGGGAGGTTGCTGAACATATTGTAGTGTCTGATATTGGCGCAAGGTTATCTCCAAAGGCAGCCCCTGAAATTATAGCTCCTGCTAGTAGGGCTGGGTGGGACCCTAAGGATATTCCAGCAGGGTAAAGCACCCCCATCCCCGCTGCTATGGCTCCAAAGCCAGTTCCTGATGCAGTTGCAAAGGTTGCCGCTGCTATGAAGGATATTACTATGAAGAATGTCCCCCTTATGCCTATTGAGGCCGCCACTCCTGCAATGCCTGTGGCTAGGCCTGAATTTTTAAGTATATTAGAAAAAACCCCAGCAAATAACCAGCAAACTATTGGAATTATAGCATCCCTACTTGCCATTACATCTATTATAACCTCTGAATAATAGGCCTTATCCTTGGCAAAGAAAAAGGCTATTATTAGGGCTGAAAAAGCTGGAACCCACAAGGCTCCATCTGATATTGACCCCCAGTGAAATGTGGTTAATATTATCATAGATAAAAATATTACAAAGGGTAAAAAGGACACCCATTCCCCACCATAAAACTCTAGTTTCTTTTTCTCCATCTTTTATCCTCCTCTAGGCTGTCAGTATATTCTAACAGTTTATATTTTAAATAAAGACCGTACCAAGCTTAACTAGTACGGTCTTTATTTTATTCTTGATGGCTTAATTTAGCTGCCTGGTCTGATGCTATTAAGGCGTCTATCATTTCATCAATATCCCCATCTATAAAATCTTCTATCCTATGTTGGGTCTTGTTAATCCTATGGTCTGTAACCCTACCTTGTGGGAAGTTGTAGGTCCTAATTCTTTCAGACCTATCACCAGTACCAACCTGGCCCCTTCTTTCTTCCGCAATTTCAGCATTTTGTTCACTTAACATTTGGTCATACAACCTTGTCTTTAAAATCTTAAGAGCCTTGTCCTTGTTTTTATGCTGACTTTTTTCATCCTGGCAAGATACTACAAGTCCCGTTGGTATATGGGTTATCCTTATAGCAGAGTCTGTTGTATTAACATGCTGTCCACCTGCTCCAGAAGCCCTAAAGGTATCAATCTTAAGTTCATTCATATTTATGTCAATATCAACATCTTCAGCTTCTGGAAGTACGGCAACAGTTGCTGTTGAAGTATGGATTCTTCCACTAGACTCTGTTTCAGGGACCCTTTGAACCCTATGGACACCTGATTCATACTTAAGTCTACTATAGGCACCCTTTCCCTTTATCATAAAGATTACTTCCTTGAAACCACCTATTCCAATTTCATTACTATCCATAAGCTCAACTACCCAGCCTTGTCTTTCTGCATATCTTGCATACATCCTGTAAAGAGTTCCTGCAAATAGGGCCGCTTCATCTCCACCTGCCCCACCTCTTATTTCTACAATAACATTCTTGTGGTCATTTGGGTCCTTTGGTATTAGTAAAATCTTAAGTTCATCTTCTAACCTAACAACTTCTGGTTCAAGTTCTTTTATTTCCTCTTTAACCATTTCATCCATATCTGGGTCTAGTTTTTCCCTTTGCATCTCCTTAGCCCCGTCTAGTTGGTCTAAAACATCCTTATATTCCCTATACTTATTAACTATTTCTTCCAAACCCGCATGTTCAATCATAAGTTTTTGCCATTTTTCAGAGTCAGCTATAACTTCTGGGTCTATAACCTCTTTGCTTAAATCTTCAAATCTCTCCTCTATGGAAGCTAGTTTATCTAACATCTATATCTCTCCTCTTACAATTTATTTCCTAAGTTTATTTATTAAGATTGAACCTATTCCACCTATTAAAATCAAATAAATCGGAGTTATATTAAGTATAACTATGGCTAAGAAAGCTGCTCCTGCTATTAATATTTTAACAACTCCCAAATCCGAACTTTTGCCTAGCTTATATACTGCCGATATAATAAGTCCTACTATTGCTGGTGTAATTCCCTTAAATACATTGTCTATAATAGGTAGGTTCCTATATTGGTACAAATACTTTACCAAGACTAAGATAATTACAAAGGAGGGAATAATTGTTCCCAAGGTTGCAACTATGGCCCCCTTAAAGCCTGCAACCTTATATCCTGTAAAAATACTTAAATTTACTGCCACTGGTCCTGGTGAACTTTGTGAAACTACTATGGCGTCTAAAAATTTATCCTCTTCTATCCAACCTTTTTTCTCTACAATTTCCTCCTGGATTATAGGAAGCATCGCATAGCCCCCTCCAAAGGTAAAGGCTCCTATTTTTAAAAATATAAAAAATAATTCCAGTAACATATCCAACGCCCCCTAATATAAAATAGCTCCTGCAAGACCAGCCAAAACTATGGCATATATCCCATTCAACTTCTTAAATGTTACTAAGTAAAAGCCCAAAGCTCCTATTATTATAGACTTATAGTCTGTAAAACCATTTTTACCTATGGCAACTGCTCCAGATAAAATAAGTCCTAAAACTATTGGCCTTACCCCAGAAAGGAAGTTATCTATAAGCTTGGACCCCTTGTATTTATTTATAATATAAATTAAGCCACTCATTATTATAAAGCTTGGTAGGACTACAGATATTGTAGCAACTAAAGAACCTAGGGTTCCTCCTACCCTATAACCAAAAAATGTTGCTGAGTTTATGGCTATTGGTCCTGGAGTCATTTCAGATATAGCCAGTATATCTACTACTTCTGAGGCTGCAACTGCAGGATAGTTCCTAGCAATTTCTTGCTCCAAAAGGGCTATCATTGCATAGCCTCCACCAAAGCCAAAAACTCCTAGTTTAAAAAATGATAAGAATAATTTAAAATAAATCATAGTTTACCTTCTTTCATAATTTCCTATAATAAGCCTATTATGTCCTTGTAAATCTTTTATAATGTCTATATTCTTAAATCCTTCTTCCGTCATTAACTCTAAGAGTTCCTCTCCTTGGTCATATCCTATCTCAAGGGCCAAAAGTCCTTGGTCCTCTAAATAATCCTTGCTATTTTTTGTAATTTCCCTATAAAAATAAAGGCCATCCAGGCCTCCATCAAGGGCCAAACTCGGCTCATAGTCCTTAACTTCTACATCTAGACTTCCTATTACGTCTGTCCTTATATAGGGAGGGTTAGAAACTATAATATTGAACCTATCTTCTACATTTTCAAAAATATCACTTTCTATAACACTTACATTATCAAGCTTAAACCTATCTATATTTTTCCTAGTTACATCTAGGGCTTTTTTAGAAATATCCACACCTAAAATTTTAGCTTTTTTTAAATAATAGCCTAGGGAAACAGATATGGCCCCACTACCAGTTCCAATTTCTAAAATATTAACTGGCCTATCCTTGGCATATCCTATTATATATTCTACTAAAATTTCAGTGTCATTTCTAGGTATTAGGACCCCTTCTTCAACAAATAAGTTTAGGCCCATAAATTCTCTTTCCTTAAGTAGGTACTGGATAGGATAGCCCTCTTTTCTCTTGGCCATAATAGCCTCAAACTTATCCACAACCTCCCTGGCTAAGCCTAGGTCAATATGGGTATAAATATAGGATTTATCCACCTCCATAAGTTTAGATAAAACCATTAAGGGCTCCATTAAGTCATCCTTGTAGCTCTCAAGTAAGTCTTTGATTGTTACCATTTATCATCTTCCTTATTTCCAGTGACTACAGCTCTTAAGGCAAGCAAAGCTACCTCCAGCTGGTCATCATCTGGTTCTTTAATTGTAGCAAAATCTTGTATCATAAGACCTGGGTAAGAAAGGATGTAGGCCAATTTAGAAGAACTCTTCCCAATTAGCTTATTTATCTCATAGCTTATCCCAGCAATTACCGGAAACATTAAAAGTCTTATTAGGAGCCTAAGTAGAGGGTTTGGCCAACCAAATAAAGATAGGACCAAAACACTCACAAGCATAACCATAAATAAAAAACTAGTCCCACACCTTGGGTGGAGGGCTGGCTGTTTCCTTGCATTTTCAACTGTCAAATCAAGTCCGGCCTCATAGCAGTGGATACTTTTGTGTTCTGCTCCATGGTACTGGAAAACCCTTTTAATATCCTCCATCTTGGATATGTTTACTAGGTAGATAAAGAAAAATAAGATCCTTATCCCTCCTTCTAGTAAGTTAAGGCCTAGGTTTGTACTTATATATTTTTTAAAAAAATTAGTTATAAAGGTTGGCAGTAGCATAAAAAATACTAGGGCTAGTAAAAATGCACTAACTACTGTTAAAAATATTTGGACATCTTCACTTTTTTCCTTAAATAACCTATCAAAAATTCCAGCCTCCTGGTTTTCTTCACCAGGCTCCTCATAAAACTCTGCAGAATACATAAGTATCCTAGTTCCAATTATTAAAGATTCCCCAAGGGATACTACACCCCTTAAAAAAGGAAGCCTAAAAATTTTATGCCTCATAGCTAAAGTGTTTAACTTTTCTGACTTTAGTTCTATTTCTCCATCTGGTTTCCTAATGGCAACAGACAAGTCCTTAGGCCCCCTCATCATTACACCTTCTATAACAGCCTGGCCTCCAATACTTGTAATATGGTCTGGAAGCCTGTTTAAATCTTTTATTTTCAAAGTGTTTCCCCCTAAAAATACTTAAAAATAAAGGTTAGATGCTTACGCAACTAACCTAGTATTTATACTACTTTCTTCCATATTTTTTATTGAATCTTTCAATACGGCCACCACGTTCTGCGAACTTTTGTTTTCCTGTATAGAATGGATGACATTCTGAACAAATTTCAACTTTTAATTCGTCTTTAACTGAGCCAGTAGTAAAAGTGTTTCCACAAGCGCAAGTCACAGTTGCCTCTTTGTATTCTGGATGAATTCCTGCTTTCACTTCTGTTCACCTCTCTTCTTTAGAATGCTAAAATTTATAGCAATACATTCTTACATTTTAACTATTAAATTATAACACATTAAATTCTACTTAGCAACTTTTTAAAACATACCTTTTTTAATATTCTCAATAAATTCTATATTAGTCTTGGTTTTTTCCATATTTTTTATAAAAAGTTCTGTAAAGTCAAAGGTACTCATACTGCCCATTGTTCTCCTTAAGTACCAAATTGTTTCCAGTTCATTTTTACTAAGTAGTAATTCTTCTTTTCTAGTACTAGATTTTGTTATATCAATAGCTGGGAATATTCTTCTTTCTGATAGTCTCCTATCTAGGTGGAGCTCCATATTTCCAGTCCCCTTAAACTCTTCAAAGATTACATCGTCCATACGGCTTCCTGTATCCACAAGAGCAGTGGCTAAAATAGTCAAGCTTCCCCCTTCTTCCATATTTCTAGCTGCCCCAAAAAACCTCTTCGGCTTATGAAGAGCCCCTGGGTCTAACCCACCAGAAAGGGTTCTTCCTGTTGCTGGTATAGTTAAATTATAGGCCCTGGCTAGTCTAGTAATACTATCTAATAGTATAACAACATCCTTACCATGTTCAACTAATCTTTTTGCCCTCTCTAGAACAATTTCTGAAACCTTGGCATGGTGTTGGGGTAGTTCATCAAAAGTAGAATAAACCACATCCCCCTTAACAGACCTTTTCATATCTGTAACCTCTTCTGGTCTTTCACCTATTAATAATACTATTATCTCCATCTCTGGGTGGTTAATAGCTATGGAATTAGCTACCATTTTTAAAAGAGTAGTCTTACCTGCCTTTGGCGGGGATACTATCATACCTCTTTGGCCCTTACCAATTGGCGAGATTAAATCTATAATCCTCATTGCATAATTAGTTGGATCCACTTCCAAGCTTATTTTATCCCTTGGATAGATTGGAGTCAAGGACTCAAACTTTGGCCTGTTTCTTGCTGTTTCAGGATCCAAGCCATTTACTGACTGGACATATAAAAGTGCCTTGTACCTTTCACCTTGGTTAGGTTCCCTAGTAATACCTAATATTTTATCCCCTGTTTCCAGCCTAAACCTCCTAATTTGTGAGGGAGATATGTAAATATCTTCATCACTAGATAGGTAGTTGTCAGTTCTTAAAAATCCATACCCATCAGTGTGGACCTCTAGTATTCCCTCAGCCTTGTTTACCTCATCTTGCTTTTCCATCTCTTCACTTGCCCTATCAGAAAGTCCATGCTCCTCCATCTTTTTAATAGTTTCAGCCTTAGGGGCCCTAGGTTTTTCAAGCCTTTTAGCCTTAGTTTCAACCTCTTCTTCCTTGGAGCCTTCCTTGTTAATATTGTAAATCTTATCAATTAATTGCCCCTTATTATATTTGTAGGGGCTTGGAATATTTAAAACCCTTGCAATCTCCCTTAAGTCCGCAACAGTTTTTTCCTTTAATTCTTCCCTTGTCATCTTTCCACCTCCTAACTATAAAATAAATCTAAGGTATAAAAAATTATACCTTAGATCTTAAGTTTTTGCTAATCTTATTTAGCATATTCTGGCTTTTTATCAAGCTGGTGGACTGCTTCTATAAACCTAATTGTACCAGTTTCCGCCCTCATTACAATTGTGTGAGTTGAAGCCTTATTACTACTATAGTACTTAACACCCTCTAGAAGTTCTCCATGGGAAACCCCAGTAGCTGCAAAAACAGCTTCATTTCCAACAACTAGGTCATCTATCTTAAATACCTTGCCAACTTCCACATTCATTTTCTTACATCTTTCCTCTTGGGCCTCTCCCTTAGGAGCTAAGATACCTTGAAAATCTCCACCTAGACATTTTAGGGCAACAGCCGCTAAAACACCCTCAGGCGCTCCACCAATTCCCATTAGTATATCAACACCCGTATCAAAGCAAGTTGAAATTGCAGCCAGGACATCTCCATCTGAAATCATTTTTATCCTAGCCCCTAAATTCCTAACCTCTGCCACCATATCATCGTGTCTAGGCCTGTCTAAAATAGTTACAGTAACTTCAGAAATATCTTTTTTCAAAGCCTTGGCAACACTTTTAATATTTTCAGTAACAGACTTATTTATATCAATAGACCCCTTGGCCTCTGGTCCAACAGCTATCTTATTCATATAAACATCCGGTGCCTTAAGTAGGCAGTCCCTAGGAGCAATCGCTACAACAGATATGGCATTTGGAAGACCATTGGCAACTGAAGTAGTTCCATCTAAAGGGTCAACTGCTATATCAACCTTCAAACTATTTTCTCCAGCCTTACCAATTTGTTCCCCAATATATAACATTGGAGCCTCGTCTATCTCCCCTTCACCAATTACAACCTCTCCATCGATATCAACTGTATCAAACATTCTTCTCATTGAATCAACAGCTGCTTGGTCGGCCTCATTTTTATCACCCTTACCAAGTAACTTTGCACTGGATAACGCTGCCGCCTCTGTTACCCTAGCTAAATTTAAAGCTAAATTTCTATCCATTATAACACTCCTTATTTAGACTTTACATCTTCCCAGTCTTTTAAAAATTTTTCTATCCCTGAATCTGTTAGGGGGTGGTCCAGCATCTGCTTAAAAACCTTATAAGGTATAGTCCCAATATCTGAACCAGCCCTAGCAGCATCTAAAACATGTTTTGGACTTCTTATACTAGCAGCAATTATTTCTGAGTCTATCCCGTGGACCATAAAAATTTCTCCTATAGTTTCAACAAGGTCCATACCATTAGTCCCAATATCATCAAGCCTTCCAACAAAAGGACTTACATAACTAGCACCAGCCCTAGCAGCTAAAAGTGCTTGCAGGGGAGAAAATATTAAGGTCACATTGGTCCTTATTCCCATTTTCTTAAGCTCACTTGTTGCCCTTAGCCCCTCACTAGTCATTGGGATTTTAATAATAATATTCTTAGATATCTTAGCAAGTTCCACAGCCTCATCAACCATCCCCTTATGGTCAGTCGCTATAACCTCAGCACTAATGGGCCCATCTACAATACTAGATATTTCACCTATAACTTCCTTAAAATCTCTAGCCTCCTTGGCTATTAAGCTAGGGTTGGTAGTAACACCATCAAGAACACCCCAGCTAGCTATTTCCCTAATCTCATCTACATTTGCTGTATCTATAAAAAGCTTCATGTTATTTCCCCCTATTTTGCCTTGCCAACAGATCCAAATACTTCCATCTTTTCTTTTATAGTTTCCTTCATAGCCTCTTTAGCAGGACCTAAGATTTTTCTTGGGTCTATAACTTCTGGATTCTCTTCAACAAATTTGTGGATAGCCCTAGTAAAGGCAGCCCTTAAGTCTGTATCAATATTTATCTTACAAATCCCTCTTGAAATAGCCTCCCTTAAGTCATCATAGGCAACCCCAGATGAGCCGTGAAGAACAAGAGGTACCTCTACTAGCTTCCTGATTTCTGAAATCCTATCAAAATCTATATCAGGCTCACCCTTATAAACCCCATGGGCAGTCCCAACTGCTATGGCCAAGGAATCCACCCCAGTTCTTTCTACAAACTCTTTTGCTTCTTTTGGATCTGTGAAAGTTGCATCCTTTTCGTGGACAGTTATATCATCTTCTGTACCACCAATTTTTCCAAGTTCCGCCTCAACACTAACGCCTACTGCATGGGCAATCTCTACAACTTCCCTAGTCTTATCTATATTTTCTTCAAACTCATACTTAGATCCATCAATCATAACAGATGAGAAACCATGTCTTATGCAACCAATGATTTGCTTGAAGTCTGTCCCGTGGTCTAAGTGTATAGCCACTGGAACTGTTGCTTTTTCTGCTGCTGTTTTAGCAAGAGCTGCTATATACTCTATTCCAGCATAGTTTATTCCACCTTGACTTGCTTGAAGGATAACAGGAGACCTAGTCTCCTCAGCAGCCTCTATTATAGCCTGGATTATTTCCATATTATTAACATTAAAAGCACCTACTCCATAACCATTTTTCTGTGCATCTAAAAGAATTTCTTTACCTGTAACTAACATTATAAATTACCTCCTATTTTTATTCTATCTTCATTATAGCAGACCTTTTTCTAAAAGTATGCATTATTAAGCTATTTTTTTAATTTTTCGACTATATATACAGCCAGTATAATTATATTGGCTGTATATATACCTACAAACCCTATATCTTCTGTCTTAGAAATAGAAAGTAAGCTCTTTAATTATACCATTTTTTCTAGATATTCCAATTTTATAAGACAATTTTTGTTCCAGACCTACCCTCCAGGGCTTCCTTGGCCATTTCAAGAGAGCAAATATAGGCCTCTTTCCCAAGCTTAGCAAACTCTATGGCTGCCTCTACCTTTGGTAGCATACTCCCCTTGGCAAAATAACCTTTTTCAATATACTCTTCCATCTCAGAAACTTTAACCCTAGTAAGTTTTTTTTCATCCTCCCTGGCATAGTTTATACATACATTTTCCACATCTGTTAAAATCATAAACACATCGGCCCCAATGCCTTCTGCCATCTTATAAGATGTAAAATCCTTATCAATAACAGCCTCAACGCCCTTGTAGGAACCATCCTCTAAAACTACTGGTATTCCTCCACCACCTGAAGCAATTACAATCCTGCCTTCTTCCAAAAGCTTCTTTATAGTCTCAACCCCTAAAACTTTTTTAGGTCTAGGAGAATAAACCACCCTCCTATAGCCCCTATTGGCATCCTTTTTAATTATCCAGTCCTGCCTATCTTTTAAGTCTTCATATTCTTCAAATGTGTAAAATCTTCCTATGGGCTTAGTTGGGTCTTTAAAGGCTTCATCGTCCTTACTAACCTCAACCCTAGTTAAAACTGTAGCCACTTCCTCCTCCATACCTTCAGCCAGGAGTTGGTTCATTAAAGTTTCTTCCAACATATATCCTATAAACCCTTGGGTCTGAGCTGTTAAAACATGAAGAGGAAGGGCTGGAACCTCCCCACTAGCAATTTCATTTTGTAGGACCAGGTTCCCTACCTGGGGCCCATTACCATGACCTATTACTAGTTCATAGCCTTCCTTAACTAGGTCAACCAAGAATTTAGAAGTTTTTTCAACATTCCTATATTGATTTAAAAAATTCCCCTCTTCATTACCACTTAAGATTGCATTTCCTCCTAAAGCCACTACTATTCTCTTCATTTAATCTCCCCTTTAAAATTTTACACATAAAAATAACTTCCACAAGGTGAAAGTTATGTAAACTGAAACTTATTTATATATCTAACTCTCTTCCCAGTTTTATTTCCTGGTAAATTTTAAACTCCTTACCTGGCTAGCCAATACTTTTTTTATACCTTATTAGTTAGCCCTATATATTTCCCCTATAATTATAGTAAAAAAATCATCAAAAGTATATGCTTTTGATGATTTTTTTAATTTAAATATTTCCTATTTTCTTGCTGGTAGGCTTAAGATTTCTCTAGCTTCATCTGGAGTAGCAACTTCTCTTCCTAATAATTTAGCAAGTTCAGCTATCCTAGCAACTAATTGTGCATTTGATTCAGCCTTTTGACCCTTACCTAGATAAATATTATCTTCAAATCCTACCCTTACGTGTCCGCCCATTGTAATAGCCATTGCAGCAAGTGGTAATTCATACCTACCAACACCTGCAACTGTCCAAGTAGAACCTTCTGGTATACTATCTACTAAGAAAGCTAAGTCTCTAGCTTCTCCACTCATTTGTACTCCTAATACGAAGTCAAAGTGAGCTGGTGTATTAATAATACCTTTTTTAATATATCTTTTTGCAGTATCAACCATACCCTTGTCAAATATTTCTATTTCTGGCTTAACTCCTCTTTCTTGGAATTTTCTACAGAAATTTTCAATAGAAGTATCAGTATTTAAAAATACCTCATCTCCACCAAAGTTAGCTGTACCAGTAGAAAGTGAAGCCATTTCTGGGTGAAGTTCTGTTGGTTGTAGTCTTTCATCATCAGTCATACCAACCGCTCCACCTGTAGATGGTTGTACTATAACCTCTGGACATTTAGCCTTTATAGCGTCTATAGCCTCTTTAAATCTTTCCTTAGATTGAGTTGGAGTTCCGTCATCTTCTCTTACATGTAAGTGAATTATACTTGCTCCTGCTTCATAAGCTGCAACAGCTTCATTTACTACTTCTTCAATTGTATAAGGCACGTTTGCATTGTGTTCTTTAGTTACTTCTGCACCTGAAATGGCAGCAGTTATAATTAATTTTTCCATTTAATATCCCCCTTACTATAATAAAGCAAGAGCTCTCACCCTTGCTTCATAAAATGTCTATAAACTATTTTCTTTGCTTATCTTTTGGTACTACACAAGTTCCTGTAGCTTTTGCAACTAGTACTGGTTCTTCTAAGAAATCAGCTGCTGAATCAGCAACATCTGTTCTTGGCATAACAACTTTTCTAGCTTCAAATTCCATTTTTCTTGAAGAATTTCCTTGTTCAACAATTCTTCCTACTGCTTCTATATAGTCTCCAGCAAATACTGGTGCTTTAAATTCTACATTGTCATAAGCTACGAATAAACCTTCGTCTCCATCGTTTCTTATTAATAATTCTGTAGCAACATCTCCAAATAGACCTAACATTCTAGCTCCATCTACTAAGTTACCACCATAGTGAGCATCGTGAGCGCTCATTCTTAATCTTATCATTACTTCGTTTTCCATATCCTATACCTCCATAATTTTTAATCTATAAAATCCTTAACACAACCATTATATCATAGTATATATT
Source organism: Tissierellales bacterium (assembly GCA_030146705.1). Lineage (GTDB taxonomy): Bacteria > Bacillota > Clostridia > Tissierellales > Tissierellaceae > CAMIXG01. The sequence goes on along the minus strand of JASLBE010000062.1, from coordinate 26,867 downwards.
CTTCTTCAATATTTAGGATTTTTACCAGTCTTAATTTATTTTTTTAATTCTCTTGAAAATAAGCCCTTTTCTATCCTATAACCCATTGACAATTTTATGTAAATAAAGTATATACTTAGCCTATAAATATACACTTTAAAATCTTTAACCTTTTTGTTACACTCTAGTCACTTATTAATGATAGGATAAATTTTAAGCTGGAGGTGAAAGTTTGACTAATTTAATTAATATTAAAAACTTAAAAAAAGTCTATAAAATGGGTGGTGAAAAAATAATAGCCCTAAATAACATAGACCTTGAAATAAAGGAAAGGGAATTTATCTGCCTTTTAGGTACATCTGGCAGTGGTAAATCAACTCTTTTAAATATGATGGCTGGGCTGGAAAAGCCCTCTAGTGGGGAAATAATTATTAACAAGCACAAAATCCACAAGATGACAGAAGAAAGAATTACCAACTTTAGGAGGAAGTATGTGGGTTTTATCTTCCAGTCCTATAATCTTATCCCAACCTTATCTGCCCTTGAAAATGTTAGCCTAGGCTTAACCTTCCAAGGAGTAGCCAAGAAAAAAAGAGAAAAAATGGCCAAGGAGATGCTAGTAGCTGTGGGGCTTGGGAAAAGACTCCACCACAGGCCAACAGAAATGAGTGGTGGCCAACAGCAAAGGGTTAGTATTGCCAGGGCCTTTGTTAATAAGCCTAGTATTATCTTTGCAGATGAGCCTACGGGAAATCTTGACACCAAGACTACCTTTGAAATTATGGATCTTATGACAAATATGGCCTATGAATATAATCAGACATTAATAATAGTTACCCATGATGATGAAATTTCTGATTATGTCCATAGAATTATCCACCTAAGGGATGGAAATATAATTGAAGAAATTATAAATAAGGAAGTTATTAAGCACGGAAAAAGGGAGGCATTTACCTATGGAGAATTTTAAAAAAGAAATTTCGATAATCTTAGTTTTAAGTATTTTGCTGGCTTTTGTACCCAGCCTAGTGGTTGGGGCTAGTAGCCCTATTATACTTAAGTCTTACAGTATAAAAACAGAGTCTGGGTCTAAGACAGACCTGGGAAAGAATGAAAAATTTACCCTAACTATGACTTTTAAGGATGAGGCCAAGGAGCAAATATATAATCCTAGGCTGAAGTTAAACTCTAGTTCTCAATTTAAACTAGTAGGAGAGGTAAATGAAAAAAATCTAGACTTTAACAACAAGGAGGCTTCTATTAGCTTCCCCCTAATCTATAAGGGTGGGAAAAATACCAACCTTCCTGTAACCCTATCCTATGACTTAAAGGGCCCAGATGGTAGTTTACTGCCTAAGTCTAGTAACTATAATATTGATATTTATAAGGCTAGGTATGAAGATGAGGATACCACTAGTTCTAAGCCACCAACTATTGATGACACAACCAGCCCTAAAGATGATAGGGACAGTAAGGAACCCAAGGTAGTCGTAGTTGGAAATAAAACTACTCTTGCCAAGGCTGGTGATAGGCCTAGGCTTTCAATTAAGATAAAAAATACTTCTGAAACTTCTGCCTACAATGTTTCCACCTCTATATCCTTAGAGGAAAATAGTGGCATCTTTATTGATGGTTCTGGCTATGAAGATATTTCAAGGCTAGGTCGTGGAAGTGACAAGACCCTAGATTTTAGGTTTGAGGTAGATAGGTTTGCTGAAGAAAAAACCTATCCTATAAAGGTAAATTTCCACTACTATAATGGTAACGATGAAGCCTTTTCATCTAGTGATACTGTTTACCTTAGGGTAGAGGGAGATGGGGAAGACAGCCAGCTAATTGTTGATGATGTAAGCTTTTCTTCTATGAATATCCTGCCTGGAGATATTGTCTGGGTGGATTTTGACCTAAGAAACTTAAGCATTATACCTGTTAGGGATATAAGGGTTTCTCTAGAAGGCCTAGATACTGATAAGTTTTCCCTGGCTTCTGGAACCAATAGGCATACCCTTCCTTACTTGTCCGGCAAGGGCTTCCACTCTGTTAGGTTCCCCATAAGGGTTTCCAGGAAGCTAAAGTCAGGCAACCATAGCCTAAAGCTTAAAATTGACTACAAGAATCTTAGAGGGAAAAACTTAGAAGAGGACCATGAGTTTTTCATACCTGTTAAGGGGGCTAGTAATTCTAATTCTAGCCTAATTATAGAAAATATTAAGGCTCCTGCGAAAATTGGTCCCAATGCAACTGGAACAATTTCCTTTGACCTTAGGAATAGGGGGGGGAGTCTTGCTAGGGATATTGTAATTAAGGCTGACCTGCCTGATGGAGATGGTTTGGTTCCCAAGTCTGTCTCTACTATAAAAATAGATTCCCTAGATGTTAATGAGAAAAGACATATTAGCTTTTCCTTTTATGCTAGTAAAAAAACTCCTACTAAAAATTATCCTATTAATATTAAGGTTGAAAATGTAGATGACCTTTCTGAGGGGGATGATAAGTACACTTTAGACCAATTTTTAGGTATTTTTGTAGACAATCCCAACAGTGAGGGGGATAAAAAAAGTACTCCTAAATTAATTTTAGACAAGTATTCTTTTTCAAGTGGTATGGTAGAGGCTGGTAAAAACTTTGAAATGGCCCTGTCATTTTATAATACTAATAGTTCCAAGGCAGTTAAGAATATAAAAATCTTCCTTACTGCTGAGGATAATGTAGCCGAGGGAGATAATGCACCTGCTGGTGGTAGTTCTGTCTTTACTCCTGTTAATTCTTCTAATACATTTTATATAGATAGTATCCCTCCTAAGGGTAGGGTTGAAAAGAAGATTACTATGTTTACAATTCCAGATGCTGCTGCAAAAACTCATATTATAACTGCTAATTTTGAATATGAGGACGGGGAGTTTGATGAATACAAGGCTACTGAACTAATTGGAGTGCCTGTTGTGCAAAAATCCAGGCTGGAAGTGGCTGAGTTAAACTACTTTCCTGATGCTTCAGTTGGAGAGCCTGTATCTATTGGGGCAGAATTTTATAATACTGGAAAGTCAACCCTTTATAATATGATGGTTAGGATAGATGGGGACTTCCAAACTGAAAATGGGTCCTATTATATTGGTAATTTTGCCCCTGGTACTAGTGAGTCTTTTGATGGATCAGTAATTCCAACTGAGCCAGGAATTTTAAAGGGAGACCTAGTTTTTAGTTTTGAAGATTCCAGGGGAGAAGAGCAGGAGATTAGAAGGCCTTTTAGCCTAAATGTATCGGAGGGTTTTGACCCTGGTATCGAGGAGTTTCCTATGGAGGAGGAAAAGACCTTCCTAGATAAAGTTAAAAAACCCTTCCTAGGGTTAGTTTTAATAGCTTTAGCCTTCTTTGCTTTTAAAAGGTTTAAGAAATGGAAGAAAGATAAGGAAGATGAGGAGTTTTTAGATGAATAATAAGGACCTAATATCAATGGCTGGACAAAACCTATGGAGGAGGAAGCTTAGGACCTTCTTAACTATTTTAGGTGTTATGATTGGTACTAGCTCAATAGTAACAATGCTAAGCCTAGGTTTTGGTATGAGCAAGTCTTTAGAAGACCAAATTTCAAGCTGGGGCAGCCTAACAACTATTACTGTCCACCAGGGTATGGGCCCTAGTGGACCTAGTTCTAGTTCTGGGAAACTTAATAAGGCTGCTGTAAGTAGTTTTAAGCAAATTCCCAATGTTGTTGGGGTTAATGCTACCAAGGAGTCCTATGGTAAGCTCTTAATTGGAAGAAATGAGGCAAGTTCACAAATAATTGGTATGGAGCCTGAGTCTATGGAGCTTTTTGACTTTCCCATTGTTGAGGGGAGGGGCTTAAACTCCTCTGATAAATTAGCTGTAGTCTTTGGTGGAAGTATGGTTGATAATTTCTACAATCCTAGAAACTACCAGCCTGCTAGTAATATCAACCCTATGAAAGACAAGGTCAAGCTTGCCTTTGAATCTGATGGGTCTAGTCCCAATAAAAAACCCAAGGAGTATAGTGTTAAGGTGGTTGGAGTCCTATCTCCTGATGATTTTGAAACTAGCTATGGGGTCTATATGCCTATAAAGGAGTTAGAGAAGATAATTGCTGAAAATAGTAGGGATAAAAAAAAGTCAGCAGAGTTTGACTCTATCAAGGTGAAGGTTGCAGATATGAACAAGGTTGAAGATGTCCAAAATGCTATTAAAGACCTGGGCTATGAAGCCTACAGCCTAACCCAAGAATTAAAGTCTATGAAGCAGGGTTCTTTGGTTATGCAGGCTGTCCTTGGTAGCATTGGAGCCATTTCACTTTTAGTTGCAGCCATAGGAATTACAAATACTATGATAATGAGTATCTACGAAAGGACCAAGGAGATTGGGATTATGAAGGTAATAGGTGCATCTATAAAAGATATTAAGAAACTCTTCCTACTTGAGGCAGGACTTATAGGTTTTTTAGGTGGCCTAGTTGGGCTTAGTTTTTCCTATATAGTTTCCTTTCTTTTAAACACTATTGCTTCTGGCTTTATTGCTGGTATGCTACCTGGTGGAGAGGGGAGTAAGATATCTATTATACCCCCAGTCTTAGCCCTGGGAGCTATGGCTTTTTCCATCCTAATAGGCCTTATAGCTGGATATTTTCCAGCCAAAAGAGCTATGAACCTTAGTGCCCTAGAAGCCATTAGGACAGAATAAGATATTTTTATACTATTAGTCCTTTTTTAGTATATAATTAAGCTATAATATTTTTTTATAAAAGGAGCTTGTTTATGGAATATAAAACTGAGTTTTTTAATGATTTTCTAACTAGCCTAGTAGATGGTGTAAAGCCTGCACTAGGCTGTACTGAACCTGTTGCAGTTGGAATAGCTGTTAGTAAGGCCTCTGAGGGCTTAAGGGGTGAAATAAGGTCAATTAGGGTTAGGGTTTCTCCAAACATTTTTAAAAATGGCAAGGGGGTTGGTATCCCAAACACTAGTGAAATAGGCCTGGTTTTCGCTGCAGCCCTAGCTGGAGTTGCTGGCCAGGGAGACCTCCTGCTGGAAGTTTTTAAAAATGTTAATGAAAAAGATATAGCTATTGCCAAGTCCTTGGTTGAAAATAAGCTTGTAGACCTGGAAATAGAAACTCAAGAGGGGAACTTTTTCATTGAAGCTAGGGTTGAAACAGACCAAGACTTTGGCCTATGTGAAATAAGAGGAAGCCATACTAATATTACAAAGATTATAAAAAATGGGGACCTGGTTTTTGAAAGGGCCTATATAGATGGGTCTAGTAAAAGCGAGGAGTCCTACCTCCATAAAATATCTGTTGAAGACATTAGGGACTTTGTAGAAACAGTAGACTTTTCTGATATTGAATTTCTCCTTGATGGGGTAGACTTAAATATGGATATTGCTAATTATGGGCTTGTTAATAATTCTGGAGTTGGTCTAGGCAGGTATATGTATGATGGCATTGAAAAGGGCCTTATGGAAAAAAATTCTATTAATGAGGCTAGGATGTATGCATCAGCTGCCTGTGATGCCAGGATGTCTGGGGTAAATATGCCAGTTATGAGTAGTGCTGGAAGTGGTAACCAAGGCATAGCCGCTATTATTCCTGTCTATATTGTGTGTAGGGATGAAGGCTTTTCAAGGGAAAAAACAGCCAGGGCCTTAGCCTTTAGCCACCTGGTTACTAGCTACATAAAGTCCTATACTGGCAACCTTGCCCCAGTATGCGGTTGTGCCATTGCAGCAGGCATTGGTGCTAGTTCAAGTATAACCTGGGCCCTAGGTGGAGATAACAGGCAGGTTAGGAACTCTATTAGGAATATGATCGGAACCCTTTCAGGTATGTTCTGTGATGGGGCCAAGGGTGGTTGCTCTTTCAAAATAGCAGCAGCCAGTTCTGAGTCTATCCTCCAAGGAAAACTTGCCCTGGCAGATATAGCCATCAATCCATCTGATGGAATTTTAGATGAGAGTATAAACCAGTCTATAAAAAATTTAGCCCAACTTTGTACCGATGGTATGAAGGGGGTAGATGAAGAAATAATTAATATTATGCTTAATAAGAAGTTCTAGGTCTAGGCAAGAAAAAGCAGTCTGAAAACAGACTGCTTTTTTTAATCCCTTAATTGAATTGTATTTGCCATAAAGTTTGCCCCCTTATGGACACCTATAACATTTACAAAGTCTCCCCTATACAGGTCTTTTAACCTAATATCATCAAAATACTTATCAACAATTTCTGTATCCCTATCAACATAAACCCTGATTAAGTTTTTCTCTGAAGCTAGGTTGGAAACTTTAATCTCTATAAAATCATTCCTACTATCAACTAGGTCAATTTCACCCACTAAACTATTTTCCATAGTAGTAGTATTAACATAAGCCTCTGCTATATCACTTTGCCCTTCAATATAAAGCTCAACTTCATAGCCTGGGTTAGAAGGTAGACTAGTAGCAGTCTTTCCATCAACCTTTATATAGGCCCCTGGTAGAAGCTCATAATTTTCTTCCTTGCTACTATCCTTAAGCCTAACCTTTACTAGAGGATTTTTATTAAGCCTATTAGTGATTTGAATAACATAGCCCTTAACCTTTTCAACAACAACATCTACATACATATCATCAGCCAAATAGCCTTCTCTTTCAACATCATACCTGGCTACTATGTCAACCTTATCAGTTACACGAACATCTTCTGGTCTTGAGCTTTTTCCATCCCTATCAACCTCAGTCCTATTATCAGCGATAATCTTGTATTCTTCCTTGTTATTGCCCTTGATTAGTATTTCGTAGTCTCCATTTTTTCCATTCCTAAGTTTTTCAGTCTTTAAGACCTCTCCCTTAAGCCTTAGTTCATAAGGGCTAGAATTTATCTCCTTAAGCTTACCATTTACAATAGAAAGTTTAATATAGTCCCCATTCCTAATATTTCCAAGAGTAGAAGTCTTTCCATCCCTATAAATACTAGTAGCTCCATCCAGGCTAAACTTCTCAGTCTTAAGCTTGTCCTTCTCCAAGTATTCAACAGTTACCTGCTTACTACTAACATTAGTAGAAACAACAGCCCCTTCATACTCTTCCTTCTTAGATTCAGCCCTAACAGAATACAGGTCCTTAGTCTTACTATCATACTTAATAGTAACCTCTTGCCCCTTGTAAAGATCAGATAATTTTCCTGGTCTACCATCAATCCTAACATCAGTATCCTTGTCCAATAGGAAGCTTTCCTCCCTATTCCTACTATCCCTGATTACTAAGATTTCCCTACCAATTTCCTTAGTAACCCTATCTACAGTACCAGTTAGGCTTTCCCTAACACCAGATGGCCTAACAACTTCCTTATCAGGTTCCTTGTCTGGTTTAACACTTGGCTTGTTATTTGTTACTGGATTATTAAGTAGGTAGTTATTAGCCTTAGACATTAAGGTTGCCATAATTTCCCTTCTAAGGGCTTGTTTAGGGTGGAACATACCAGTCCCATCGCCCTTTTTATCCAAGATGCCTGCATCTAAAAGAACCTTTATATACCTCCTGTCCTCAGGCCTAATACTAGTAACATCCTTGTAGTCCAAAACAACTACATTCATATCCTTGGCCTTTTCTTCAAGGCCAACAGCCTTGGCAAGTAAAACAGAAGAAGCCACCTTTTGTATAGGCTTGTGGTATATATCCCTGGCCTTCCTAACATCATTTTCAGTTACAATCCCCTTGTAAAGAGATATAGAAATAGCCTCCTTCTCCCAAGAAGCTGTAACCTTAAGCTCTCTTAATAATCCTTCATATTCTTTTAAAGCATTTATTTTATCTGTACTAGTTGGTTTTGTCAGTCTAGAAAAAGCTGCCAAAGCTTCCATAAATGTCATATTGCCCTTAGGGTCAAATTGACCATTACCCTTACCTTTTAAATATCCCATCTTAGCCATTTCTTCTATATAGTTATATGCCCAATGACTACTTGGAACATCTATAAAGCTAACCTTTGCTCCATAAATTGGCATTGATGACATTAAAATTATTCCTGCTAAAAAGCCTGATAATTTATTTTTCCAATTAAACCTCACACTACCCCTCCTAGCTATTTTATAAATTTTATTGCTGTTCTTTAAAAGAAGCCTTGATAAACTCCCTAAATAATGGGTGGGCCTTTATTGGTCTAGACTTAAACTCAGCGTGGAATAAACCTCCTACAAACCACGGATGGTCTTTTAATTCAATAATTTCCCCATATCCATCCTTAGATTCACCGGAAACTATTAGACCTTTTTCTTCCAATCTTTCCCTATAGTCATTATTTAGTTCATACCTATTCCTATGTCTTTCAGAAATCTCAGCCTCTTTGTAAGCCTCATAAGCCCTAGTTCCCTCCTTGACCATAATAGGATAACTTCCTATCCTCATCTCTGGCTTATTGTCTGGACCATTTCCATTAAGTCCAACAATTATAGGGTCCTTGGTATTAGGACTTATTTCTACACTATCAGCTTCCTTTAATCCTACCACATTTCTGGCAAATTCTACAACCGCCATTTCCATCCCCATACCCAATCCTAGGAAAGGAATTTTGTTTTCTCTAGCATACTTAATACTAGTAACCATCCCATCTATACCCCTCTCACCAAAGGCAGAAGGTACTATGATTCCATGGATGTTTTGTAATACATTCTTAATATTATCATCAGTCAATCCCTCAGAATGGATCCACTTAATATTAACCTTAACCTGGTTGGCTATAGCTGCATGCTCTAAAGCCTCAGCAACAGATAAATATGCGTCCCTAAGTTCTACATACTTACCAACAAGCCCAATATTAACCTCACCCTTAGGATTATTAATAATATCTACAATCTTGTTCCATTCAGTCAAGTCAGCTTCTTTTTTAGCCTCCAGGCCTAAGTGGTTTATTACTAGGTTTGATAGGTTGTTATTTTCCAGCATAACTGGTAGTTCATATATACTATCAGCATCCTTATTTTCAATAACTTCCTCAGGTTTTAAGTCACAGAATAAGGCAATCTTATCCTTTAAACTATCACTAAGAGTTTGTTCCGTTCTACATATTAATATATCTGGTTGAATTCCTAAACCCCTTAGTTCCTTAACACTGTGTTGAGTAGGTTTAGTCTTAAGCTCACCAGCCTTGTCTAAATAAGGTACCAATGTCATATGGATATACATAACATTTTCCCTGCCAATTTCATATTTAATCTGTCTTATGGCCTCTAAAAAAGGTAAGGACTCTATATCCCCAACAGTTCCTCCAATTTCCGTTAAAACAATATCCACATCTTTATCCTTTGATGCAATTAGCATCCTTTCCTTAATCTCATTTGTTATATGTGGTATTACTTGGACTGTACCTCCGTGGTAGACCCCTTCTCTTTCCTTATTTAATACTGACCAGTATATCCTTCCTGCAGACACACTACAATTTTTATTTAAGTTAACATCAATAAACCTTTCATAGTGGCCTAGGTCTAGGTCAGTTTCAGCTCCGTCCTCAGTTACAAATACTTCTCCATGTTGGTAAGGGCTCATAATTCCTGGATCTACATTTAAGTAAGGATCAAACTTCTGGGTTGTTACATTAAACCCCCTACTTTTTAAAAGTTGTCCTAGACAAGCTGCTGTTATACCTTTCCCTAAAGATGATACAACACCACCAGTTACAAATATATATTTTGCACTCACGTTGCTACCCCCTATTAATTTCTATCTCATTACTTTAACTTTACTAGTTTATAATAAATATCCCCTTATGTCAATTTATTATAACCTCCCTTAAATTAGTAATTTAAAGGATTTGCCTACAATTTCCTATAAATATTTCTCTCCATACCTATACAAGTATATTATATCAGATATTTTTAGTTTTTTAAGTTTTACCTGGCCTATATTCCCTATATTTTAAAACTTTCTAGTCCGGGTTCTAAAAGCAAGCTTTTTAGTATTAAATAAATCTTTTTATCCTAATGTATATATGTAGCTTCTAATATTAGTTAGCTTTTCTATAACTATTTTTAATATTTTTCTAAATTTAATAAATATTATTAAAATTAGTCCAATTTAATAAATCGCTATAATTCAAGCCTTTGACTATGTCATACTATTCTTAAAACATTTGACATTAAATACCCTTTAGATTATACTTATATTACAAACTTAGTTTACTATAATTGGGATTATATTTTAAAATTTGAATTTAAATTTTAGAGAGGAGTTAGAATATTATGAACATAACTAGAGAAGCAGACTATGCTATTAGGGTTATTTCAAATCTATCTTTAAACGAAGCAGATGAACGGGTAAGTGCAAGTACTTTAGCTGAAGAAGAAACAATACCTCAGCAGTTTTTACTTAAAATTCTAAGAAAATTACGAAAAAAAGGTTTAATAAAATCTTACATGGGAGTTAAGGGTGGATATATCCTAAATGCCAAACCAGAAGATATAACATTTAAAGATGTTATTGAAGCCATAGATGGACCAATTTATATAAATGCTTGCCTTTTTGATAGAACTGAATGTAACAGATACCCTATAAACTGTATAGTTCATAAGAGACTTAAGGATGTTCAAAAAAATTTAATCCAAAACTTAGAAGCTATTAACTTTAAGAATTTATTTGAACAAGCTGATAATAATCCAGTTCCTGACTGTATTGATTTAGATGCGATTTTAAATAGCTAATCACTAATTATAGAAAGATGCTACACCAGAGGGTGTAGTATTTTTTATATATTTTATTAAAAAAGATCCCAGCCTAGGCGGCTAGAATCTATAACAAAAAAAGGAGCCACTTCTCTAGTAGCTCCTTTAATTTATAATTATAAGGTCATTCTTATGTGAAATATCACTTTCTACATACATCATAACACTTAAATATTATATAGTCAACAACTTTCTTGATTTAATCAACTTTATTGAAGTTTACATTTTTACAGTCTTAGGCCTATTTTTAAATTTTTTATTTACAAATATACCTAATAAAACCCCTATAAAAGTTATGCCTATATTTAATAGGACAACCTTTACTGGTCCCAGGCTTCCAAAACTACTAGTAATTTTCCCTGCAAGAAATAAAACTAGGTAGCTTCCTAAGCTTGAAGATATCATAACTATTGATGTAATCTTACCCTTGTTCCTTGGGTACATTGCATTGGCAGTTGAAGTAACTAGTTGAAGGACCCCTCCTGCTGCAAAAAATCCCATTAAAAATCCTCCTAGCTTAACCATTAGGGCCGTCCTTATAAAGTAGACCAAGACCAAGCTAATAAGAGTCACCAAGGGATAAATTACCAAAACTTCTACTGGTTTAAATCTTTTTAACATAAAGAATGTTGAAAATAAAATTGCGCAAACAGTTCCTATAGCATACAAGGACTGAATTTTACTTGGGTCTGCCACCCCATATAAAAGTCCCAATTCTTGGTTACAATTTAGCCAAAGTTGAAAGCTGGCTGTTGTTGTAAAACCTAAGAGGATAAGGGCCAGGCTCCCACTATCAAATTTCATACTTCCTTCTTTTTCTCCAGTTTCTCCCCTTGTTGCTTCTGGGAATTTTAAGATAAATAAAAGGACTCCATCTATAAATAATAGGCCTGCCCCTAGGTAAAATAGGGTCCTGTATGATAGGTTCCTACTAGCAACAAACCCAATTCCAAAGGGTAGTATAAACTGACCCAAGGACATAGAAAACTTGGTAAACATACTGGCTATGTCCCCCTTGTCTTCAAAAATTTCTAAGACCGAAGGAATTACTGATGTATCTAAAAATGAATTTGCTGCCCCTCCTACTATCCCATAGATATAGGCCATTTTTATTGTTTTAGAGCTTGCTATCCCTATAAAATATAGTATATATAGGGCGATTCCAAATAAGCCTGTAACCTTTCTACCAATCTTATCAGACATTGGTCCTGCAAAGGGAAGGGCCACTAGCCTTCCAAGTCCTAAAACCGATGATACTTGTAGGACCGAACCAATATTTCCTCCCCAGTTACTGGCTAACTCCTGCTTATACTGGGCAAGTATTGAAACTCCTATCCCGTGAATAACATAAGTAAAATATAGTGCTATGGCAGTTATTATTAAACTGTCCCTTCTTATTTTTGTTTCTTCCATTTTGTCCCTCCTATTTGTACTAACTTATATTATAACGGTATTTAAACTATTTCTCTAGGTTTTTTCTAAGCCTTTTTAGGGCATTTGCCTTATTATTTACAACAGTCCTATAGGCAAGATCCAACCTTTTACTTATTTCAACCATAGATAAACCTTTAATATAATAGTAGTCAACTACTTCTTTCTCCCTCCTACTTAGTTTTTCATAGGCCCTATATAGTTCTAAGTTTTCATCCATCCTTACAAGCCTTCCTTCTATATCTACACTAGGGTCAACTATAAGGTCCAGCCTTTCTAAGCCCGTATCTTGAAAACTAGTATTTAAACTTTCTTCCTCCCTTTTTATTGTGTATTTTAACCTATCTAGGTAAAAATATCTTAACCTTAGCTTAATATAGCCTAAAAACTTAGCCCCCTTCTTAGGATCATAGTCCTCTATGGCCTGTAGAATTTCCAAGACCCCATCTTGGTAGATATCCTCCAATCCTTCATTGAAATTCCTATACCTCCTAATGTATTTATAGGTTAAGGGTTTTAATCTTTCAATAATTTCTAATTTAGCCCCTGGGTCATTTTCTTTTGCCCTTCTAACTAAGTCTTCCATATAACTACCTCCTTGGACCTAGTATAGGGAGTTTCTAGAGATTAGAAAAAGCCCTACTTCCTAAAAGTATGGCTTAATTATTTTATTTTTTTATTATATAATTAACCTTAGCAAGAGAGGTGATTTAATGATTTGTCCTAGGTGTGAAGAGGAAATTAAAAATAATTTAGACACCTGCCCTAAGTGTGGCTGTCTTTTAGAGGATAGGCCTAAGGAAGCCCAGCTTCCCAATGTAGAGCCTAGTAATAATAATATGCTAAGTCCTAAGTTTTTACTTGTACTTGTAATTGCCCTTGGATTTTTAGTCCTGGTTAAAAACCTATTTTTTAAAAATGTTGAAAAAATGCCAAAGCTAAATACAGACTATGGCTTGGGGCTAGAAAATCCCAAAGAAAAAAGCCAGTAATTAAACTGGCTTTTTCCCTTCCTTAAATTTTATTTAGACAGGTCTACATCCATAAGTTCTGAAACCTTCCTAACCTTGTCATAGTCATCAATATTTGCCTTTTGAAAACCATATAATCCAAAGTGGTCTTCAAAGATTTTTATAGCATCCTCATTCTCAGAAATGTGTTCTAAGACATCACCTAATTTATTTTTTGTTGCCTCATCCATAGAAGATGAAACAGTTACTGATATGCCTGGTATCATTTCACTTTTAAACAAGGATTTTAGGTCTTCTTCTGCTGTTGGAAACTCATCTTGGTACCTTAGTCCTACAGCTTCAAAAGTTGCTATAGCATCAACATCCTTATTTAGGATTAGCTGCAAGGACTTATCATGGCCACCACTGTAAACATATTCAATATCCTTTTCAAGGTCTATGCCATGGTCTTTTAAGTAGGCTCCTGGAAATATATAGCCTGATGTTGAAGAAGGATCCACAAAGGCTATTTTTTTACCCTTTAGGTCTTCTATACTATTTATGCCACTATCCTTCCTAACTAGAACTTCTGAATAATAGCCTGGCTCTCCATCCTTATTAATAGATGTTAGTAAAACTTCTGCCCCTGATTCATTATTGGCAAGAACACAGGCAAAGGGTGGTATAATACCAAAGTCAACACTACCTGAACCTAAACCTTCAACTACTCCAACATAGTTTGTTGCTGTAAAGGCTTCTACCTTAACCCCCATTTCTTCCGTTAAAATATCTGCCAATGGTTGGATATTATCTATTAGCTTGTCCCCATCTACTAGGGGAACAAAACCCATTTTCAAGGTTTTTTCCTCTTCCTTCTTTCCACAGGCTACTGTAAATACCATTACAAAACAAAGCATTAAGATTAATAAATTTCTTTTTTTCATAGTATCCCCCTTATTAATTATTTATTTAACTGGATTATGTACTAGGCCTATATATAAAATAATAGCCTATTGTTGATACTTTTACAATTATCAGTTTACCTAAAGTTTTAGGTACCAGATTTTTTCTTATTTTAGGGTATAGTATTTAAAATAGCCTGGAGGTGGTAGGATGAAATGCGAACATTTGGAGCTTTTACCTGGTGGGAAAATCAAGATACCTGGTGAGTATTTGCTGGAACTTGGAATTAAAGACCAGCTTATATGTTGCCTGGAAGATGGTCAACTTATAATAAGGCCATTTTATGATGGCTTAAAGCCTGAATCTAAAAATCTTTTAGACTCCCTAAGGGAGAAGGGCTTTCAAGGTGAAGAGCTTTTAAATGAATATAAAAAAATAAAAAGAGCCAGTAAACCCTAGGTTTACAGCTCTTTTTATTGAGTATTAATATGAAACTAGCCTATAGCTTTACCTTGTCCACAAGGTCTGATAAGTCCTCAGATATTGCCTTGCTAGATTCCATCTGGTCATTTATATTGTGCATAGAGGAAACTGCTTCCATATTTTTCTCTGCAATTCCAACTGTTGCCTTGGTTGACTCCTCTATTGTGCTAATAATTTCTTCTATAGCTGTGTTTATCTCATATATATTTTCTTTTATAGCTTCTGACTTACTGGATATTTCCCTAACAGAACTATCTATGGCTATACTATTTTTCCTAGAATTTATACTATCCTTCACAGCCCTATCATAGTCCTTTATAACATTTTCTTCCATTATCTTAATAAGTTCCTTAGTATCTTCAATTAAGTTGGCAATAGCCGATGCCATAACCCTTGTAATTCCTTGGATTTGGTCAGCTGCCTTATTAGAATCCTCTGCCAAAATCCTAATTTCCCTAGCAACTACAGCAAAGCCCTTGCCATTTTCCCCTGCCCTTGCAGCTTCTATTGCAGCATTTAAAGACAAAAGGGTTGTCTGGTCTGCTATGGAGGTGATTGTATCTGTTAATACATTTATTTCATTGACCTTATTGGCAGATATTATTGCCTTTTGTAGATTTTCACGGGTATAGGTATACTTCTCCAAGGTTGTATTCCTAGCCATTACAAAATCTTCATTTGATTTTTCAGCATTATCCCTAATTCCAACAGCCATATTAAATAATTCTTCTATTATGCCGTTAAAATCCTTCATTGAATCATATATATTATTTACAGAGTTGGATATAGATTGGGTTGTTGCTGAAGTTTCCTCCATTCCTGCTGAAAGTTCTTCTGTTGTTGCTGATATGTCTTCCCCTTGAAGATTTAAAGACCTTAGGTTCTCCAGGGTGGACTTGTAGATCAAGTCATTTTTTTCAATGGCTAATTTTAGTTTTTCCATAAATAATTTTAAATTATCAATTATCTGGTCAAAAGACTTAGCCATTTGTCCTATTTCATCTTTTCTAGCCAAATTTTCTTGGGAAACATCTACCCTTAAGTCTAGGTTCCCTATTTTCTCTAATATATCTACGGATTCTAAAATTGGGCTAGTAATAGTTGATGATATTTTTAAAGACAAGACTATAACCAAAGCTATAATAAGCATAACTGATGTAAAGGTTATCATTATTACCTTGTTTAAGTTCCTGGCCATATTCTTGGCATTTATAGCCAGCCCTAAAGTCCAACCAGTCCCCTTAATATCTGAAAAATAATAGTATCTTTCACTTCCATCAACAGACTTTATCTTTCTTTCCCTTAGGGATAGGTTATGCTTGTCTACTAATTTTTGAATATTTTCCCCATAAATTACTCCAAGATTTTTAAAAACCTCACCCTCAGGCTTCAAGTCATCTCTTGAGTGGGTTAAAATATCCCCCTTATCATCAATTAAGAAGTTCCTAGACTCTTCTCTAAGTTTAAAGTTTTCAACTATTTTTAAAAGGTCGTCAGCCAAAACATCAGCACCAAAAACCCCCTTCTCCCCAGCCTTTGTTTCAAAAGACTTAGAAAAGGTAACCACCATAGTATTAAACTCCTTATCTATGTAGGGTTTAGATATATAAAAACCCTCTTGGTCCTTGGCCTTTACATACCAGTCCCTACTAGTAAAGTCTAGCTTGGCCATTTCTTTATTCTTGCTTAAAAAAGGTTTATTTTCAATTTGAAGATAGTAGTCCAAAATATCATCATCTTCCTTTACTACCTCTTTTAAATAATCCCTTCCCTTGTCTCCCTCATAATTATCATAGTAAACTATATCGAATATAATTTGCTCCACTTGCTCCATATGAACATTAGTCCACTTGTTTAAACTTTCTGATAGGTTGTCTGCCCTAGATTGAATTCTTGTGTTTAGCTCCCTTTCATAACTCTTTATAGAGTAAGAATAGTTTATAAAAAATAATATAAAAGTAATTACTAATGCCATAGTCGTCATGGAAATTAAAATTTTACTCCTTAGTTTCATTTCTCTTCTCCCTTCTCTTATTATATTTATTTCCCATACAGACTATATATCGGACTTTTCTCCCAGTTTAGATAGACCATAAATAGAAAAAACCAGCTACTTTGTAAACAGTAGCTGGTTTTATTTATAAATTATTACTTCTTTTTTGTCCTTTTCCCTATAATTTTCATTTTCCCAATTTAGTTCCAATCTCTCATAATCATATTTTTTAGCCAAGGCTTCCTTAATATATTCACTAGTAGACTTAAAAACCTCCTCGGCCTTATCCTTATCTTCCTCCTTAAGGTCCATTTCAATCCTTCCATCATATATCTTAGACCTTTGGTCCTTATAAACCCAAACCTCAGTTGTAACTAGGCTATAATTTTTGTAGTCTTTTTCTTCCAGCATAGCTTGAAAAATCCCTTCCAATTCCTCTTCAATCTCCTTGTTCCTAACTAGGTTTTTCTCACCATCACTTTTTTCCTCTTCAATCTCCTTAATAAAATCATGGCTTTCTTCAGGCTCCATCTTAGTTTCACAAGCCAATAAGCCTAGGCTAAGCACAAGTAAAAGACCTATAAACCTAAATTTTCTTCCCATACTTCCTCCTTATCCAAGTTCTATCCTAAATATAAAAGCAAGGTCCCCCTTGCTTTTACCTAACCCTTATAATCTATTTTTTCTATTTCTTCGCCTTCTTTATGGTTAGGACTTGTCCAAATTAGAACAACTTCTTCATACTTTTTCTTTTCATATAGCTTTTCAAATAAAACTTCACTATACTCAGATATAAGCCTTTCAGCCTCTTCCTTATCTTCAACATCTAGGTAAAGTTCTAAGTCTGCAATATAAAGTTCCTCTGGATTATCCATCCTACCATCAATCTTATAATTTTTAAGCCTTACATTTTCAAAGTTTTCCCCAATTATGTTTTCAACTAAAACTACTGTATCAATCCTTGTACCATCTTCTTTTTCCTTGTCTGATACTTCTTCTGTTATTTCTTCCTTATTAGTTTCTTCTGGTTTACCCTTGCTAGTACAAGCAGTCAGTAGTAATATTGATGCCAACACTAGGGATCCTACTACCAGGCCTCTTTTTTTAAGTTTCACACTATCCCTCCTCTCTAACCTATTATAACAAACTTTAGCTAGTTTTCACTAGCCTATGGCTAATATTTCCTGGGAAATATTTCTTGCTATTTGACACAATTTCCTGTCAAAAAGTTCATTGTCTTGGCTATTGTCCAAAAATCCTAGCTCTATTAAAATAGCTGGGGCCTTAGTTTTTCTCAAAACATAAAAGTCTCCAAGTTTAACCCCTCTGCTTTTAAAGCCTAGCTTGACCAAGGACTTTTCTATCCTTCCCCCCAGGGTCCTTGCCTTGGCCGTAGGATTTTTATAGGTGTAGACCTCTACCCCTTTAGCCTTTTCTGGCATAAAGGCATTCCTATGGATAGATATAAACCAGTCTACCCCTTCCTTGTTGGCAATCCTAACCCTTTCCTCTAAGGAAACATAGGTATCTTTTGACCTGGTTTCTACAACTTCTACTCCACTTTTTCTCAAGATATCGGCCAGGATTTTCCCAACTAAAATATTGTCATCCGACTCCTTCCTCCCCTTGTAGCTTGCTCCTGGATCATAGCCTCCGTGACCATAGTCTAAACATATTTTCTTCATTTTATCACCCTACTAATATGTAGGATAAGTTATTTTATCTTACTAATTTTTCATTTAGGTTACAATATGGTTGCAGAAGTCTTAAGTTTTTCTTAATTTATAGATATTAGCCCCCTCAAATGTTATAATTATAACCAGGAGGGATATTAATGTTTAAGAACAAAGGAAGACTTAAGAAAATAGTTGTAACGTCCTTGGCGTCTATTATGGTTTTAGGGTCTGTAAGTTTTGCAGCTGCAAAAATTTATACAGAAAAAATAGATGTTACCTACGGGAGAGTAAAGGTTAATTATAACGGAAAAGATGTTACTACTCAGGTTGAAACTAAATATGGTACTAAGCCTTTTGTGGCTAACAAGACTGGTCGTACTTATGTTCCAGTTAGAGCATTAGCAGACATAATGGGTGTAAATGTTAGGTGGGACCAAGCTAGTAACACTGCTTATTTAACATCTAATGCTGGCAACCTAGAATATTTACAACAACAGCTATCTAACTTGCAAGCTGAAAATGAAATTTTAAAGGCCAAGTTAAAAGACAGCGACTATAATTCTAATTCTAAAAGGTCTATGAGGGATATTGAAAGAGACCTTAAGAAAGATTATGGAACTTATGAAAAAATTGATTTTGATATTTCCCTTAGGGGGGACAGCAGGAGGGCTGACCTAGAAATCAATGTAGACTTAGGAAGTAGAAGGGACAAGGATGCCTGGGATGACCTAAGAGATAGGGATGTTGAAAGATTTATAGAAAAAATGATTGATGATATTCAAAGAGAATACAGAGACTGTGATGTTAAGGGTTATATTAGAGATAGTGATGCTAGGGAAAAATTATATACTTTTAGGAAAGATGGTACTAGGAGGATAGAAATTGATGAAGAATCTAGTAGTTCTTCAGACAAGGACCTAGAAAAAGACCTAGAAAAAAGATATGATTCTCTTAAATCAGTTAAAAAAATCAAGTTTGATGTTAAGGAAAATAGGAAAGATGATTATACTATAACTGTTAAGGTAGACTATGATAGGTATGAAGATGAATGGGATAGGGTAAAAGATAGTGACTTAGAAACTTACCTAGATGATATCCAATCTTATGCTTCTAAATATTCTAGTGACTATAAAAAAGCTGATATAGAAATAGAAGTTGAAAGCGACAATGGTAGGATAGACCTTGCTTCTTACTCTGCAAATGGCAGGTTTAGAAGGTACGAATAAATTTAAAAATTTAAAAACAGGAAAAAGGTTGGGCTAAGCCCAACCTTTTCTTTTCATATTTCCAATGCTTCCTTATAATTATTTATGTTTTTTCTTTGTTGCATTAATAAAGTTTAGTTGTAATATTTTTAATGGTAATATAAATATTAACACAGGCTGGTCCGCCTTACAAGCTTCAAGAACTTGCCTAAAAATATATTTTCTATTTTCTTCCAATTTCCCCTGGCTAGACCTAGCCCTTAAATCCCTTATTTACCCTAATTTACTTTATGGCCTAAGCTAGTTCTTGGAAAATATCTTTTTTATTAATTTTTCTTAATTTTCTGACTTATTAATGGAAAATAAAAGGACCCCGTCCCCTTATTTTTATCTCATATATATCTTTTCCTTATTCCATTACTTATTAGGTCAATTATTGCAACTGTTCCCGCTATACCTAAGATTAAAAGTCCTACCCTTTCCCAGTTTCTCCAGGTAATATTCATAGTCAAATAGGTTCCCACTCCACCAGCTCCAATTATTCCAAGTATTGTACTTGTCCTCATATTAGACTCTAGCCTATATAGGACTAGGGAAATAAAGTTTGGTAGAGTTTCTGGGATTACCCCATACTTATAAATAGCAAAATTCTTGGCCCCAGTGACCTTAACACTATTTATTAAATTAGGATTTAAACTTTCTATTACCTCACTATAAAGCTTGGTCAAGACTCCAGTTGTATAAATACTAAGGGCCATTACTCCTGCTAGGGGGCCTGGTCCCACCCCCCTAAAGAATATTATGGCCGTTACTATTGAAGGAAAGGTCCTAAGTAGGTTTATTAAGCCCTTAAAAAAACCTGTTACATATTTGTTATTAGCTAGGTTATAGGAGGCAAAGTAAGTTATTACAATGGCCCCTATGCTACCTATAAAGGTTGCAAAAAGTGCTATATATAAACTCTCCTTTAAGCCTACTATTAACTTACTGGTATAAGACCAGTCAACCTTGGTCATCCTAATAACTATGGTCCTTCCTTGACTTAAGCCCAAGGCCAACCTTTCACCATTTATCCCTATGGCCCTATAGGCTGCATATATTAAAACTACTAGTAGGCCTAGAAACCCTATATTTTTTATTTTCTTATAGTTTTTAAAATCTTCCAGGCCTTTAAAGTCCCTAGACTTAAGCCTAAAACTCTGCCTGACCCTTAGGCTTAAGAAGTCTATTACTAGGATTGTTACTAGGAGGATTAAAATAAGTGTAGCCAGGTTATCATACCTTAAATGGTTTAAATCCCTCCACATTATTTGTCCAATACCACCAGCTCCAACAAGTCCCAAGACTGTTGCCCCACGGATATTTATCTCCAAAACCATAAAAAATACAGCAAAGGACTGTTCAATAATAGTTGGAAACACGCAGTATTTTAATATTTGTAGCTTGCTCGCCCCAACTGCAAGTGTTGAGTCTAAAACATTTTGTGGTATGGCCTCTATATTGTCCTTCAATAGTTTTAAAGAGGCTAAACTGGCTGTAATACTAAGGGCCAAGATTCCAGAAAACTTCCCTATACTAAAGACAGCCACTAAAATTGCTGCCCAAACTAAAGATGGTATGGTCCTAAGTAGGGCAAAAATCAAGTTTAACCCCCTCCAAACCAACTTATTTGGTGCTATATTCCTAGCTATAAAAATAGATAGGGGGATGGATATAAAAATTCCTATTAGGGAGGCGATTACTGCTATTTCTATGGTTTCAATAAGTTTTACAGAAACCTCTCCAATATAGTCTGGGTTTATCCTAACCATCCTCTTAACCAGGTCCAGCATATTTGGTATGCCCTTAAGAATCCTGCCTAAGTTAAATTCTACCTTGTAGCCTAGAAAGACCAAGCCCACTAATAGGACCAGGCCCAGGCCTATGTTTTTTAATTTTTTCTTATGAATATATTCTTTCAAGGAGTTCATCGTCTACCTCCTCTGCACTTCCATTAAAAATAATCCTCCCCTTGTGGAGGGCCACTATCCTAGTACAATACTCCATAGCCAAGTTTACATCATGGAGGTTTATTACTATGGTCATATTTTTCTTTTCATTTACCCTTTGAAAGTACTTCATTATTAATTTAGAAGTTTGTATGTCCAAGCTAGCAACAGGCTCATCAGCCAGGATTATTTTTGGCCTTTGGCAAAGGGCTTTTGCTATTGCAACCCTTTGTTTTTGCCCTCCTGAAAGCTGGTCAGCCCTTTTAAAGATTTTATCCTCCAGGCCAACATTTTCAAGAGCCCTTCTGGCCATCCCATATTCTTCGTCTGTAAACCTTCCTAGGATGGTGTCTAAAACTGACTTATAACCCAGCCTCCCCATAAGAACATTTTCTATTACACTGGCTCTTTCAACTAGGTTGTAGTCCTGGAAGACCATCCCAATGTCCTTCCTAACTTTCCTCATCTGCTTTTCATTATAGCTAGTTATGTCCTCCCCATCTATAATAATTTTCCCCTCCAGTGGGGCCACTAGTTTATTAATAGTCTTTAGCATACTGGACTTCCCACTTCCACTAGACCCTATAACTCCTAAAATTTCTCCCTTTTCTATATTAAGATTAACCTTATTTACTGCTAAGTATTTTCCATCGTAAGATACAGACAGATTTTCAAGTCTTATCATATAAAAGCTCCTAACATATAATTTTCATATAAACACTAACTATTATAACATATAGCTAACTGGCTATACTAATTCTAAGCCTGGCTAAAATATACTAGTTTTTATTGGGTCCTTGGATAAATTTAAAAATCCTGGAGAAAAGTCCCCAGGATTTCAAAAAAATAATATATTTACTATTAAACAAAATCTAGATCGGCCGATATAGTACTTGAGGGATACCTCATCTTTATATTTGTTTGAACGATTCGTCACGTTCACTCATACAAACTATAATAAAAGTGGTCGGCCTTCCGACCCCTTTTATACCCTACATAAATACCTATCACTTAATCCTTTCTATTTTACAAATTCCAAATTAAAGGCATTAAAGTTATTAAATGTAATCTCATCTAGGCCTTCTAGGTCAATTTCAAAATAAACCACATTACTTGGCATATATTTCTTAAGCCTAGCACTTGTTGGCTTAAGTTCTAATATTTCTCCAGTATGGCTAGTCTTAAAATATTCATTAGCATCATAGATAACCTTTTCACCACTAGTAATAAAGCCTGTATTTAGCCTAGCTGAAATAGCCTTATCACTATAAATAGGATAGGTATAGCTGGTTTCATTTAGCTTAAATATTTCTGTACCAACACTATGGTAGCCCCTAAGTTTTTTAAATTCTCCATTTAATTTCAGGGTCCCATCAGGTATATGGACCATATTTTCAAGCTTGCTAGCCCTGGACTTTCTAGGATTATACATATAAATACTATCCCTTTCTATCCTACTGGCTATTTTTCTTTCATAGTCCCCAGCCCCATAACTTTCAAAAACTTCCTTAGGACTTAGGCCTAGTTTTTTATCACTAGGATCTTTTAAGACTACGGTCCTAGAATTTTTATCAAAGGAAACTTCCTTGCCAAATTCTTCAGCCACAGACCTAATTGGCAGGTAGATCCTAGAATTTTTATTAACCGGCTCAAGGGCAGTTCCAAACCTGTTAGTAGCCTGAAATTTTACCCCATCAAGATAAATCCTGACCTTGTCCTTATTCCTATAAAACTCTACATTTACAGCATTTTTCGGCAAACCAAGCCCATAAACCCCATCTAGCTTAATTTCAAATTCTTCCATCCTATTTGGTGTGTTTTCATCCACTTCATAGTCTAGCTTGGCAACTAGGTTTTTAAGCTTGTAATCCTGGCCCTCCTTAACAAGGGCCTTAATCCTTGGTGCTCCACCTTCTAGCCTAACTTCTTCCCCGTCTAAATCAATGGCATTATCAGAAACAGCCAGGCTAAACCTAACCTTGGATAATTCATTGTAAATTGGATAAATCTCTTCTGTTAGGTTGATGTTTTCAAAGACTACATCTTCCCCAGCAATTTTAAAGCCTAGGTTTTTACTTGTCTTATATTTTTCCTCTAACCTTTCAAACCCCTTAATATACTCCCCATAAGTTTCTCCACTAGAATATACATTATATTCTTTTATAAAGTCTTCTAAGGATATTTTATCTGAATTATTAACTTTAGCTTTCTTACCAATATGGACTACCCTATTTTCCTTATCCCAGGAAACTTCCTTGCCCAAGGCATTTGATACCAGCCTAATAGGCACATAAGTTACCCCATTTTCAATAAAGGGTCTTTGGTCATTTTCTATCCTAATATTTTTTCCATCAAGTTCTAGCCCAATATTAGAACTTGCAAAAGCACTAGCTGGTACCAGGCTAAAAGCCAAAAGCATAGCCATTACTTTAACTCCTACTTTCTTCTTCATTCAACACCACTTCCTTTATTATTTCTACCATAATATTATCAGATAAATCCCATAATTACAACGAGATAGAAAAATAATGCTTGGAAGACCAAGCATTATTTTTTCCTATTTCTTAATATCTATCCCTACATATTCTATCCTGTAGAAATTATTTTCAAACAAACTATTTACCCAACGGCCTGTTGAAGTAAGGTTAAATACTCCAGAAAGTATGTTTGCTAGTGGTCCTTTTTCATAGCCCATTAGTTTATACAATCCGCCTTGGTAGCAGTCTAATCTATAAACGTGAACAAACTGCTCATCCTTGTCTCCAATAGCAAAATATACTCCTATTTTAGACCCGTCTTTAATCTTTTTCATTTCTTCTTCAATATTTCCAACCCATAGTTGGTAAGAAGAACCATCTCTTATGGTTGTATCTGAGTAAACATCTACTAAACCTGGAAAATCTATTATATTTATATTGTCTATAATATTTTGCCTGCTGTAAATTTCAAAATCATCTTGCCTATTTAGCTCATTATTAGCTAGGCTGTCTACCCTAGATATTCCAACTAGGTCTTTAATATCAATAACCCTGTAGTTCTTCATATTTTTTCCTGTATTTAACTTTAACTTATTCTCATCAAACTTAACAATATACTTACCATTTTTATCCTTGTCAACTACTGGTCCTGTCTTAAAGAAATCATTTAATTTCTCTTCATAATCATCTGGTATTAAGTCTGAGAACAAGGTATCGTTTAACTTGCCTATTATTTTTTTTGAAATATCAACTACTCCATCAACTAAACTATCTAGACTTCCCTTTGCTAGCCATGGATAACTATCCTTTTGCCTATTGGCTACTATAAAGCTTTTAAGCTTATAGTCTGCTGAACTTTCTAGTATATTTATACTTTCAACTTCCTTAACATAGTCATCAAGCTCTTTTTCAGAAATTTTCATAGTTTCTTCTATCCCTTTAACCACAGAAGAATAGTCTTCAAAATCCTTCTTCATTTCCAACCTCTTTTGCTCCCAAGCCTTCCAATCTTTCGATAGCTTGTTTGGTATTCCAAGGGCTGTTGGTTGCTTGTCAATATGCTTACCTAGTTCAATTTGCTTATACCTAAGATTATTTTTTGCCTCTGTATAAAGTTTTAAATCTGACTTATAAACCCTAGACAAGTTTGTTATCTTCCTATTAGCATTTTCATCTATTACCCTTTTTCTAGTTTCTTCTGATAAGTTTTCATAGATATAGTCATTTCTTATTTCATTTATTAGCTTGTAGGCATCTCCTATATGCTTGGTCAAACTTTCTTGATCCCTAGTATAGTTTTCTAGCTCTAAAATTTTACCATAAAAATATTCTTCAGCCTGGTATTCTAAGACCATTTTCCTTAAATCCTTGGCCTTGTTTATCTTAGCCAAATAGTTATCTTCTTTTAAACTAGCTGGTAGCTCTATACTGTCAACCTTTGACTTTAAGTCTAAAACTTCTATCTGGCCTAAAAGTTTTTTAAGAAGTTTTTCTTTCTCATTTTTCACTAGACTTCCCAAAACCCTATTGGCGTCCATTAGTTCTTTGGCTGTTTTATTTTCAGGGCTTGCAAAAATTGTATTGGAAGAATTTATAGCATTAATTAAAACTTCTCTTTCTTCTATACTTGTTGATATATCTACAAATTCATTAGCCTCTTCAACCAATCTTGCCTGGTCTTTTATAGCCTCATTTTTAAGAATTAGGTTGTATTTTTCTAAAATTGTAGTTAGACCGGCCACTTCTCCAAGTAAGGCATCATTTTCCCTACTAGTTGCAAGAACATCCTTAGCCCTGGTTATAGTATCCTTAATAAGCTCCCTGTCCTCATCATAATATTTATCTTCTGGAATGCTTAAAACATCCTCTATAAGCCTTCTTAAGACTTCCCTATTTTCTGCAAGTTCTGTAAAAGCAAGTAGCTTATTTTTTTCTTCTATATAGGCTTCAACCACTAGGCTATCATCATCTAAGACTTCCCTACCAGCTACTATGGCCCCTTCTAGGTCCTCATCTTTCAAGCCTTCATTAATCTTTTCAGCCTGGTTAATTACTTGATAAAGGTCAAAAATTGCCAAGGCTTTTTCCTGTTCCATATCCTTCTTAACTATAATATTTTTAGCCAATTCTATTTCTCTTTCCTTATTTAAAGAAGCCTTTTTAACAGCCTCCCTAAGGGCTAAATTACCTATGGCTAAAATTTCTTCATTAATGTTTAGACCTTCTAAGCTAGCTAAGGCAAGCTTTAAATCTTCTAAGCTATCATTTTCAGTTACCTTTATAGCCTCTATCTTACTTATTAAATCTTGAGATAAGGCCTGGTCTTTAATTAAGCTAAGTTCATTTCTCTTGGTTTCCATAGCCTGTTTTACCCTAGGATTTTCCCCTAGTTTTTCTCCAGTACTTAAACTAACTGATAAATTCAATCCATCTAGGTCTTCTAGCCTTTCTATCTTAGATATACTAGCTATTAAATCATTTATTAGTTTTCCATCTAGTCTCTTGTTTAATAGGTCCTTAACCCTTTGGTTTAATTCCCCATTTCCATCTACTAAAAGAGGATTTTTGTAAAGTTCCTCCCTTATATCTTCCAACCTATCTTCTTCAGCAAGTTCAATAAGTTCTAAGGCCAAGTCTACTTCTTCTGCTCTTATTTGATCCTGTCTTTTTCTAATAGCTTCTAAAATAATAGGTTCAGATTTTAAATCACCAGGTATTCCAGCTATAACCTCTTCTATATCTTCCTTACTAGCCCTGCTTATTTTTCCAAGCTCTTCCTTAATCTCTAGTTCTTTTTTCTTATTCTCAAGAGCCTTTTGAACTTCTCCAACTAAACTTCCATCCACTAGTAAAATATTATTATTTTCTAGGTCCATAGTTATTTGGTCCAATTCTTCAAAAGAGCTAGCATCTTTAATCTTTGAAATAGCTAGGTTAATTTCTTTTTCAGTCTTTAAACTAGATATCTCTTCTTCTTTTTCAGCCAAACTAGCCTTTAAACTTTCTAGTTCACTATTTAATTTTTCTACTTCTTTTTTACTAGTTTCTAGGTCATTTATTGCCTGCTTTACTTCTGCTAGCTT
>JASLBE010000041.1 GCA_030146705.1 Tissierellales bacterium | reverse complement strand
AATCTCCTCCCCCAACTATTGTTACACCCTTAGACTCTGCCATAGCTCTTGCTATACTATTTGTACCCTTGGCAAAGTTTTCCATTTCAAAAACTCCAACAGGCCCATTCCATATAACAGTTTCAGCAGACTTAACCTTATTTGCAAACTCCTTAATAGTTTCATCCCCTATGTCTAGGCCCATCATATCCTTAGGTATTTCTGAAATCTTAACAGTCCTAAAATCGGTGTCATTCTTAAATTCCTTGGCAACAACTACATCTTTAGGCAATAAAAGCTCAACATTTTTTTCCCCAGCCTTCTCAAGCAAAGACTTAGCTAAGTCTATCTTATCTTCTTCAAGTAAGGATGTTCCTATTTCATATCCTTGAGCCTTTAAAAATGTATAGCTCATACCACCACCAACAATTATAGTGTCAACTATATTTATAAGGTTTTCTATAACCCCTATCTTATCTGAAACCTTAGCCCCTCCTAGTATGGCAACAAAAGGTCTCTTTGGTGCCTCTAGGGCCTTTCCTATTATTTCAAGCTCTTTTTCAACTAAAAATCCTAGTCCTGATGGGATAAATTGTGAAACTCCTACATTGGAGGCATGTGCCCTATGGGATGTTCCAAAAGCATCATTTATATAAATATCTGCAAGTGATGCTAGGTCTTTGGCAAAATCTTCTCCGTTTTTTTCTTCTTCCTTCCTAAACCTAGTATTTTGTAGTAGGACAATATCTCCCTCTTTCATAGCCCCAACCTTTTCCTTAACAAAATCCGATACAACCATATCATCATCTAAAAATTCTACGGGCCTGTCTAAAAGTTCAGAAAGTCTTTTTGCCACTGGTGCCAATGAAAATTCTTTTTTAGCCTCTCCCTTAGGTCTACCTAAGTGGGACATTAAGATTACCCTTGCCTTTCTTTCTAGTAAATAATTAATACTTTGCAAAGAGGACTTAATCCTTATATCATCTGTTATTTCTTGGTTTTCATCCATAGGCACATTAAAATCACACCTAACTATAACCCTCTTACCCTCATAACTATAATCTTCTATCGTTTTTTTATTAATCATCATTTACACCTCTATATTGTTTTATAGTCGGACCCAAAGGCCCGACTAATATTTTTTAATATATTTTATTTTCCTGCAATATAATTAGCTAAATCTACAACTCTTTCAGAGTAACCCCATTCATTGTCATACCAAGATACAACCTTAACCATATTTCCTATAGCCATAGTTAAGAATGGATCTACTATAGAAGAGTTTTTATTTCCAACATAGTCTCTAGAAACTAATTCTTCCTCAGCATAAGCAAGTATTCCCTTCATATCTCCGTGAGCTGCTTCTTTTAATGCTTGGTTAACTTCTTCAGCAGTAGCTTCATTTTCAACCTCAACTACAAGGTCTACTAAAGATACTGTTGGTACTGGAACCCTCATTGCAAATCCGTTTAATTTTCCCTTTAACTCTGGTAAAACTAAAGATACTGCCTTAGCTGCACCTGTTGTTGTAGGAACTATATTTTCAGCTGCTGCCCTAGCCCTTCTTAAGTCCTTATGTCTCTTATCAAGAAGCATTTGGTCACCAGTATAAGCGTGGACAGTAGTCATAAGACCCTTTTTAATTCCAAACTTATCAGAAAGTACCTTAGCAACTGGTGCTAAACAGTTTGTAGTACAAGATGCATTTGATATTATATGGTGGTTGTCCTTATCATATTTCTCTTCATTTACACCCATTACTATAGTTATGTCTTCACCCTTAGCTGGTGCAGTAACTATAACTTTTTTTGCTCCTGCCTTCATATGTTTTTCTAGGCCTTCCCTATCTCTAAAAGCTCCAGTAGAGTCAATTACCAAGTCTACTCCTAGGTCTTTCCAAGGAATATTTTCTGGATTTCTTTCTTGAGTAACCTTTATTTTCTTTCCGTTAAATACAAATCCATCTTCAACTACTTCCACATCTCCGTTAAATTTTCCATATAGGGAATCATGTTTGAAGATATGTGCTAAAGTTTCTAAATCTCCTGATGCGTTTAAAGCTACAATTTCTATATTTTCATGGTCTCTTTCAGTTAAAATTCTCATTACATCTTTACCTATTCTACCAAATCCATTTAAACCTACCTTCATTGACATAAAACATCTCTCCTTTTTTAAGTTAAATATATCATAATCCCCTTCGCATTGAAGAAGATAAAATATTCATTTCATCTCGATATTTTGCAACTGTTCTTCTAGAGACTCTTACCCCATTTTCCTTTAAAATATCTGAAATTTTTTGGTCGCTTAAAGGTTTTTTAGGATCTTCATTAGCAATTAAATCCTTAATACTAGATTTAATGCTTATGGCAGAAACATCTCCATTAATCCCTAAAAGTCCTGTTGTAAAAAAATACTTTAATTCAAAAAGTCCTTGTGGAGTTTGTACATATTTCCCAGTTGTAGCCCTAGATACTGTTGACTCATGCATATCTATATCCTCAGCAACCTTTTTCATATTCATTGGCTTAAGAAATTTCTCCCCTTCTAGTAAAAATTCCTTTTGAAATTTAACTATAGACTCAAGCACTTTTTTAATAGTCCGCCTTCTTTGTTCAATAGACTGTATGACCCACATGGCCCTATTAAACCTGTCATTTAAAAATTCTGTGGCCTTACTATCCTTATTGCTTCTCATCATTTGCTTGTAAAAATTATTTATATTAAGTCTAGGACCTGTTTCTTCATTTAAAACCACCCTAAATTCTCCATCTTCATAAACTATCTCTGCATCTGGTGTTATATACTTAACTTCCTCATTTGCATCTGATAAAGACCTGCCTGGCTTAGGCTCTAGGCTCCTAATATAGTCTACAATTTTCTTTACCTCTATATCAGAAATTCCCAGGGCCTTAGAAATTTTTTCAATCCTATTATAGGCAATATCCTCTAGGTGGTATTTAATTACCTCTTCAATTTTTTCAATATCTCCATCATTATCATCCATATTAATTTGATTTAAGAGGCATTCCTCTAAAGTCCTTGCTCCAATTCCTTTTGGATCAAAGGCTTGTATCATAGATAGTACTTTTTCTGTAACCTCTTCTTCTAACCCTAATTTATTAGCAATTTCATTTAAACCTATTACTAAATACCCATTCTCATTTAAGTTCTGTATAATAAACCTACCTGCTTCTTTTTCTTCTGTTGTTAAATCCAACATATTTAACTGGGTTAATAAGTAATCATTTAAAGTTGGCTCATAGCTTACATAAGATTCAAAATTAGACTGTTCTTTATTCTTGTCTATTTCTTCTTTATATTCATAGGCATTTCCCTTTTCAAAATACTCGGACCAATCCACTTCTTCATTATCTGTGTGCTCTTCTAAACTTTCAGACTGTTCTAGTTGACTTTTAGACTCTAACATTGGGTTTTCTTCTATCTCTTTGTTGATATAATCTCTAAGTTCCACAGTATTTAATTGTAAGAGTTCTATAGCTTGCCTAAGCTCCGGTGTCATTATTAACTTTTGCGATTGCTCAAGTTTCAAATCGTAACCTAACTTCATAAAATCGCTCCTTTTATGCTAAAAGTCCTCTAATTAATTATATCAATAATGACGATTATAAACAAATGATATTACTAATTCTTTTCAAAAGGCTTACCATTTGCAGCTGGCCCATTTCCACCCTTGCCTGCAAAAACCACTAGGGTTAATAGGGTTATTACATAAGGTAGCATATTTAATACTGTCGAAGATACTGGAATAGATGTTCCTGCCAAGTGGATAGCTATACCCTGTGCTGCTCCAAATAATAAACAAGCCCAAAGTGCTCCGTGGGGCTTCCACTTACCAAATATCATAGCTGCTAAGGCAATATATCCCTGGCCTGAAATTAGGGTTTCCCTAAAATTAGAAACAACTGCTATACTCATAGCTGCTCCACCAAATCCTGCTAAAAGTCCTGATATTAAAACTGCTGTATATTTAATTTTGTAGACATTTATACCTAAAGAGTCTGCTGCCTGTGGATGTTCACCAACAGCCCTTATCCTTAGGCCTAGTTTTGTTTTATATAGGATAAACCAAACTACAAAAACTAATACAAATGCTAGGTAAACTGTATCATATTGGTTAAAAGCTATTTCCATAATACTGTTTTTAGCAAAAAAACCGTTTAAGCTCCTAGGTATCTTTTGATCCATAGGTATAGGGGTTGTCATAGTTGCTCCCTTGAAGAATATCCTAGCCATAAACAAGGCCAGACCTGGTCCAATAAAGTTAATTGCTATACCTGATATTATATGGTCTGCTGCAAAATTAATTGTAGCAATACCGTGGATTAAGGATAATAACATACCTGCAAGTCCACCTGCTAAAAAACCTAGCCAAGGGTTACCTGTATAATATCCTACTGTTGCTGCTATAAGAGCACCAAAGGTCATCATTCCTTCTAGCCCAATATTAACAACTCCAGCATTTTCAGAAATTACTCCTCCTAGTGCTGTATAAATAAGAGGTGATGCATACATTAATGTTATCCCTATTATTATTGCAAGATTCCTATACATTTTCTTCACCTCTTTTTCTTGAAAATTTACTTCTTATATAATTAAATAATTTAGGCATTGCAACAAATAAAACAATAACCCCAATTACTATATTTATTATTTCTGAAGGTGCCCCTAATTCTGATGAATTTAACTTAGCACCACCATACTTAAGACCACCAAAAAGCAAGCCTGCTGGTATTGTTGCCAGTGGATTATTCCCAGCTATTAAAGAAACTGCCATACCATCAAACCCATAACCTTCAGTAGTTCCAAGTAAGCTGACATGATGAGATACACCTAAAACTTGAGTAGCTCCTGCTATTCCAGCTATGGCTCCTGCTATAAACATAGACTTCATAATATTTTTCTTAATATTTATACCTGCATATTCAGCAGCATCCTTATTGTATCCTACTGCCTTAAGCTGGTAACCTAAAGTCCTATGCTTAAGTA
The DNA here is from genome assembly GCA_030146705.1 of Tissierellales bacterium. Lineage (GTDB taxonomy): Bacteria > Bacillota > Clostridia > Tissierellales > Tissierellaceae > CAMIXG01. The sequence goes on along the minus strand of JASLBE010000041.1, from coordinate 12,677 downwards.
TATACCAAACTGCTATAGCCAATACTATGGCTATTATAATTCCAACATTTACTGGAGGATTTAAAATCTCCCTTATTATTTTATGGTCTCTTAAAAAAGACCTTCCAGCTTCTGAAGTTTTCCACTTTAGTAAAATATTCGTCTTGGCTGTATCCAGTATTTTTTGTGATGAATCAGAGTTAGGCCTCCTAAACCCAAGGCTTTTTGCATTTAAAAGAGTATTATTTAAATAAAGTGCTATCCAATTTAACATTATTGATGATATAACTTCATTAACTCCTCTTTTTGCCTTTAAAACCCCTACAATTCCACCCCAAATTCCTGCAGCTATGGCTCCACCTAATAAGGCCACCATACCATGGATTATAAAGGGTAGCTTTACATAGGCCCCTATTATTGTTGCAGCCAAAGCCCCTATTATATATTGTCCCTCAGCTCCTATATTAAATAGTCCTGTTTTAAATGCAAAGGCTACAGAAATACCTGTAATTATTATTGGTGTAGACCTTACTATTGTATAAGAAATATATTTTGGGTTCCCAAAAATACCATCTAGTACTATTTTATAGGCTTCTATTGGATTGTAACCAGCTATTGAAAGTGCAATGGCCCCAAATCCAAGTCCTAATAGTATTGATAATAATGTTGTTAAAAACCTATTATTTTTCTTCTCCATTTTTTGCACCTCCTCCAGCCATTAAATATCCTATTTCTCTTTCATCCGCATCTTTTCCATCTATTATGTCAACAATTTGTCCTTCATATATTATTGCTATCCTATCAGAAACATTTATAATTTCATCTAGTTCGAAAGATATTAAAAGCACAGCCTTGCCCTTATTTCTTTGCTCAACTAAGTACTTATGGACAAACTCTATAGCACCAACATCTAGCCCCCTGGTTGGTTGAGCCGCTATTAGCACCTCAGGATTATTATAAATCTCCCTAGCTATAATAACCTTTTGCTGGTTACCACCTGATAGGTCTCCTGATAAATAGTCTGGGTCTGTTGGCCTTATGTCAAATTTTTCTATTAAGTCCTTTGCATGGTCCTTAATACTTTTATGGTTTAGCCTACCTTTTTTAGAAAAAGGTTCCTTATAATAGTTTTCTAAAATCATATTTTCAGCAATTGTATAGTCTAAAACCAAGCCCCTTCTCTGCCTATCCTCTGGTATATTACTTAGGCCTGATTCAATTATTTCAAAAGGAGTCTTATTAGTAATATCCACACCATGAAGCTTCACAGATCCAGACTCAACCTTCCTAAGTCCTGTTATTCCCTCTATAAACTCGGACTGCCCGTTGCCGTCTATACCTGCAATTCCTAAAATTTCTCCTTCTTTCACCTCTAAGTTTAGGCCACTAACTGCCTCTAGCTTCCTATTATCCTTTATTCTTAAGTCCTTTATTTCAAGAACAACCTCTCCAGCTTCCTGCTGAATTTTTTCAACCTCAAAGGTAACTTCCCTACCTACCATTTTTTCTGCCAGGTCCTCTTCTGTAACATCAGCCACCTTAACAGTATCTATCTTCTTACCCCTTCTAATAATCGTACAGTTATCTGCAGACATTTTTATCTCTTTTAATTTATGGGTAATTATTATTATGGTCTTACCTTGGTCAGACAAGTTTTTTATTATTTCCATTAGTTCATCTATCTCATGGGGGGTTAAAACTGCTGTTGGCTCATCTAAAATTAAGATGTCTGCCCCCCTATATAAGGCTTTTAAAATCTCTACCCTTTGTTGCATACCCACAGATATATCCTCTATTTTTGCATTAGGGTCTACATATAGCCCATATTGGGCTGATAGGTCCTCAACCTGCTTAATAGCCTTTTTTATATCCAGGGTTATACCCTTGGTAGTTTCCATACCTAACATAATATTTTCAACTACTGTAAAAGTATCAACCAACATAAAATGCTGGTGGACCATACCAATCCCATTTTCTATGGCTATATTTGGGTTGGTTATCTCTACCTTCTTCCCATTTAAGTAAATTTCTCCTGATGTTGGAGTATATAGGCCATAGAGAATATTCATTAAAGTTGACTTACCTGCACCATTTTCCCCTAGTAGGGCATGAACTTCACCTTTTTCTATGGTCAAATCTATACTATCATTGGCAGTAAAGTTGCCAAACTTTTTAGTGATTTTTCTCATTTCAATAAGACTATGCTTTTCATTGGTCAAGTATTTTCCCTCCTTCTTTAGAATAAAAGCTCAGACCATAGCCTGAGCTTTTTCTATCTATTTTTATTTTAGACCGTTCATAAACTCTTCATATTCTTCTTGGTTTGTTGGCGGTACTATTTCTCCTGCTACTATTTTTTCTTCTACCTTACTAGCATCTTCTAATATTTCTGGTTTAACATTTTTATCTGAAGTGTCTGCAAGACCTACTGCACCATCATCTTCTAAACCATATAATATTGTTTTTCCGCCTTCAAATTTACCATTTTTCAAATCTTCTGCTATCTTATAAACAGCAACATCTACCCTCTTAATAACTGAAGTTAAAACATTGTCTGGAGCCAAGTCTAATTGGTCTCTATCAACACCAATTGCCCACTTATCTGCTTCCTTAGCTGCCTCTATAACCCCATTACCAACTCCACCAGCTGCGTGGAATACTATATCTGCTCCCTTTTGGAACATACTATTAGCTATTGCCTTACCTTTTGCAGCATCACCAAATGAATCTGCATATTGGTTAAATACTTCTATTTCTTTTCCAAGTTCTTTAGCTGCATATTGAACTCCTGCATTATATCCATATTCAAATTTTTCTATAACTACTCCCTTTTGTCCACCTACAAAACCTACCTTGTTAGTTTCAGTAGTATGTCCTGCTACATATCCTGCAAGGAATGAAGCTTGTTCATCGTGGAAAATAACTCCTACCATATTTTCTGGAGTTCCTTCTGGGAAATCTGGATTGTTGTCATATGAAAAATCTATTATCCCATATTTTTTGTCCGGATTATTTAAAGCTGCATCATGCGCTGAATCAGAAAGTTTAAAACCTACTCCCCACATAAGATCAAAATCTGCATCTAATAAGGTTTCAAAGTTAGGGATAAAATCTGCTTCTTGCTTAGATTCTTGATACTTTGTTTCAATACCTAGTTCTTCCTTAACTCTTTGTAGTCCTTCCCAAGCTGATTGGTTGAAAGATTGGTCGTTTACTCCACCCTCATCTGTTACCATACCAATTTTAAGATCTTCTACTGGTTCTGCTCCACCTTCTGGTTCTTTTGCTGGAGCTTTCTCTCCTCCACCACATGCTACAAGTGTTACCATTAATGCTAACATTAATGCTAGTACTGACATTTTCTTTTTCACTTAAAATTCCTCCTTAAATTTCAATATATGCTATTGATTTTACTAGGATTGCCCTAAGTATGATTATATCTAAAATCTAGAGAAATTTCAATTTGAATTTCTCTAGATTTTAAGCCTAAAAGTTCCTAGAAATATACTTGTCTGCCTCTACTGCTGCTATTGCTCCATCAGAAGCCGCCGTTATAACCTGCCTTAAAGATTTAACCCTATTATCTCCTGCAGCAAAAACCCCTGGAATATTAGTATTCATATTTTCATCAGTTATTATATAACCTTTTTCCATATCTATCTTACCTTCAAATAAGTCTGTTTCTGGTAAAAAACCTATATATGGGAAAAGCCCTAAAAGACCATCTTCTTCAGAAGCCTTATAAGAAGTAACTTCCTTAGTTTTCACATTTTCTAAAACTACTTCATTTAGCATCATATCGCCCTTAAGTTCCTTTACTACTGTATCCCAAATAAATTCTAATTTATCATTATTAAAGGCTTTTTCTTGAATAGACTTGGCAGCCCTTAGCTCATCTCTTCTGTGAACTACATAAACCTTCCTAGCAAACTTGGCAAGTTGCATAGCTTCTTCTACTGCTGCATCTCCACCACCAATTACAAAAGCATCTAAATCTTGGAAGAAAGCCCCGTCACAAGTTACACAGTAAGAAACTCCCCTACCAGTAAATTCTTCTTCTCCAGGAACCCCTATTAATCTTGGTTTTGCCCCTGTTGCAATTATTACAGTCCTTGTTTTATATTCTCCTTCTTTACCTTTTATAGTTTTTATTTCTCCATCTAAAACAACCTCTGTTATTTCATCTATAATTCTCTTGGCTCCAAATTCATCTGACTGTTCAACCATTCTTTCTATTAACCTGCTTCCACTTACATCTTTTTCTGAACCAGGATAGTTGGCAACTTCATTAGTATTTTTTATTTGTCCACCTGCCACTTCCTTTTCTATAATTAAAGTATCTAGCTTTGCCCTAGCAGCATAAAGTCCCGCTGATAAACCACCTGCTCCTGCCCCTATTATCACTACATCATAAATCTTATCAGTCATAATTATCCTCCTTATTTTCATATTTAATATACTAATATATATATACTCAAAATAAAAAAATAATAACAGTCTATATTAAACTATAAGCTGTTATTATTTCACAATTCCTATTTAATTTTCCTAGTCTTCATCTAGGACAAGTCTAGCTATATTAGTTGCATGGTCTGAAACCCTTTCTAGGTTACTTAAGGCATCTAAATAAATAACCCCAGCCTCAGTAGAACAGCAACCATCATTTAGCCTACTAATGTGTGCATTTTTATTATCTTCTTCTAATTGGTTTACCTCTTCCTCAATCCTAACCGCTTCCCCAGCTAGGCTCCTATCTTTTTTATCAAAAGCCTCTATGGCATTTTTAAATACAATATTAGCCTTGTCAAACATCTCAGTTATACCAACTGTTGCATCTTCTGAGAAGTAAAGTCCATCCCTTTGTTTAGACTGTGCTAACTCTGCCAAGTTTTCTATATGGTCCCCAACCCTTTCTAGGTCATTGGTTATATAGATTAGTTTGTTTATTAATTCCCTTTGGGCAGGAGTTAAGTCTTTTTTAGTAAGTTTAACAACATAATCTGTAATTTCTTTCTCTAAATCGTCTATTACTTGCTCACTCTTTAAAATGTCCTCTACTTCATCAAATTCATCTTCTAAAAAAGCTCTTTTAGATCTTAAGAAATTTTCTTCAACAATATCAGCCATTCTGATTGTTTCCTTAACTGCAAAACCTAAAGCTATTGAAGGTGTTTCTAAAATCCTGTCATCTAAGAACTTAGCCTCTCCTTCTTCCTCATCTTCTCCACTAACTAGTTTTTCAGCTGCCTTAACCAAAAGATTAGCAAATGGTAGCTGGATTGCAACATTTACTAGGTTAAACAAGGTATGAGCGTTGGCTATTTGCCTACTTACATTACCTGGAGATATTTTGGTTACTATGTTTTCAGTAAAGCTACTTAAGAAAAACATAAAGACAATAGTTCCTATTACATTAAATAGAAAATGGATCACTGCCGCCCTTTTAGCTGTTTTATTTGCCCCTACTGATGAAATTATAGCTGTTGTAGTTGTACCTATATTTTCTCCAAATAATATAGGTAGGGCTATATTTATACTTATTAAGTTTTGTCCAGCCAAGGCTTGTAGTAAACCAGTTGCAGCCGAACTACTTTGTAGGACTGTTGTCAAAATCATACCTACAACTGCCGCTAAGTACCTATTATTTAACTTGGTTAGCATATTATTAAATAACTGTGATTCAGACAAAGGACTTAAACCTTTTCCCATCATATCCATACCTATAAATAATATACCAAAGCCTATTAATATGTCTGAAAAATCCTTACCCTTTTTATCTTTTGCTGTTAAAAATATTAACATACCTACTACTATTGCTATTGGTGCATAGTCTGTTAGGTTAAATGCTATTAACTGTGCTGTTACAGTGGTACCTATATTGGCACCCATTATTACTCCTACTGCCTGTGATAGGTTCATAATTCCTGCATTTACAAAACCTACAACCATTACTGTAGTAGCCGAGCTACTTTGTATAATCATAGTTACTACAGCCCCTACTAAAACCCCCATAATCCTATTGTTAGTAAGAACTTCAACTATTTTTTTCAACCTTTCTCCAGCGGCTTGTTGTAAACCCGAACCCATTAAGGTCATTCCATATAGGAAAAGACCTAAGCCCCCGAATACAGGTATTGCTATCGCCATATACATCCTCCTAAATCATTTCACTCTACAAACGGAAAGCCGATTTGCCTAAAGGCCTCAAACAATATAATATTTACTGAGTTGGAAAGATTTAAGGACCTCTTTATATCTGTCCTCATTGGTATCTTTATCATATTAGCTTCCCTACCTTTTAATATATCTTCACTTAAACCTTTAGTTTCCTTACCAAAGACAAAAAAATCCCCGTCTTTATAATCTTTTTCTGTATAATAATTGTCTCCCTTAGTTGTTGCATAATAAAAATTTGAACCTGGGTACTTATCTAAAACTTCAGAAAAACTATCATAATAGTTAATATCCAGTAAGTTCCAATAATCTAGTCCAGCCCTCTTTAAATACTTATCTTCTACTGAAAATCCCAAGGGTTTTACTAAATGGAGAGTTGCTCCTGTTAATGCACATGTCCTAGCAATATTCCCTGTGTTTTGTGGTATTTCTGGTTCAACCATTACAATATTTAAAGTCACACTCTCATCCCCTATAATATAAACTTTTCTATGGCCTTGGCCACACCGTCATTGTTATTTGTATCAGTCACATAGTCTGCAGCTGACCTTAGCTTACTTATAGCATTCCCCATTGCTATGCCTAGGCCTGCATACTCTATCATAGATAGGTCATTTGCATTATCTCCTATTGTAACTATTTCCATTGGCTCTATCCCAAGCCTCTTGGCCAAATACTCAATGGCTGTTTTCTTTGAAACATTCCTATTCATAATTTCCAAGTTGTTGGCTAGAGAACTAGTAACCTCTATTTCCTCCAACCTATCCAGGTCTTTCTTCAAGGCAACCAATTCTTCATTTTTATCACTTATAGTAATTATTTTGTTAAATTTAAGCCCTAAAATCTCATCATATGATTTAAATTTTTCCGCCTTAATAAGCAGTCTCCCTTGGAAGTCTGAATAAAACTTCCTTAACATATCCATCTTTATAGTCTTGGAGTAGACTGAATCTGTAGTGTATAAGTGGTAATATATCCCATGGTCTTCTATTATCCTTAAGCTGTCTTTTAAACCATTATAGCTTAGTAAATTCTCATACAATACACTTCCATCTATATCATGAACTAAGGCCCCATTACTACTTATTATCGGGTTCTTTAGTCCTAGTTTTTCTACATAATATTTAGCAGATTTATAAAGCCTTCCAGTAGCAAGAACAACTGATACCCCTTTTTCTTCCGCCAACCTTAAGGCCCTATAGGTCCTACTTGAAACCCTATGATTACTATCTAGCAGGGTTCCATCCATATCTAAAGCTATTAATTTATAATCCACATTAACACCTTCCAAGAAATAGTTTACTACACCTTAAATCTATAAGTCAATCGTATTTTAATTTTCAGAATGTATTGAATTGGCTATAATTTCTAAGGCTTGTATAATCCTAGGCCCTGGCCTAGAAACTATATTTTCATCTACTAGAAATATCCTATCATTTTTTATGGCATCTATATTTTCATAACCCAACCTAGACTTTATATCTTCCTTGGTTTTTCCAATTCCACCACTTGTTGTAATATATACTTCTGGATTTTTATCTATCAAGGCCTCTAGGCTGTATTCAGGATATGGGTTGTCTATATTACCAGCTATATTCTCCCCACCAGCTAAACTTATTAACTCATCCATAAAAGACCCCTTGCCCGCGGCAGTTAGTGGGTCATGCCAAACCTCATAAAATACCTTTTTCCTAGGTTTATTTTCAACCTCTTTTACTATTTCATCCTTCTTAGACTTTAAGTCCTTAACTAGTTTTTCAGCCTCTTCTTTCTTACCAGTTAAATCTCCTACCCTTATAATTTCTTGAAAAACAGCCTCTATACTGCCTGAATTAAATGTGGCAACCTGGATATCTGCATCATATAAAATTTTCCCATGGTCCTTATCTTCATTCCCAGAACTAATTACCAAGTCTGGTCCTAGGGAGATTATCTTTTCTAGGTTGGCCTCAGCAAACCCACCAACCTTCTCCTTGCTAAGGGCCTCTTCAGGATAATCACAATAGTCAGTAACCCCTACTATTTCATCATCTAAGCCTAAGGCAAATAATATTTCCGTTGTGCTTGGGCTTAGGGAAATTATCTTTTCTGGTACCTTGTCTAGCTGGATAATATTCCCATAATCATCTTCAACTGTTATAAGTCCTAAATTGTTCTTTTCAATATTTCCACTATTATTACTCTCACTTCCACAAGCCATTAGCCCCACTGCCAAAAATAACATAAGGACTAAAATTAAACTTTTTTTCTTCTTATTTTTAACCATTTTATCCTCCTACTTCTTCTTAGTATTTTCCTTGTAAAAATTACAATAGTCCTTAACAGGACACTCTTCACAAAGAGGTCTTTGGGACTTACATATTCTCCTGCCTTGAAAAATTAAAAGGTGGTGGGCCTTGGTCCACATATCCCTATCTATATTTTTCATAAGCTGGTCTTCAGTCTTTTCAACATTTTTTGCGTTTGCAAGCCCAATCCTATTGCTGACCCTAAAAACATGAGTATCAACTGCTATGGCTGGAACTCCAAAGGCAACTGAAGCAACGACATTAGCTGTTTTTCTTCCAACCCCTGGCAGGGTTTCTAGTTCCTCTATAGTTTCTGGGACCTTAGAATCAAACTCATTTACAAGTTTTAAGCAAGCTCCCAAGATATTCTTACTTTTCATATTATAAAAACCACAAGACCTAATTTTTTCCCCTAGTTCTTCCTGGCTAAGCTTTAAGTAGTCTTCTGGTGTCTTAAGTTCCTTAAACAAGTCTTTAGTTACCTTATTTACCCTAACATCTGTACACTGGGCTGAAAGTATCGTTGCAATTAAAAGCTCAAAAGGATTAGTATGGTCCAGTTCAGCCTTAGCATCTGGAAACCTCTCCTCTAATATACTTAAGACTTGTCTTATCTCATCTTTTTTCAACATTTTAGCCAAAATATCCCTCCTATATTATTTCAATGTCTTGCTTGATAATCTCCAGCCTATAATCTCCATCTATAAAGTCTAAAACCTTGGAGATTCCACTATTAATAAAGCCTGGGTCATTACCTACAAGGCTAAAGCCTATACTTGTCTTGTTCCACATATCTAAATTTCCTATTTCCCCTATTGATATATTAAACCTAGACCTTAGCCTCTCTATTAAACTTCTTACAACCTGCCTTTTTTCTTTTAAAGAAGCTACCTCATATAAAATAAGGTCTAGCTCCACAAGTCCTACCCTCATTTAACCACCCTTAAGTTCTTTAAGAGCCCAGCTAGCATATTCTTTTACTAGGGGGCTCTTAGATTTAGTTTCCTCTTCTATAAGCCCAATAAAGTCCCTATCTCCTAAGTTCCTAAGGGCTATTATACTATTTCTCTTTAAAATATTCTTTCCCCTCCAACTACCAGACATAGTTCCATATTTTTCCTTAAACTCCTTGTTTGTCATAGTTAAAAGCTCTAATATATCAATATATCCCTTGGTTTTTATTGGCTTAAACCTTGGTTCTTGAGACTTTTTAACCCCAATATTTTTTGGACAAACTAGCTGGCAGGTATCACAACCATAAACTTTAACACCCATCTTATCCCTAAGTTCTTCTGCCACATCCTTAACCTGGGTCAAGTAGGATATACACTTCTTAGGATTAAGCCTGTACTCCCCCTCTAAGGCCTTGGTTGGGCAAGCATCTAGGCACAAGCTACAGGTTCCACAATCTAAGTTAAGAGCCTGGTCATTTTCAATTTCTAGGTCAGTTACAATATAGCCAATAGCTATAAAAGAGCCATAGTCTTCATTTATTATGGAGCAGTTCTTTCCATAATAACCTATTCCCGATAGATAGGCCAGCTCCCTGTCTATTAGAGGTCCCGTATCTACAAAAGCCTTATAGGTAAAATCTAGTTTTTCTTCCATGAGCCTTACTAAGTCTTTGACCCTGTCCATAACTACCTGGTGGTAGTCTTCACCAAAGGAAACCTTAGACAGGTTCCCCCTGGGATAAATGGAAAACTCTTCCCTATCTGTATTATAGGAAACGGCTATAACAATTATTGACCTAGCCCCTTCTAAAACCCTAGTTTTATCCAGCCTAAGTCTTAAGTCCTCTTCCTCAAACTCCGTAGTCCTACCTAGGTTTTTTCTAAGCTTTAAATATTCTAGCTTACTTTTTTCAACTTTATAGTCTGTAACACCACACATTTTAATTCCAGCTTCTTCAGCCAAGTCTTTTATTAACCTATTAGCTATCATAACCCACCTACTAAAAATCTCCTTTAAAATACTCCTACTTTCCCAAATTACTTCTTTCAATTAGTCTATATAAAAACCAAAGCAAGTCTTCCTAAATTTGGGACCAATTCTTACCCTATAATCATACCATATTAAAGTATTTTTTATTATACTATTATCTATAATATGATATAATTACCTATGATAGTTTAGAGAAGGAGAGTTTTATGATAAATTTCAAGAAAAAATTAGGTAAAAGATTTGACTATAAATTATTTATAACAACACTAATCCTTTGTGGTTTTGGCTTGCTTATGCTCTACAGTGCAACCCTAAGTTTTCCACCTGCCACATCGGGGAAAATTCTTAAGACCCAAGTTGCCTCAACCATATTAGGTTTTATTGCAATTTTTGTCTTAATGTCTATGGACTACCAGCTACTAGGAGAGTTTTACATACCAATATATATTCTTTCTAACTTTTTATTGGTACTTGTCCTTTTATTTGGTACTGGGGCAGACCAATGGGGGGCTACATCTTGGCTTAAGATTGGTCCAATAACTTTTCAGCCATCTGAATTTGTTAAGGTTGGACTTATTATCTCCCTATCAAAGTTTATAGATAACCACAAGGAAAGTTTAAATGAACCAGTAACACTGGCTAAAATACTTGCCTTTGCTATGTTTCCAGTCCTATTAATACTTAAGCAACCTGATGCTGGTACAGCCATGGTTTTTATATTTTTTATTGCTGTTATGCTATTTACTGCAGGTTTAGACTGGAAGTATATATGGTCAGCCATAGTTGCAGGTTTTTTATCCCTGCCTGTACTTTGGTTTAGGCTAGATAAGTACCAAAAAGATAGGATATTTGACTTCTTAGACCCTGAAAGAGATGCGGCAGGTACAGGCTACCAGGCCCTACAAGGAAGAATAGCCATTGGGTCTGGAAAATTTTTGGGTAGGGGCCTTTTTAAGGGAGTCCAAAACCAGTACCAATACATTCCACAAAAACAAGATGATTTTATCTTTCCAGTAATTGTTGAAGAACTAGGCTTTCTAGGTGGAATATTTTTAATTATTATGTACTTTATATTTTTAAAACGTCTTATAGAAATAGCCAGGGAAAGTACAGACCTATTTGGGTCTCTTATGGTAATAGGCTTTGCTGCTATCCTAGTCTTCCATATTTTCGAAAATATAGGGATGACAATTGGGGTAATGCCAGTAACAGGAATTCCCCTACCATTTATGAGCCATGGTGGGACCTTTCAACTGGTAAACCTAGTTTCTGTTGGCATAGCCCTAAGTGTAGCCATCCATAGGGAAAATTTAAGCTTTTAATTATATTACTATTATAAAAAAGCCTTGAGTAACTTAACTCAAGGCTTTTTCCTATTTATATTCTCTTAGCTCAATACTTTCTATTACAACATCTTCAAGAGGCTTATCCCTAAAGTCAACCTCTTCTTCTGATATTTTATCAACTATATCCATACCTTCAAAAACTTGTCCAAAAACAGTATGTTTATAATCTAGCCAAGGTGTTCCACCAACTTCTTTATAGGCTTCTTTCACCCTGTCATTAAATTTAGCATCTAGACCTTCCATCTTGTTTTGTTCCTCTATCCTAGTTAAAAATTCATCTGGAAAGTTCCCTGCTTGGACTATAAAAAATTGACTGCCATTAGTTTTTGGTCCAGCATTGGCCATTGATAAGGCACCCTTATAGTTCCTATAGTTTTCATTAAACTCATCTTCAAATTCCTTATTCCAAATACTTTCTCCACCCATACCAGTTCCTGTTGGGTCTCCACCTTGGATCATAAAATCTTTTATTACCCTATGGAAAATTATCCCATCATAATATCCATTTTTTGCATGGGTCTTAAAATTTTCTACTGCCTTTGGTGCAGCCTCTTCAAATAGTCTTACCTTTATATCTCCCCTATTTGTTTTTATAATAGCTATTTCTTCTCCTTGCTTTGGTCCTTGTAATTGTTCCACTATTTCATCTCCCCTTGTCTCTACTTTTTTCTCACTACATCCAGCTAACATAAAACTTATGAAAAGTATAAATGAGTATCTTAATATTTTTTTTATAAGATCTCCTCCCTTACCCTATCCATTGTACATTTTACTATATTAACTCCACTAACACCATCTATTTCAAGTATCCTAGACGCTAATTTCCCCTCATCTACTTTACTAGGTATTTTCACCCTGTACTTTACAATTCTTTGACCAACTAGCTGGTCAAAATCTCCAAAAAAATACATCCCCTTAACCTTAATCCCCCTAAGTCTTAGGAGGC
>JASLBE010000027.1 GCA_030146705.1 Tissierellales bacterium | reverse complement strand
TCCAGAGTCAGAGAGAATTATAACTGTAGAGGACGCAGCTGAGCTTCAATTGATGCAGGACCATGTTATTTCTCTAGAGTCTAGACCGGCTAACGTTGAAGGTAAGGGTGCAGTTTTAATTAGGGACCTAGTTAAAAACTGCTTACGTATGAGACCGGATAGGATAATAGTAGGGGAGATTCGTTCTGGAGAGGCCTTAGACATGCTTCAGGCCATGAATACAGGACACGACGGTTCTCTGTCAACAGCCCATGCTAACACACCTAGGGACATGGTTGCTAGGCTAGAAACAATGGTAATGATGGCAGGAATGGACTTACCAGTTAAGGCTATTCGTGAACAGATAGCTTCAGCTATAGATTTAATAGTTCAACAAACAAGATTCAGAGATGGTTCAAGAAAAATAGTTGCTATTTCAGAAGTTACTGGTATGGAAGGTGACACAGTAACCTTACAAGATATATTTGTATTTAAACCTGATGGTTATGATGCATCAGGAAAATTAAGAGGAAGGTTTGAACCGACAGGTATTAAACCTTATGTGGCAGACACTATTGTAGACAATGGTGTAACCATAAAAGATGATTGGTTTACAAAGTAGGTGATTAAGTGAATTTAAAAAATATAATATTAGGTTTAAGTCTTTCTTATATAATTTATAATGCTTTACAAGTGCTTTTAAATTTAGTTTATAAAAACTATATTGTATATAAGGCAAGATTAAAAAAGATAGAGGACCAGGCCATAGTAAGCTATGGTGGAAAGAGTAGAAAAGCAAAAATAGATATGGATACAAGTTTTATGGATAAGATACAGGATGAATTATTACAGGCAGGAGTTCACCTAAGGGCAAAAGAGTATCTTATGATAAGGGGAGTTATAGTTTTACTACCAGCTGCTATAGCTTTAATATTAAAAAATGACCCAGCTATGGCTATGCTTGCAGCAATAGTAGGGTTTATATTACCGCCAGTAGTTTTAAAGTCTAAAAGAAAAAAGAGAATAGAACTTTTTGATGAGCAGTTAGGAGATGTAATTTTAATAATTTCTAACAGTTTAAGGGCAGGATTTACCTTTGAACAGGCTATGGGTAGTGTGGCTAGGGACTTGCCTGATCCAATCGGACCAGAATTTTTAAAAATTATCAGGGAAGTTGAACTGGGAGAAAGATTAGAAGTAGCTATGGAAGATACAGCAACTCGAATGGAGTCAGATGATATGGAGCTTATGAATACTGCAGTTGCAATTCAAAGGCAGGTAGGAGGAAACTTAGCTGATGTTTTGGATAATATCGGTAAGACTATAAGGGATAGGATCATAATGAAGAAAAAGATAAAGGCTATGACAGCCCAAGGGGAAGTTTCAGGAAAAATTATAGGGGCCTTACCCTTATTTCTATTAGGAATAATTTCGGTAGCAAATCCGGACTATATACAACCCTTATTTACTACAACTCTAGGGAAAGTATTAATCCTTATAAGTGTAGTTTTAGAAATCATAGGCTTTATGGTTATTAAGAATATAGTAAACATAGAGGTGTAATTATGTTACAAAGTATAATATTAGCAATTTCAGCCTTTGTAATTGTAGACAGTATATTAAGTATTTTTACTGGAGATAGTCAACTTTTAAAAATTAGGCTGGAAAGAATAAAAAACTTAAATAAGGCTACAGAAGTTAGTGATGATATAATGGATTTATCCTTTGAAGAAAGGGTTATAAAACCTATAGTAGAAGGAATAATAAAATCAGTATCTGTTATGCTTCCAATAAAGGAAGAATCTCAGCAAAAACTAGGTGAAAAACTTCAGTTAGCTGGTATAACTATGAACCCAAAAGATTATAGGGCTATGAATATAATAATTATAGCTTCTATGACAGCAATTGGATTCTTTTATGGAAAGGGCCAAAGAGGTTTTTTAGAACCTTTTAAATATGGGGCTTTAGGATTATTTGCAGGATACACTTATAGAAGATATGCTTTAGAAGGTAAAATTACAGAAAGAAAGAAAAGAATAAGATCTCAATTACCAGAGGTAATGGATATCCTTTCAGTAAGTGTAGTAGCAGGATTAAGTTTTGACCAGGCCTTAGGCCATGTTGTTGAAAGAGCAGAAGGTCCACTAATAGAAGAATTTGCTATAGCAAGAAGAGAGATAACCCTAGGAAAGACAAGAAGGGAAGCCCTTAATGGAGTAGCTGAAAGAACCCAAGAAGATGATGTAAAGTCATTTGTTTCTGCTGTTAATCAAGCAGATGAATTAGGTATTTCTATGCAAAATGTTCTTAACTCCCAATCAATGATGATTAGGGAAGCACACCAACAAGAGGTAGAGGAACAGGCAGCTAAGATACCTGTAAAAATATTAATACCAATGGTACTTTTTATATTCCCAGTTATTTTTATTGTACTTCTAGGACCAGCAGTACCAACATTAATGGAGTCTTTAGGTGGTTAAGATGAAGATAAAAATAGCAGATAGTTTTCTTACAAGATTAAAGGGTTTAATGTTTAAAAAGTCTATGGACGATGATGAGGCATTGGTACTTCTAGATACGCCTAGAGTTCATACATCTTTTATGAAATTTCCTATAGGAATCCATTATTTGGATGAAAAATTTGATATAATAGACTATGAAAGATTAAAACCGTGGAAAATTGGGA
>JASLBE010000069.1 GCA_030146705.1 Tissierellales bacterium | reverse complement strand
TAAATTTCTGCCTTTTTTAGGGCTGATTCATATTCCTTAGGTATATCTTTTTTAACTTCTTCTATTTCTTCCTTTTCTTCCTTTTCAACTTCTTCTGTAAGTTCTTCTTTAAAATCATCTTTCACATCTGTTTTTTCTGCTAAGTCTGTTTTAGAACATCCGCTTAAACTAATAACTAGTAAAAAAACTAAGCCCAAGTTTAATAATTTTTTAAATCTTGCTTTTCTTTCCATAAAACACCCTCCTATTTTTCTTATGATTTAATCATAGCATAGAGGGTTGGAAAATTTTTACATAGTGAAAAGTCCTAGCTAGGCTAGGACTTAAGAACTTTATTATTTTTTATTAATCTAAAAGATCTTTTATAAAGTCATTATATTCTTTTAGCTGTGTAGGTTTCTTTTTATTTTCTACTATAAAAGTAGGTACTGATTCTATATTAAAATCATCAGCTAAGCTTTCTGCTTCTATAAATTTTTCATTATAAAAGCCTGAATCTATTTTATTATTCATTTCTTCTACATCTAAGCCTGCTAATTGGGCAATCTCATCTACTGTTTCTTTTTTTCCTACATTTTCCCCATATTCAAATATATATTTAAAGGCTAACTTGGCAAATTCAAAGTATCTTGAGTTTTCTTCAGCATAAAAGCCTGCTGCATGTAGCCTGTTTGTACTAAATCTTTTTCTTTTATTATTATAGACTAGGCCATATTCCTCTGCTAGCTTTTCTATTCTTTCATAGCCTGCTAGTATTGTAGCCTCATCTATATGTTCATATAGGTCGCTTCCCTCTATAGTCTCATCTGGATTTAGAATAAGTGGAATAAATTTAAAATCTAGATCCTTTCTCTGAGATTTTAGTTTTTCTGCTATTGAGAAACCTATATAACAGAAAGGACAGGCAAAGTCTGAAAATATTTTTATTTCTTTTCTTTTTTCCATATCATCACTCCCTAATTAATTATACCCTGAAAGTTTTGGAAATAATACACTAAGAAGTTTTGCTTATTTTATCTTAGCTAGATAATATGTTATTATGGAAAATGACTTAAGATTAAATGAGGTGATTTTTTGAAGGAAGAAAATACAAAATACTATAGGAAGGAAACTTTAAGATTAACCCTTCCAGTATTTTTTGAACTTTTGATAAGTAGTTTGTTTGGAATGGTAGATATGATGATGGTTGGTAATAGTGGACCTAGTCATATTACTACACCTGCTATTGCTGCTACTGGTGTGACTAATCAGGTTATGCTTATAGGCATAGCCCTGGCCCAGGCGATGAGTGCAGGTGGTACGGCTATGATTTCTAGATATGTAGGAGCTGGAAGGGAGGAAAGGATACCTAAGGTTGTTAAGCATATTATGCTTCTTATGATAGTTTTAATATCCTTGCCTTTCTTGTTTTTGACCCAGTGGAAGGCTAAAAGTATGATGGCTTTTATTGGTGCTGAGCAGGATACTATAAATGTAGGATCGAGGTATTTTAGAATTGTAACTGCAGGATTCTTTTTTCAGTCTTTAAATCTTGGACTTTTTGCAGCTATGAGGGGCAGTGGTGATACTAGGACTCCTATGCTTATTAATATAGGGGTGAATCTTTTAAATGTTATTGGTAATTATGTTTTAATTTTTGGTAAGCTTGGCTTTAAGCCTTTAGGGCTTACAGGTGCTGGAATATCTACTTCCTTGTCCCATCTAGTTGCCTTTGTTATTTTAGTTGTTTTACTATCTAGTAAAAAGCACAAGGTAAGGCTAGATTTAGATAAGGGCTTTAGTTTTGATAGAAATATAATGGATAATCTTTTAAGGGTAGGAGGTCCTGCAGCTATTGAACAGGTTGGCTTTAGGCTTGGTGTAGTTATGTTTATTAAGATTGTATCTGGCCTAGGAACGGTAGCCTATGCTACCCACCAGATAGCTTCTAATATAATTAGCTTATCCTTTGCCCCTGGCCAGGCCTTTGGTATAGCAGCTGCTACTCTTGTTGGTAGGTCTTTAGGTGAGGAGAGAGTTGATAAGGCTGATAGGTTTATTGTTGAAAGTAAGAGATTGGCTTTGATTTCTTCTATATTTTTTGGCCTAATATTTTTCTTCTTTGGCAGAACTTTGGTAGGTTTTTATACTAAGGATGCTAGGATTATAGATATGTCAGGAAATGTAATGAAGATTATAGCCTTGATTCAGCCCTTCCAAGGTCTAACCTTTGCTATAGCAGGTGGTTTAAGAGGAGCTGGAGATACTGTTTCTACCTTGATAGTGACTATTATAGGTGTGTTTTTAATAAGAATATCCCTAGCCCACCTTTTTATAAATAAAATAGGTCTAGGAGTAACAGGAGCCTGGTTAGCTATGCTTTTTGATCAGATTGTTAGATGGTTTGGTATTTCTTTAAGGTATAGGACAGGTAAATGGAAGAGTATAAAACTTAAGTAGGTAAAATATAAAGCAAAAAACACCTAATTTAAAATTAGGTGTTTTTATAATTCTTATTAATATTATATAAAACAATACAGTGGATTTTTTATTTCTTCTTTTTGTGGAACTGTTAAAACAGAATTATTTAATTGAGTTGGATGTTCTTTAATTATAGAATTTGCAAATTTTAGTATATCTTCACTAACATTAACATATCTATAATTATTCAAATCTAAATAACCTGCATCATCAACTCTAATCTCAATAAATCTATATTCATTGATACCAGAAATTAATGCTGTATCAATTAGTATATTTTTTTCTTTATTAGAGGATAATTTAATTGATCTTAATACTTGTGAAAGTCTATCTTCATAGTTTAGTAGGGTTATTACTTTTTTGAACCCAGCCATATTAATGTTATTAATTACATAACTTCTCATTTAAAATATCCTCCTTTCAGTAAATTTTAAGTTTAAAATAGTAGTCTTATATCCCTAATATCTTTTCCATATTGCCATGGGCTATCTTTTCCATGTCTTCTAGAGAGAAATCCATTTGATCTAATATAGAAAAATATGTATCATAAATTTTTTCAGTTTCAACTCCATAAATTTGAGGATAATCTGTTGCAAATATTAAACGTTCTGAGCCAAATTCATGTAAGATACGTTTAGCTCCTTCAATTCCCTGGATTCTTACTAGTTCTGGTAAAAAAGTAGAAATATCTATATATTCCCAGCCCTCTAAGGCATCCATCCACCTAGCTCCACCCATATGAGATATTATTATTTTTGCATCTGGAAAAACCCTTGCTATACGATGTATTCTATGAGGTGCACATATATCATAGTCTTGTCCTGCATAGGGATAGGAATGAATCATTATAGGCATTTTTAAATCACTAGCCTTTCTAAATAAAGGAACCATATCCAGTGAATCAATTTCTATTCCTAAGTTTGATGGGTGAAGTTTCAGGCCACTTAGTCCTAAATTATAAGCTTCTTCAACTATCTTAGGCATATCCCAAGAAAAATATCCACCTTGATTTATTATATCTGCAAAACAAATTAACTTACCTGGATATTTCTTCATTAATGTAGATAAATACTTGTTAGTCTTAGAAGGATCTCTATAATACAGCCCACCTTCATTAACTGGCACTACTACAGCTTTCTCTATATTATACTTATCCATATAAGGTAAATAGTTATCTATACCAGCCTGTCCCCAATCCTTTGAGTCATATTTTAAATGCTCGGCTACTTTCTCATCAGGTATAATATGAATATGTCCGTCTATCTTTCTTATCTTCTCCCAGTTCATAAATAACCTCCATTTTTAGAACTTTTTAAAATTACTCTTCCCTTCCTAAATTTGCAAAAACAATCCCTATAAGCATACCTACACCAGCACCTATTCCAATACCTAAGGCCATGTTGTCAAAAAGCATACCTATTAGCAATCCTAAGGATCCTCCAAATGTTAAACCTAAACTAATACCTAAACCAATCTTTTCTTCGTGGTTTAACTCATTATTTTCCTTTTTCATATGCCTATCTCCTTGTTTAAAGTTTTAAACCAGCTAAGTTTAACCAGTTAACTATATTTTATCATAAATTTTAGTGGATAATGGTTTTAAACAAATTTTCTTACCATAAAAATAATACCGCCCAATATAACACTATTTAACAGAAATTTCTAAATTCCCATCACAATTATCTCCTTCAAAATAAAGATAATTAGCTCCAGGATATAATTTTATCTTAATTCTTTTTTTGCCATTTTTATTTAAAATTATCTTTTCTTCCTTTGAACCTGAAAGGTATCCTAACTTTCCAAAACC
>JASLBE010000080.1 GCA_030146705.1 Tissierellales bacterium | reverse complement strand
CTCGTCACCTTCTTCTTCCCCGACGAGTCCACATTTTTCACGCATCATACGTAACCAAGATGCTTCGAAATAATGAATAAAGTTCCCGACAATCGATTGCGCCCGTTCAATCGCTTCTCCTTTCGTCTCTGCCAAAATCGGCACGAGCACTTCCGCAAGACGCGCTAAATTCCACGCCGCAATGCCGGGCTGATTTCCAAAACGATAACGCCCTTGACGATCGATTGAACTATACACACGGTCCATCGAATAAATATCCATAAAAGCAGCTGGCCCGTAATCAATCGTCTCGCCACTAATGGCGGTATTGTCCGTATTCATCACCCCGTGAATAAACCCGATGCGTTGCCACTCCGTCACAAGAAAAGCTTGGCGACGAACGACTCGGTCGAGCCATACCGCATAACGGTCCGGCGTACCGATTAAATCTTCATCCATGCGACGAATCGCAAAATCAGCTAAAGCGCGAATATCTTCCGTCGACCCGTAATGAAACGCATACTCAAACGTACCGACACGTAAATGACTCTTCGCAACACGCATATTCACCCCGCCTGGCAAATACGCTTCACGAATGACCGGCTCATTCGTCGCAGTAGTCGCAAGCGTACGCGCTGTCGGTACACCGAGCTGATGCATCCCTTCACTCAATACGAACTCCCGAAGCATCGGACCGAGCGCCCCGCGACCATCGCCGCCTCGCGAAAACGGCGTACGCCCTGAACCTTTCCACTGAAGCTCTACCGGACCATCCTTTGTCGCCACATCTCCAACAACGATCGCTCTCCCATCTCCGAGCATCGTCAAATGCCCAAACTGATGCCCCATATACGCTTGCGCATACGGCACAACTTCCGCCGGAAACTGATTCCCAGCTAAAAACGCCACCCCTTCATCCGAAGACAAACGCTCTACCGACCAACCGAACTGACTAGCGAGCTCCTCATTCAACAAACAAAGCTCCGGCTGACTCACCGCCGTCGGCAACACCTCTTCCCAAAACAAACGCGGCAACTCCTTATACGGCTCTGTCATCGCTACACCGAACAACTCTTCACCCTTCATTACATTCCTCCTACTGTCATTTTTTATCAGGTAACACATATTTTACCGTACAAACTCCATCTCCATAGACATAGAAAGTAATATCTGTATACTCCACTCCTCTTTCTCTAAATTTCAATGGCTCACGAGATGTTGCTCCTTTTTCTTTAATATTTGTAAAACAGATAATTTTCTTTATTCCTTTTAACGAACTATTAAATAATTTCATCTCTCGAACTTCTTGAACTTTCACATTTCCTCTCAAAAATGTTTTTTGTATCTCCGGCTGTAAACCTGTAAGTCTTAACTTTACGGGACCAGAAACTTTTGCTTGCACTGATTTTTCATCAAATGCTAATCGTAATTGCTGTAAAACCTCCCAGTCATTATTTGTAAATTTTTCTATCGGTGGTATTTGCAAAGTGACTGAAAAATAACGCTCTATCTTTTCTAATAAATCGATAAATTCCTTTTTCCCTTCTCGATACATCTCTATAAAAGAATCATCTACTCTATATATGCCGGAAATTAACTCTTGTTGATTATCATTAGACTCAATGACTAATTGGAGTGTTTTATCTTTTACCAGAAAACGCTCAATGTTATTAATATGGCGCAACTCTTGAGTTGTAAAGTATTCTTTATCCTTGAAGTCTAACATTAACTCGAAATCTGGGTATTTACGGCTGATAACTATAAAAACTTGAATGATATCTGTCGATAAATGATTTCCTAATATGATTTGTTCAGAATCATAATCATAACCTGAAAGTGTTATCCTTTCAGAATAAATAGTTTTTTTCCCTGCAACGTTCTTAACTTTCAATTGAACATCTAACTTTTTTGGCTGTGTTAGAGAATGTAAAACTATATTTTTTGAATTCATCAATTCTTTTATACTTTCTTCTTTCACAATCTTCTTCAAAGATGAATCTAGGTAGAATGATTCGACAGGTATCTTTTCTTGACGCAAAACTGCTTTCTTATACAACTGATCATAAGTCAAAGCTTCTTTTAAAGTAATTTTTCCAGATAGATAAAGTTTATGCTCTCCCCCCTGTGTTTTTAATTGAACATTCCTTTTCGCAATAATTTCTAAAAAGGAGGAAAATAAACGTGCTTCTTCTGTAGTTAATTTCTCCCTAAATTTTAATGGATCGATAACCTGATGTTTGCCGTTCCCCATAATTACAATATTATTATCTACACTAATATTTAAATTTATTATTTGATCACTTGCCATCACTTTTGAAGGAAATGCTAAATCAAGTAGTTTATCAAGCACTTTCCCGAAAACATAATCCACAAAAAAATTAATCATTATAAAATTCTTCACCTTCCTAAAAAATGAACAATTATTTATATTGGCACTAGATTGGTATTTTATGTTAAAATGATAATAACACGTGGCTAGATTTTTCACTTGTGTTTCGCAAGTGTTGATACAATGGTAGGTGTGATGGCACGATAATGTCGTTACAATAACATCCGAAATCTGATACCTCATCGCTATTGCCTAATGAGTAGCCACGTGCTTCTTCTTAAGGAGGGATATCTTGATAAAAAAATTAGAAACTAGAAGAGATCTAGCAAATACACTTCATATCCTCGAAAGCACTTTAACATATGTCCTCTATAAAAAAGGAGTTGACTCTTTTTATACTCAATTTAAAATCCCAAAAAAAAATGGTGATATGCGAGTCATTCACGCTCCTAATAGACAATTAAAATATATCCAACAGAAACTTTCTACATTACTTTCTCAATATGATAAACCTAATAAAGTGGTACATGGGTTTAAAGCTGGAAAAACTGAGGTCACTTCATTCAAAAATAACTTTCATAAAAAACATAAATTTGACATAGGCATTATTACCAATGCACTTAAACACAGGAATAAGAAAATTGTAATCAATATCGATTTAAAGAACTTTTTTGATAGTTTCCATTTTGGTAGAGTACGTGGTTACTTTCATAAAAATAAACTTTTTAAACTTCCATTAAATTTAGCTACTATACTAGCTCAATTAACTTGTTATAAAGGCAAATTACCACAAGGTGCACCAACCTCCCCTGTAATCACAAATTTAATTGGGCAAATCATGGATAGAAATATTATACAGATCGCAAAAAAGTACAAATTGTTATATACACGATATGCTGATGATCTTACTTTTTCTACAAATGACTCCCAATTCAAATATAAACAAGATAACTTCTTTCTAGATATTCATAAAGCTATTGAAAGTTCTGGTTTTAAAATAAATCCTAAGAAAACACGCATACAATATAATAACTCTCAACAATGTGTAACTGGTTTAACAGTTAATAAAAAAGTCAATGTTCCTCGTGCTTATTACAAAAAAACTCGCGCTATGGCTTACAATTTATATAAAAAAGGTTACTTCAGAATCGATAATAAAACGTATCTTCAAAACCAAATGGATAAACTAGAAGGTCGATTTTCTTTTATACAAAGATTGGTTACTTTTAATAGGATGATTACAGAGGATAAAAACAATAACCTTAGTGCTCGTGAAAAAGATTATCGTAACTTTTTATTTTTTAAATACTTTTATTCCAATAGTAAGCCACTTATAGTTACTGAAGGAAAAACAGATATTTTATACCTTAAAGCAGCTTTAAAAAATATGCACACTCACTATCCTAATTTAATTCAAAAAAATGAAAATGGCCGGTTTTCATTTTTTATTTCATTTTTACGTATAGATAAACTTGAAAAAAATACAAATACTAAGACATTATTCAATATTAAAAGTCATGGCGGAGGCGCTTTAAAGACTATTTCTGAACTTTATTCAACAGAAAAAAACTTTATGATTACTTCTTAAACTTAACAAAGAAAGAAGCTACCAATCCTGTAATTCTATTATATGATAGAGAGTTCAAAAGTTCTAAAAGCCCCATAAATCAACAATTAGGTATGAAAACCACTAACAGAAATGACAATGAAAACTATCTAAAAGAACATTTAATAGTTAACTGGTCAAATAATCTATTCATTGCTACTCTTCCTTGCTTATCTGGATGCTGCAACGAAAATATTGAAATTGAAGATTTGATAACCTCAAACAATCAAGTAAAAAATTACAAAGGTGAGTTCGCTAATATGGTGTATAAACAACATAAAGATTTGGACTTTGAGAATTTCATTCCTTTGTTTGATGCTTTACAAGATACAATCATTCAATATCGTAATAAAAAAACACCAAAAAACTAAATTTGTTTTTTGGTGTCCTACGTTTAATATACTAAAATATTGCACTAGATAAGCCCCATTTGTTTCGCTTCAAACAACAACTCTTCACGAAACTTCGGGTGTGCGATGTTGATCAGTGCTTTCGTACGTTCGGACAGTGATTTGCCGTACAATTTGGCAACACCGTACTCCGTGACGATATGGTCGACATCATTTTTACTCGTAGAAACGATAGAACCAGGATGTAATATTGGACGGATGCGGGAAATCGTATCGTCTTTAGCCGTCGCATGCATACAAATATACCCGCGCCCATTTTCCGCAAAGTGCAGCGCACGCGCAAAGTCTGCTTGGCCACCTGTCGATGAATAATACTTTCCTTGAATCGTTTCCGAAGCGCACTGCCCATAAAAATCGACTTCTGTCGTCGCATTCACACTGACGATATTCGATTCTTTCATAATTTCACACGGGTGATTCACCTTGCTTACAGGAAGCAACTCAATGAGCGGATTGTTGTCCATAAAATCGTACAACCGCTTCGTACCGAGCGCAAGTGTCGCAATAACTTTCCCTTGATGCGTCTTTTTCTCTGTTCCATCGACCGCACCGATTTCCACAAGATCGACGACACCATCTGTTAAAAGCTCTGTATGAATGCCTAAATGCCGATGATTTTTCAACAAACGAGTCACCGCATTCGGCACAGAACCGATACCGATTTGAATCGTATCCCCGTGACGAATATCTTCTGCGACAAACTCTGCAATTTTTTTATCTTTCTCCGAAATATCTGGTCCTCCAACTTCTACTAACGGACGATGATGCTCGACAGCGCCTGTCACTTGGCTCACGTGAATTTGATTACACCCGACCGTCCGTGGCATATGTTCATTGATCTCGATAAAAAATGG
>JASLBE010000073.1 GCA_030146705.1 Tissierellales bacterium | reverse complement strand
CATTACCTTGCATTCAGAACAGAAGAATATAGAGATGAGTTTTTGAAAAACTGTGAAGATTTAGTAAGACAATACCTTATGATTAAATAATAATTATGGAAAACAGGAAAGATAACATAATAAGTGTACTAAAAATGATGTTAGTAGTGATAATGACTTTCATATTATCAATATCATTAGTAGCTACTATATTAGTATCAGTTGATTTCTTTATTTGTACATTTAACTATGAACAAATTGTAGATATGGACTTGTATATAGTCAAGTTTGTAAGAGTTATTATACTTACTTTAGTATATAAATTTATAAGAGATAGGATATATTATCCATTAGTTGATTCATTTTAAAAACAAAAGATTATGTCAAATATATTAATATTATTATTGTTTGCAATAGTTATGTCAATATTATCAGTAATTATGATAGTATTTAAAAAAGACATTACATTATTTGGAGAAAAGGTTGTAGTTAGACAACACTTTGAAAGTATTATACTAATGAGTGTGTTTATTATCTTCTTAATCATTTCAGAGATAATAAAATGATAGATAATAAAAAGAAAGATGGTGCAGGGTGTTTAATACAGGCAATATTACTTATAATATTCATCAATGTATTTAACATCCTGTATTTAATTATAAAGAATATAATACTATGTTTAATTGATTAAGATATGGAACTAAGAATGAAAGTGCCACCTCAGTATTTGGGATTTTACTTGTCTCTAGAAAAGATATTAGATAGTCTAGATAAAGAGGCTAAGAGTTCAGAGTATATGGGTAAGTATGTATACTTTCACACATACACACATTGTCCTTCAGTATCAAGAGTAAAAGTAATTGATGCTAAGTATGTAGTAAAATCTCATTTATTATTATATAATCTACTTGCTCAGTCTCCTGAAGACTATTCACCTGATAAAGAGGCTGAGTTGAAAAATAGAGAAAATATAAAAGATATATTACAAGGATTAAATAATAGAGACCCAAACTATGTAGATTTAAAATATAAGGTAGTAAATAGTAAAGGTAATATAGAATTCTTATATAAAACCTTTATTGAAGAAAGAGGGTTTTTATCATTAAATACAATAGTAAATAGTAAAAATTTACGAAGAATGCCTATTCCAGAAGATGAAATTAAATCAATACTAAAGAGATATGGTTAGAAATAGATTCAAAACAAGATACATTAAAATATATAGAGAGACTTTTAACAGTGAATTAACCGAAAAATTTTGTAAATAATGGTATTAAAATTAATAACAAAAAGAAAGAAACCTGCATTTAAACAAAAATTAGCATCATTTAAATTAAAAGAAAGAGGAGTTATTGACCTATTTAAAACACTTCTTCCTGAAGGCAAAGAAGAATTTAACTTTGGTAGACTATCTGATACACTAGAAACACTTGAACATGAAAATATATCTAGTGGAGAAGATAGTAAAGAACTAATGTACATTATCAGAACTTGTCAGTATTTTATGGCAGGATCAAAAAGACAACAATCATTTATTTTATCAATTAATAATTAAAAAGCATATGAAATTTACAATTTTAACTAAAGAAGAGATTAAAGAACTAGTAGATCACCTAAATCTTATATTAGATGATATAAAAGAGAAAGAGGTTAAAGAGCCTAAAAAAGTAAATTACGTTAATTTAAGTTTAGAAGGTAAAAGACTTTCTACTAGATTAGGTATTAGGTTCTATGGTGGAGATCCTATAAAAGATACTGCAAAATCATTACTTAATTTATATGGATATAAATATGATTGCCCAAAGACAGAAGATGAAGCAATTAATGAACTATCTAAACTATATGCTATTACTAGTATAATAGAAGAAAAGATTGAAGAAACTCTAGAATCTATTGAAGAGAATCCAATAGAAGAAATGATAGAATTGCTTGGTGAAATTTTACCTAAAGAAGCTGAAGAAAGATATAATGACAATAAAACAGAAAAATGTCATGCTTCATTTATTTTAGAACAAGCTAATATGATGATTGTTGAAGATACTTCTAATTTATCTGATGTTATTCATAAAGATTTTACTGACCTTGCAAAGAAATTAGGTGAATCTGAGAAAATTATAATAGAGTCTATTGCAAATAAAGTAAAAAAGCATATAGAAGTATTTGAAGATACTTTCCTTGTAAATGGTAAGGAAAAATATAATCTATAGTTATGAAAAAACTTATATTAATATCTATACTTGTATTTGCTTCTGTATTATTTATAGTAATAGAAACAAAAAGACGATCACTTAATAATAAGCCTGAATGCTTAGAAGAGATAATTACATTAAAGCATAATAATGATAGTATTGAATTAAATATTAGTAATTATTATGACACTTTAATAGCGTTAGAAGTGAGTGATCCTGAAAAAGTATTAGCTCAATCTTTACTTGAAACAGGTTATTTTACTTCTAGTATATGTAAAACTTATAATAATACTCTAGGTTTATATAATTCATATAAAAAAGATTATTTTAAGTTTGATTCTTGGCAAGAAAGTATATTATATTACAAATATCTAATTGAATATAGGAAAAAGAAAGGAGAAGATCATTTTATGTTCCTAAAAAGAATAGGTTATGCAGAAGACCCTAAATATATTTCAAAAGTTAAAAATATACTGAAAGGAGATCTTATAAAGAGAGTTATTAATTAAAGATTATTAAGGAGTAGTGCACACTAATTATTATTAACACTAGAATAATTAAACCCAAGTGTGCATTACTCTATTAATAATTTATTATTAACAGTGTTAAAATTAAAATTAATCAAATGCGTCCTATAGTAAAATTAAAATCAATTGAAGAAATAGAGAAAATATATGCTTCAGATCCCACATTAATGGAGAAAAACTCTTATAATTCATTTATTAGTGAGGTTAAGGTCAAACTATTTTCAAATGATAAGCAAAGGTTTATGGTTGAGTCTTATAGACCTACTTTATCAGACTTAAAAGTAGAAATAAAATGTGGGCAATCTACTTATTTAATCCCTAAAGAGTTTGTTGAATGGGAAGATGATAGCAATATTAAAAAGATAGCTATTAAACTTCCTTTAAATACTGTATTAAAAGATGTAAGAATATCTAATAATATGAATACAGAAGATGAAAACAGTCTTATAGTTACATTAATATTAGACAGCCTTTCATGAGATTAGATAAAAAAATAATAAATAAACAAGGAATATCTTGTTCTGAGTACTTATTATTATTAGCTATTTATCTAGATAATTCAATTAATCCTTCTAATCTAAAGGAGTTAGAATATATAGAACCTTTAGTAATCAATGGTAAGGTAACAAAAAGGTTTGCCATTACAGAAGAAGGAATTAAGGCATTAGAAAGAATAGATTCTAAGTCCTTCAATGAGCTTGATACAATTGATTACAAGGCACTTTGTACTAAGATGAGGGAAATGTTCCCTAAAGGAATGAAACCTGGTACAAACACACCCTGGAGAGAGCCTACTAAGCTTATTGAGAAGAGACTAAAGAGTTTCTTCAAAAGGTTTGGTATGTATTCTGAAGAAGAGATTTTAGATGCCACTAGAAGATATATTAATAGTTATGAGATAGATGATAGGTACATGAGAACTATTAGATATTTCATATTTAAATATGAGAATGTAGATGGTTTGAGAGAAGTAAGATCAGATCTATTAGTTTATCTGGAAGATAAAACTCTAGGAGATAGAGTAGAAAACTTTACAGATGATTGGCTAATAGATATGGTATAGTGTTTAATTAATAAATTGAATAATATGAAACAATGACAGATTTTAGAGCAGATTTATTAGAAGATCTTGGTATTTCAGGTACTGATTTAAAATCTATTTTTGAAAAAGAAAATGAAGAATATAATAAGGTAATGGGTGTATCGCCTGAAGAGAGTACTGATGAAGATAATGAACCTAAATCAGAAGTAGAAGAAACCATAGACTACATTAAAGAAAGAAGAAAGAATATTCTTAGTGGGAATGTGAATTGCATTCCATTTGGGTTTAGAAGGTTTGAAAAGATTCTTCCAGGTATTGAACAGGCTGCTTATTATCTTATAACAGCTAATACTAAAGTAGGGAAAACTCAACTTACTGATGCTATGTTTGTATATAGTGTGGTAAAATATATGTATGAGAATCCTGGTAAAGTAGATGCTAAAATATTCTATTTTTCTCTTGAAATGAGTAAGAGAGAGAAATATCTTCAAATGATTAGCCACGTACTATATGTGTATAGTAAAGGTAGAATAAGAATATCTCCTAAAGAACTTAGGTCAGCAAGTGCTGATAAGCCATTAGATGAGGCTGTTTTAAGCCTACTAGAGGATGAAAAGTATATGGAGGTATTCAGAGTATTTGAAGAAATAGTTGTGATCATAGATGACATTAAAAACCCTTTTGGTATATATAAGTTCATGAGAACTTATGCCAAGGATAATGGAACTATGACATATAAGATAGTTAAATCAGTAAATAAAAATACTGGAGAGATTACAGAAAATAGAATATTTGATAAATATATTCCTTTTAATCCTCAATTATATGTTTTATTCGTTGTAGATCATATTGCATTGATAAATGCAGAGAAAGGTGGAACAAAAAGAGAGGCAATAATAAAATTGTCTTCTGAATATTGTGTTAATTTAAGAAATTGGTATAACTTTATACCCGTAATAGTAGTTCAACAAGCATTTGCTCAAGAGAGTAATGAAAATATCAAATTAGGTAGAGTTAGACCTACTTTAGATGGTATTGGTGATGTAAAGGTTATTGCACGAGATGCTAACCATATTATAGGCTTATTTAGTCCTTCTAGACATGGAATGAAGACCTATATGAATTATGATATTACAGTATTCAAAGATAATATTAGATTTATGGAAGTTATTGCATCCAGAGAGGGAGGTGGTAATAGTTTAATTCCCCTTTACTTTGATGGTGCTGTTAATTTCTTTAAAGAATTGCCAAAACCTGTACCTGAGAACAAAGATAAAATGGATGAAGTGTATAATACTTTACAAAGGATAAGAACAGGAAATAATATACTATTTTTACTAATTAATAAAGAAAGAAAGAAATTATGAGAACAATGGTTTTAGCCAAATCAGGATTTGGAAAAACAACATCAATTGCAAAAGATCTTAGTATCAAACATATAGGATTAGATCCTAAAGATACTTTCTATATCTCAACAACTAATAGAGAATTGCCTTTTGATTATACAGAAGAAGATTATAAGCTATGTACTAATTATGACGTTAGGACAGGTAATTGGCTTATTTCTAACAATTTCAATACTGTTCAAAAGGCTCTTAATGAGTTAAAGAATAGTCCAAGAAATAATATAGTTATTGATGATTTTAACTATCTTATACAAGACTATTATATGGGAAGTACAGAGAAAGATGGTTGGAAGACAGCTAGAAACATTGGTAAAGAGACAGGAGTAATCTTTGATCTTATCAATGAAATTGGAAGAAAGAAAGATATTTTCTTATTGGCTCATCCTACAATTGAAGAAACACAAGATGGTAGAGTAAGCTACAAGCTTAAAACTATTGGTAATATGATTGATAATTATATTACACCAGAAGGAAAGTTTGAAAACATTATTATTGGAGTAACTGAATTTGATGTTCTATCTAAGAAAAGTAGAAGAATGTTTATTTGTCAAGATTCTGATAAATATGTAGGAGCTAAAACACCACAAGGTATGTTACCATTTGTAAAGATGCCTAATGATATGGGACTTTTTAAATATTATATGAACAAGAAGAGAGGATCTAAAGAGCCTCATCCTTATATTGAACAAGGGTGGATGACACAAGCTCAAGTAGACAAACTTGAAGAAAACTATGCTAAAAAACTAGAAAGTATTGAAATTACTTTTGAATAAATTAAAATTAATATTAATCATTAAAAAATTAAAGAATTATGCTTAACAAAGAAGGTTTAGAAATCAGTAAAACAACAATTTCAGTAGCTAAAAACATTTACAAACAAATTGACAAATATCATAATAATATTGATAGAGCTCAGAATAAAATTGACAAAGAAGATCAAAGACTTCAAGAGAGAATTGAGAAGGAAAGACAAAAGTCTAAAGAAAGAGTAGCTAAGTTCTATCAAGATATTGAAGATAATAAAGTTCAAATCTCTACAGTAGAGGAGTCTATCAATAACCTTTTGGGAGTAGATGATTATAGACAAGTGTTGTTTCCTGAAGAAACTCAGCCTCTAGAAATAGTAAATAATACAGATACAGAAGTAGAAGAGTCTATTGACTTAGAGACAGTAGCTGAACAAGTGGAAGAGAGTGTTATAACACAAGATACACCACAAGACAATGTAGAGGATGAAGAAGATAGTGATCAGCCTTCAGAAGACACTATAGAGCCTTCTACAGATGATACAGAGGATAGATCTGAAGATGATCCTTTTGGTTGGTAATAGATAAATAACTAAACCTTAACTATGAAATCTAATTTCTATTTATAATATAATTAATAACATTAAATTTTTTAAGATATGGCATTTGCAACAGGTAAAAAATCAGTAGATAATGGAGTATTTAAACCAAGATTATTCCATGGACTAGCAACATTAAAACTATTGGCAGTAAATCCTACTAAAGAAGAACTAGGTGCGTTATATGGTGGTAAAGAGATGGAGTATGATCCTGTATACCATGATACTACTAAAGTAACCATCAATGATGTAGAAAAGGAAGTTCCAAGAGCTAGAATTAATATCTATATGGGACTTGACCTTGAAGGAGAAGAAGAAACACAAATTATTCCATTGAATTTCTTTATTACTAAAGCTCCTTTGATTTCTCAATCAGGTAAAATCATGTTTATTAATAACTATGGTCAAACAGGTTATTTAACTAAAGAAGATATTACTTCAGGAAATCTACCTGAGAACATGAAATGGTTCTTAACTGATGGTGCTAAGGTATGTATGAGAGGAGAAGATTCTCTTATTGACTTTATGAGAAAATTCATCAATATTGAAGAACCAAGAAAGTATAATAATGATACTAAAGAATGGGAACTTATTGATGATCTTTCTACAGCAGTTTCAATTCTAGAAGAAGAAGTATTATCTCAACTATTTAGAGGAGATGCTTCTTACATCAAGGCTGCATTAATGTCTCAACCTGACAATGAGGTTAAAGTATTGTTAGGTGTTAGAGAGTATGATGGAAAAGAATATCAAACATTCTATGCTAGAGAATTTATGAGAGCAGGTGCTACTACCTATGATAAATTCTTTGATAGAGCAATGGAAAATAATGAATATTCTGATGCTTCATTCCTATATGATACTGTTAAAGAAGTTGTACAGGAAGAAACAGATATGAACTCTGTGTTAAATAATTCAGAAAATGATCCTCTAGGAATTAATGATGGGGAAGCAGGTTCTGGCGATTGGTATTAATTTTTAGTATAAATTAAAGGAAGGATAATATGGCTTTTTCTAATGGAAAAAAGAATGTAATAGATAAAGAAGAAGTATTTAATAAAGTAAATGAATTAGATTTACTTCAGTATTATTTAAATATTACAGAATTACCTT
Organism: Tissierellales bacterium; assembly: GCA_030146705.1. Lineage (GTDB taxonomy): Bacteria > Bacillota > Clostridia > Tissierellales > Tissierellaceae > CAMIXG01. Next base: position 18,896 of record JASLBE010000073.1, on the reverse strand, counting down.
GTGTAATTCATTCACCATTAAGGGAGGATAAAAATCCTTCCTTTGGTTTATATATCTATTCTAATAATAGAGTAGGTTATAGAGATTTATCAAAAGGAGACAGAGGTTCATTAATAGATTTATTACAACAATTATGGGGATTAAACTTCTCAGATACTTTAGATAGAATATATAGTGATCTAGATAACATAGTACCTAATTCTGTAGAAATACATAATAAGGGAATGAAGTTTGGTCATAGTGATAGATCTAGGCCTAGTAATATAAAACTAGGAGTTCAATTAAGAAAGATGCAAGAACATGATTATGAATATTGGTCTAATTATGGTATTACTAAAGAATTTTTAAAAAAGTGTAAAATATTTGCTATAAAGAGAGTATTTATATATACTCCTAAAGCTGAATTTAATTTTATAGCAGATAAATATGCTTATGTATATGTTGAAAATAAAGATGATAACATATCTTATAAAATTTATCAACCATTTAGTAAGACTAATAAGTGGCTAAATAATCATGATAGTTCGGTATGGGATTTATGGGAGATTCTACCTGATACAGGAGAAAATCTTATAATAACTTCATCTAGAAAAGATGCAATGTGTATTTGGTGCAATACAGACATACCTTGCACATCATTACAAGCAGAAAGTTATTTTCCTAAAGAACAAGTTGTACAAGAACTTAAAGATAGATTTAAAAATGTATATGTTCTTTATGATAATGATTTTGATGCTGAAGAAAATCATGGTAGGCTATTAGGTAGGAAAATAGCAGACACATTTGATTTAAAACAAATAGAAATTCCTACTAAATATAAGTCTAAAGATGCTTCAGATTTATATTTAAACCTAAAAGGTAACAATTTTAGAAGCATCATAACTAATTTATTATATTAATTTAAAACTTATTACAATGGAAACTTTAACATTTATTCTTAGAGACAACCGTAACTTCAAAACAATCCAAATCAAAGAAAATCTAGAAACTGTAGGAGATCTTAACAGAGCTTTGAGAGACAGAGATGTAGATGTGGAAAATGTTAGATATTACGAGCCTAAATCACAATCTAGCCAACTATCTTCAGACGAGAATGCTAAATTAGTAACTCAGAACACTATTGAAGGTAGAAATGGAGAGTCTTGTGTAGTACTATCAATTACTACAGCTGGAAAGAATATTGATGGTGGTTTAGATATGTCTAGAAGAGATATGCTAGATTATCTTGTATTTCATAACCTATTGGATCAAGCTAAGAAGTATGGTAAGAGAAACTATACTAACCTATCTAACGTAGAATTAGAAGCTATTATCAGTGATCATATGTCTATGGGTAATTGCCACACACAAGGTGAGGAAAACAGTAGCATTGACACAGAAGAGATTGCAACTGATGTACAAGAGGTTGTAGAAGACCATCTTAAGAATGTTAAAAACTTAAAAGGTTGTACTGTTAATGTTCAAGTAATCATTAATGATACTCTAGAAGAGGAAGTTGAAGAGAAAGAAGAACTAGCTCTATCAGAAGAAGAACTAGATGATTTGTTAAACTTCTAATTGGTTACTAACATATTAAATAAAGAAGGGTGTATCTGTAAAAGGATATGCCCTTTTTTTATTACTTTCAGAAATTTATTTATTAATAAAAATTAATAATAATGACAAAAGAACAATTAATCTCTACAATGCCAAAGGAATTTATAGATTGGCACATTGAGAGAGCAGTATGGGGTATTTTAGGGCCTCATTTGAAAATTTTAAATGAAATACTATCCAAGAAGAACATTGAATATGATTGGGAAGCTGAAGATATATCTTATTATATAAAACAAGATATAGGCCGTGGTATCAATAGGTTTCTTGTAGAAAGACAAGGAGAATTTAGTCCTTATATTCACATAAAATCTCTATTAGACTATCTTAAAAGTATTAAAGAGTGTGAAAATATATGCTATTATATGGATATATTTAAAGACACAAATGCAGCTTTAGATTGTCCTCTCCAAAATATGTTAATACATAGACTATTTGACTTATTTGAAGAAGATGAGGAAGTAACTAAAGAGGATTTAGAAGCATTAAGGAAACATACTTCAATTTTCTTAGAAAAGAATAAAGAAGATATATCCCATATTATATTATCACAATTAGATTTAAATGAAGATATTACAGTATTAAATTATAAATTTAAATTAGATAGAATTTTAGTTAAAAAATATGACCATGATAGGGAATATGTAAATGAGCACTTTTTAGAAGATTTGTATATAATTCTCCCAATGAAATTAAAGAGAATTGCAGATATTCTAGGAATTAAAAGCCATTTCTCTGTAGAAGAAGTATTAAGTTACTTCTCATCTCATCCTCATTTAAGTGGTGGTATGGGTATAAATAGTTTTTGTTTAGGTACAGCACCTGTATCTAATTATATGTATCAAGATTTTCCTAGTAAGGTAGATACTGTTGAATTATATCTATATTGGGGAGGTTTTATAGAGGAATTATTAGAATTTCTTCATACTGAGTCTTCTATAGGTGTTCCTTATACTTCAATGGACGAGATTCAAAGGAACAAAATAAAACTAGATAGAAGTATTAGAGAGAAATATTCTAAAGATCTTGAAAACCCAGTGCCTGAGATAGAGACACGTGAATTATATAATTTTATTCCTAAAGAATTTTTTAACTCTAGTAAGAGAGATATTTTAATACTTGAAAATTTACGTCTATTAAAGAGATTAGGAGTAGATTATGTATTTCATCCTTTAGAGCCTTTCCCTAATTATTTAGTTTATAACAGTATCCTTATTCTCAGAGTAGATGAGGTACTAAATGAAATGATTAGAGGAGATATATTCTATGATTGTGGTGAAGATCCTGGAGAATTACCAGGAGGCCTTCCTTATATTGGAGATATTGAAGTAACAAGGGAAATATCTACTTTATTTAAAAAAGCTCTTAGTGAGATCTTATTTAAAACATTAAGTTCTTATATACTACAGTATGGGTTTTCTTATGGCAATGATTCTGATAATTTTACTACAGTAAAAATAGATATAGATATGAATCTATTGTATTCTAGAATAAGTGAGATCTTCAATAATATGGTTAATATGTTTGTAAAGACTAAATTATATGAAGAGCCTTATTTTAAATATAGAAAATATTTAGCCTTCTTATTTAAGAGTAGAGCTTGTTTTGTTCCTATAAGTATTAAAGACAATAAGATACATTTAATATTACCCAAAAAGACAGATTCTGGTTCAAACTTACAAGACATCATAAATAGGTTTGAAGATATTGTAGATAGTTCTTCAGGGGGATATGATATTATGTTTAAAGGAAAAATTATTAATCAAAGTTACGATGATATTGAAGAATATATAGAAGACTTTGTTAAACGTGAATTAAACATAAGTAACGTTGATAAAAATAAAGATAAAGAAGAAGAAATAAATAACATCTTAAAATTAATTGATTTTGCAGGAATAAATCCTGTATTATATTTAATATTAATCATAAAATTAAGCCATGCCAGTACAAAATCTAAAGAAATTATTGCCAGAGGTTAGCAATGTAACAGTAAATATTGAGAAATTAGCTCAAGATAAAATTAATTATTTATTAAACAGATTTCCAACTACAGAGTGGTCAGGAACATTATTTTATAAAATTAGTGATCCTAGTCATCTTATAGATGGTCCATTAGTAGTAACTGTAATAGACTTTTTATTACAAGATGTAGGAGATGCTACATATACTAAGTTTGAATGTAAAGGTGATGAAGATACCTATTCTCTAGAGAAGGGCTACTTATTGTCTGGAGATGTATATAATGGATTTATACACTCACATCATAATATGGATACATTCTTTAGTGGAACAGATTTAAAGACCTTAGAAACACAAGGAGAAGATGTTGTATTCTTTTTTAGTCTAATTGTAAATCATGCTAACAAGTATAATGCTAAATTGACTTTACAAATTAACTATGATAGTGAAGTAACTACTACTATCTCCTGTAACCCATTAGAAGGGGTTTCAAAGGACTTTGGCTCTAAGACACAGAAAGTAACCAAGACAAAAGTATTCTTCAGAGAATGCACTATAAACCATAATGAGATAGAAGGTTTAAACAATGAGTTAGAAACTATTATCAGAAACATTGAAGAAGAGAAGAAAAAAGAAGCTAAAGCTAGTAGAAGCTTTTATAATTCTATGGATGATGGTTGGTACAGTGGTAGATATGGAGCAGGATATGCCTCTAGAAAAGAATATACATCACAGTCTAAACCATCAGTAATCAATACAACTAGTAATAAAGTTAATACTGAAGTACTAGGAAAAAGTGTTGCTACACAAGATTTTCCTTTTAAAGAGGATAAGATAGATCATACTTATTATAGTTCTACACCAATATTAGGATTATCCTTTAATACTATACTTCCTAGTTCTACTAGAGATATTATTATTTCTTTTGCTAAGACAGCATTACTAGAAGTATTAATGTCTATGGCAAGTAAGGATGTAGAAGGAGAACAAGCAGATGGATTCTTATTTAAGACTACATTAGATTTGTCTAAAGGTAAATTACCTGAAGGATATGCTAATATTACTTCTGAATACTTCAATTTTATTGTAGAATCTTATATAGAAGATAGTCTGATTGAATTAACTTTCTTAGATATTAAAGATAATAATGGAGAAATTGTAGATGCTGACTTATTAAAGAAAGCATATATAGATTCTTTAGTTAATTATTTAAATCAATTTACTCATACACCTTTTATTATTTCATTTAAGAACATTTTAAAATCATTTTAAACTAAAAAAAGATGAATATAAATTTAATCCCTGGGGTAAATGTAACTCCTGAATTAACAAATAAAATTTTAAATAAAAATGACTATCTAGAGTCTGATTCTAGATTAAGATTCTCATCAGCACCTTGGGCAAAGGAGATGGGAAATAGTTCTATATCTATATTAGGGTTAGGAGGAATAGGCTCGTATGTAGCTTATTTTATTTCTAGATTAGGGCCTTCTGTACTTTATATACAAGATTTTGATACTGTAGAAGGTGTTAATATGGCAGGACAAATGTTTTCAATATCAGATATAGGGTATTTTAAAACTAATGCAGTATCTGCACTTATAAATAGATATTCTCCTGGTGTAGAGATAGTTAAGATCAACAAGAAGGTAGAGGAAGGCTTTATGCCCGAATCTCCTATTGTTATTACAGGCTTTGATAATATGGAAGCAAGAAAAACATCTTATGTAGGTTGGAAATCTTATATAAAGAAAGCAGTTAATAGTGCTGAAGAAGAAGGACTAATACAAGAAGTTAATGATATAAAGAAAAAAGCTTTATTTATTGATGGTAGATTAGCTGCTGAGACACTACAAATGATAGTAATTAGAGGAGACCAGGAAGATTTAATGAAAGAGTATGAAGATAAATATTTATTCTCGTCTGAAGAAGCTTTAGATCTTGTCTGTAGTTATAAACAAACTTCTCATATTGCAGGTATGTTAGGAAGCTTAATAACTTCTACAGTAGTTAACTTTATTACTAATAATGCTAGTGGATTTGATTTTAGTCCTATTAATTTCTTTACAGAGTTTGATGCTCAAACAATGAATTTTAAAATATTATAAATATGGCAAATATTGCAAAAGATATAAGAAATTTCTTTTCAAGAGTACTTGTTTACAATAATGGAGATGGCCTACTTAATAGGTGCATTACTTCAAATCTTTATAATACTTATCTGCATAATAAGACTAATCATCCTGATTATGGAGAAGAATATTTATTATGTTTTAAGTTAAAAGAAGAAATGTATCTTCCATTATATGAATCTTTATATTGGATTACAGAAGAAATACCTACAACAGGCGAAGAAACCTATTTAGGCTATAGAATAGTGTTAAATAAATCTGACTATTGTAGGGTAAAATATGATAAAGAAAAGGATTATGGATATAAAACATTATCTCCTTTCCTTAATAGAATAAGTAATTTAATAGATTCTAAGCCTTACAGATCTAAAGGTGTAATTCCTGAAAAAGTAAGGTTTGATTCTAGTGGAAAGTTTTTAAGTAACTATTCTATATCTTTATTAGAAAGAAGATCTTCTATAGCTAGAGATAAGGATAATAATCTATATTATATAAATAGATATGGTATATTTGAAGCAGATACATTGATACCTTTAGTAATGCCTACTATAAGAAAAGTTATAGCAGAAAAGTCTAAAGATGAACTTAGTGTAACTTTATCAAATCCATCTAGAAGTGGTAAAAGGTTGAATGTATATATATTTGTAAATCCTTTATTGTTTAGTAATGAAAAGCCTGGATACAAAGAAATAAGAGAATATGTAGAAGGAGCTGAAAACAATAATGATGTAGAAGCCTTTTTTATTAAATTTATGGATGATTTATTTATAAATGATATAAAATTGGTTACTAAGAATGAGTATATAGATACACTAGGGTTCTTTCAAGAAAAAGAAGAAGCTATTAGAGGACTTAAAGCTATATGGTAGCAATGTTTTGACTTTATAAGTATTATGGCTATATTTGAGTAAATATAAAAAACACAAATTATGTCAAATAATAGTAAAGTCAAGAATGCTAAAAGAACTTCTCTAGGAGATGTAAAATTTAGAAGTAAACTAGAGAAAAATTGTTATATAGAACTACAAAATTCAGGCCTAGATTTTAAATATGAAGCAATTAAATTTGTTTTATGGGAAGGATTTAGGCCTGAAAATATAACTTTAGTTAATAACTTCTATTCAACAGGTAAAAGAACTAAGAAAAGGTTCAATAAGTATGAGAAAGTATTATGTAAAGATTTATATGAAGACAGTTCTAAGATAACAGATATAACATATACACCTGATTTTATAATAAAAAGAGGTAAAGTATATATAATTATAGAAACTAAAGGAAACCCTAATGATGTATTTCCTTATAAAAAGAAAATGTTTCTAAAGTATTTAGAAGAATTGGATACTGATTATAAATTTATTTATATGGAATTAAGAAACAATGGCCAGATTAAAGATGCCATTGATTTAATAAAGAAAGGAGAATTTGATGCTTAAATAGATAGAAAAATTATGTAAATCTATTCCTGAATGTGAATAGAAGTATGCCAAGAAGTTTCTAAAAGAAAGAAACTATGAAGAATTATATTCATTAGTAGAGTGTATCATTTATAAAATGTAGATTGGAAAATTAAAACGCACTTACAATATAAACAATCTTGCAGATTTAATGATTCTCTCTAATGAATTAAGTAAATATATTAATTTATTATATTATGAATAATTATAGTGTTGCTAGTCAAAAGATTAGAAGTATATTCTGGGATGTACCAGAATCTGAATATAGAGCTTATCCTGCTATTAGTCAGAGTGCCTTAACAAAGTATGACAGAGAGGGTTTTAGAACCATTGAACAAGAAACTGAGACTACAGGAGCAATGATAAGAGGAAGTCTTATTGATTGCCTGCTCACAGAAGGAGAAGAAGCATTTAATAGTAAATATTATGTTGCAACTTATTGTGAAATAACAGATAAGCCTAAGAAAATTGTAGATATTTTATATGAACATTATGGTCATCTCTATGAAGAATTAGAGTTGGTCCCAGAATCTTATATATTAAGAGTTATTAAGGAACAAGAATATTATTCTAACAGAAAAGATAGAACTAATATTAATAATATCATTAAAGAAGGAACTATTTATTATAGAAACCTTATTAAAGGTAAAGGGAAGACAGTAGTGTTAAAATCTCAATATGATGAAGCAAAAGCTACATCTGATTGCTTGAAACAACACCAATATACTAGTAAATTCTTTAATCCTGATAAACTCTCTGAGTATGAAGAAATAATTTATCAGCCTAAGATTATATTAAAAGATCCTAGATTACCTTATGAATTAAAATGTATGTATGACCTTATATATATTAATCATAAGGAAAAATATATACTTCCTATGGACTTAAAGACTACTTCAAGTAATGAAGAAGACTTTGAAAGGAATTATGTAAATTGGAGATATGATATACAATCTAGTCTTTATACTTGCATATTGAAACATATGTTAAAAGTAATAGGCTTAGATTATGAAATAAAGAACTTTACTTTTATAGTAGTAAATCCTTCTAACTTAACTCCTATACTTTGGGAAGACGTAAATTGTTTTAATTTTGGAGACAGAATTAATCAATATGGTACTTTATATAAAGGTCCATTTACATTAGCAAGAGAATATTATTACTATACTTCAAGTAAGAACTATAGTTATGATATTGAGGCAGTTAATAATAATGGAATTAAGAAACTTGATATTTTCCATAAACTTCAGAAAGAAGAGAAATAAATATTATTATTAGTTTTAATTAATTATTAATTACAATCTAGGACTTGCAGTATGTGTTATTATAGCATATATTTGTGAGTCCTAGTATTTTATAAACATTATAAATAGTAATAATATGGAAAATATAAAAGTAATAAAAAGAGATGGTAGAATTGAAAAGTTTAATCCTGAAAAGATACTTACAGCATTAAATTCTTGTAGTACTTATGAAAAAAACCATACTATACAGTCTATAGTAATAGATAAGATTAAAGACAAAACTAATAAAGGTAAGAAAAATATTTCTGTAGAAGAAATACAAAACCTAGTTGTAGATGTTTTATCTGACTACAACAAAGATATGGCTGATAAGTACCAAGAGTACAGGAAGAAGAGAGCTAGGGCTAGAGATATTAATGATAATGGCCTGTATTATAATACTATTCTAGAGATCATTAATGGAGAAGAGAATGAAATTACTAGAGAGAATAGTAATAAGGATTCTAAAGTATTGAATACACAAAGAGATCTAGTAGCAGGTACTACTTGTAGAAAAATGTATAGAGACTATGTAATGTCTAAGGAAGTAGGTAAATTACATGATAAAGGAGTAATCCATGTTCATGATACTGACTACAGACTAATGAAAGGTATGACTAACTGTGGTATCTTTAATTTAAAGGATATGTTAGAGAAAGGTACTGTAATGAATGAAATCCTTATAGAAACTCCAAAGTCTCTTAGAACAGCAGCTAATGTAGCCACACAGATTATAAATGCTATAGGTAATACTCAGTATGGAGGAATTACTATGTCATTGGCTCATTTAGCACCTTATGTAAGAATATCTTATAATAAACACTTAGAAGATGTTACACAATCACTTTTGGGTTTAAACCTAAGTGAAGAAGTATTCTCAAAGAAAATTGTAGAAATTGCCACTAGAAAAACACATAAAGAAATAGAAGACAGTATGCAAATTATTCAATATCAGCTAAATTCTATGACAGCTAATAGTGGGCAATCTCCTTTCATTACTATATGGATGGATGTGAATGAAGAAGAGGAATATAAGGAAGAGACAGCCTTGCTTATTGAATACTTGTTGAAAGAAAGAATCAAAGGTATGAAATCTGAAGCAGGTTATACTGTAAGTCCTGCATTCCCTAAGATTATTTATATACTAGATGAAAATAATGTACATGAAGGCAGTGAATACTATCATCTAACTGAATTAGCAGCCAAGTGTAGCTCATTTAGGCTTACTCCTGACTATGTTTCTGCTAAAGTAATGAGAAGCATCAAGGAAGGTGGTTTAACTCCTGCTATGGGCTGTAGAAGCATGGTGTTTCCTTATTATGATGAAGAAGGGAACTATAAAACCTGGGGTAGATTTAATATAGGTGTTATATCTCTTAACTTACCTTATATTGCTCTAGAATCTAAAGATTTAGATGACTTCTATGTTAAATTAGAAAAGTATCTAGATTTAGTAAGAGACGAGCAATTAAAGATTGCTAAGAGTATATCAGAAAGTTCATCTAGTATTGCCCCTATGTTGTGGAACTATGGTGCTTATGCTAGATTGCCTAAAGGAGCTAAAATAGGTGATTTAGTATATAATGGTTATGCAACAGCTTCTATTGGTTATGCAGGTGTTGCTGAAGTAGTACATAGATTTGGTGTAAAGTATTTATCAAAAGAAGGTCATAAAATGGGACTTGATATTGTCAAGTTTATGGATGAATATTGTAAGAAAGCTAGAGAAGAGACTAAATTAGGGTTATCTCTATATGGTACTCCACTTGAATCAACTACTCAGAAGTTTGCCCAATCCTTAAAAGACTTTCCTCAAATTGAAGGTGTAAATGATAGAAGCTATATAACTAATTCTTATCATATACCTGTATATGAAGAAGTAGATGGGTTTAGTAAACTAAACTTTGAGGCAGAATTTCAAGAACACTCTAGTGGTGGATGTATTAGCTATATTGAAGTACCTGATATATCTAAGAATATTCCTGCTGTATTAAACATACTTAAATATATTTATGATAATATTATGTATGCTGAGATTAATACTAAAAGCAGTGATGTTTGTTTTGAGTGTGGTTTTGAAGGAGAAATTGAAAATTATAAGCCATTAAAATGGAGATGTCCACATTGTGGAAATGAAGATAAGTCTAGAATGCACGTCATAAGAAGGACTTGTGGTTATCCTGGAAGTCATTTCTGGAATGAAGGTAGGGAAGAAGAGATAAGAGAAAGAGTATCTCATTTTTAATAAATTAAATTAATAATAACAAGTATAGGAGGGTAAATCTACCCTCCTTTTTATTTAACAAAATTATGGATAAGAATAATGTTCGCAGTATTTCAGTATTAGCACTAATTGCAGTTAATATTTTATTTACAATAGGTGTATTTCTAAACTGTAAGAAAGAAATAGACCATTTAAAACAAGAAGATGTGGAGAATATAGCTAGAATATCTGAATTAACAGATTTATTATATATGTCTATACAACAAGAGCAAGATAGATATGATAAAGCTTTAGTTATTACTAGATTAAATTCTATATTAATTACAGAACAAGTTAGAATTAGTAAAGGCAAAGAAACAGCTTTTAATATATTTAACAATATTAATAGAAGATTTGATAACATTGGATCAGATTATAGAGCTAATTTAGATTCAATTATACTTTATAAATAATAATTTTTAAAACTAAGAAAAATGAAAAGATTTGAAGATTTAACAAGAGAAGAAATTGTAACATTAACAGGTAAAGATTTAGACTTATTTGTTAAGAAAGAGTTAGCATCACAAGGTATTAAAATAATAAATAAACCTGTAGAACCTGTTAAACCTAATATAAAGAAGAGTATTACTGTATATAATGTAGTACAAGGATATACTGTTTTACTTAGATTTACAGATAAAGAAGAGGCTTATAAAATGCTAGAATATTTAAATAGTACTTCTTCTGTAGTAGGTATGAGTTATAGTAGCAATGAAAGCTATATTACAAAAGGTGATACTAATTTTACTGTAGAAGAGCGTAGAGAATATTCTAAGAAGGATATTACAGATAATAAATTTATAATTGATAACTATAAGGAAGAACTTAGAAAGTATAAAGAAGAAAGTAGAGAGTATGAAGAGTTTTTAAATAAATTCAACACTGAATCTAATAAGATTTATGAAAAATATTCTACTATTATGGATGAAGAAGTCAAGAAAAACAAACTTATTCATACTTTCATAGAAGAGTATCTACCTATAGCAGACTTTAATATAGAATCTGCCTTGAAGTTCTTTACTATAGCTTATAGTGTAGATAAAGAAACTTTAGATGCTATCAAAAATAAAGCAGAAGAATTTATAAACAGTATTGAAAAATAAATATTATGATAACAAGTAGTATAATTAAGATCAATAGTATAGAACAACTTAAGGATTTGTTACTAGAATCAGAAGATGGTTATTTAGATGCTTTTGTATTGCTTCAAAATAATTGTAGAAGCTCTAAACATATATCTTATGATGGAGAAACTTTCTTTATTCTACATTTGATAGATGATTCTGAGGAAGAAATACTAGAAAAAGATGTTGAATCCTCTTGTTTAGCTAAGTATATAGAAAAAGGAATATTATATTTATATTAATTATGAACATATTTAAAGTAGATAAATATGATGTAAACAATGGTCCAGGTATTAGAACTTCTATCTGGACCTCTGGTTGTAAGCATCATTGTAAAGGATGTTGGGCTGCTGATACATGGAATCCCAACATTGGTAAGCCTCTAGAAGAATGGTTAGAAATAATAGAGGAATATCTTAAAGACCCTAAAATAGATGGTGTGTCTTTATTAGGTGGAGATCCTCTATATGAAACTATGGAGCTTGGAGATAGAAATGATTTAGACCATTTACTGAATTTATGTAAAGCACATAATAAGAATGTATGGTTATGGACAGGATATAAATATGAAGATATACCTGAATTCTTACGTCTAAAGTGTGATGTCATTGTAGATGGTAAGTTTATTAAGTCTCTAAAAGATACTAGCCTTAAATGGAGAGGAAGCAGTAATCAGAGAATTATTAAAGTAAAATGAAATGGAGGATTTAGAGAAATTATTAGATATAGTTAATGATAGTATGTCTAAATGTGATTCTAAATTAGAATTAGCATATTGGAGAACTATAAAAGATAATATCAATGAAATTAAAGCAATTAGAAGACCTATTTAAAAGATATGGCATACCTGAAACAATAGATAGTATGAAACAAGGTGGTAGGAAATATGGTGCTTATTTACAAGGTAATCAGCTTATATATTCCCACACACCTTTGTTAAAAGAAACAATAGAATACATTAATCATGATGGAGTAATAACTTCAGAATTGAACTTAGAATTATTAAAATTTATTATAAATAATGAATCTTCTATAATAAATTTATTTATTCGTGATAAAATGATAAACTTTGATGTATTCATAAATTCATTAATAGTAAACAATGGAGTTATTAACAAGATACTCAATAAAGCAGTTAAAAAGACCAAGTTTTATATGGAGTATAAAAAGATTTTTGAAGAAATTATTAACATTTAATAAATAGACATGAAAAGAGAATTAAAACAAGTAAATTTTGATGGTAAAAATACAGTATATATTTCAGGCCCAACACCTAATGGTAGAGTAAATCTACATATTGAAGAAGTAGATTATGAATCTTACATGAAAGGTGAAACAGGAAATCAAACTATACTGTCTTTTAATAACACTGAATCAATAGATGCTGTTATTGAGCAACTTACTAACATTAAGAAGCTACTAAAAGGTAAAGATAATGGATGTATAGAGTTTGAAAAGACCTCTGAAGAAGGAGGCAGTAAAAAGGTTATTAGAGAAATTGCAATTGATTCTAAAATAGTAGACCACTTTGGTACTGAAGGAATGTTAAAGATATTATCTTTTGTTGAAAAGAATAATTGCTTTGATGCTGTTAAGAAAGTAATAGAAAATAAGCAACATCCTGTAGAAGAAGTAATTTCTTTCTTAGAATCTCTAGTGTTTAAAGGACGTTCAGTTGATGAACTAGCTAATAGAGCTATTGAAATATTTAAAGAGATTGGTAAGTATCAGAATAAACCTGCTCATATGATTCCTAAGTATTTACAAGAGGCTTGTAGAATTGTACTATCTAAAAATGAATTTAGTACTAAGGGAGAGATGAATGCTTTAATTAATTATTTAAGTAAATTATGATAATAAAATATTCATTACGTAGAAAAGAAGGAGATATTAATTATAATAATTTAAGTACTATTTTAAAAGGAGATTGGATTGATATCTTTACAAATGAAGATGTAGAAATAAAGAAAGGAACAACAGATTTTGTATCTACAGGTTTAAACCTCATAATGCCTCCAGGAATTGAATGCCATTTACTACTAAGAAGTAGTACACCTAAGAAATATGGTGTAATGCTTGCTCACTCAATGGGTATTATAGATAACTCTTTTAGAGGTCCTGATGATATTATTAAACTTCATTTGTACTCTTTTAAGAAAAATATATTTATTCCTAAAGGAACAAGAATAGCTCAAGTTAAATTTGTTCCATCACAAAAAGCTACTATATGGCAAAAGTTGAAGTGGTTATTTAGTAGAAAATTAAGGTTTAAATGTGTAGAAACTAATACAAGTGAAAACAGAGGAGGTTATGGTAGTACAGACTTATAACTAAAAGGTAAATGTTAAGTAAGGGTGGGAAAAATAATTCTCACCCTTTTATTTTATTAAAAACTAAGATGGAAGAAATTAAATTAAAAAATAGTAAATATGATTCAGTATTAATTTTAGAAACAAGTCTAGGAAATCTTAGGCTTAACTTCTTAATAGACTGTGGGGCTAATATAAATTTTATAAGTAAAGATGTTTCTAAGATACTAGAGAAAGATGCTAAAAGTATTTTTAAGAAATCTGGTACTTCAAAAGCATTAGATTCTTCAGGACAATATTTTGAATCTAATATTTATAATTTTAAAGGAAGTTTCTTAGGTAGGAAAAATACACAACTATTATTTCAAGATATAGATCAATTTGTATTAGACGGTATTCAATTTGATGAGCCTATCTATGGTATACTTGGATTAGATTTTCTAATAAATTTTAATTGTATACTAGACTTTAAGAATGGAATATTAAAATATAACAAAAAGAATGTTTAATAAAAGAATAAGATATGTAAGTAGTGGTACAATATTTCCTTCAGAATATTTTCAGGAAGTATCACTAGAAGTTGCATTAAATGATTTAAAAGATGAAAAAGAATTACAATTAGATACTGAGACTAGCTGTTTAAATCCAAGGAATGGGTTTTTAAGGACTTTACAGCTAGGTAAATGCTCTGAAGATGTTCAATATATCTTTGATATGTCTAACATCACTGTAGATCAGCTAAGGCCTATATTAGACAGGAAAGATATACTATTCATTATTCAAAATGCTAAGTTTGACCTGCAATGGTTGTATAAAGAAGGAGTAACCTTATTTAAAATATGGGATACTATGATTTCTGATCAAGTACTATTGTTAGGAAAAAGATATGCTAAGTTTGAATTAAATAATAGTGAATTTTATAGGTTTAATTTAGAATCTATTGTAGAAAGAAGAGCAGGTATTACAATGGATGATAGCTTAGGCTCTACATTTACAGAGGATTTAGACTTCTTGAGTAGTTCTCAAATAATTTATGCAGCTAATGATGTTAGATATTTAAAAAAAGTAAAAGATGAACAAGAAAGAATAGCTAAAGAAAATAATTGTTTAAGGGCTTTACAACTAGAGAATGATTATACTAGGGTATTATCTTATATAGAACATTGTGGGATCAAATTAGATCCTGTAAAATGGAAAAATAAGATGGAAAATGATCTCAAAGAAAAAATAAGATTAAAGAAAGAATTAGATGATTTCATTTTAGAAAATGAAGATATATATCCTGAATTTGTTTATCAGAATTTACAAGGAGACCTATTCTCAGGATTTGATGAAAAGGTAGTTACTATTAATTGGGACAGTAGTATAGATTGTGTAACAGTATTTTCTAGATTAGGATTAAATTTAGAAGTAAAAGATGATGATACAGGAGGTACTAAATTATCAGCAGGTATTCCTGTTATATCTATGCAAAAGGATAAACATCCTATTGCTAGAACATTTATAGAATATTCTAGAGCTTCTAAAAGAGTATCTTCTTTTGGTAAGAACTTCCTATATAATATTAGTCCTGTAACTAAAAGAATACATTGTAATTTCAATCAGCTAATGGATACTTCCAGGTTATCCTGTGGAGGAGGTGATGCAGAAATACCTTATGATGAAAATGGTAAAAGAAACAAAGGTGTAAATATACAGCAATTACCTTCTGATGAGGAAACTAGAGGATGTTTTGTTCCTGAGGAAGGATATACAATGATTGACTTAGATTATTCAGATCAAGAAGGCCATGTGTTTGCTGAACTTTCTAAGGATAAAGCCTGGATTGAATTTTATAATGATACTAGGAAAAGAGATGGCCATAGTTTTGTAGCTAAAATGATTTTTAAAGATGAATTAAAAGATGTAAAAGAAGAGGAAGTTGGAGAAAAAAGGAAAGACCTAAGACAGAAATCAAAAGGAGCTAGGTTTTGCTTTAATTATAATGGTCAGCCTCCTGCTATGGCTAAGAATGCTGGTATACCTATCAAGGAAGCTGAAGAGATATTTAAAGGTTACTTTAAAGCATTTAGTGGAATTGATGCCTATTTTAAAAGACAGAAGAGAGATGTCTGGAGAAGAGGATATATACTAATCAACAAAAACTCTGGCCTAAGAAGTTATGTAGAACACTTTGATATGCTTAAGGGTGTAGAGAGAAGAATCAATGCTGAGGGTAATGACTTTTGGGATGCCTATAGGTTAGCTAAGCTAGATGATACTGTAAAACACAAGCTTGATTATGTACTTATTCTAGAGTTAGCTAGAAAATTCTCAGGTGGTGAACCTCTAAACACTATTGAGGGGCTATACAGTTATTATAACAAAAGTAAGTATACTAAAACATATGTCTCTATAAATGAGATATTAATACACGTGGTAAGATGGTTTTACAAACAAAAGTCAGCTTGGGAAACCAAAAGCTGTAATTATCCTTCACAAGGAACAGCTGCTCATATGACCAAGGTAGCAGGTATTATGTATTTTAATTCTCTTATTGAAAGAGGATTGATAAATAAAGTATATATACCCAATTGTGTTCATGATGAGTATGTATTAGAAGCTCCTGATGAGATTGCAGAACAAGAAGGTAACCTAATGTCTAACCTTATGGAGAAGTCTGCTAGTATCTTCTGTAAAGAGGTAAATATTAAAGCAGAGCCTGAATATGCTAAACACTGGGTACACTAATTAAATTTTAAAATTATGAAAATATGTGAAATAACTAAAAAACATTATGATCTTTTGCTTCCTATATATGGATTAGCAGGTACACATAATTATTGTTTAAAAGTAAAACAAAATATATTAGGAGAAGATGTGTATTACTTTGTAGGAAGTGAAGAAGAATTTAAAGATGCTATGAGTAGATGTAAATATTTAGATTAAAAATATGAAATCAAATAAAGAAAAATGGCATAAAATAACTGACGATCAATATAATTATTTAATACATGAGTATCAATTAGAAGAGGTTAAAACTAAATATACTGGTATAAAAGATATATTTGGAGAAGCTTCTTGCTTTTTTATAGGCACTGATCAGGAATTTAATGAATTCTTAGAAGAATATAAGGTTGTAAAGTATTAAAAATTAAATTATGGCAATAAGTTGGAGAATTATGTATAGAGCAGAATGTAATGAATGTGGTAAAAAATTCATACATTCTAATGGAAAAGAATATTTTAAAGGAGAGAATTTAAAATCTATTAAAGATAAAATGATAAGAGAGAATTGGTTAGTAAAAGAAGATTTTTTACTATGTCCTAATTGTAATAATAATAAGAAAGAAAATATAAATGTAAAAGATTTATTGAATTTAACTCAAAAATTAACAGGCTTATCTGGGGATAAAATAATAAATTTATTAGATAAAGATGTAAAAATAGAGAAGTAATATGAAAAACGAAGGATGTATAGTATTAAAAAGTAATATTCTAGTAGTTAATAAGATATTAAAAAGAACTAGAGCAAAGGTATTTAAAGATTTAAAAGTTGGAGATAAAATTCAATTATCAGTTGAAGTAAAATATGCAGGAAGAAGAGGAGGTAGTACCTATGCAACATATATTCTTGTAGAGAATATAGAAACTAAAGACTGTGTAGGGAAAACATTTAATGAACTTTCTCCATTATTAGATAATTTTGAATTTATAGAAGAAAAATGAGAATAGGAAATAAAGAATTAGAAATTGAATTAACTAAATAATTGTGTATGGATATATTTATTATTGAAAATAGAGATGTAGAAGATAATTATATGGCTATAGAAGGTATATTTAGTGAAGAACAAGTAGCTAATGAAGAGTCTAAATTAATAGGTGAGCCTTTTTGGCATGAAATAGTTGTATCAAAGCATGAATTAGGATATGTATCATCTTATGTATATATAGTTCAGAAAGACAATGAGTTAGCTTATTCAGTATTTTCTTCTGAAAGAAAAGCTAAGAAATTTGCAGATACTATTGGCTTAGATTATAGTAATATAACTAGGTATAAAGTTAATCATATTTAAAATAAAAAATAAAACAATGGATGTTAAAGATATAAGAATAGGTGATAAAGTATATGTACATGACTCTAGAAGAGACCCTAAAGTATATAGCTTAATAGTTAAGCATATATTCGAAGAAAGAGGGAAGTTTTTTGTTAGGGGTATAGAAAGGTCAATTCCTGTTGATAAGGTTTATAAAACTAAAAATGAGGCCCTTAAAGTATATTTAGAGGGAGTGTTTACAGAGATAATAAAAATAGTGAAAGGAGAAATTTAATATGAATGATTTAAAAGCATTAGAATCTAAAGACAATGCTTCCTATTTACCAGATATAGGAGAGAAAGTTAGAGGAGAAATGTATTATGAAGTAAAAGGATTTCTAGATGGTATCAGAGGGAAAAAATTAGATCCCTCTGTGCCTGAAAAGTACTTATCTTTATATAAAGAAGGATATTTTAACTCAAAGAAAGATGACTATATTAGAAAAAGTAAGAAAAATTAGTGATATAAATAGCAGTATAGATGTATTAATGAATGCTTATATAGCTAAGGATGTAGATGCAGAAGCATTTGAGAAGGCTATAGATAAACTTCTAACAGAAGCAGAAAAGTATTTAAAATGAAAAAAGAAACTAGAATTAAAGTATGGAATAAGTATAACAAAAGATGTGCATATTGTGGCAAAGAAATAGAATATAAAGATATGCAAGTAGATCATTTTGTGCCACAAAGAATTTTTGATAA
>JASLBE010000034.1 GCA_030146705.1 Tissierellales bacterium | reverse complement strand
TAGTGTGAGATATTGATGAAAACCTATGGGTTGTATCTGACAATAGTATGGATAATGTAGTTGATATTATAGGAGATTTAGACCCAAGGATAATAATTATAGACAGTATTCAAACCTTTACACTGGAAAATTATGCTGGTTCTAGGGCGGGATCACCAACTCAAACAATGGAGTGTGCCAATAAGATGGTGGAAATTGCCAAGGATGTTGATAATCCAAGGATAGTAATTATTGTTGGTCAAATGACTAAGGATAATGAAATTGCAGGTGTTAGGGCCTTAGAACATTTAGTGGATACGGTCTTAATAATAGAGGGAGATAGTGGAGAGGAATTAAGGTCTTTAATCACCAGTAAAAACAGGTATGGTTCTACGGGTGAGATGGGTTTTTTCTCTATGACAGACAAGGGGATGGTTTCTATAGACAATCCGTCTGAGTACTTTATGACTCAAAGAAAGGACAACCACACAGTTCCAGGTAGTGCAATTACTGTTGTAAGAGAGGGTACGAGGCCTATAATATTAGAGATAGAGTCCTTGGTATCTCAATCTTTTACCCCCTATCCTTCTAGGATTAGTGAGTGTTTTAGAAAAGATAAGTTAAATACCCTAATTTCTATTTTGGAACAGAGGGCTGGTTTTCAACTTTTTGACAAAAATGTTGTAATAAAAACTACAGGGGGAATAAAACTTAAGGAGCAGTCTTCTAACTTAGCTGTCTTGGTGAGTATTGTATCCTCTATTAAGGGGGTTGGAATAGACAACCATACAGTTTTTATAGGTGATGTTGGGTTAACAGGTGAACTTAAGAAAGTACCCTCCTTAGACCAAAGAATAAAAGAACTAGATAGGATGGGTTTTAAAAGGGTCTACCTGGCTCCGGGTAGTAGTAAAAATATAGAAACTAGTAATTTAAAAATAATAGAAAAAGAAACATTAAAGCAGGTTATAGATGATGTATTCCAGGATAAATTATTTTAATTTATTCAGAGAATTCATAAAAATAATTTAAATAAATAATAGGTTAAAAGAATTGACAGACCCTCTAACCATATGATAGAATTGAAATTTTACAAATGGCAAAAAATGGTGTATAATATAGCTTAGAGTATATATAAATTAGGAGGGTTTTATATGTTTGATATAGGCGATAAAATTGTATATCCAATGCATGGCGCTGGAGTAATAGAGAATATTGAAATCAAGGAAATTCTTGGTGAAGAAAAAAAATATTATATTATGAAAATGCCTATTGGAGATATGAAGGTTATGGTTCCAGTTGATAATGTTGGTGAGGTTGGCATAAGAGATGTTGTGGGACTGGATAAGTTAAAGGAAGTAATGGAAGTATTAAAACAGGACCAATCTAAAATGCCTCAAAACTGGAATAGAAGATATAGACTTAATAATGACAAGATAAAAACTGGAGATATTTTAGAAATAGCAGAAGTTGTTAGAAACCTAGTCATATTAGACAGGGCCAAGGGCCTATCTACTGGTGAAAAAAAGATGCTAGGGTCTGCTACGCAAATGTTGTACTCTGAGATGGTTTTAGCCTCTGATAAAAGTTTGGAAGAAGTTGAAGATTTAGTTAGGGAAACTATTTTATCAAACTATGAGCCGGAAGAAGAATAGATTGACGTAAGAAGAAGGAGGAGGTGAAAGTATGATAATAAAAATTTTAAGAGGAATTATAGGGGTAATAGGTATTTTCTTAGGATATAACCTAGTATCCATAGTAAGTTCACTAGAATTTTTCAGCTTAAACCTTAGTGGATGGGCAGGTTTCCTGGCTTATACAGGAATATCTTTGTTGTTCGGATTTATATTTTTATACTTTTCAAATAGGATTATTAATGGACTTAGTAGGGTCATTAAATTCTTAGAAGGAGAACTTCAAAAGTTTTCTATTTATGACATATTACTTTCTTCAATGGGACTTATAATTGGACTTATAATTGCTTATCTATTAAGTATGCTTGTTTACAATGTGGAAATACTTTATATAAATGTGATAGTGCCTCTAGTCCTATATATTATACTAGGATATCTAGGGATGACTTTTCCCCATAAAAAGAAAAATGACATTCAAAAGTTTATTTTAAATATGGCAAATTTTAAGAGGATGCCAGCTGAAAAGATAGATGAAAATGTTATTAAGGAGAATACTTCTTGTCCTAAAATTTTAGATACATCTGTAATTATAGATGGTAGGATATTGGATATATGCAGGACTAAGTTTATAGAGGGGCCATTGGTTGTTCCAGAGTTTGTACTTGGAGAACTACAAAGAATAGCAGACTCATCTGACTCCTTAAAAAGAGTAAGGGGAAGAAGGGGACTGGATATAATTAATGAGATCCAAAGAGAACTAGACTTAGAGGTTATAATCCACGAGAAAAAATTTGAAGATATAAAGGAAGTGGATTCTAAACTTCTCAAACTTACTAAGGAGTTAAATGGCAAAATTTTAACTAATGACTATAACTTAAATAAGGTTGCAGAAGTACAAGGTATAACTGTACTTAATATAAATGACCTGGCCAATGCTGTGAAGCCAGTTGTTTTGCCAGGGGAAGAAATGGAAGTTCAAGTAGTAAAAGATGGTAAGGAAGCCAACCAAGGATTGGCCTACCTTGATGATGGTACTATGATAGTTGTTGAAAAAGGAAGGCCTTTTATAGGAAACAATATACCTGTAATAGTGACTTCGGTTTTACAGACATCAGCAGGAAGGATGATTTTTGCTAGGCCAAACAAGTAAATAAGTAAGGAAATAATATAAACTGCCCTAGGGCAGTTTTTTATTTGCATATTATTAAGAGTATTTCATTAACCTATAAAAAATATTAAAATATATGCTATAATACAAAAAGAGGTGAGATGATGTATAAGGATAACTATGTTTCTGTATTAATAGCTGCAGCAGGTATAGGTAGTAGGATGGGAACTAGTATTAGCAAGCAATTTATCAACCTGGGTGAAAAGCCAGTTTTGGCCCATACAATTGAAAAATTTGAGAAAAATAAATATATAGATGAAATAATAATTATTATGAAGGAAGATAGTATAGAGTATTGCAGGAATCAAATTATAAAAAAATATGACTTTAAAAAAGTCTCCAAGGTTATTAGGGGGGGCAAGGAAAGGCAAGATTCAGTTTATAATGGGATTTTAGCCTTAAACAATAAGACTAGTATAGTTGTTAGCCATGATGGGGCTAGACCCTTTGTAAATGACCAAATGATAGAAGAGAGCATAGAGAAAGCCTTGGAGATGGGGGCGGCAGTTGTTGGAGTACCTGTTACAGATACGGTTAAGATGCTCAAGGATGAAAATGGTGGAAGGATAGACTATACTCCAAAAAGATCCTTGTTGTGGGCGGCCCAAACGCCTCAAACCTTTAGGAAGGAAATCTTGTTTGAAGCATATGAGAAAGCTTTACAGGATGATGTTTTAGGGACAGATGATAGCTCCCTTATTGAAAGAATTGGCATAGATGTTTCTATGGTTATGGGGAGTTACAGTAATATAAAGTTAACAACTAAGGAAGATATAAAAATAGCTGAATCTCTTTTGGAAAGGGAAGAAACTATTGAAAACAATAAAGTTCAAAGTAGGTAGATGAAAATGAGAATGGGAATAGGTTATGATGTTCATAGGTTAGTAGAGGGTAGGAAACTTATTTTAGCTGGAGTGGATATACCCCATAAATTAGGTTTACTAGGGCACTCAGATGCAGATGTCTTGGTCCATGCTATAATGGATAGTATTTTAGGGGGGATGGCCTTAAGGGATATAGGCTACCATTTTCCTGATACAGATAATGAGTACAAGGATATTTCCAGCCTAGAACTTTTAAGGAGGGTTAAAGTTCTAATGGATAAGGAAGGATATGGCCTTGTAAATATAGATGTAGTAGTGGCTGCAGAAAAACCTAAACTAGCAGGCTATATAGGCGAAATGAGAGAAAATATTGCAGGGGTACTTGGGACCAGTGTGGATAATATAAACATAAAGGCTACAACCACAGAGGGTCTAGGCTTTGTTGGCAGGGAGGAAGGAATTAGTAGCCAGGCTGTCTGCCTTTTAAAAAAATTGACAAAATAATTATTACTTATTATAATCTAGGAGAATAGATATTAAGATACAATGAAGGGAACTAGTAAGTATTATAGGTCTTAGAGATGAAATCGGCTGGTGAAAGATTTTGACCTTCCTAATATTGAACCTATCCTGGAGTTAATAGGCGAAAGCCTATAGGGGGAGCCCCTTACAGCCAATAGAGTGACCATACTAGATATGGTTACTAGAGTGGTACCGTAGAACTAGCCTTCTGCCTCTAGATGAGGAAGAGGGCTTTTATTTATATTTAGGAGGAATGAGAAAATGAGGATGTCAAAAATGTATATGCCAACCTTAAGGGAGGTTCCTGCAGAAGCAGAAATCCCAAGCCATAAGCTTTTATTAAGGGCTGGACTTACTAGGAGGCTGGTTAGTGGAATTTATTCATACCTGCCACTAGGATATAGGGTTATTAGAAAGGTTGAAAATATAGTTAGGGAAGAGATGGATAACTTTGGAGGGCAAGAACTTCTAATGTCAGCTGTGCAACCTAAAGAAATTTGGGAAGCCACTGGTAGGTGGGATGATTTTGGACCAGAGATGTTTAAGTTTAAAGATAGGCACAACAGGGAGTTTTGCCTGGGACCAACCCATGAAGAATACTTGACAGAAATGATAAAGGGACAGGTAACTTCTTATAAGCAACTACCCCTTATTTTATATCAAATCCAAACTAAGTATAGGGATGAGAGAAGGCCAAGATTTGGTTTTATGAGGGCAAGAGAATTTATAATGAAGGATTCTTATACTTTTGATGTTAGTGAAGAAGCTATGCAAGAGGCATATTTAAACCAGTGGAAGGCCTATGATGCAATTTTTACAAGACTTGGTTTAAATTATAAGGTTGTTGCTGGAGATTCTGGGGCTATGGGTGGAGATAATTCCCATGAGTTTATGGCTATGAGTGATTATGGTGAATCGCTAGTTGCCTACTGTAATTCTTGCGACTATGCAGCAACAGATGAAAAGGCTAAGGTTGTTTATGATGCTAAACATAGGGATGAAGAAGAGCTGGAAATTGAAGAAGTCCACACACCAGGTGTTGCAACTATTGAAGACTTAAGTGGATTTTTAAAACTACCAGAGTCAAAACTTGTAAAAGCCCTAATGTATGTTATAAAAGGAGAGCCAGTTTTATGTTTTATACCAGGGGATAGGGAAGTAAATGAAATAAAGTTAATTAACTATCTTGGGGCTGCTGAACATGAAATAGAAATGGCTTCAGAAGAAGTAATAAGAGAAGAAATGGGTGGAGAACCAGGATTTACAGGCCCAATAGGCATCAAGGAAGATGTTAGGATCTTAGTAGATTCTAGGGTGGCTGAAATTAAAAACTTTGTAGTTGGAGCCAACAAGGCTGACTACCACTTAATAAATGTTAATTATCCTAGGGACTTTAAGGGAGAAATTGTAGAGGACTTACTTTTAATAAGAGAGGGTGACAAGTGCCCTAATTGTGGTGAAACTTTAGAGATGGATAGGGGGATTGAAGTTGGTAATATTTTCCAACTGGGAACCAAATATTCAGAAGGCCTAAATGCTACCTTCCTAGACCAAAATGGTAAGAAACAATTTTTCTGGATGGGGTCATATGGTATTGGTATATCAAGAACAGTTTCTGCTATAATTGAACAAAACTACGACGAAAATGGAATAATTTGGCCTTTAAACACAGCCCCATATGAGGTTATTATTACAATAATAAATGAGAAAAAAGAAGAGCAACTAAAGGCTGCTGAAAAAATATACAAGGAATTAAAAGATCTAGGTGTTGATGTTTTATTAGATGATAGGAATGAAAGAGCAGGGGTTAAGTTTAATGATAGGGACTTAATTGGTATCCCACTTAGGGTAACTGTTGGAAGAGATGTAAGTGAAGGTATAATAGAGTTTTCTACTAGGAGAGAGATGGAAAAAAGACAGGTAGGAACTGATGAAATAATAGGTATTATAAAAGAAGAGTTTAAAAAAGAAGGCATTAATTTATAGTAGTTTAAAAGGCTATCCTAATAGGATGGCCTTTTATTTTTTGAAAAAATTATTTTTTCTAAGAGGGCTATTTTTACTAACCAAAAGCTTGCTGGCAATATAGGTTGAAAGGTAAATATTGGCAGGAGTCAGATAAACTTGGCAGAATAAAAAGCTTATAACATATTGGTCCCAGCTATCATATAGGTCCTTAACTTCTTCGCTAGCCTGCCTTATAAAAGCCAGGGCCTCCTTTTTCTTAATATACCCTAGGCCATAGGCTATCCTAGATAGGAAAACTATATAGCTAGTATTCCAAGCTTGGGTTAGGTTTAGCTTATAGATTTTACTTTTTGGAATTCCAAGTTCATTAACAAGGAGGTCATAGAGTTGTTGAAAACCTCCAACTAAGTTAGTTAAAAATATATTTTCACCTAGCTCCTCCTTTAATATCTCAGGATTATTAAGAGAATTTTCAAATATTAATAGGAGCTGGTTTAGGTTTAAATTTTCACTAACCTGACTTAGGCCAATATTATTATTACTATAATTATTTAAGATTACTAGGGCTGTCTCCCTATTTATAATATGGAGGTTATCCCTAAGGGCATTTTTCAATTGGGGTATATCCCTTATTCTAAACCCAAACAAGGATGTATAGGATTTAATATTATAAAATACTCCTAGGGGGGCAGAAAGAATTAAAAGTTCTTGGTCTTTTTTTCCAACCAGGGATAAAAGTTTATTTAGAAAATAAGAAAAGATAAAGAAAAATAAGCTAACGCTTAAAATAATAGAAAGAGGGTTGGTGAAAAAATCAATTAGAATTTCTTTGAAATTAAAAATAAAATAACTCATATTTATCTCCTTAAGTTAAAACTAGTGGTTTTTTTGGGTAGTCTATTTTTTTATAAATACTATTTTTATCTAAAATTAAGATCTTAGCTATATAGTCTTGGGAAAACTCAAGTTCAAAATTCCACACAGCACGACCAAAATGGAAGGCAGCAAAGTATTCTTCCCAGGACTTATAAAGGTCCATTTGGTTATTTATGGCTGAGCCTATAAACTCCCAAGTATCTAATTCATCCTGGTACTTTAAAACATGGCCCCAAATAGACAAGTTAATTAGTCTTTCAAGGTCCCAGGCAGCTATTGTAGTTAAGCTATTAAGGGTTTCAGGATGGTATTGGTAATTATTTACCAGGGTCTTATAAACCAGGTCTAAACATTTAAAATGTTCTAAAAATTCACCAGGATAATCTCTAACTAGGTCTTTATTTTTCTTTAAGGCTATAAACTCCCTAAATATGTCATCTAGGCTAAAATTTTCAAAGTGTTTAAACTTAGGATCCAGGTCTAAAAAAGGTATAGTTTTCCTATGGCCTTCATACCTAAGCCAGTTTATAGCAGAGAGAAAGTCTTGGTAGTTGTAGATGGACCACTCGCTTATAATGGCTTGGTCTATGGCAAACCTATCAGCTATTAAATCTTCACCTCTAGCCCCCTTTAGGCTGGAAAAATTCCTTCCATTTCTTATGGCTAAAATAGCACCAAAGGTTAGGGCGGTTTTTTGGTCATTGTTTAAAAAACTAACATTATTAAATTTCCTTTTAATATAGTGATATATAGAAAGGCAGATAAAAAATATAATTAAAACTGCTATAACTACAAGGCTTGTAAATATTATTAGCCTAGTTAATTCATTCATAAAAGGTCCTCCTTACATAAGTTAAGATAATTATATAGTTAAATGGTATAAGATTCAATAAATAATATAGTTTGTTATTAGTTAGGAGGCTTTTAGGCTTATAAATAAATTTAAGTGGAGAAGTTAGGCATATAGCTAGGGATTTTAGGCTGGGATTTTACTTATATTGTCTTGTGGAGTTTACAGTGAGTAAATGGTAGGATATAATATATGTTAATAATTCAGGAGGTGTCAACTTTGAAAGAAGTTAGATTAAGATTTGCGCCAAGTCCAACAGGATATTTGCATATTGGTGGACTAAGAACAGCGCTATATAATTATTTATTTGCAAGAAATAAGGGTGGAAAATTCATCCTAAGAATAGAAGATACGGACCAAGAAAGATTTGTAGAAGGAGCTTTAGAGAGCCTTATAAACTCTTTAAAATGGGCTGGAATTGACTATGATGAAGGTGTCTACCTAGAGGATGGAAAAATTGTAGAAAAGGGGGACTGTGGTCCTTACATCCAATCAAAAAGGCTGGATATTTATAGGAAATATGTAGACGAACTTATAGATAAGGGCTATGCCTACTACTGTTTCTGTACTAAGGATAGGCTGGACAAGGTTAGGGAAGAGCAAAAAATAAAAGGGCTTGCACCTAAATATGACGGACTTTGCAGGAATGTATCCAGGGAAGAGGCAGAAAAAAGGATAGCAGCAGGAGAGAAATATGTTGTGAGGTTGAAACTTCCTAGGGACTATGACATAACATTTAAGGACCTAGTAAGAGGGAATATTACTATTAACAGTGATGACTCAGATGACCAAGTTTTATTGAAGTCTGATGGTTTCCCAACCTACCATATGGCAGTTGTTGTTGATGACCATCTTATGGGAATTACCCATGTAGTTAGGGGAGAAGAATGGGTATCTTCTACGCCAAAGCACGTATACCTATATGAAGCATTTGGTTGGGAAAAACCAGTTTATGTCCACCTTCCAACTGTTTTAAACAAGAATAAGCAAAAGCTAAGCAAGAGGCACGGAGATGTTTCTGTAACTGACTTCAAAGAAAGAGGTTACCTACCAGAAGGTTTAGTAAACTACCTTGCTTTAGTTGGTTGGTCTCCAGAAAGTAACGAAGAAATTCTTTCAATGGATGATTTAATAGAACAATTTACCTTTGATAGGGTTGCTAAAACAGGAGGAATTTTTGACAAGCAAAAGCTTGACTGGGTAAATGCCCATTATATGAGGGACCTACCAATAGAAAAACTTACAGAACTATCTATCCCATATTTTGAAAAGGCTGGAGAAATGGATGAGGACTTTATAAGAAATAATGAAGAATGGGTCCACCTACTTCTTTCAACTATCCAAGAATCATTACACAGGCTAGATGAAATTCCAGAAAAGGTAGAGTTTATCTTTAAGGAAGACTTTACTATTGAGGATGAAGAAACTTTAGAAGTTTTAAAAGGGGAAGGGGTTTCTGAAGTTCTACAGGCCATAGAAGATGAGCTAAACAAGGTTGACAGTATAGACCTAGATTATGCAAAGGGTTTTATGAAGACTATTCAAAAGGCCACTGGAGTTAAGGGGAAAAACCTTTATATGCCAGCTAGGGTTGCCTTAACTGGAGAAATTCATGGACCAGAATTTGTAAATATTTTAGTCCTATTAGGTAAAGAAAAAATCCTAAAGAGGATTGAAGTTGTAAAGGAAAACTATATTTAAATAGGTGTATTAAATTTCATAAGACTATATAATAGACTTAGGTTTATTATATGGTCTTAGAATTTGTATAGGATAAATTTTATTAATGATTATAAGTATTTGATCTAAAGGAGGGAACTTATGAAACTATATAATACTCTAACTAGGAAAAAAGAGGAATTTAAACCTTTAGAAGAAGGAAAAGTTGGAATATATGCTTGTGGGCCAACAGTTTATGACTATATCCATGTAGGCAATGCTAGGCCTATGATAGTATTTGATACTCTTAGGCGTTTTATGGAGTTTGAAGGCTATGATGTTAGGTTTATTGTCAATTTTACAGATATAGATGATAAGGTTATAAAAAAAGCCATAGAAGAAGGTGTGGACTTTAATGTTATAGCCAATAGGTATATAGATGCTTACAAGGAGGATGCCAAGTCCTTAAATGTTAAGGAAGAGTCAACTATCCATCCAAGGGCAACCCATTTTATTGAAAACATAATTGAGTTTGTTGGAAGCCTTATAGACAAGGGGGCTGCTTATGAATCAAATGGAGATGTTTACTTTAGGGTCTTAGAGGCCAAGGACTACGGAAAATTGTCTAAGAAAAACATTGATGACCTCCAGGCTGGTGCTAGGATAGAAATTAGTGACCAAAAGGAAAACCCTATGGACTTTGCTCTTTGGAAAAAATCAAAAGAGGGGGAACCTTCTTGGGATAGTCCTTGGGGCTTGGGGAGGCCTGGTTGGCACATAGAATGTTCTGTAATGAGTAGGGAGCTCCTAGGAGATACTATTGACATCCATGCTGGAGGCAGTGACCTACAATTCCCCCACCATGAAAATGAGATTGCCCAATCAGAAACCTTGACAGGAAAACCATTTGCAAATTATTGGCTCCATAATGGTATGCTAACTATTGATGGGAGCAAGATGAGCAAGTCTGAGGGTAATTTCTTTACAGTTAAGGAAATAGCTGAGGAGTTTGACCTAGAAGTTTTAAGGTACTTCTTAATATCCTCCCACTATAGGAGTCCCTTAAATTTTAGTAGGGAGATAATGGAACAAATGAAACATGCCCTAGAAAGATTGTACACTGGTAGAAACCATTTAGAATACCTAGTTGAAAGGGCTGAAGAGAGAGATCTAGACCCAGCTGATGAAGACCATATTAAAGAACTAGCTAGGATAGAGGATAGGTTTATAACTAGTATGAGGGACGATATAAATACGGCGGATGGAATAACAGCTCTTTTTGAATTGGTTAAATATAGTAACCAAAATTTTGATACAACCACTAATGCTAAGGTTCTTAACCAATACCTAGGCAAGCTTAATGAACTAAGTGGGGTACTAGGACTTTTGTATAGGAAGGAAGAAATATTGGAAGCTGATATTTTAGACCTTATAGAAAAGCGTCAAGAGGCTAGGAAAAATAAGGACTACCAATTGGCTGATGATATAAGGGATAGGTTACTTGACCAGGGGATAGTTTTAGAAGACACTAAAGATGGAGTAAAATGGAGACGTGCTTAAAATGAAAAATATATTTAGGGATATAAATAAGACTTTGACTGAAGAGGATATACTTATGCTATCTCCTCTTCAACTGGCTTATATAGGTGATGGGGTCTATGAACTTTTTATAAGGACCTACCTACTAGATGGAAAGAAAAATGTTAACCAGATGAATAAGCAGGCTAGGAAGCTTGTAAATGCAAAAGCCCAGGCAGATATAGTTGCTATGTTAGAGGACTTTTTAACAAGTAAGGAAAAAAAAGTAGTAAAAAGGGGTAGGAATGCCAAGGTCCATTCTAGTCCTAAGAATATGAATATTATGGACTATAAGTACGCAACAGGATTTGAAGCCCTACTAGGCTACCTCTATCTAAGAGGGGAAGATGAAAGACTTTATACTATAATGGAAAAGATTTTATATAGTGAAGTTTTATTAAGGCTTAAAGGGGTAATTTTAAAGCCTGCTAGTAAGGAGGAAAGCTTTATTAAGGCAGACTTGGAAAAACTTTTTTCTAGCAAGTCTATTGACTTTGAAGCTTCTACTATAGAAAATCTAGGAGGAGAGGCTGGCCTTGAGACCAGACTAGACTTCCCCTTGGATTTTTTAGACTATAGCAAGCAGGAGGAAGAAATAAAGAGGGTTTTTAATGACTATTTAGAAGAAGAGGGACTGGTTTTTCAAGGAGACTGGTTGTTTGAATTTAAGGGGGAAAAAAATGAGGGTTAAATTACTTAGGTATACGCCTGATGGCGAAAAGCTGATTTCTTCTGCAGCCAAGCTTTGTTACTCTCCAGTTGGAGTGGAAGAAATAGAAGAGGGCTTGACTGAAGAAAACATTGAGAAGTTTTTAAATAGGCTAGTTAGTATGGGCCATGAAAGTCCTATTGAACATATAAGCTTTACTTTTGCAGTTGAGGGGGTTTCAAGATCCTTGACCCACCAGCTAGTAAGACATAGGTTGGCAAGCTATTCCCAGCAGTCCCAAAGGTATGTAAGAGAGGACCAATTTGCCTATATTATTCCTAGGGAAATTGAAAAAATAGGAGAGGCAAAAAAACTCTATATAAGGCAAATGGAAGAAGACCAGGCTACTTATGATAAATTAGTGGACTTACTTATGGAAAATGGAAGGGATGAAAAACAAGCTATAGAAGATGCCAGGTATGTACTTCCAAATGGAGCAGAAACCAAGATAGTTCTAACTATGAATGCTAGGAGCCTGATGCATTTCTTTAGGCTTAGGACCTGTGAAAGAGCCCAAAGAGAAATAAGGGATATGGCAGTGGAGATGTTAAGGCAGGTTAAGGAAGTTTATCCTATAATATTTAAAAATGCTGGACCATCTTGCCTAGGAGGGCCTTGCCCAGAAGGAAAGATGACTTGTGGGAAAATTGAAGTTGTAAGGGAGAAATTTAAGAGTTTATAAAGGAGAAGACTACTATGGAGATGCAATATATAATTGGGAGAAATCCTGTGATTGAGGTCCTTAAAAATAGGGATGATATAGAAAAACTCTTGGTTCTTAGGGGGGACTTAAAAGGATCTATTAATAAAATAATAGCTATAGCCAGGGAGAAAAATATTCTTATTCAGGAGGTCAACCAAAAGACCCTAGATGAAATTGGAGGGGGAGCACCACACCAAGGTGTTGCAGCAGTAATATCACCCTATAAATATACTTCTGTTGAAGATATTTTGGCCTATGCTAGGGAAAGGGAGGAAGCTCCTTTTGTAATAATTTTAGACGAATTAGAAGACCCTCATAACCTAGGAGCCATAGCTAGGACGGCAGAGTGTGCAGGTGCCCATGGAATAATAATTCCAGAAAGAAGGTCTGCCTCAGTAAACCATACTGTTTATAGTTCTTCGGCTGGTGCTGTTGAGTATATAAAAATAGCCAAGGTAACTAACATCACCAATACTATAAAGTACTTAAAAGATGAGGGGCTTTGGATTTATGGGGCTGATATGGATGGAGAAACATATTATAAGGCGAATTTAACTGGAAGTGTTGGCCTGGTAATAGGTAATGAAGGCAAGGGGATTTCTAGATTAGTAAGGGAAAATTGTGATGTTATTTTAAGTATTCCTATGAAGGGAAAAATATCTTCGCTAAATGCATCTAATGCAGCTAGTATATTAATGTATGAGGTATTTAGACAAAATAATGGGTAATATACCTAGAACAGAGGAATACTTGTATGTAGATGGTTATAACATTATAAACTCTTGGGATATTTTTAAATCTAGAAAAACTGGCAAGCTTGAGGAAGCCCGTAAGCATTTAATAGAAATTTTAGTTGAGTATGGGTCTTACTCAGGTATAAATATAATTTTGGTTTTTGATGCCCACCTTGTAAAGGGAAATAGTGGTACAGTGGAAGAAATTAATGGTCTTAAGCTTGTTTATACTCAGGAATTTGAAACTGCTGACCATTATATAGAAAGAAGTATAGCTAAAATAGCTAGGAGAAAAAAGGTGAGGGTTGCGACATCGGACAAGCTGGAGCAAGAAATTATTTTAAGTAGGGGGGCTACTAGGATTTCTGCTAGAGAGCTTAAGAATGAAATTTTTGCAACTAAAAAAATAGTTTCAAAGAAACAAAATATAAACAATGAAAAAAATGACTATTATTTCGGAAGATTAGATGAAAAAACCATAAGTAAACTACAAAATATTATTTCTAATAAAGAAGACACTTGACGAACTAGAATCCTTTAAATATAATAGTATTGGATATTTTCAAAATACCGAAATGGTCTTAAGCAAATATATTTTAGCTTAAGAGGTGGTTAATGCCCTCGTAGCTCAGTAGGTAGAGCACTTGCATGGTAAGCAAGAGGTCACCGGTTCAATTCCGGTCGTGGGCTCCAGAAGAAACACCAGGTTATGTTTACTTAAAAGTTAAAATAATAAAAAACTTAGGAGGAATGAACAATGGGTAAGGAAGTATTTGAAAGAACGAAACCGCATGTTAACATAGGAACAATAGGCCATGTTGACCACGGAAAAACAACATTAACAGCAGCAATATCAAG
>JASLBE010000066.1 GCA_030146705.1 Tissierellales bacterium | reverse complement strand
CCCTGGTTAATCATAGGTTCAATAGTTAGGGTCATACCCTCTTGCAACCTAAGCCCCCTGCCAGGAGTACCATAGTGTAGGACTTGAGGGTCTTCATGCATTTCCTTACCTATGCCATGGCCTACAAACTCCCTTACTACTGAGTAACCCTCAGCCTCAACATAGGACTGGATAGCGTGGCCTATATCACCAAGCCTATTGCCTATTTTAGCCTGGTTTATTCCTAAGTATAGGGATTTTTTAGTAACTTCCATAAGCTTTTTAACCTCTTCTGAAACATCTCCAACTGCATAACTCCAAGCTGAATCTGCCAACCAGCCATCTAGGTTAACAACCATATCTATTGTTACTAAATCTCCATTTTTTAAAGGTTCATTTCTGGGAAAACCATGACATATTTCATCATTAACTGATGCGCAGGTTGCATACTTGTATCCCATATATCCAATTTGTTCAGCCGTAGCCCCATGTTCTTTTAGGTAGCCCTTAACAAATTCTTCTATTTCCATAGTTGTAATCCCAGGTTTTATCATCTTCCTTATGCCCTTGTGGACATTGGCTAAGATTACACCTGCTTTTCGCATTTTTTCTATTTCTTCTTCAGTTTTTATAACTATCACATTATCACCTATCCTTAAAAAATCTTTTTAAATCATTATCCCTTCTAGCATAATACTCTTGTTCTGGATAAAGTTCTATAGATTTTTCCATATCTTTTATGGCTTCTTCATCTTTGTTTAAAAGTGCATATGCACAAGCCCTATTATAATATAAGTTGCTGTCTTCTTCATTATATCTTAAGCCCTCTGTTAAAACTTCTATAGTCTCCCTATAAAGATTTTTTTCTAGGTAGAGGGCAGAGATATTCAAGAAACTATTACCATAATAAGGGTTTATATCTATGGACCTAAAATAGGAATCTAGGGCTTCTTCTTTCTTACCCAGCCTATTTTCAATAACCCCCTTATTATAAAATGACTTATAATAATCACCATCTAGTTCAATAGATTTTCTCACAAACTCATAGGCCAAACCATAGTCTCCTAGTTCCTCATAAATACCTGCCAAATCATTATAGGCAACATAATTATCTGGCTCAAGTTCTATTGCTTTTTTCAAGTTTTCTATAGACTTATCTACTACTCCTATCTTATCATAAAGAATCCCCAAATAATAGTAGGCCCCAGCATATTCACAATTGGTTTCTATAGCCAAGCCATAATTTTCTATGGCTAGGTCATACTCTCCTAAGTCTTCATATATAATGGCCCTACCATAGTAAGCTCCAAATTGGGTCTTGTCTATTTTTAAAATATCCCCATAGGTTCCAAGGGCTCCCATATAGTCCTCTACTTGGTCTTCAAGGATGGCTATATTAAAAAGGACCTCTATTTTTTCTTCCTTATCTTCAGTAAATTTAAGGGCCTTTCTATATGTTAAAATTGCATCCATTAGCTTATCTTCATCTTCAAAGCTTTCTGCCAGGATTATATAGTTTTGCCTCCTATTTTCCTTATTCATCTAATCACTCCAAACTATAATATACCATAAGATAAGTTCCTATTAAAGACCTGTAAAAAAAATAAAAGTAGACAAGGTCTACTTTTATTTTAATCCCTTATATTTAAGGCCCTAATTGAATTTAATATTGCTATAATACTAACTCCAACATCTGAGAAAACTGCCTCTATCATTGTAGCTTTTCCAAATAATCCTAGGACCAAGACTAAGATTTTTATACCCAAGGCTAGGACTATATTTTGCCTAACAATTTTCCTAGTATTTTTTCCTATCTTTATACCCTTGGCAATTTTTCCTAGGTCATCAGTCATAATTACAACATCTGAAGCTTCAATTGCCGCATCTGATCCTAAACCTCCCATAGCAATTCCCACATCTGCCCTAACTAAAACTGGTGCATCATTTACACCATCGCCAACAAATGCAACCTTACCATCTTCAGCCTTTTCCTTTAGTATATCTTCCAATATAGAAACCTTGTCCTGAGGTAGTAGGTTACCATATGCCCTGTCAATACTAACCAGGTTTGACACTTTTTCTACTGTAGTTTCATTATCCCCAGATAACATTATTAAGTTTTTAATTCCTGCTTCTTTAAGTCCTTTTAGGTCTTCCTTGGCTGTTTCTTTTATCTTATCAGAAACAACTATTGTCCCTATATGTTCCTTATCCTTGGCTATAAAAACTACAGTCCCTATAGAGTCTACCTCATTTATCCTTATTTGATTGCTATCCATTAAAGACTTGTTTCCCAGTAGGTAGTTTTCTCCAAATATATTTGCAGATATACCCTTACCTGGAATCTCCTCATAGTTTTCTATCTTACTTTCATCTATATCCGCCCCAAACTTGTCTACTATAGACCTTCCAATTGGATGGTTAGAATACCTTTCACCATAGGCAGCTATTTTTAATAACTCCTCCTTACTTTCCTCTCCGTAAGCAAGAATATTTGTAACTAGGAAAACTCCTTCCGTTATAGTTCCTGTCTTATCAAAAACTACTGTTCCAACATCTGCCAAAGCTTCTAAATAGTTTCCACCTTTTACAAGAATCCCTGCCTTAGAAGCTCCACCTAGGCCTCCAAAAAATCCAAGTGGAACAGATATAACTAGGGCACATGGGCAAGATATTACTAAAAATACAGCAGCCACATATATCCATTCTCCCCAGCTTCCCCTTCCTAGTAGGGGTGGAAGTATTGCCACAGCCAAGGCTAGAAATACAACTATTGGTGTATAGTATCTAGAAAATTTTGTTATGAAGTTTTCAGTTTCAGCCTTCTTACTACTGGCATTTTCTACTAGGTCTAGGATTTTTGAAATAGTTGACTCTCCAAATTCTTTTGTAACCCTAACCCTTAACAAGCCTTGTAAGTTAACTACACCTGAGGCTATCTCTTCTCCAACTCCTATACTCCTTGGAACAGATTCACCAGTTATATTAGAAGTATCCAAAGATGAATTTCCCTCTATAACCAAACCATCCAGAGGAACTCTTTCTCCTGGCTTTACTATTATTATATCCCCAATTCCTACCTCAGCTGGATCAACTTCTATCTCCCTGCCATCCTCTTCCAAGTTGGCATAGTCTGGTCTAATATCCATAAGCTGGGATATACTGTCCCTAGAATGGTTGACAGCTATTCCTTGTAGGGTTTCTCCAACTTGGTATAAAAGCATTACCATAATAGCCTCTGGGTACTCTCCAATTATAAAGGCTCCTATAGTGGCTATCGTCATTAAAAAGTTTTCATCAAACGGAACACCAGCCTTAACATTTACAAAGGCCTGCCTAATTATTTTATTACCTATTATTAGGTAGGAAATTAAAAATACTAAAAATCTTAGGTTGCCAGTTAGTCCAAAAATTCCAGGTATAAAGGCAATAATTGCAGAAATTATTATAGTTTTAACCTGTTTTTTATCCAGCTTATCCATAAAGGAGCTAGGAGCCTTCTTAAGATTTTTATCTTCCTTGCTTAAGTCAATAACTTCTACATCAGGCTCTAAGGTCTTTACAATATCCAATATTTCAGCCTTTAATTCCCTAGTATTAGTTCCACTCCTATAAACCACTCTTAGCTTAGCCTGTAAGAAATCTATACTGGCATCTTCAACTCCTTTTAAAGACTTAGTAAACTTTTCTATATTGTCTGCACAGTCCTTACAGTCCAAACCGTCTAGTTTAAAGTTTAGGTCCTTGGTCTTAAAGGCTGTATTTAAGTCTACTATTTCAACATCAGGCTCCAACTTATTTACTAATTTCTTTATATCTTCCTTCAAACTTTCAGTTTTAGCCCCCTTGTTTAGGTCCACATCTAACTTCTTAGTTACAAAGTTAAAGTCCACATTTTTAACACCATCATAAGTTCCTACAATATCTTGAATTTTAGCAGCACAATCTGTACAGTTTAACCCATTTAGTTCCAGTTTTATAACTCCTTCATCCTGGCTATTTTTTCTTATTTCTATAACTTCTACCTCAGGTTCTAGCTTATTTACTATGCCTGTTATTTCATCTTTAACAGCGTCATAAATATCATCATTTTTAAGTACTACCCTTAGTTTTTTAGTTACAAAATTAAAATCTACATTATCTACACCATCTAATTCTCTAGACATATTCTCTATCTTTTCTGCACAGTTAGTACAGTTTAGTCCATTTAATTCCAATTCCATATTCATATTATCCCCTCCTATTTTAAGTTTTTAAAATAACATATGAACACTTAATCATATCTTCATCTATATTATAATCCTTTTTTTATATAGTGTCAACTTATATATCGGCCTTAAATATTTTATTATAACTAGCTTTAACCGTAAAAATAAAACCGCCTCCAAAAGCCTGGAGGCGGTTTTTTAAAAGGACTTAAAATATCCTATTATTTTTATTTATAAACTTGTTTCTGCTATTTTTACTAGTCCATTTTCTTCTACAAAATCAACTATTGTCCACTCCTTATCAAGGTTGATCATTTTAGCTAATTCCACATAATAGTACATAATTATTCCAGCATCAGCCAAACCATATTGGTCTTTAACTTCCTTTTCTAAGTATAGGCTTAACTTATTTCCTTCGATTAGGAACTTCCATGGTTGTAAATTTTTAGTTGAAGGAGCAAATCTTATATAGTAGAAAAGATCTAAAAGTCCTCTTTCTTCTAAGCTATCTAGGTCTATCTTTTCATCAAAAGAATTTTCAAATACAATATCTTGTACTTCCTTCCTATCACTAAACTGCTCTTTTAAAAATGGGTTTCTAGGTTTTTCATTCCCAATAGCAAGTAAGAAATCTGCTCCCTTAAAATCTTCTCCTAGAATATCTTTTTTCCCATCTTCTAGGCCCTTTAATGTAACCCAGCAAGTTCCAAGATTTAAGTCCTTCATACCAGTAATTAATTTTTCCATATAGAAGGCTCCATATATCTTAGACTTGTCATCTTCCCCTGTTTTTAAGGCTATGTAATGGGGACTTCTAATCATAACACCTGCATAACCACCAATATTTTCTAAACCTTCATAGGTTTTTTTTCCATCTTCTATTAACTTAAAACTAACATTTTTTTCCTGGCCTATTTCTTTCTCTATTTCTTCTATTTTAGTTTTTATTGAATTTAAAACATCTTCTTTTAAGTTTTTATTTTTAAATTCCCTAACTGATTCTCTTATTTGTAAAAAGCTTTTCATTGACATAATACAATACCTCCTCCAATATATTCATATATCATTATAACATATAGTTAATAAGTTTTTTATATTTTATGATATTATAATTAATATATATTCTAAGGGGTGAAAGATTTGTTAAATTCGCAACAAAGAAAAGCAGTAGACCACTTTCAAGGTCCTGCTCTAATTCTTGCAGTTCCTGGCGCTGGAAAAACTACAGTCCTTATTCATAGGACTGGTAACCTAATTAGCAAGTATGGGGTAAGTCCAAATAGGATTTTATCTATTACCTTTTCCAGGTCATCTGCAAGAGATATGAAAAATAGGTTTATAAAAGAATATCCAAATATTTCTCAACTAGTAAGCTTTTCAACTATCCATAGTTTTTGTTTTAAGCTTGTAAAAGACTATGCTAAAAAAACTAGGCAGGTCTTTACCCTAATTGAAGATACTAGGAATAAAGTAAACAAGTATTCCCTCCTAAGGGAGGTCTACCAAAGGTTAAACCATTCTTATCTTACAGAGGATAATATGGAAAGTCTTATTAATAATATTGGTTATGTTAAAAATATGCTAATAAGTCCCAAGTCTTTAAGTCCTAAAGACTTGCCTAATTTTCCTGAAATCTATTATGAGTATGAGGAAATCAAAAGGAAAAATAATTTTATTGACTTTGATGATATGTTAACTATGTCCCTGGAGCTTTTAAAAAATGATCCAGGCCTCCTTAACCACTATAGGAGCCTTTATGATTTTATCCAACTTGATGAGGGCCAGGATACTTCTTTGGTCCAGCTGGAAATTATAAGGCTTCTAGCCCAACCTAAAAATAATTTATTTGTAGTAGCTGATGATGACCAATCTATTTATGGCTTTAGGGGGGCCTATCCTGATGCCCTTCTTAATTTTAAGGACCTTTATCCCAAGGCAAAGATTTTTTTAATGGAGGAAAACTTTAGGTCCAGCAAGGAAATTATAAGGGCCTCTAAAAACCTAATAGATAATAATATGAAAAGGTTTAAAAAAGATATATTTACATCTAATTCTAAACTAAGGCCCGTAAAACTTGTTAGGCTTAGTAAGATAGAGGACCAGTACAAGTATATAGTAAATGAAATTTTAAAAAATCCTAAGGAGGAATATGCCATTCTCTATAGAAACAACCTTTCTTCTATTGGCCTTATAAATATTTTTGAGAAAAATTCCCTGGATTTTTATATTAAGGACAGGAATTTAAAATTTTTTAGCCATTGGATTTTAACTGATATTTCTAATTTTTTCTCATTTGCAGATGATACCTCCAATGTTGAGGTCTACGAAAAAATATACTACAAGAAAAAAGGTTATATTTCTAAAAACCAGGTGAATTATGCTAAAAAATTAGACCCTAAGATTAGTGTCTTCCAAAGGATTAAATCCTTCCCAGACCTTAAACCCTTCTATCTTGAAAGGCTTAATGAACTAGACTTTAACTTTAACAGGCTTAAGACCTTAAAGCCTAGTGAGGCCCTTAGTTTTATTAAATATGACCTCGGCTACCTAGACTATTTAAAAGAGTTTAGTGATAAATTTGGCCATAGTTTTGCAAACCTCTCCCTAATTTTAAAATTTCTAGACCTAATTAGTGAAGGCCTTTTAACTAGGGAGGAATTTTTTGAAAGACTAGATTTATTAAGGCTTAAATGCCTAAACTCAAATTCTAGTAATATAACCCTAAGCACTATTCATTCTGCCAAGGGTCTAGAATTTGATAATGTTTTTTTAATCGACCTTGTTGATGGAGACTTTCCATCACAGTCTAGTATAGATGAGGCTGAAGTTAGTAACTTCAAACTTTTAGAAGAAGAGCGCAGGTTGTTTTATGTTGGTATGACCAGGGCCAAGTATAATTTAACCCTCTTTACAGTTGATACAATAGACTCTTCTAGGGTTGAAACTTCAAGATTTATAAGAGAGATAACAGAAAATAAATACCTATAAAAAAACAGGTGGTTATATAGCCACCTGTTTTTATACTTACAAGTTAATCGTTATACTGGCAAGTTTATTATCTAAAAAATCCAAGAATACAGAATACATAGTAAAACCAGAGTCTTCATATCCTACTACAAACTTTATTCCTTCATTTCCAGCATAATCCTCCTCTTCACCTATATAGATAAATTCCAGGTCATTTATCCCCTCATCATCATTGTTAAATACTTTAGATGCATATTTTGCTTCTTCTAAAATTCCTGCCTTTTGCTTAAGCCTATAAGGCATAGCTGGAAATTTTTTAATAATGTCTTCCTTCCTGTCTCCTATTTTTATCCCCCTTAAAAAATCTGGACTAAGGCCTCCTATATTTTTCTTTATTTCTATCTCATAGGGCATTCCACTTATTGGCTCATTATTATATATGTCATACTTCAAGTTTCCAAAATCATAATTTAAAACTGTTAATCCCTCTATATCTTTGGTTTTTGATAGGGGGGACTTATAAATTTTTTCTATATTTTCTAATTTAAAATATGTAATATCACTAAGTAAATCCTTGGACGAAAAAATTTCATCCCTCTTATAATTTACTTTAACTTCTCCAGAAGGTTTCTCTTCCCCACCATCTAAATTAGGCTTTTCTCCAGGACTGATTCCCCCCTTGCAAGCCACCAAACTTAAACTTGTAACAAGGATTATTGTTAAAATTTTAATTATTTTTTTCATACTTATACCTCCTATAATTACACATAAAAAAACATAGCTAGCAACTATGTCTTTTTATCTATTAACCTATTCCATTATATTAACCGACGAATCAAGCCTATAAATTACATCTTTTCTTTCAACTATTATCTTGGCCTTATTTGCAAGTTCTTGGTCTTCTTTTATTTTTAGTAAAAGAGGCTTATTTGGGTTTATGGCTATGGGGTTTCCAACCATCTTAAGCATAGAATAGTCCCCTGTTGTATCCCCGTAAGCGTAACTATTTTCTAAGTCTACATCATGTTTTTCTATTAATTCATCCAGAGCCTTTTGCTTGCTTTTTGAGTCCCACATTTTTATAATCTCCCCAGTAAATTCATTTTTATCATTTACCAGGTAAATGGTCCCCCTATACTCTGTTACCTTATATTTTTCAGCCATTTTTTCAACTAAAAATTCTGGGCTCCCTGATATGAAAAATACCTTATGTCCCATTTCCCTGTGCCAAGAAATCCTATCCCTAGAATACTTGTAGACCATATCCCCTTCAACCTTTATAACTTGGTTAGATATAAAGTCTATATAGGACTTGTTTATCCCCTTTAGTTGATCAATATAAACCTGGGCTAAAAGTTCCAAATACTCCTCATAATTTCCAAACCTGGCATACCAGTCATTATAGACATCCTTGACTTCTGAGTACCATATGGCTGGATTTATAACCTCATACTTTATTAACTTCTTAAAGTGTTCAATCATTAGCGAGTTCCTAAAAACAGTCCCATCTATATCGAAAAATGCTGCTATGTTGCCCATAATATACACCACCTTATTTATAGTTCTTATTTAAAAATGTAATGCCTATTATATCTGGTCCCGTATGTGCCGATACAGAAGCACCTACATTTTCTACTATTATATTCCTAGGATTAAATTTGTCAATTAAAAATTGTTTAAACTCCTGGGCCATTTCTTCATTGTCTCCATATACCAGGCCTATCTCCTGGTTTTTTATATCTCCAATGTTTTTTTCATTAATCAGCTCTTCAACCCTTTTCAAGAGCCTCTTCCTGCCCCTAATCTTGTCTATAAATTCTAATTTTCCTAGCCCATCCATTCCAACTATAGGCTTTATATTTAAAAGCCCTCCAGTTAAAGCTTGGACCCTACTAATCCTACCACCCTTATATAGGTAGTCCATTTTATCAACTATAATAATATGGTTAATATTTTCAATATAGTCTTCCAGCATAGCTAAAATTTCTTCTCTAGACTTGCCTTCTTTTACCATCTCTCCTGCTTTTTTTACCATCATACCCATACCACAACAAGCAGATTTTGAATCTACTAAGTCTATCTTCCTGTCCTTGTATTTCTCTTTTATATCTTCAAATAACATTACAGAAGTCTGGTACTGACCTGATAAGCCAGAGGAAAAACATATATATATAATATCATTACCCTTGTCTAATTCCCTTGTAACCCTCTCAATTATTAAATTTGGTAGAGTTTGGGATGTTTGGTAAAATTTCCCCTCTCTCATGCCCTTATAAAGTTCCGTCGGAGTAATA
Source organism: Tissierellales bacterium (assembly GCA_030146705.1). Classification (GTDB taxonomy): domain Bacteria; phylum Bacillota; class Clostridia; order Tissierellales; family Tissierellaceae; genus CAMIXG01. The sequence goes on along the minus strand of JASLBE010000066.1, from coordinate 44,047 downwards.
GTTTCTTTATCCCTATACTCACTATCTCCTTCCAAAACATTTAAAGGTAGCATAACTATATCTAAATCATCAATAATATCCCTTGATAAATCACAACCACTATCTGTTATTATTTTCAAACCCATCTTTTCACTTCCTTATAAAATTGGAGATAGTAATCTTGAAAACGATTCCTTGATTTTTACTATATTGGACCTTTTTCTATAATCTTCCAATGTAATTTCTTCACATAATCCTATATCATTTATAAACTTATTTGTTAATTCCTCATTTATAGCCTTGTCATAGATAAAAGCATTTACCTCAAAATTTAAATCAAAACTCCTAATATCCATATTGGCAGTCCCAACTGAGGATATAAAGTCATCTCCTATTACTACTTTTGAGTGTAAAAAACCCTTGCCATAAGTATAGCACTTTACACCTGATTCTAAAAGTTCACCTATGTAGCTTAAAGATGCCCAATAGACAAATAAGTGGTCCGGCTTATTGGGTATCATTATCCTAACATCTACCCCAGAGAGTGCTGCAATTCTAAGTTCCTCTAAGAGGGCATCATCTGGAATAAAGTATGGACTTTCTATATAGACCTTCTTCCTAGCATCTGAAACCATTTTTAAATAAGCATCCTTAACACTAGGCCACTTAGAATCAGGACCAGAAGTTACTATTTGAACACCAGACTTACCCCGTCTTTCATAAATAGGAGTCTTATATATACTTGGGTCTATATCTTTAGAAGAAAACCTCCAGTCTAAGATAAACCTCCACTGCAACCATTTTACAGCAGACCCTTCTATTTTTAAATGGGTATCCCTCCAGTGGCCAAACTTTTTGTAAAGGCCTATATACTCATCCCCAATATTAAAACCACCTACAAAACCTACCCTGCCATCTACAACGCAGATCTTCCTATGGTTCCTATAATTTATCCTAAGGGTAAACCTAGATGCAAAGGGTGGGAAAAAAACAGCTGTTTTAATTCCCGAATCCTTCATTTTCTTAATGGCTTCTTTAGAAAGGTTTCTCCCCCCCATACCATCATATAAAACCTTTACATTTACACCCTCTTGAGCTTTCTTGCAAAGAGCATCTATAACCCTCATACCTAGACCATCAGACTTAATAATATAATACTGGAGTAATATATACTTCTCAGCCTTATTTATTTCATCTATTAAGGCCTTGAACTTTTCCTCACCTTCAAAAAAAAGTTCCAGTTCATTGTCTTCTGTTAATAGGGCGTTGGAACTTCTTAAATTCATTTTTATTAAATTTACATAGTCCAAATACTCCCTGGATGTAAACTTATGATTTCCTTCTACAATTGCCTGCCTTTGGTCTATTGCTATTTGTTCCACCTGTAGGTCTACTTCCTGCTTTTCCCTAAACTTTTTTTCCTTAGACAAGTCTTGGCCTAAGACCAGGTATAGGATAAAGCCTATACCTGGCAAAAAAGTTAAAACCATTAGCCACAGCCAAGTAGACTTAGGATTTCTCCTCTCAAAGAAAACCACAGCTCCAGCCAAGAATATATTTATCCATATAATATTTCTAGCCAACCATAATGCTCCCTTTAAAACAGTGGACACAAGATCACCTCATATTATTTCCATCTTTTACCAGTTAAGACTTTCTTCCTAAGCCTAAATGTTTTTGGTGTTATTTCAATAAGTTCATCACTCTCAATAAATTCTAAGGCTTCTTCTAAAGATAAATCCTTTATTGGAGAAAGGGTTAAGGCATCATCAGAACCTGAAGCCCTAACATTTGTTTGCTTCTTCTTCTTACATACATTTATATCAATATCTAACCCCTTAGGACTAGCTCCAACTATCATACCTGTATAAACCCTTTCACCAGGTCCTACAAATAGGGTACCCCTATCTTGAACTGCATGAAGTCCATAGGCAGAAGCCTCCCCTGTTTCAAAAGATATTAAAGAACCCATCTTCCTCCTAGGAATTTCGCCTTTAAATTTTTCATAGCCTGAAAATACAGAGTTTAAAATACCATTTCCCTTAGTATCAGTTAAAAACTCTTGCCTATAACCTATAAGCCCTCTTGCTGGTATAGAGAAAGTAAGCCTAGAATAGCCACCCTTAGCCTCTCCCATAGAGATAAGCTCTCCTTTTCTTCTTCCAAGTTTTTCTATTACAGTTCCAGCAAACTCACTACTTACATCTATAGTAACCTCTTCAATTGGCTCCATTTTTACTCCATCAATAGTTTTTATTAAAACTTCTGGCTTAGATACTTGGAACTCAAATCCTTCTCTTCTCATATTTTCAATCAGAACAGATAAGTGGAGCTCTCCCCTACCTGATACCTTAAAGGCATCAGTTGCATCAGTTTCTTCAACCCTTAAACCAACATCAGTTTGGAGTTCCTTTAAAAGCCTAGACTTAATTTGCCTAGATGTTACATAGTCGCCCTCCTGTCCAGCAAAAGGACTATTGTTTACTGAAAAAGTCATAGCTAAAGTTGGTTCAGAAATCTTTACAAAAGGTAGGGCTTCAGGCTTGTCTATATTTCCACATATAGTGTCACCTATATTTATATTTTCCACACCAGATATTGCAATTATGCTTCCAGCCTTAGACTCTTCAACATCTATTCTTTCTAAGCCTTCAAATTCAAATATTTTTGTAACCTTAAATTTTTGATGCTTAGTTTCATCTTCCTTATTTACTAAAACAGCTTCCTGGCCTAGCTTAATAGTTCCTTTTTCAATTTTACCAATCCCAATCCTACCTACATACTCATTATAGTCTATAGTAGATATTAGCATTTGAAGGTCAGACTCATCATCTCCCTCTGGGGCTGGTATATTATCTATAATAGTTTCAAATAAGTCATTCATATTGTCCTTTAAATTATCCATTTCTAGGCCAGCTTTTCCATCCCTAGCCACAGCAAAAACAAAAGGACAGTCCAAAATAGACTCATCTGCCCCAAGTTCTATAAATAGTTCCAATACCTCATCTATAACTTCCTCAGGCCTAGCCCCAGGTCTATCCATCTTGTTTAAGCAAACAATTACTGGTAGGTTTAGGTCAAAAGCCTTCCTAAGAACAAACTTAGTTTGAGGCATAGGCCCCTCAAAGGCATCTACAACTAAAACCACACCATTAACCATCTTTAATACACGTTCAACCTCACCACCAAAGTCAGCATGTCCTGGAGTATCTATAATGTTTATTTTTACACCATTATAGTCCACAGCAGTATTTTTAGACAAAATAGTAATTCCTCTTTCTTTTTCTATATCATTAGAGTCCATTACTCTATCCTTAAGTTTTTGATTTTCTCTAAAAATCCCAGAACTTCTTAATAATCCATCTACTAAAGTAGTTTTACCATGGTCAACATGGGCTACTATAGCAACATTCCTTACATCTTCTCTTAATTTAACCATTTTTTACCTTCTCTCTTAAATTACTTCCATTACTCATTCTAACACATGTTTAATGAAAGTTGAAACTTTACTACATTTTATAATTATATCTTTTTAAATATGAAAATCCAGTATTTTTTTCTAAGTTTCTATAACTTCCAAAGACTATAAAATCTGAATAAATGTAGGATTTACCTAGCTTTCCATAGTCACACAATATCTCTACTATTATATTCCATTTATTTGAATATATCAAGAAATTACACCTAATAAGTCTATGAATTCCCAAAAATAAAACACCCTAGTAAAAAACTTAGAGTGTTTTTATTTATATAAATATTCTGTATTTAATTTTTTATAATAAGTTTTTAACAACCATAATCCTATTTTTCTCAATCAAAAGTTGGTCTGACAACTTGTTTACAATTAAAAGCCCCCTACCACAACACTTCATATCCAAAGGATCATAACTATCTACAGAACAGTCTATGCCTTCGCCCTCATCCTCTACAGATATTTCTATCTGTCCATTTTTCAGGTCTATATCAAGCTTTATCCCCTTGTTTTGAACTAAGTTATTACCGTGGATGGCACTATTTATAATAAGTTCATTTAATATAAGCCTTATATCAAAAACCATATTTTCATCATCTATATAGCCTTCTATTTCAAGTAGTATCTCCTCTAAGAAAAACTTTATAGCCTCTAAATCACTCATAACAACCCCAGAATATTTATACTTCATAAAATCACTTCCATCTATATTATTTCTAAATTATTTAACCTATTTATGTTATAATATTAGTGTGTTTAATTTGAAAGATTTCAATACACTAACCTATCTTTTAATTATATACCCACTGGTGGTTTATTATAACTTAATAGGAGGATAAATAATTTTAATATTTAGGCCTTTTATTGATTTATATAGTTATTTCTGGGTATTATAAAGATGAACAACAATTGACTTGAAAGGAGAATGTTAAGATGGATAAGTTTGTATGTGATTTATGTGGATGGATATATGACCCAGCTGAAGGAGCACCTGAAATGGGCATTGAACCAGGTACAGCTTTCGCAGATCTTCCAGAAGACTTCGAATGTCCAGTATGTGGAGCAACTAAAGAAGATTTTTCTAAAGTTGAATAATAAATTAAAAAGAACCGACCCTTGGTCGGTTCTTTTATTTTACTATCTTCTCAATCCTGTCCCACATATTTTTATCCATCCTACTTTTTTCAGAAGTATATGGAACAATTTTATTAATATCATCAATCCCCAAGCTATCTTGAATAAGCTTTATTTGCTTATTTACCTGGCTTTTTTTTATTTTATCTAATTTAGTAGCAACTACAAATTCTCCAAATCCAAAATGCCTTATCCAATTATACATAACAATGTCATCTTCTGTTGGTTTATGTCTAATATCAACAACAAGGGCAACTTCCCTAAGGTTTTCCCTAGAAGTAAGGTACTCTTCTATTATATGACCCCACTTTTCCTTCTCAGTCTTAGAAACCTTAGCGTACCCATAACCTGGCAGGTCTACTAGCCTAAAACTATCATTTATTTTATAAAAATTAATAGTCCTTGTCTTACCTGGCTTTGAAGAAGTCCTAGCCAGGTTCTTCCTATTAACCATAGAGTTTATAAAGGAAGATTTCCCAACATTAGACCTTCCTGCAAAGGCAATCTCTGGTAACTTATCCTTTGGATATTGGTCCTCCATAACCGCTATCCTGTCTAGCTCTGCTTTTAATATTTTCATATAATCACTCTTTCACAAAAGCCTCTTTAACTACCTGGTCCATAAACTCAACTAGTACAAATTCCATTGTATTTTTTACCTTACTAGGAATTTCTTCTAGGTCTTTTTCATTATCTCTTGGGAGGATAACTTTTTTAATACCTAGCCTATGGGCAGCCAAGACTTTTTCTTTTATTCCACCAACTGCTAGTACCCTACCCCTTAGGGTTACCTCACCAGTCATAGCCACATCGCTTCTAACCTTTTTATTAGTCAAGGCAGATAAGACTGCTGTTGCCATAGAAATTCCTGCTGATGGTCCATCTTTTGGTATAGCTCCTTCTGGAACATGGATATGGATATCCCTATTTTCATAAAAGTCTTCATCTACGCCTAGTTTTTTAGTATTACTCCTAATATAAGAAACTCCTGCCATAGCAGATTCCTTCATTACATCTCCAAGCTTTCCAGTTAATTGAACCTTTCCCTTACCCTTCATAGTATTTACTTCTATTGTAAGGGTTGTTCCCCCAACTGATGTCCAGGCAAGACCATTTACAAGTCCCACTTGGTTTTCTCCTTCTAGCCTGTCTAACCTGTATTTTTTAATGCCCAAATATTTCTCAATACTGGAAACATTTATCCTTACACTGGCTAGGTCTTCTCCTACTATTCTCTTGGCAGCCTTCCTACAAATACTTGCAAGCTCTCTTTCAAGGTTTCTAACTCCAGCCTCCCTAGTATAGTGGGTTATTACACTTCTTACGGCTTCTTCAGATATCTTAACCATATCATCATCTAAACCATGGGCCTTGATTTGCCTTGGAAGAAGGTAGTTCATTGCAATTTGTAGTTTTTCTTCCTCAGTATAACTACTAATAGGAATTAATTCCATCCTATCTAATAGTGGTCCTGGAATAGTTGATGTTGTATTGGCTGTAGTTATAAATAAAGTCTTGGATAGGTCAAATGGCACCTCCAAGAAGTGGTCTGAAAATGTTGAGTTCTGTTCAGGATCTAGAACTTCTAATAGGGCTGAAGCTGGGTCACCCCTAAAATCATTCCCTATTTTATCTATTTCATCTAGTAAAAACACTGGATTTTTAGACTTGGCTTTTTTAATAGAAGAAATTATTTTTCCTGGCATAGCACCAACATAAGTCCTCCTATGTCCTCTTATTTCTGCCTCATCCCTCATTCCTCCTAGGCTCATCCTAATAAAGTCCCTGTTTAGGGCCCTGGCTACAGATTTAGCTATAGAAGTTTTACCAACACCTGGTGGTCCAACTAGGCAAATAATCGGACCTTTTATACTATTGGTCAATTTTCTTATGGCTATGAATTCTAGGATTCTTTCCTTTACATCCTTAAGCCCATAGTGGTCTTCATTTAGAATATCCTTGGCATACTTAATATCTACTTTTTCTTCCCTTTCAGTGTTCCAAGGTAAGTCTATAATCCAGTCTAAATAGGTCCTAATGACACCAGTTTCAGCAGAATGTGGGGATAGCTTTAAAAGCCTTTCAGCCTCCTTTACCAACTTTTCTTCAATTTCTTCATCTAGGCCTAGGGCTCCTATTTTTTCAATATACTCTTCCACTTCACTTTCAATGTTTTCGTCATCCCCTAGTTCAGATTGGATGGTCCTAAGTTGTTCTTTTAAATAATATTCCTTTTGGACCCTATTCATCCTACCCCTAACTTTTTTATTAATCTCATCTTCTATTTCTAAAATTTCTATTTCTTCCAGCAAAATAGTAGCAAGATTTTCTAGCCTAGTATAAACATCAAAGTCTTCCAAGATAGACTGCGCTTGTTCAACCTTTAGTTCCATTAAAGAAGCTATTAGGTCTGCCAACCTATTAGGATCTTCAACCTCCCTAATAGTTATAAGCTCTTCTGGAAGTATCTTGTCATTTAGGCCAACATACTTTGCAAACTCATCCTCTGCCAACCTCATTGCTGCTTCCATCTTCACATCTATTTCAAGCTTGTCATCTAGGTAGATATACTCCTTAACCTCAGCCTTTAAACACTCTTCATCATCTAAAACTTCAACGATCTCTGCCCTATGAAGTCCCTCTACCAAAACCCTAAGAGATCCTCCAGGCATCTTAATCATTTGCTTTATATTTGCAACAGTTCCTATATGGTAGTATTCATCTGGATTTGGGTCTTCTATTTTAGGATCCTTTTGACTAGATAAAAATATTTCTGAGTCATTCATAGAGGCGTTTTCTAAAGCCTTAACAGACTTATCTCTGCCTACATCAAAGTGAACAACCATATTAGGAAATACTGTCAATCCCCTTAAGGGTATTAAGGGCATTTCTCTTTGCTCTATTTCATAGTACTTATCCATGCTCATACCTCCAGTCTTTTAATTCTTTTAGCAAATTAAAAAGCTCACTACCGTGAGCCTTTTAAGATGCTGATTCACTGCCTTTTAACTCTTCCTCAGTCCTTAAAACTAATTTAGGTTCTTCTTCTTCCATGACAGTTTCTCTTGTTATAATGCATTTTTTGATATCATTTCTAGATGGTACCTCATACATTATATCCAGCATAGTTTCTTCTATTATACTTCTTAGTCCCCTAGCTCCTGTTTTCCTAGCAATAGCCTTCTTAGCTATAGCATGGAGAGCGTCCTCTTCTATTTCAAGTTGGACTCCATCCATTGAAAACAATTCCTCATATTGTTTAACCAAGGCATTTTTAGGCTTAGTTAATATATCAACCAGGGCCTTTTCATCTAACTTTTCTAGGGTTACCATTACAGGAAGTCTTCCTACAAACTCTGGAATCAAACCAAATTTCAGTAGGTCTTCTGGCTGTAACTCTTTTAATAAGTCCATATCCTTGTACTCTGCTTCAGACTTAATATCTGCACCAAAGCCCATAGACTTTTTCCCTATACGGTTTTGTATTATACTCTCAATACCATCAAAAGCTCCTCCAACTATAAACAATATATTAGTTGTATCAATTTGTAAAAACTCTTGATGTGGGTGTTTTCTTCCCCCTTGAGGTGGGACATTTGCAACAGTTCCCTCTAATATTTTTAAAAGTGCCTGTTGAACCCCTTCCCCGCTTACATCCCTAGTAATTGAAGGGTTTTCAGTTTTTCTGGCTACCTTGTCTATCTCATCTATATAGATGATTCCTTTTTCTGCCCTTTCTATATCATAATCAGCAGCTTGGATAAGTTTTAAGATTATGTTTTCAACATCCTCCCCAACATATCCTGCCTCTGTTAATGATGTAGCATCTGCAATAGTAAAAGGAACATTTAAAATCTTAGCCAAAGTTTGTGCCAATAATGTTTTACCAGAACCAGTAGGTCCTAGCATTACTATATTACTTTTTTGTAATTCTATAGCATCATCACTAGTAACTTGATTATTTATTCTTTTATAGTGGTTATATACAGCTACTGCCAATGCTCTTTTTGCTCTATCTTGTTGAATTACGTATTTATCTAAAGTTTCTTTTATTTCATTAGGTTTTGGTAAATCTTCCATATCATAATCTAATTCATCTATAAACTCTTCATCTATAATTTCCTTACATAATTCTATACATTCGTTACATATATATACATTGGGTCCTGCAATAAGTCTTTTAACTTCATCTTGTGGTTTCCCGCAAAAAGAACAGCGTAACTGTCTCTCTTCAAAATTGCCCAATGTTACACCTCTCTATCTATTTTTTAGGTTTTATTACATCATCAATTAAACCATATTCTTTAGCTTCAGCTGCAGACATATAATAGTCCCTATCAGTATCTTTACTGATTTTGTCTAAAGGTTGACCTGTTCTTTCTGATAGTATTTGGTTTATTTTCTCTCTCATTTTCAAAATCCTGTCTGCTTGAATTCTTATGTCTTCAGCTTGTCCTTGTGTTCCACCAAGGGGTTGGTGGATCATAACATCTGCATTTGGAAGGGCAAACCTCTTTCCCTTTGCTCCTGCTGCTAGTAAAAATGCACCCATACTCGCTGCCATTCCTATACATATAGTTGATACTTCTGGCTTAATATATTGCATAGTATCATATATTGCATAGCCAGCTGTTATAGAACCTCCTGGACTGTTTATATATAATTGAATGTCTTTATCTGGATCTTCTGCCTCTAAAAATAAAAGCTGAGCTACTATTAAATTAGCCGTTACATCATTTACTTCTGAACCTAAAAATATAATTCTTTCCTTTAAAAGTCTAGAATATATATCATAAGACCTTTCACCTCTACTAGTTTGTTCTACAACCATAGGTACTAAAGCCATAAATAATCCCTCCTACTTAAATGTTACCTTTCCTTTTAAGAAATCAATAACTTTTTGGTTAACCAAAGCTTGTTCTAGGAAAGATAAGTCTCCTTTTTTCATATCCTCTACAAATTTATCAGTATCTTCTTGCTTATAAATTTCAGCTAAGTTAACAAGTTCTTCAACTATATCATCTTCTGTTACTTCAATATTTTCAGCCTTTGCAATAGCTTCAAGAACTAGGTCTCCCTTAGCCCTACTAATTGCTGTTTCTCTCATTTGGTCTCTTAGGTTTTCTTCACTAGTTCCTGTGAATTGATAATATTGGTCAATTCCTAAACCTTGCATTTGTAGTCTTTGAGTAAATTCCCTAACCTCATTATCAATTTGAGATTCAATCATTCCATTAGGAATTTCTACCTCTGCTGCTTCAACAACTAGTTCCACTATCTTGTTTTCTTCCTCAACATCTGCATTAGCTTCAACATCCTTAGCTATTTCTTCCTTGATGCTTGCCTTGTACTCATCTAAAGTATCAAATTCACTAACATCCTTAGCGAACTCGTCGTCTAATTCTGGTAGTTCCTTAGTTTTTATTTCATGAATCTTAACTTGGAATACAGCATCTTTTCCAGCTAATTCTTCAGCATGATATTCTTCTGGGAAAGTTACCTTAACTTCTACTTCCTCGTCTATACCTTTACCCACTAATTGTTCTTCAAAACCTGGTATGAAAGTTCCTGTTCCTATTTCTAAATCATAAGCCTCTGCACTTCCACCTTCAAACTCTTCACCATCAACAGTTCCCTTATAGTCTATAGTGGCAATATCTCCATTTTCAATATTCCTATCGCTTACATTAATTAGCCTAGCATTCATATCTTGAACAGATTTTAACTTGGCATCAACCATAGTGTCTGAAACTTCTCTACTTGCCTTTTCAACTTCTAAGTTAGAATAGTCCCCAAGCTTAACTTCTGGTTTAACATCGACTTCTACAGTAACAAGTATTGGTTCTCCCGCCTTTATTTCAGCTATCTCTATACTTGGTTGTTCTACTGGTTCAAGTTCAAGTTCTTCAACTGCCTTCACATAAGTGTCTGGTAGTAGGTCGTTTATAGCGTCTTCATAAAATACTTCCTTACCATAGTTCATTTCTATGATTTGTCTTGGAGCTTTTCCTTTCCTAAATCCTGGTATTGCAAAGTATTTTCTGTTTCTTAAATATACAGTATTTACAGCTTTTTTAAAATCTTTCTCTGAGATTTCAAAATTAAATTTCACCCTATTGTTTTCTTTACTTTCTAAAACTGCCATTTATATTTCCTCCTAAAAATTTATTTCTATTCTTATATCATTTCACATCCTATAAGTATAGCATATTATAGCCTTATCTTCAAACTTTACTCCCTGAATAAAATGGATACAAAAATATTAAATCTACACTATTTTTTTAGATAATATTCAATTTCTCTTCAATTTCCCACTCTTAATTATAACACTACATAATATCTTGTCAATTATGCTTTTTACTAACCTTTCCTATTCTTTCTAATTATAGATTCTATATGTTTTTACCCATTAACTCTTAAAATTATAACCATAATATTATTTATTATAATACATTTTTAAAGAACTTTAAAATATATCTATATTAAAATATAACTAAACCTAACCTAAAAATAAATAGGCTAGTAAAAAAAGAAATACCCTATATTAAATAAAGTATTTCCCAATGCCTACTGACTAGTTCAGTAATTCTTTCAATGAATTTTCTTCCAATTCCTTATAATTCTCAAGCCTATTTATTATCTCCTTGGCTCTTTTTACCCAACTATAAATTCCACTTTTACTAAATTTGTATTCCTTTAAAACCTGGCTTATCCCCTCATAATTTATCTGGATCTTGCCCCTTTTATACTCCCTTAAAATCTTATTATATATTCCACTATTTACCAAAGAAACTGGAGTCAAATGTTCACAGTTATCAAAGTTCCTCTGGATTGACTTAAAAATACTATTAATAGTGTGGTTACTAACCATTTTTTCCTGTAAATCTATATTCCTAACGGTGCTTAAGTATTCTGCACTCCTAAATATATAGGGAGTGTTTTCAAAATACCTTTCCCTAGTCCTGTTTCCATCCTTTAAAATTACAGACTTCTCCTCATTAGTTGCAAATAAAAGCTCTATCAGCCTACTAGATACAGAGACTTCCCTCTCAGTTTGGTCAAAATCGATAACCCTTATCTTTTTATTAACCTCATCAATATTTTCAACTCTTAGGCTTCTAAGCTCATATAAATGCTTGCCTCTAATGCCTTCATATAGTGCTAAAATTAAACCCTTATCCCTGTTTACATCTATGGAGTCTATTAGGGTGTTTAATTTTTCTTCTGAAAAATACTTCTCTAATTTCAGGTCCACTATGTATTTATACAATTCTTTTCCATTTTTCTTTTTATAAGTTTCAAATAGGTTATTTTTATCGTTTGTCATAAACTTATTATATTCAATAAATGTATCAAGGGCTAAATTTAAATTCATTATATGTCTATATTCAAGATTTTTCATAGTATATTCAATCTCATCATAATCGAAATATAATATTTCCTTTTTGAACTTTTCTTCTATTTTTCTAACTTTTTGAAGAGCATAAGCTTTTTTATCAATAGTAAAATCTGTATCCTTCAAACTAAGTAAAAAGCTTATTTTGTTCTTTCTATTATAATAAGACTTCTTCTTTACTTCCTTTTCTATATTCATATATTTTCCCTCCTAGTTTTAATAATACTATATATTAAACACAATTTTCAAATATTATCAAATATTTATTTAATAAATCATACAAAAAAAATACACTTTACAAGTGTAAAGTGTATTTCAAGCCATTTGTTAACTATATTACTTTTTCATTACATTAGATGAATTATGACAATTTCTATATATCTTTTAATATATCCAATCAATTGTCCCCCCACCTAAAACCACATCTCCATCATATAATACAACAGCCTGTCCCTTGGTTATTGCCCTTTGCCTTTCCTTAAATTCTACAATCATACCTTCCTTATGGGGAATTACAACTGCGTCTACCTCCTTAGCAGTAGACCTTATTTTTGCCTTTACTTCCATTTTTTCTGGAAGCTCTTCAAGTGCTATAAGGTTCACATCTTTGGCATATAATTTGGACTTAAATATATCTCCTTCATCCCCAAGTACAACCTGGTTTTTCTCTGGCCTAATATCAGTAACATAAATCCTTCTACCAAGGGCCACACCAAGTCCTCTTCTTTGGCCAATAGTATAGTGGACCAGTCCCTTGTGCCTGCCTAGGACCCTTCCGTCTTTATCTATAAAGTCTCCTTCTTTAGATTCTTCACCAAGGTCTTCTTCTATAAATCTTGCGTGGTCTTCATCAGGTATGAAGCAAATTTCTTCACTATCTGGTTTTTCATGGATCTCTATTCCCATCTTCCTTGCAATTTCCCTAACCTGATCCTTGGTGTAGTCCTTAAGAGGCATCATAATATAATTTAAGTTTTCCCTCTTTATATTATATAAGAAATAAGTTTGGTCCTTTTTACTATCTCCAGCCTTCATTAAGATACTTTGCCCCTTACTATCTTTTTCTATCCTACCATAGTGGCCAGTTACAACATATTCTGCTCCCAGTTTCCTAGCCTCATCAAACAAGTCTCCAAATTTAATCTTCCTATTACACATAACACAAGGATTTGGAGTCCTTCCATTTTTATATTCTTCAGCAAAATAGTCTATTACTTCTTTTTGGAACCTTTCCCTTAAATCAAGGACATAATGGTCAATGCCTAAGTTTTCTGCAACCTCTCTAGCATCATCAATTATATCCTCTGTTCTTTTTTTAGCCTGGCAAGAATAACCTGGAATTACAGCCATAGTTATTCCAAAAACATCGTGCCCTTGTTCCTTTAAAATATAAGCGGCAACTGAACTATCTACACCGCCACTCATTGCTACTGCTACTCTCATTAAATCTCCTCTTTCTAGTAGGCTAAAACTATTCCTCCATCATCTGCATAAGCACTACAAAGTCCAGCAGTTTGAACTACTAATACTTCCTTGAAATTATACTTCTCAACTATACTTTCCTTAAGTTCCAAGGCTATATCTAGAGCATTTACATGAGTTATTACTAATCTTCTTCCATCTGATTTTTCTCCAACCTTACCAATGGCCTTAATCAAAGTTGAAAAAGCACGTTTTTTACCCCTAACTTTTTCATATAACTCTATACTTCCACTTCCATTGTCTTGCATTATTGGCTTAAAGTTTAATACATTAGCAATTAAACCCGCTGTCTTTGAAATCCTACCATTCTTTATAAGATTATTTAAACTCTCTAATATGAAGAAAGTCTTAACCTCTTTAATATATTTATTTACATTTTCTATTATTTCATCAAAGGTTAACCCCTTGTCTATCTCTTCCTTTAACCTTAGTGTAACCAAGGTTTCTCCTGCACTAGCCGACTCACTATCAAAAATATGAATCCTCTTATTTTCTTCCCCTTCAAGGACCATATCCCTTGCAACAACCGCTGCATTATAAGCACCACTTAAGTTTTTAGAAATGGTAACTACAAAAATATCTCTTTCACCTTGAAAGGCTTCTATAAAATCACCAGGTGCTGGACAAGAAGTTTTTACCTCCTTACTTTTATTCATAAAGTCTATCATTTCATAAACATCTAAATTTTCATCATCTATAAATTCTCGCCCATCTAAGGTCACCTTAAACGGTACAAGCTCAACTCCTAAAGACTCCTTCATTTCCTCTGTTAAATCACAGCTACTACCTGCAACTATTTTATACAAATTAATCACCCCGTCGAACTTTATTTATCCTATCCTTGACTCAATAAAGGCTGCTAAATCTTGAGCTATGTCATTAATCCCATCAGCCTTTGACTCTATCATTACCCTAACCAGGGGTTCAGTCCCTGAAGGTCTTATTACAACCCTTCCCTTGCCCATAAACTTAGCCTCTACCTTTTTTATCTCTTCCATAATTTCTTCATTTTCATCATAGCTATACTTTAACTCCTCCCTAACTCTTGCATTAACAAGAACTTGTGGGTAGTTAGTCATAAGCTTATTAAGTTCAGACAATGTTTTGTTTGATTCTTTAGCCACCTTTAAAAGTTGTAAACCTGTAGCCAAACCATCACCAGTAGTATTATAGTCAAGAATTATAATATGGCCTGATTGTTCGCCACCTAGGCTATAGCCTTTTTCTATCATTTCTTCTAGGATATACCTATCTCCAACCTGGGTCTTTACAATCTTCATACCACTGTTTAATAAATAGTCATCTAGACCCATATTGGTCATTATTGTTCCAACAACCGTATCCTGCTTTAACCTTCCCTTATCCTTAAAATACTTGCTACAAATAGCCAAAATATGGTCTCCATCAATAATATTTCCAAGTTCATCACAAGCTATAATCCTATCTCCATCTCCATCAAAAGATATTCCTATATCTGCCCCTGTTTCCAAGACCAAATTTTGGATCATCTCAGGGTTGGTTGATCCACAATTATCATTTATATTCATCCCATTTGGCCTAGTATTTATAGCAACTAGGTCCCCAGATAATCTTTCTATAGCCCTAGGACCTATTTCATAAAGGGCACCATTTCCACAGTCCATAGCCACCTTTACCCCACTTAGGTCTACTCCTAATTTTGATATTAAATAGTCTAAATACATTTCTCCGCCCTTATTAGAGCTTTCTACACTCCCTATTTCATCCTTAATAGGTCTTTTTTCAATTTCTATATTATTTAATATAAGGTCTTCTATTTCTTCTTCCACTTCGTCTGTTAGCTTAAGTCCCTCACTATTAAATATTTTTATACCATTGTATTCTCCTGGATTGTGGGAGGCAGATATAACAATTCCAGCCAAGGCTTCATACTCCCTAGTTAAATAGGCTACTGCTGGTGTTGATATTACCCCTAGCCTAACCACATCAATTCCCATAGAAACAATCCCAGCAACAAGGGCTGCCTCTAGCATATCTCCAGAATACCTAGTATCCTTACCTATAACAATTTTCCCTCTTTTATTTTTTCCAAGCACATAAGAAGCCGCCCTACCCACTTGAAAGGCAAGTTCTGGCTTTAAATCTACATTGGCTATACCCCTAATTCCATCTGTACCAAACAATCTTCCCACTGTCATTCTCTCCTATCATTAAATTCTTCTTCTATAATTTCTATAAGCTTTTCCCTCTCATTTAAAGATCCATCCTCTAAAACCTTATCTAAAATATATGCTAATATCTCGCCTATAATTTTTCCTTCTTTATATCCTAATTCTATCACATCTCGCCCATTTATTACTAACTGTTTTTCTTCATATATTTCCTTATCTTCAATTATCTGCCTTGTCTTTTCCTCCATTTCTACTATGTCTAAGATACTATTATGACCAGGGCTAGAAGCTAGCCTATCTGCTTTTTGAAGGTCAAACAATTTAAAGATTCCCTCTTCTCCGTGCTTATTTAAAAGCCTCTTTATTCCCTTATTTTTAAAATCCTTATTATTTATCATATGGCTATCAATTAAAAGGCTGACCTGGTCTATTAAATTCCTAGGAGAGTTTAACCTCCTCAAAATCTTTTGACCTAGAACTACACTTAACTTTTGGTGGCCATAAAAATGCCCAATCCCATTTTCATCAAGGGTTTTAGTATCTATCTTTCCCAAGTCATGAAAAAGAGCTGCCAGCCTTGTTTCTAAGTCTTTAGCTGTCCCATCTAAAACAGCCAAACTATGCCTATATACATCCATACTATGATAAGGGCTATCCTGGTTAAAGTCAATTGTTTTACTAATTTCTGGAAATAAAATTTCTAAAATTTTAGTATTTTTCAAAAGTTCTATCCCCTTAGAGGGCTTATCTCCTAGTAAAATTTTAAAAAATTCATCTCTTATTCTTTCAGGGCTAACAAGGCTTAAGCCTGGTCCATATTCAAGGCAGGCTGCCAAGCTTTCCTCCTCTATTTCAAAGTCTAAAACAGAAGCAAACCTAATGGCCCTAAGGATCCTAAGATAATCTTCTTCAAACCTTTTTCTAGGCTCTCCAACAGTCCTAATTATTCCAGCCTTTAAATCATCTAAGCCCTTAAAATAATCAACTAGCCCAATATCCTCTCCATAGGCCAAGGCATTAATAGTAAAATCCCTCCTACTTAAGTCCTCTTTTAAACTCTTGGAAAAATATACCTCTTTAGGCCTCCTACCATCAAGGTAAGTTCCATCAGTCCTAAAACTGGTTATTTCTATTTCATAGCCCTTGTAGATTAAAATAATAGTCCCAAATTTTTTGCCTATATCTATTAGCCTATAATCCTTGAAAATTTCCATAGTTTTTTCTGGCAAGGCACTAGTTGCTATATCATAATCATTCACCTCTAGGCCTAGTAAATAATTTCTTACAGCCCCCCCAACAAGATAGGCCTCCTCATTATTTTCCTTTATTTTTCCTAAAACTTCTCTCACTTCATTAGGTAATTTCATAATACCTCCTTAAAACATAAGCTCCCTAATATTGTACCATAAGTCTATTTTATTTAAAAAACAAAAAATCCAGTTATAGAACTGGATTTTTTCCTTAAATTAAACTTGCAAGAACAATAGAGTTAAACTTATCTACTGCCGTATCTGCCCTAGAAGTTATAATAACTGGAGCCTTGGCACCAACAACTATTCCTGCTGACTTAGCCCCTCCTAAAAATGTTAGGGTCTTATACAAGATATTACCTGCTTCAATATCAGGAGCCAAGAAAATATCAGCATCTCCAGCCACTTCACTATCTATCCCCTTTAGCTTGGCTGAATCCTTAGAAACTGCATTGTCCATAGCAAGGGGGCCATAAACCAAGCAGTCCTTTATTTCCCCTCTTTCATTCATCTTTGTTAACTGGTCTGCTTCAACTGTCGCTGGCATACTAGGGTTAACCTTTTCAACTGCTGCCAAAACTGCAACTTTAGGCTTTTCAACCCCTATGGCCCTTGAAACTACAAGGGCATTTTCTATAATAGATTTTTTTGTAGCCAGGTCCGGAGCAATGTTAAAGGCAAAGTCTGTGCCTATAAACATCTTATGGTAGGTTGGAATATGGAATAAGACTGCCTGGGAAAGAGGCCTTCCAGTCCTTAGTCCATACTCTTTATTTAAGACTTCTTTTAATATAGTAGCCGTTGCTACAATTCCCTTCATTAAAATATCAGCCTGGCCACTGGAAACTAAGCTTGTAGCTTTCTTAGAGATTTCAACGTCATCAGCAAGGTCAATTATTTCAAGCCCAGATAAGTCAAAACCTATCTCTCTTCCTATTTTCTCAATCTCAGGTTTCTTACCAACTAAAATTGGGTCAATAATCCCTAGTTCACTAGCTTTTTTAACAGCTGTTAAAACTCCCTTGTTGTGGGCAGCTGCAACTGATAGCCTTTTTTTAGGACCTTTTTTTGCCAAGTTTAATAAGTCATCAAAGTTCTTAATCATATTAACTCCCCCTTATTTACTTAATCTAAGCCTTAGTGTGTCCGGGCTAATATTTACAAGTTCCAAGCCCTGAGGCAAGTTTACATTTATCTTAACATCATGGCTTCCCTCTTCTAAGTTTTCTAGGTTAAGGGATAGCTTAATATCAGCCTTATCTAGTTTTTCAATATTTTCCCCCTTAATTATTAGGTTAATGTCTTGTGATAGGCCTGATGTTATTGTTAAGTCATTGTTTAAATTTTCAATTTGAATATCCTTTCCACTTATAGAAAGCATTTTTTCAATTACAACCTTTTCATTTAAAGAAATAGTTATGGATTCCTTAGGGTCTAATTTTTCAACCCCTTCTGGAAGCTTTACATCAACCTTGATTGATTTCTTTAAAAGAAGTTCATCTACATTTATAGTTTCAGTATTGATAGATCCAATATCTAATACCCTATCATCACCCTTTATCTTAATCTTACCAGGGTTAATAATTAGGCTATCCTTATTATATTCTGTAGGAAGTTCCTTATTAAAAATAGGATTTACACGGACCTCCTTAGACCTTAGGATGGTTATTTCTGCATCCACAGACTTATTTTCCTTTTCAATTCCAATTAAGTCATTACCCTGGTCATTTAAGACCCTTATTTGGGTATTGGCCTTACCAGATTTTTTCATACCCGTTAAGTCAATATAGGTCACTACATCAGAAACCTCCTTCATATAAGACCTTGGACCCTTTAATAAGACAGTTTCTGGCCTTATTTTTATATCCCCAAGGACATAAGACTCTGGAAGTTCCCCAACAGTCCTAACAGTAATTTTCTTTTCAGTAGTTATAAACTTATCAAAAGTAATCATTACCTCCTTAGGCTCATAGTCTACAATTTCTATATTGTTCATCTCATTCTCAAGGCTAACCTTAACTGGAACCTTTATTTGCCCCTCCGTATACCCACTTAGGTCAACTATGGCCTTTATCCTCTTACCAGAATACCTATCAAACCTATCTATATCATTTTTCTTACCTGCAATTTTAACAGAAACCTTAGACTCCTGTGGACTCATTAATTTAAGCCCTGCCTTATCTAAGGATTCCACATTACTAAACTCTAGGTCTATATTTTTATACTCCCTAATAATTTCTGGGTTAACCTCATCCATAACATAGGCCCAAAGTAAAATAGCAATTAATAAGGCAAAAATCTTAATGGTTAAATCACCTTTCATCTTCTCTCTGTTCATCTTCTTTTCTCCTCCACTTTGCTATAATACTATCTCCCTCATCTTTTTTCTTATACATATTTAACAAAATTTGCTCCAGGGTTTTAATATCTATATACCTAGAAATCTCTCCATTTTCAGCAACTGATATAGCTCCCGTCTCTTCAGAAACTATAATAGCTAGGGTATCTGACCTTTCAGAAATCCCAAGAGCTGCACGGTGGCGAGTTCCCAACTCCTTACTAAGGTTCATATTTTCCGTAAGGGGTAAAAAACAAGCTGCAGCCTTGATAATATCGTCCTTAATAACTACAGCCCCATCATGAAGAGGAGTGTTGGGTATAAATATATTAATAAGCAGGTCACTAGAAACTAAACCATTTATCTCAGTCCCTGTTTCCACTATATCATTTAAACCTATCTCCCTTTCCAGTACCATTAAGGCACCTATTTTCTGCCTAGATAAGGAGGCTGCTGCATTTACTATTTCATCTACCTTCCTACTCATATTTTCACTTCTTATTTCTAAAAATGACTTGGTGAAAAACCTAGACCTCCCTAGATACTCAAGCCCCCTTCTTAATTCTGGCTGGAACATTATAAGTATGGCTATAACTCCAACAGTCATAGCATTTTCCAAAATCCAATTTACAGTATATAACTTTAGTATTCCACTTAACTTTGCAAATATAAAAAATGCAACAATTCCCTTAATAAGTTGCTCTGCCCTTGTTTCTTTTATTAAAGAAAAAACCTTATAGAACATAACAGCAACTATTAAAATATCTATAATATCTTTTATCCTAATATTTATAAATAATTCCTTTAAAAATTGCAATCCTTTCACCCCTAATTATTCTTATTTATAACATCCATAGTCCTATTATATGAACTTCTAAGTTTATTTTCTATGTTTTTATATTTTTCCTCCCTGGAATTTAATATATCCATAATAGGCAAGACCTCATAGTTCCACCTCTTGTCTAGGTAATACTTATTGACCCAGGTTGGGATATAACCTACATTTTTTATCCTAACCCTATTAGATGAAAAATCCTTCTCTAAGTCCAAGGTTAAAATAAGCCCATCTTCAGTAGTAGGAGTCTTCATTAACTCTTCCCTCTGGTTGGATATAAAGTTGCCCAAAGAATAAATAATAAACTTATCCTCCCCAGCAAGAGTCTTTCTCTCTACCCCCTGGACAACATGAGGATGGCTACCTAATATTATATCTCCTCCCCAGCTGAAAATTTTTTCTCCCAGGTCTCGCTGGAACTTATTTGGCAGTCTTTGATATTCATCGCCCCAATGAATATAGACTATTAGGAAGTCTACCTGAGCTTTTAGGCTTTCCAAATCCTTTTTAATTAGGTCCTCATCAATTATATTTATAAGCCCTGCTAGCTCTTCCTTTCCCAGGCTATTTTCCATCCCATTACATCCATATGTATAAGATAAAAACCCAAGCTTAATATCTTTCACTGTTTCTATAAGGTACTTTTTCCCATTTGGCCTGCTAGTTCCAAGGTTTTTAAGCCCCAGCTCCTCAGCCCTAATAAGGGTGTTTAAGAGCCCCTGCCTCCTCTTGTCTAGGATATGGTTATTGGCTGTATTTACAATATTAAATCCAGCATTTTTTATGGCCTGGAGGGTTTCATCTGGTGAATTGAAACTAGGATAACCACTATAGCCTAAGTCTTTCCCACCTGCCACTGTCTCAAAATTAATTATAGAAATATCACTAGCCTCAGTATACTTCTTTATATGGGCAAAACTCCTATTAAAATCATAGGTCCCATTAAAATAAGCCCCCCTAAGCTGGGGCATATGAAACATTGCATCTCCAACAGCTAAAAGTCTTACACTTTCAATCCTAGCTTGATTTTTTTCTTCCAATTCTTCTTCAACTAAAGTTAAATCCTCCTTGACTCCAGGGTCTAAGTCCAACTTGACCCCCCTTGAAATATTTGTATTAATATAAGAGCAAATTCCAAATATCAATATAAGCTCCAATATTATTAAACCTATTATTACTTTAATCTTCTTATCCATCTTACTCCTCTTCTTATGTCATTAATTATTATGTTGTCTGACTATATTACCGCTAAAAATTTAAAAAACCTTAAATATAGTACCTATGGTTTATTATAACATAAAAGCCCTTTCTCCCCTAAAATCCATTAGGTTTTTTATCCAGTATATTAGGCAATAAAAAAATAGATGCCTAAACATCTATTTAACAATTTATATAATCTATAATGTTTTACGGTCTTACCCTTAGGCTTAAGTCCTGGTCTTTAGAATAATAGTAGATAAAGTAAAATATACCCAGCCCTATAAAAATGTCTCCAAGGCTAATTACCTTAGGAAAAATATATCTTACAGGAATAAGGTCTGTTAAATACTTAAACTTGGTTCCAGAAGTTTCCAAACTATGCATCAGAGCCATATTCCTACTTAAAACCTCTATTTCATCATATCTATTTATCTTGGCTAAAGCCCTTAAGCTAACAGGCATCTTCCCCTTATTGAAAACTAGTGGGATAAAGTTTAAAAAGCTTCCAAATCCTATAGACTTAAACCCTCTTAAGTTCCTGTTTAAAAATATTCCATAAACAAAAACTAGGTAGGTTAAAATATTAATGTAGGAAAAATTTGTCTCCTGGAGGCTTAGCCTCCTAGTAAAAAGTAGGCCCAGGGCCACTTGGACTAAAACTGCCAAGCCTATAAGCTTAAGGCCCCTTATATCAGTATCTAATATTCTTTTAACCCTTCCCCCCCTAAACTTTACAATTATTAGGGAAAATATTATAATCTCTAAAAACATAGTCCACCTCTAAAATAGAAACACCTTAGGAGTCCTAAGGTGTTTTTTATTAAATATATATTTATAATTAGTATTTTATAAATTTATCTCTTTTTGCTCCACAGATTGGACATACTTCTTCATCAGCTTTTAAAGTTACATATCCACATACTGGACAAAGGTCTACAACTTCAGCTTCAACGTCGCTTCCTCCATCTACAGCCTTTTTAGCTGTTTCAAATAATTCAGCATGAACTTTTTCTGCAGCTATTGCAAATCTCATAGCCTTAACTGCTTCTTCTTCTTCTTGGAACTCTGCAACCTTAATATAAGTAGGATACATTTGTTCTACTTCAAACATTTCTCCATTATATGCTGCTTGTAGGTTTTCAGAAGTTGTACCTTCTCCAAATCCACCACCAGCAGTTACACTAGCATCTCCAGCTTGGTCTCTTAAAGCTTTGAAATGTAAAGTAGCATGAACTTGTTCTGCATCAGATGTTGCTTGGAATAATCTTCCTACATTAGGAAAACCATCTTTAGTTGCTTGTGCACCCCAAATTCTGTATCTCATATGTGCCATACTTTCTCCACCGAAAGCTGATTTTAAGTTATTTTCTGTCATAGCGTTCATTAAAAATTCCCCCTTAAATTATTTATTAGATTTATTATATTATTTATTTACCCAGTATTATATCTACCCAGTAAACAAATATAATAACCATTTTATTGAAATTTCAACTAATTATTCAATAGAAATTTCAACCTCTGAAAAACCCAAGGCCCTTAGATAATTACCCACTATAAGCCTAGCATTTTCCTCAGCATCATTTAAAAAACCCTTATCTATTATTTCTTTTTCAGTTTTTAACTTTTCATCTTTTAAAATACTATACAACTCATCAAACTTAAGCCTATTAAAAGTAGAATCCTTTTCATTATAAAAATAAACCTCTTCTTCTATAATAACATTATCAAGAACCTTAGGCTTCCCCATAAGTACCTTGACCTTGCTTTTATCCCCATTAAAAGAAGTTTCCATTTTAATATTATCTACCCCGGCCTTTAAATATCCACTATACTTGACTAAAAAAGTCTTCTTAGTAAAGGGAATATTTATTCCACTAAATTCTAGATTGTTTTTGTATTCTGCAATATTAGTATAGTTATACTTTACTGTGGCAAGCTCCTCTAGGTCCACAACACTAGCCTGGACCTTACTAGTTAAAAGCTCCCTATTTTCTTTTATCCTAGCCTTCCTATATAAGAAAAAGCCTCCCAGTATTATAGCTACTACTAGTATTAGTAAAGATATTTTTTTAAATTTCTTCATTTCTACTCCTATTCTTTAATAAATTTTTCTCCCAGTATAAAAATTAAAAATCCCATTAAATAGCCCGCTATTATATCAGTTGGCCAATGAACTCCTAAATACATCCTACTATAGCCTATTAGGAATATTAAAAAAAAGTTTAAAACCCAAACCAACTTCCTAATAGAAGGGTTTTTAACCCCCATTAAGCCTATGTAGCTAATAGTTGTATAAAAGGACATAGACACCATTGAATGACCACTTGGGAAACTATAACCCCCATGTTTTATTATCATATATTCTAAAGGTCTGGTCCTCCCAATAATCTTTTTTAATACCGCATTTAATCCAAAACTTAGAACTATTGAGTTAATCACCAACCAACCTTTTTTTCTTTCCATTTTATAAACATAGTATAAGCTTAAAGCTAGTAAGGCTAATATCATAAAATATTTTGATCCTAAAAACGAAAAGACCTTCATTATAGTAGTCACTAGTTCAGTTCTATGGCCTGTTATTAGGTCCATCAAAGCTAGGTCAAATAATATAGGACCATCCTTAATTTTTATTAAAGCTCCAAATATTAAAAATATAAAAATAGAAATAAATCCATATATTAACCTATAGTTTTTTTTACCCATATTCCACCTCTTATTTTAATAAATTGGATTAATAAAACTAACTATAAATTAACACAAAATTATTATATCATACTTTTTGGGTTTTATATAGACTTTAGTTTTATAACCATTACATTTTCTATAAACTTCTTAACTTCCAACCTTACCTGTAATACTTTCTATTTCTAGCCTAAAAACAGAAGTCTTATCCTTAAATCTTTCAAGATAAAGCTCCCCCTCTTTTAAATAACCAGGTGAATATTTTTCAAGTAAGAGTCTTAAGCCTCTTATCTTTTCCTTTCCAGCTAATTGCTTGGCCCTAGCAAATATTATAACACTCCTATAGTGAGTATCAAAGCTAGCTTTTATTATTTCATAGTCTTCTACTATTGTAAAAGAAACTTTCTCATTAGCCAAGATAGAATCATTTTTATTGCCCTCCTTAGCCCCATGAAAGTAAATATATCCATCATCATAGGCATAGTTTAAAGGAACACCATAAGGATATCCATTATCTTGAATCACACTTAAAATGCCATAATCTCCTGTTCTAACTATTTCTAAGGCTTCAAGCTCCCCCATTTCCTTTTCTTTTCTTCTCATAGGCCTAAACATTATACCCCTCCTAAGCTATCAAACACTTAAGCCTATAATACCAAATAATATTTTAAAAAACAAAAAAACTCCAAAATACTTTTGGAGTTTTCCTATACAATAAAATATTACCTCTTGCTGAATTGTGGTGACTTTCTTGCTTTCTTGAAACCATATTTTTTTCTTTCTTTCATTCTTGAATCTCTTGTTAAGAAACCTGCTTTTTTAAGTATAGGTCTTAACTCTGGATCAGCTTCAAGAAGAGCTCTAGAAATTCCGTGTCTTATAGCTCCAGCTTGGCCAGTGTGTCCACCACCATAAACATTTGCTATAACATCAAATTTATCAACTGTTTCAGAAATAACTAGTGGATCTTTTAATAATCTTTTTAATATTTCTGAGTTAAAGTATTCTTCTATATCTTTTCCGTTAACAACAATTTTACCATTTCCAGGTATTAATCTAACTCTTGCAACAGATGTTTTTCTTCTTCCTGTTCCTCTATATTGTATATTAGCCACTTAGAGTCCTCCTTTACCTTATATTTCGTATATTTCAGGTTGTTGAGCTTCGTGATTATGTTCAGAACCTCTATATACCTTTAATTTTTTGATCATTTTCTTACCTAAGCTTGATTTAGGTAACATTCCCTTAACTGTCAATTCAATAATTCTCTCTGGTTTTTCTTCAATTAAACGAGAATATGGTACTTCTTTAAGTCCACCTGGGTATCCTGTATGGTATACATGATTCATTTGGTCTAGTTTTTTTCCTGTTAATTTAACTTTATCTGCATTTATAACTATTACATAGTCTCCTGTATCTAAATGAGGAGTGTATGTTGGTTTATGTTTTCCAGTTAAAATAGTAGATATTTCTGATGCTAATCTACCTAAGACTTTATCTTCTGCATCAATAATGTACCATTTTCTATTTATTTCATCTGTTTTAGCCATGAAACTTTTCATTGCTTTCCCTCCTTGTTTCAGTATATATAAAATATTAACTTCAGCTATTTTAAAACTCCGGGCTGTTTTAAAACACTCTAATTAATTCTATTACATTTAGCTTATTATGTCAATGATTTTATAGGTTTTTTTAGTAAAATACCTTCTCCAAGTATAAGCCTTCTGCCCCTGCTGTAATTCCAGCTTTAGTCCTGTCTTTAGCCCTTAAAATCTCTTCCATCTCTTTTGCTTCCATTTTTCCAGTCCCTATAAATAATAGGGTTCCTACAATAATCCTAACCATATTGTGTAAAAAAGCATTGCCTCGAATCCTAAATTCAATAAAATCCCCATATTTTTTAATCCCTATTTCTTCTATAGTCCTAATTGGATTAACTTCAATATCCTCTGTTAATTTAAAAGAAGTAAAATCATGGGTTCCTATTAAATATTCTGCTCCCTTTTTCATATTTTCTATGGATAAGTAGTAGGGAAAATGGTAGGAAAAATTCCTATAAATTGCATTAGGCAGTTCCCTATTGTAAACCAGATACTTGTACTGTCTTTTCTTTGCATCAAACCTGGCATGGAATTTTTCATCAACTTCGCAAGAATCCTTAATAGAGATATCACCTGGAAGTAAATAGTCCATTAGCCTTTTATAATTTTCCCCAGGTATATCTGTCTCAGTATGAAAGTTCACCACCTGGCCAAGGCTATGAACCTTCTTATCCGTTCTTCCAGCCCCGATTATGTTAACATCCTCTCCTGTTGCCCTATCTAAAGCCTTTTTAAGCTCTCCTTCTACAGTTCTTAAACCAGGCTGGACCTGCCAGCCTGAAAAATTAGTTCCCTCATACTCTACTACTAGTTTTATATTCTTCATATAAATCTTAAGGTCCCAATTCCAAGGAAAAATAAAAGGGTTAGACCAAAGGTAATTAAGTCTTTACTTTCAAGCCTTAGTTCATTTAGCCTAGTCCTATTTTCTCCCCCCCTGTAACATCTTGCCTCCATAGCCACTGAAAGCTCATCAGCCCTCCTAAAGGCATTTATAAACAAGGGTACTAATAAGGGAACCAAAGCCTTGGCTCTTTTAACTAGGTTGCCTGACTCAAAATCTGCCCCCCTAGCCATTTGCGCCTTCATTATTTTATCTGTTTCTTCCAATAATGTAGGTATAAACCTTAAGGCTATTGTCATCATCATAGCCAACTCATGAGCCGGAACCCCTATTTTCCTAAAAGGGTTAAGTAACTTCTCTATACCATCTGTTAAAGATATAGGCGAAGTTGTAAGGGTTAAGATAGATGTACCCATAACCAAAAATATTAGCCTTAGGGCTATAAATAAGGCCTGGTAAAAGCCTTCCTTGCTTATGATAAGTGGGCCTAGTTTAAACAAGGGTTCTCCTGTTGTAAAAATCAAATTTATAATAAAGGTTAAAATAATTATAAAGAACAAAGGCCTAAGTCCCTTAAGTAAAAAATTCAAAGGGATTTCTGATACTTTTACAATTAACATTATAAATCCTAATATTAGTAAATAAGGCGGAAAAGATTTTATGAAAAATAAGGTAATTATAAATAAAAAAGAAATTAATATTTTTATCCTAGCATCTAGCTTATGGACAAAACTATTTCCTGGGAAATATTGTCCAATTGTTATATCCTTAATCATTGCCTCTACCCCTTAAGTATTTTATTATTTCTAGTTTTGCCTCTTCTACTGTTAGAACATCATCTCTAACATCCTTTCCTTGAGCCCTTAAGACCTGCATAAACTTTGTAATTTGTGGAACACCTAGGTTTAATTCTTCTAACTCTTTTGAATGCCTAAAAACCTCCCTAGTTTTACCATCAAACTTAATCTCACCTTTGGAGAAAACTACTACCCTAGAAGCAAGTTTGGCTATGTCCTCCATACTATGAGATACAAGTATAATACTTATATCTCCTTCCTTGTAGAGCCTTTCAATCTGTTCTAAAATCTCATCCCTACCATGAGGGTCAAGTCCTGCTGTTGGTTCATCTAAAACTAGGACCCTAGGTCTCATAGCCAAAACTCCCGCTATGGCAACCCTTCTTTTTTGACCCCCTGAAAGTTCAAACGGTGACCTATCCTTCATAGTTTCATAATCCAAGCCTACAAGGTCCATAGCTTTTTCTACCCTAAGTTTAACTTCCTCTTCATTTAATCCTAGGTTCTCTGGCCCAAAGGCAATATCTTTATAAATGCTTTCTTCAAAAAGTTGGTATTCTGGATACTGAAATACCAGTCCTACTTTTTGCCTAACTTCTTTTAGGTTTAATTTAGGCTGGGTAATATCCAAATCATCTATATATATTTTCCCTTTTGTTGGTCTTATAAGACCATTCAAATGCTGAACAAAAGTCGATTTTCCAGACCCAGTATGGCCTATTAACCCTATAAATTCTCCCTCTCCTATTTCTATATTTATATTATTTAAAGCCTTTTTCTCAAAGGGTGTGCCTTCATTATAAATATAAGAAACATTTTCTATATTGATTTTCATATAGCATCTACCAACTCTTCAATTGATAAAATATCTTCCCTAATATTAAATCCTTCCTTCCTAAGCTCGTATGCAAGTTCTGTTACTTGTGGCACATCAAGTCCCAAACCTTTTATTTTTTCAACCTGGCTAAAAACCTTCCTAGGTTCTCCATCTAAAATCAACTTGCCCTTTTCAACAACAACTACCCTATCAGCCCTTACAGCTTCATCCATAAAATGGGTTATTAAAACTATGGTTTTGTTCTCCTCTTTATTAAGCCTTTCAATAGTTTTCATTACCTCTTCCCTACCAGTGGGATCTAGCATAGCTGTTGGCTCGTCAAAAATTATACAATCTGGTTCCATAGCCAATATCCCAGCAATGGCCACCCTTTGTTTTTGTCCCCCTGAAAGTAGGTGGGGTGCGTGGTCCTTGTAGTCTGTCATTTCTACTATTTCCAAAGCCCTATCTACCCTTTTCCTAATTTCTTTAGGTTCTACACCTAAGTTTTCTGGTCCAAAAGCTACATCATCTTCAACTATTGTTGCTACTAGTTGGTTGTCTGGATTTTGAAAAACCATCCCTGCTTTTTCTCTTATTTTCCAAATATCTTCTGGGTCACTAGTATCCATACCCTCAACCAATATCCTTCCTTCAGTAGGCATTAAAAGTCCATTAATAAGTTTTGCAAGTGTAGATTTTCCCGATCCATTATGGCCTAAAACTACTAAAAATTCCCCCTTGTCCACCTTAAGATTTAGTCCATCTATAACCTTCCTATAGTCTTCCTTGTTTTCTCCTAAGCTATCATATGTAAAGCTTAAGTTTTCTATCTCTATCATAGCTTCCATTTAATTCCTCCTTCCAGCCAATTTATAATTGAAAATCTATAATTTATTATAAACTTTCAAATATAAATTGATAAAAAGGGACTAAGTTCCACTTAATCCCCTCCTTCTTTTTATACTATATCAATTTATATAAATTTATATACTATACTAATTCTAATATAGCCATTTCAGCAGCATCTCCACGACGTGGACCTAATTTTAAAACTCTAGTATATCCACCGTTTCTTTCTGCGTAATTTGGAGCTATTTCTGAGAATAGTTTAGTTACTACATCTTCATCATATATATATGCTAAAGCTTGTCTTCTAGCGTGTAGATCTCCTCTTTTTCCAAGAGTTATCATTTTATCTACCATTCTTTGTGTTTCTTTTGCTTTTTGTAAAGTAGTTTCTATTCTTCCATGCTCTAAAACTGATGTTACTTGGTTTCTAAGCATAGCTATCCTATGGTCTGTTGTACGACCTAATTTTCTAAGTTTAGTCATTATATCCCTCCTCCACTAAATTACTCGTCTGTTTTTCTAAGACCTAATCCTAGTTCTTCTAGTTTCTCGATTATTTCCTCAAGGGATTTCTTTCCTAAGTTACGAACTTGCATCATGTCTTCAGGTGATTTTGAAATAAGTTCATCTACCGTATCAATAGATGCCCTCTTTAAACAGTTATAGCTACGAACTGATAAGTCTAACTCTTCAACTGTCATTTCCAACACTTTTTCCTTCTCATCATCTTCAACTTCTACCATAATTTCTACATCATCAACATGGTCTGTTAAGTTAATGAAAAGGTTTAAGTGTTCACTAAGTATCTTAGCTCCTAACGAAGTTGCTTCGTCTGGTTGCATAGTACCATCAGTCCATACTTCTAATATCAATCTATCATAATCTGTTATTTGGCCTACTCTTGTGTTTTCAACTTTAAAGTTAACTTTTTTAACTGGAGTAAAGGATGAATCTACTGGTATAGTACCAGCTGGTAGTCCATCTTCTTTGTTCTTCTCAGCCAATACATATCCGCGGCCTTTAACTAATTTTAATTCCATATATACGTCTGCTTCTTCATTAAGTGTTGCTATATGGTGGTCTTTATTAACTATTTCTACATCTGGACCAGTTATAATATCACCAGATTTAATTTCTTTTTCACCTTTAGCTTCTATTATCATAGTTACTGGTTCGTCTGTATGCATGATTGCAGAAATTCCTTTAATATTTAAAATAATTTCTGGCACATCTTCTAGAACACCTTGAATTGTTGAAAATTCATGATCAACACCTTCTATTTTTATAGAAGCTACGGCAGCACCTGGTAAAGATGATAGTAATACTCTTCTAAGAGAATTTCCTAAAGTAATACCATATCCCCTCTCTAAAGGTTCTACCATGAATTTCCCATAATTGTTTTCGCTATCTAGTTCTAATACTTCAATTATCGGTTTTTCAATTTCTATCATTAAACACTAACCCCCTTAAGATTTAGTTTTAATAAAGTACGAGGGTAACTGATCGAACTCAAAATAATTTTTATTATCTTGAGTACAACTCTACTATTAAATGTTCTTCGATCGGTAAATCTATGTCTTCTCTTCTTGGTTCAGATACCACTGTTGCTTTAAAATTATCTAAATCTAGATTTAACCATTCTACAGTATTACCATTGTGGTTAGCAACTAAATCTTTTAATTTTTCGCTCTTCTTGCTTCTGTCTTTAACTTCTATAACATCTCCAACCTTTATAGCATAAGATGGTATATCAACCTTGCTTCCATTTATTAAGAAATGTCCGTGGTTTACAAGTTGTCTAGCTTCAGCTCTTGAAGAAGCAAGTCCCATTCTGAATACTACATTATCTAATCTTAATTCTAATATAGTTAAAAGGTTTTCACCTGTTATTCCCTTAGCCTTATCTGCAATTAAGAAGTTTTTAGCCATTTGAGATTCTGAAATACCATAGAATCTTTTAACCTTTTGTTTTTCCCTTAACTGCATTCCATATTCTGTTAATTTTTTTCTACCTTGTCCGTGTTGTCCTGGTGCGTAGCTTCTTTTATTTAACGCACAATTTTTTGTAAAACATCTGTCTCCTTTAAGGAATAATTTAGTTCCCTCTCTACGACATAGTTTACAAACTGCTCCTGTATATCTTGCCATTCCTCTTTACACCTCCTATTAATTAAACTCTTCTTCTTTTTGGTGGTCTACAACCGTTATGTGGTATAGGAGTAACATCTTTAATCATAGTTACTTCAAGTCCACTTGCTTGTAATGATCTGATTGCTGCTTCTCTACCAGAACCAGGTCCCTTTACAAACACTTCTACGTGTTTTAATCCGTGTATCATAGCTTTTTCAGCTGCTTCTTGTGCTGCTTCTTGTGCTGCAAATGGTGTAGATTTCTTAGAACCTCTGAATCCTAATTGACCTGCACTTGCCCAAGATAAAACGTTACCGTTTAAATCTGTTAATGTTACCATTGTATTATTAAAAGTGGAAGTAATGTGTGCTTGTCCTCTTTCAACGTTCTTACGATCTCTTCTTCTAGTACGAGCCACACGACGTCCTTTTACGCTTTTTTTAGCCACTCAAATCCCTCCTTAGCTAATTATTTTTTTGGTCCTTTTCTAGTTCTTGCATTAGTTTTAGTTTTTTGACCTCTTACTGGAAGTCCTCTTCTATGTCTTATACCTCTATAACAGTTTATTTCTCTTAATCTTTTTATATTTAAAGATACTTCTCTTCTTAAGTCACCTTCAACTGGAATAGTATCAATCTTACTTCTGATATCATTTACTTCAGCTTCAGTTAAGTCTTTAACCTTTGTATCTTTATTTATTCCTAGTTCATTTAACACTTGGTTAGATGTTGGTCTACCTATTCCATATATATATGTTAAAGCAACTTCAACCCTCTTATCTCTAGGTAAATCTACTCCTGCTATTCTAGCCATTATTACACCTCCTACAATAATCTACAAGGACTAGCCTTGTCTTTGTTTATGTCTTGGATTTTCACAAATAATCATTACTCTTCCGTTTCTTCTAATAGTTTTGCACTTTGAGCACATTTTCTTTACTGATGGTCTAACTTTCATATGTTTCCCTCCTTGCTACTTCTTACGCCAGGTTATTCTTCCTCTTGTTAAATCATATGGTGAAAGTTCTACTGTAACAGTATCTCCTGGTAATATTCTTATATAGTTCATTCTTAGCTTACCTGAAATATGAGCTAAAACCACGTGTCCATTTTCCAGTTCTACCTTAAAAATAGCATTTGGCAAAGCTTCTAAAACCGTTCCTTCAACCTCAATAAGTTCTTCTTTAGACATTAATATTGAACCTCCTATCAATTATTATAACTTTTAATCAAAGGGTTCTAAAAGTTTTCTAATATATGCATTATTTATATTAACTTGATTTTCAAGTTTTTCCCTAAATTCATCTAAAACAGTATTGTATATAGCTAAATGTTTTACCTTTTTTTTCTTAGGTTTATCTAATTTTCTAAGGTCTCCATCTATTATATTTACATATCCATTTCCTAAAATCTCATATACTAAAAATACCTTATCCCTATCTCTACCCGATTTAGACTTTACGACCTGTCCTATTTTTATATCAACACTTGATTCCATTTTCTACCTCCTATTTAAGAGATTCAACAATAGTTTCAAATATCTTTTCAATAGGTGCTGTTCCATCTATGTCAACAAGTAAATTTTTCTTCTTATAATAATCTATTAAAGGTTGTGTTTCTTTCCCATATACCCCTATTCTTGTTGATACTGTCTCTTCTGTATCATCTTCTCTTTGATATAATTCTCCTTGGTCTAGGTCACAAACCCCTTCTACTTTTGGAGGATTAAATTTAATGTGGTAAGTTGCACCACATGTTTTACAAATCCTTCTACCCACTACTCTTTCAAGTAGTATTTCTTTGTCTGCACTTAAGTTTATAACTTTATCAAGTGATAATCCCATACTAGCTAATTCTTCATCTAAAGCATCAGCTTGTTCTATCGTCCTTGGAAAACCATCTAATAAAAAACCATCTTTACAGTCATCATGTGTTAACCTATCTTTTACAATAGACACAACTAATTCATCAGGAACTAGTAAACCCTTATCCATATAAGATTTAGCTTCTAGTCCTAATTTTGTACCTTCTTTTATATTGGCTCTAAATATATCACCTGTTGATATATGAGGCACATCATATTTTTTAACTATAGATGATGCCTGTGTACCTTTACCAACTCCTGGTGGGCCTAATAATACTAAACGCATTTTTTCATCTCCTATAGTTTAATTTAAAAATCCTTTGTAGTGTCTCATTAACATTTGTGCTTCTAATTGTTGTACTGTTTCAAGAGCAACACCTACAACTATTATTACAGCAGTACCACTAAAGTTAGCATTCATATTAAATCCTTTAGAAAGAACTATTGGTAGTGATGCTAATATCGCTAATGATAAACCACCTACAAAAGTAATCCTATTAACTATTTTAGTTAGATATTCTGAAGTAGGTCTTCCTGGTCTTATTCCAGGTATGAATCCACCATTTTGTTGTAAGTTCTTAGAATATTCCACAGTATTAAATTGAATAGCTGTATAGAAATATGTGAAGAACATAATTAATAATATATTTAAAATCGAATAGATCCAAACTCCTACAGAACCAGCTGGTGTTAAATACTTTACTATCCATTTACTAAATGCACCCTGAGAAAACATTGTTATAGTTTGTGGGAAAGCTAGTAAAGAAGATGCAAATATTACTGGCATAACTCCTGACATTGAAACCTTCACTGGTATGTGAGTGTTTTGTCCACCATACATTTTTCTTCCTACTACTCTTTTTGCATATTGAACTGGAATTCTTCTTTCTCCTTCTTGTAAAGCTACTACAAAGGCTACAATTATTAACATTATAGCGATAAATATAATTGCTTTTAAAGGACTTAAAATTCCCGCTTTTATAGATTGGTAACCAAAGCTTATATCCCTTGGTAATCTAGAAATTATACCTACAAAGATTAGTAGGGAAATACCATTTCCTATACCTCTTTCAGTTATCATGTCTCCTAACCAAATTAAGAAACATGTACCTGCTACTAGAGAAAGTATTACGATCAATTTTTGTATGCTATTTGTAGCTATTAATGCTGATCTGAATAACCCTAAAGTGTATCCAGTAGCTTGTATTAATGCTAATACTATCGCCATATATCTTGTATATCTAGCAATTTTTTTACTACCTTCTTCTCCTTCTTTAGCTAATTCTTCTAAAGATGGAATTGCAATAGTTAAAAGTTGTATAACTATTGAAGCTGTAATATAAGGATATATATTGGTAGCAAAAATACTATAGTTACTAAAAGTACCCCCGCCCATCATATCTAAGAAATCTAAGATTCCTCCTTGTGATGTCTTGAATATCTCAGCTATTGCTTGTTTGTCCATATATGGTGCTGGGATGCTTGATCCTAACCTAAATACCAGTAAAAGTAAAAGAGTATATAGCATCTTTTTCCTAATTTCTGGTACT
Organism: Tissierellales bacterium; assembly: GCA_030146705.1. Taxonomy (GTDB): domain Bacteria; phylum Bacillota; class Clostridia; order Tissierellales; family Tissierellaceae; genus CAMIXG01. The sequence goes on along the minus strand of JASLBE010000066.1, from coordinate 9,675 downwards.
CTCCAAGCATTCCTTAAGGTTGATAGCATACTAAATCACCTCAACCTTTCCTCCTGCAGCTTCTATTTTTTCAGCAGCAGATTTAGTAAATTTATTTGCTTTTACAGTAAGCTTAACTTCTATTTCTCCGTTACCTAAAACTTTTATTCCGTCTTTTGCTTTACCTTTTTTCACTAATCCTTCACTAAATAGTAATTCTGGTGTTATTACAGTATCAGCTTCAAATCTAGCTAAATCTTCTACATTTATTTCAGCATATTGTTTCTTAAATACATTTGTAAAACCTCTTTTTGGTAACCTTTGGAATAATGGAGTTTGTCCACCTTCAAATCCAACTCTAGCACCTTTTCCAGATCTAGCTCTTTGACCTTTATGTCCTTTACCAGATGTTTTACCTAAACCAGAACCAATACCACGTCCTAATCTTTTCTTAGCCTTTACTGCTCCACCTTCATTAGGTTTTAAATTATTTAGTTTCATTAGATACACCTCCTTCTACTAATTGTAATTAATCTATTAGTTCAACCATGTGGCTTATGTGATTTATCATTCCTCTTATTTGAGGGGTATCATTTTTTTCCACTACTTGACCAACTTTACTGAATCCAAGAGCTTTTACAGTTCTCTTATGGTTTTCTGGCTTACCTATTGGGCTTTTTACCAGCTTAATTTTAACCATAGCCATATTATACTCCCCCTTAACCTAAAATTTCCTCAACTGTTTTGTTTCTTAGTTTAGCCACTTCTTCAACTCTTTTTAATTTTTCTAATCCGTCAAAAGTAGCATTAACTACATTTCTAGGATTTGAAGTACCTAAACGCTTAGTTCTTATATCTCTAATTCCAGCTAACTCACACACTGCACGAACCGGACCACTAGCAACAACTCCAGTACCTTCTGCTGCTGGCATTAATAAAACTTTTCCTGCTCCAAAATGTCCTAAAACTTCGTGAGGTATAGTTGTTCCTACCATAGGAACTTCTATTAAGTTTTTCTTAGCATCTTCAATAGCTTTACCTATAGCTTCAGGTATCTCTAATGCTTTAGCCATTCCTACTCCTACTTTTCCTTTTTCGTTACCTATTACAACAAGAGCGCTGAATCTAAAGTTTCTACCACCTTTAACAACCTTAGCAACACGATTAATGCTTACTACTCTTTCCTTGAATTCAGACTCTTTACGGTTTCTTCTTTGTTTCATAGTACTCTATTACCTCCTTTTCTTAAAATTTAAGACCTGCTTCTCTAGCTGACTCTGCAAGAGCCTTAACTCTTCCGTGATATATATATCCGCCTCTATCAAATACAACTTCATTTATATCTTTATCTAGAGCCTTTTTAGCAACTTTTTCTCCTACATATTTAGCAGCTTCTATATTGTTAGTATTTTCTAAGCTTGCATCTTTATCTAATGTAGAAGCTGAAACCAAAGTGTTTCCTGATATATCGTCAATTATTTGAGCATATATATGTTTACCACTTCTGAAAACATTTAGCCTTGGTTTAGCAGGAGTTCCTTGAACATTTAATCTTACTCTAGAATGTCTTTTTTGTCTTCTTTCATTTCTATTAACTTTTTTAATCAATGTAATTCACTCCTTTCTAGCTACCAGCTTTACCCACTTTACGCCTTACGTGCTCATCTTCATATCTTATACCTTTACCCTTGTAAGGTTCTGGTTTTCTGAAGTCTCTTATTACAGCCGCATAGTTTCCAACTTGTTGTTTATTTGCTCCAGATACTATTATCTTAGTTGGCTCTGGAGTTTCAACAGTTATACCTTCTGGATCTTCTAATTCTAATGGATGAGAGAATCCTAAAGTTAAAACTAACTTCTTACCTTGTTTTGCAGCTCTATATCCTGTTCCTTGTATTAGAAGAGTTTTTTTGTATCCTTCTGTAACTCCAACAATCATATTATAGATTAAAGTTCTAGTTAACCCATGTAATGATCTATGTTTTTTGTTATCAGTAGGTCTACTAACAGTAATTGTATTATCTTCTATTTTTACATCCATATCTGAATCGATTTTTTGCTCTAATGTTCCATTTTTACCTTTTACCTCTACGATATTATCGTCTTTTATCTTAACCTCAACACCTGCCGGTATCTCGATTGGTAATAATCCAATTCTGGACATTGAGTACACCTCCCTAGTTTGTTATCTATTAATTACCATACGTAGCAGATTACTTCTCCACCTATATTTTCTTTCCTAGCTTTTTTGTCAGTCATAATTCCCTTTGAAGTTGAAACTACAGCTATTCCAAGTCCGCCTAAAACCTTAGGTATTTCATCCGCTTTAACATACACTCTAAGTCCTGGTTTAGAAATTCTTCTAATACCTGACATAACTTTTTCTTTATTTGGTCCGTATTTTAAATCTACTCTAATAACTCCTTGTTTACCATCATCTAAAACATCAAATCCATTAATAAAGCCTTCTTCTACTAAAATTTCAGCTAAATCCTTTTTAATATTTGACGCTGGTATATCAACAGAACTATGTTTCGCATCATTTCCGTTTCTGATTCTTGTTAACATATCTGCTATTGGGTCTGTCATCATAATTAATTGCCTCCTCTCTTAATTAAAATATTACCAACTAGCTTTTCTAACTCCAGGTATTTGACCTTTGTGAGCTAATTCTCTAAAGCATATACGGCATATTCCATATTTTCTTAAATAACCATGTGGTCTTCCACAGATCTTACATCTATTGTACTCTCTAGTACTATATTTTTGTTTTCTCTTTTGTTTTGCAATCATTGACTTTTTAGCCAAAACAATTCCCTCCTTTTATCTATTTTTTAAAAGGCATACCCATAAGTTGTAAAAACTCTTTAGCTTCTTCATCAGTATTAGCTGTAGTTACAATAACTATATCTAATCCTCTTATACGGTCTACTTTATCGTATTCAATCTCAGGGAATATTAATTGTTCTTTTATTCCTAATGCATAGTTACCTCTACCATCAAAAGAGCTACTATTAACACCTCTAAAGTCTCTAACTCTTGGTAGGGCTATATTCATTAATTTATCTAAGAAATCATACATTCTTTCTCCTCTTAGAGTTACCTTTGCTCCAACGTTCATTCCTTCTCTTAATTTGAAGTTAGCAATTGATTTTTTAGCCTTAGTAATAAGTGGTCTTTGACCAGTTATTATAGCTAACTCCTCCACTGCAGCTTCTAGAGTCTTAGGATTTTCTTTAGCCTCTCCTACACCCATATTAATAATTACTTTTTCAACTTTAGGAACTTCCATAACATTACTGTATTGGAACTTTTCCATTAATGCTTCTATAACTTCTTCCTCATATTTATTTCTTAATCTGGAAGTCATATCTTTACCTCCTCTCAACGATGTTATTTATTTAACTCTACTCCACATTTTTTACAAACTCTTACCTTTGAACCGTCATCAGATACCTTGTATCCTACACGTGTACCTTTATTGCATTTATCACAGAAATACATAACATTAGATACATTTATTGGTCCTTCAGATTTTATAATTCCGCCTGGTTTATTAGGACCTTGAGGCTTCTCATGTTTTGTAAGCATGTTTACATTTTCAACGATTAATCTATTTTCCTTAGGAAACACTTTTAAAACTTTTCCCTGTTTGTCTTTATATACTCCAGAAATTACAACTACCTTGTCTCCAGTTTTAATTTTCATCTTACACACCTCCTATTATAATACTTCTGATGCTAAAGATATGATTCTCATAAAGTTACCTTGTCTAAGTTCCCTAGTAACTGGTCCGAATATACGTGTTCCAACCGGACTTCCATCTTCTTTTAAGATAACTGCTGCGTTATCATCAAATTTTATATATGAACCATCTTCTCTTTTAACAGCTGCTTTCGTTCTTACTATTACAGCTTTAACCACTTCACCTTTTTTAACAACTCCACCTGGTGTTGCTGATTTTACTGTACAAACTACTGTATCTCCAACTTTAGCATACCTCTTATTAGTTCCGCCTAATACTCTTATTACTAAAAGTTCTCTTGCTCCGGAGTTGTCTGCTACTTTCATACGGCTTTCAACTTGAATCATTTGAATACCTCCCCTCTAAAACAATTATTTTATTTTGCTTTTTCTACTATTTCAACTAGTCTCCAGTTTTTATCTTTACTTAATTTTCTAGTTTCCATAATTTTTACTACATCGCCTATTCCACACTCATTATTTTCGTCATGAGCTTTAAACTTAGTTGTTTTCTTTAATTGTTTTTTATATAAAGGATGTGTTACGAAGGTTTCAACTGCTACTACTATCGTTTTGTCCATTTTATCACTTACGACATTACCAACTTTAACTTTACGCATTGATCTTTCCATCTAAGATTAAACCTCCTTTCCTATTCCTAATTCTCTTTCTCTTATAATCGTTTTTACACGAGCTATATTTTTTCTAACTGTTTTAATTTGTTGAGGATTATCTAATTGACCAGTGGCCAATTGAAATCTTAAGTTAAACAGTTCAGTCTTTAATTCTAATAATTTACTATCTAATTCTACTGCTGTTAATTGGCGAACTTCTTTAGCTTTCATTAGATTCACCACCCTCTTCATCACGTGATACAAACTTAGTTTTTATTGGTAATTTATGTGCAGCAAGTCTCATAGCCTCTCTAGCTACTTCTTCTGATACACCACCCATTTCAAATAAAATTCTTCCTGGTTTTACTACAGCAACCCAGTAATCTGGTGAACCTTTACCAGCACCCATACGAGTTTCAGCTGGTTTAGCTGTTACTGATTTGTCTGGGAATATTTTTATCCAAACATTTCCGCCTCTTTTTGCATATCTTGTCATAGCACGTCTTGCAGCTTCTATTTGGTTAGAAGTAATCCATGCTGGCTCTAATGCTTGTAATCCGAATTCTCCGTAAGTTATAGTGTTTCCACGAAGCGCTTTACCCCTCATTCTACCTCTATGAACTTTACGATACTTAACTCTTTTAGGCATTAACATTATATCTTCCTCCTTCCTAGTTCGTCTATACTATTTGTTATCCTTTTTTTCTACTGGTGCTTCAGGAAGTATTTCACCTTTATAAATCCAAACCTTAACTCCCATTTTACCGTAAGTAGTATCTGCTTCTGCAAATCCATAATCGATATCTGCTCTTAAAGTTTGTAGTGGGATAGAACCTTCACTATATCCTTCAGTTCTAGCCATATCAGCTCCACCAACTCTTCCTGATACTGAAGTTTTTATACCTTTTCCACCAAATCTCATAGTTCTTTGAATAGATTGTTTCATCGCTCTTCTGAAAGAAACCCTTCTTTCTAATTGAGATGCAATGTTTTCAGCAACTAATTGTGCATCTAATTCAACAACTTTTACTTCCTCAACATTAATAACAACTTTTTTACCAGTCATTTTTTCAAGTTCAGTCCTAAGTTCTTCAACTCCAGAACCACCCCTACCGATAACCATTCCTGGCTTAGCCGTATTAATAGTTACTTTTATCCTATTTGCCGCTCTTTCTATTTCAATAGTAGAAATTCCAGCTGTATACATAGCTTTTTTAACATATTTACGAATATGATAATCTTCAACTAATAAATCTCCAAAATCTTTATCTTCTGCATACCATTTAGAGTCCCAGTCCTTAATAACACCAACTCTAAAACCGTGTGGGTTTACTTTTTGACCCATTCAATATCCCTCCTTTTCTTATTCTCTTTCTTTAACTACTACTCCAATATGACTTGTTCTCTTTATTATTGGATTAGCCATTCCTTTTGCCTTAGGTCTCCATCTTTTCATTTGTGGACCATCATTAGCATAGGCTTCTGATACATATAAATTTTCTCTATCTAAACCGAAGTTATTTTCAGCATTAGCGATTGCTGAGTTAAGAACATCTTCTAAAACCTTAGCACCTTTTTTAGGTGTGAATTTTAGTATAGATAAAGCTTCATCTACTTGCTTACCTCTAATTTCAGTACAAATAAAACCTACTTTCAAAGGAGAAACTCTTACATGTTTTGCTATAGCTCTAGCTTCCATTATATTACCTCCTTATACCTATTTTAAAGCTGATGATTTTTCTGTAGTTCTAGCAGAGTGTCCTCTGAACGTTCTAGTAGGTACAAACTCACCTAATTTATGACCTACCATATCTTCTACTATATAAATTGGCACGTGTTTTCTTCCATCATAAACCGCAATTGTATGACCTAACATATCTGGAAATATAGTTGAACGACGTGACCATGTTTTTATTACTTGCTTTTTATCACTTTCATTTAATGCGTCAATTTTCTTCATTAAATGTTCATCACAAAAAGGTCCTTTTTTAAGAGATCTTCCCATTACTTAATGCCTCCCCTCAATTAACTATTCTCTACCTTTTTTACCTCTACGTCTACCTCTTACAATAAACTTACTAGATTTTTGATTTTTTCTTCTAGTTTTGTATCCTAATGTTGGTTTACCCCATGGAGTAACTGGTGATGGCATACCAATTCCAGTTCTTCCCTCTCCACCACCGTGTGGATGGTCTACTGGGTTCATTGCAGTACCTCTAGTTTGTGGTCTTATACCTAAATGTCTAGACTTACCTGCCTTACCAATTGTTATGTTTTCGTGGTCTATATTACCAACTTGTCCTATAGTAGCACGACACTCTAATCTTACTAACCTAAATTCAGAAGATGGTAACCTAAGTTGTGCATACTTACCTTCTTTAGCCATTAACTGAGCACTTGCTCCTGCAGTCCTAACCATTTGTCCACCTTTTCCAGGTTGTAACTCAACATTGTGTACAACTGTACCAACCGGGATATTTCTAAGTGGTAAAGCATTACCTATCTTAATGTCTGCATCTACTCCAGACTCAATTACATCTCCAACCTTTAATTTGTTAGGTGCTAATATATATCTTTTTTCACCGTCTACATAGTGGATTAAAGCAATGTTAGCAGTCCTATTTGGATCATATTCAATAGCTGCTACCTTTCCTTCTATACCATCTTTGTTTCTTTTGAAATCTATAATTCTATATTGTCTTTTAGCACCGCCGCCCCTATGACGACTAGTTATTCTACCTTGCGCATTTCTTCCACCAGTTTTGTTTATTTTCTTTAATAAACTCTTTTCTGGAGTTGTCTTTGTTATTTCCTCAAAAGTAGAAACCGTCATGTCTCTAAGACCTGGGGAAGTTGCCTTAAATTTTCTTATACTCATTAGTTTTCCCTCCCTTTTCTAGATCTAATTACATTCCTTCAAAGAACTCTATTGGATCTGAACCTTCTTTAAGCTTTACTATAGCTTTTTTCCAACTTGGTCTTCTTCCTGAAGTCATGCCTTGTCTCTTTATTTTTCCTATAACATTCATAGTGTTAACTTTTTCAACTTCTACATTAAAAATTTCCTCTACGGCTTTTTTAATTTCAACTTTTGTTGCTCTTTTTGAAACTTCGAAAGTATATTTACCTTCAGCCATATCGTCCATACTTTTTTCCGTAATTATTGGTTTTACAATAATATCATGTGGAATAAGCATTATGCGTACACCTCCTCCACTTTCTTAACCGCATCTTTAGTTATTATAAATGAATTACAATTCATAATATCATATACGTTAATAGTATTTACTAAAGCAGTACCTACATTAGGAATATTTTTAGCTGATTTTATAACATTTTCGTTTTTATCTCCCATAACAATAAGTGCTTTTTTGTCAGCCTTAATATTACTTAAGAATTTAGCCATTTCCTTAGTTTTTGGTGCATCAAAGTCTATATTGTCAACGATTATGATTTCACCATTCTCAACTTTAGATGTTAAAACAGATTTTAAAGCTAATCTCCTTAATTTCTTTGGTACCCTATAGCTATAATCTCTAGGTTTTGGAGCAAAAACAACTCCACCTCCTGTAAAATGTGGGGCTCTTATACTACCTTGACGAGCTCTACCTGTACCTTTTTGTCTCCAAGGCTTCTTGCCTCCACCTCTAACCTCAGCTCTAGTTTTAGCTGATTGAGTTCCTTGTCTTTTGTTAGCTAATTGGTTTTTAACAACTTCATAAACCGCATGTTCATTAACTTCTATACCGAATATACCTTCGCTTAATTCTAATTCTTCTACTTGTTCTCCAAGCATATTTAAAACATTTACCTTAGGCATTAGATTTCCTCCTTTCTTATGTTAATAATTTATTTACTCTTTACAGTTTCTTTTATAGAAACAAGTCCTTTTTTAGGTCCTGGTATTGCACCTTTTACAAGAAGAAGGTTTTTATCTGCATCTACTCTTACCACTTCTAAGTTTTGAATAGTAACTCTTTCATTACCCATTCTTCCAGCCATTCTATGACCCTTGAAAACTCTTCCTGGATAAGTTGCAGCAGACATACCACCTGGAGCCCTATGGAATTTAGAACCGTGAGTTTCCCTACCTCTAGAGAAGCCGTGTCTCTTAATAACACCAGCAGTTCCTTTACCTTTAGAAGTTCCTGTAACGTCTATCATTTCACCTTCTGCAAATGTATCTACTTTTATTTCTTGTCCTATTTCAAAGTCTTCTATATTATCAACCCTGAATTCTCTTAGAACTTTATGAACTTCAACTTCAGACTTTTCAAAATGTCCCTTAGTTGGTTTATTCACTTTTCTCATTTTGTTTTCTTCTACTTTAGCAAAACCTACTTGTATAGCATTGTAACCATCAGTTTCAACAGTCTTCTTTTGGATTACAACATTTGGCTCTGCTTCTATAACAGTAACTGGTATAACCTTGCCGTTTTCAGCATATATTTGAGTCATTCCAATTTTTCTACCTAATATCCTTTTCATTAATTGCACCTCCTATTATCTTACAGCGGATTACCTTTTTTTATAATTAAGGCAATCTTTTAAGCATAGCTTATTTTATCTCTATATCTACTCCAGCTGGTAAATTCAATTTCATTAATGAATCTACAGTTTCTTGAGTTGGATTTAAGATATCAATCAATCTCTTATGTGTTCTTTGTTCGAACTGTTCTCTTGAATCTTTGTTTACGTGAACTGATCTTAAAATAGTTACTTTTTCAATATCAGTTGGTAGTGGAATAGGTCCAGAAACTTCTGCCCCTGTCCTCTTAGCTGATTCAACTATTTTTTGAGCTGATGAGTCTAATAACTCATGATCATAAGCCTTTAATCTTATTCTTATTTTTTGACCCTTGTTTGCCATTTAATTCCCTCCTTTTAGCGCATGCTACTCTTTTACATGCAACTTAGAGTTACCGATAAACTTTACCGGGTGTGTTGTAATACATTTTTACAAAACGACACAAAAACCCTAGTCGCCCGATTTTAAATCGAACATTCTCAGTGAAAATTTCCTGTTTTCAGCAACCTTTCACTTCATCGCAATGCTTATATTTAAACACCATTACAGTTTACCCTATTTCCAAGTAAATTTCAAGTACTTTTTTAAACTTTTATTTTATAAATAATATTAGTTTAATTTAAAAATAAGACCCTAAAAATTTAGGGTCTTAAATATTTATTAATTAAACTAAGATCTTAGTTACAACTCCTGATCCTACTGTTCTTCCACCTTCACGGATTGAGAATCTTAATCCTTCTTCTACTGCTATTGGATTTATTAATTCTATTATGAATTTTGCGTTGTCTCCTGGCATTACCATTTCTGTTC
>JASLBE010000013.1 GCA_030146705.1 Tissierellales bacterium | reverse complement strand
CCACACCATACGTGCCACTTTTATGGCATATGGCGTTCCACCGAAAAAATATTTAATCTAAATATTTGAATAATCCCCATTATTCTTACAACTAAACTCTATCATATTTTTTATTTATATTCAAGGTTTTTAAAGATTATTAAATAGAATAATAATTATTATATTTAATAATCTTTTTTAATATTTCCTGTAATTTTACAGATTATTTTAGTCTAATGTTTTTTAATTTTTATATATGTAAATATTTATTTATATAAAATATAGTATTGAGTATTAATTTTTTTAATGGCTAGGAAAAAACCAGCTGGAATTTTATAGGTTTGGGAAGATTTTTAGGTCTTTTTATTTTTTATATTTGTCAATATTTTTAAAGGACCAAAACCTAACCTAAACTTCCAGTTCCCCCTAGGTATATATTTCCACCTATATTTTAAATAGATTAAAAAAAGCCTGGGATATAAGCCAAGACCCAGGCTATTAAGAAGAAAAAAATAGGATACTAAAAGTATCCTATTTTAAAAGCCAGTGGTTATTTAATTTCCTAAGCTAAAAGTAACCTTAATTCCGTCTAATTCCAATACCAATTCAGTAGTAGTAGTAGTATAGTCTTTCACAATTTCAGAAACTAGTGTCTTACCACCATTTTCCCAATTACTACCTTTTAAACTACCTTCTTCATTCCAAGTATAATCTTTTCCTCCATAGGTTATTTCTTCAATTTCTTGCTCGTATAATGCTCCTAAATATCTTGCCAAGTCATCCATAATATCTTTAGGCTCTGTAGTCCCAGGAGCATATGTTACACTTGTTCCACTTACTTCTATTGTTCCCTTGTAACTATAATCACCCCTGCCTTTTTTCCCAGCTTCTTCTACAGCTTTTTCCACAACTTCTTTTACTCCACCATATCTTTCTATCTATCCCAAGCTAGCCTGCCCTTACTAGGTCCTATAGATTTCGATCGATCCACACCATACGTGCCACTTTTATGGCATACGGCGTTCCACCGAAAAAACTTATGTATAAATATTTGAATAATCCCCATTATTCTTATGCCTTAATTATATTAAATATTCTAATAATTCACAAGCCCCTATTTATCTTTTTTATTTTATAGGTCCAAAGTTTAGCCTAGGCTAGAAAAAGGTCAATCTTTCCATAAAAAAAGGCAGCCAAAACTGGCTGCCCTTGTATCTTATATTTTTTTAATTTAACCTGATTATAAAATAGACATAATAATGGGGATTATCTCCTATTTATATAATCTTCTTCCGGCTAGGCCCCTTGGCTCCCATTAGTTTTCCCCTCTCCCAGTGTCGCCAGTGGGATGCAAACGGCTAATGTTCACAGCTACTATGGACCTGCTGAGCCCGTATGGGTTTCCTTGGACCTACTAAGTCCTCCTCCCACACAGCATCAAACGTTCCTTTCTACCTATCCCTTTTTTTACTTAACTTAGGCCTCCACAACGACATAGCCAAGCCTGTGTTTAACAATCAATTCTCCACAAGCATATGGGGTATTCCAGCCCCACATACCTATACCAAGCTGAAGGTATGGTTATATTTAACAGCATAGGTTAAAACTATCCCGCCTAAGTGGATTCGTCATCCTGGCCATATTAAGTTTTTAAGGATGCTGGCTGGGGACTTCCACCCCTTACTTATTACCTGGCTTCAGAAGACTGGGCTTAGTAGGCCCAGCCCCCTGCAGGATCTTAGCACTAGACATTTGATTGTTGGTCTAGGTTAGGGCTTCCACCTAACATATTGGTAAAAAAGTTTAATAATATTAGTTTTAATCTGTATTACTTTATTATAAGAATATTCTATTACTTCCAATATTCCATAGGCCAAACTAATACTATTAGAAGCTTTCCAATAATCAATAAATTTTAAATAAAATTTTAATTCTTAATTATTGTTATACCTCTTCGTTTCGCACTTTTATTATTCAGCTTTTTCTAAAGCTTCTTTAGCTTTTTCTATCTTTTCTAGTAATTCTGTTTTAGTATCTCCATCTTCTAATTTTTCCACTAATTCTTTAGCAGCACTTATTTTATCTGCGTCTACGCCCTCAGCTAATTCTTCGCCATTGAATAATCCTTCAACTGCATCTTTAGCCGCTTTTTCAGCTTCAGCTTTTGCTAAAGCTTCTTTAGCTTTTTCTATCTTTTCTAGTAATTCTGTTTTAGTATCTCCATCTTCTAATTTTTCCACTAATTCTTTAGCAGCACTTATTTTATCTGCATCTACACCCTCAGCTAATTCTTCGCCATTGAATAATTCATCAACTGCTTTTTTAGCTGCTTCAACTTCTGCTACTTCTGCTTTCGCATCTGCTATTGCTTTATCTAAAGCTTTTTTAGCTTCATTTGTTTCTTTTACTGTTGCATTTTCTTTTTTAGCTACTTCTTCAGCTTTTGTTATTGCTTCGTCTAAAGCTTTTTTAGCTTCGCCTTTTAATGCTTCATTTTTAGCTACTTCTTCAGCGTCTGCTATTGCTTCTTCTAAAGCTTCCTTAGCTTTTTCAGCTTCATCTTCTATTTCAAAAGTAAAGGCAACGTCTCCCTTTAGTTCTAAACCTTCTGCAGATTTTAATTGTTCTGCTAATTTTATTACCCCTGTTTCTTCATTTTCATTTTCAAAAGTTCCCTTTGGTAATAAAATCTTAACTACCCTACCTTCTTCATTTTGATCAATGTCTAAAACAATCCTAGTTCCTGCTGGCAGGTCCTTACCGTTTAGGGTATAGTTCTTAACATCCACTGCAGAACCATTTCCTACTGTTGCAACTGGTTGAGTAAACTCTATTATAACCTCGTCTTCTTCATCTGTCTTCTTACCAGTAACTGCAAATGTTCCCTTACCGTCTTGTCCTAAAGCTGTTCCATTTTCTGGTACTACCCTAAATTCTTTTTCAACTGGAACTTCCTTAGTAGGCTCTAGTTCAAAAGTTTCAGTAACTGTTGCAGCAGTGTTGCCTATGTCGTCAGAAATAGACCTTATTACTAGTTCCCAACTAGTGTCTCCACCGTCGTTAACTATTGTTTGTGGTGTTACTACTTCAGTTTTTTCTTCGCCATTCCTAGTAACTACTTCTTCGTTTCCATTATCCCACTCAACCCTGATTACCTTATCAAGCTTGTCAGCAAATCCTACAACCTTTCCTATTAGGGTCCTAGTCTTGCCATCCTTGTCTCTTCCTAAGAATTCAACCTTAGTTTCTGGTAGTTCTACTTGCTTTTGAGCCAAAGTTGCACCCTCAGTGTTTAAAGTTCCATTATCTTTAGAATATAGTTTAACTGGTTCAGTCATTGTTACATTAAAGCCGCCACCCTTGTTTTCATCAAAGTTTTCAGCCTTAACTATTCCACCCTTAGCAATCTCTGGACTTGTTGTATCAGGTTTAGCCAAAGCTGTTCCCTTACTTAATTCCACAACTATTGGTTCTTGGTTAACCTTTCCATTAGATGGGTTCATTACTGATTTTTCATCAATTATTAGGGCAAATGTGTCGTTGTAGTAGTTGTCCCTAGTTTCTTTAGTGTTATATATTACTGTCCAGTCTGTTGTTAGTTCAACTAGGTATTCTCCATCTCCTAGGGCAGTTATATATAGTAGGTCATCTTCTTCTTTTTCACCCTTGAAATATTTACCTATATTGTCTTCAACTTGTTGCCATTCTCCCTTGCTGTCCTTATAGTTCAGGCTAACAATTGACTCAAAGCCTCTTGCGTCAAGACCCCTAGTTGTAACATTACCAGCATCTAAGTCATCTGATTTATTTTCGTTTACAATCTTAATATCCTTGTTAAACTTAACCCTAAACTGTTCTGGTGAGTCCACTGTCCTTGTAACTTCAATTTCACTGTTGTCTTCTGCCACAGTAAAGCTTAAGGTTTGGGTAGTACCAATATTGTTTTTATCAGTATACGCCGCAAAGTCTTTTATTGTAGAAGCTTGGATAGAGTGCTTGCCTGGTTTAAAGTAGCCCTTTGGATAAACATAATCACCATCAACCTTGTCTGGTTCTTGGTATTTAGAGTTTAAGGTAATTTCCACCTTGTGCCTATTGTCAACATACTTGTTGGTCTTAGGGTTCCAAACTACTTCACCATATTCAACATCAAACTCTTCTTCAAACCTACCATCAATTACAAAGTCTGATGACAAGATACCTTCTGAAAATACTACTTCTAGTTGCCTATTGCTTAGGGCATCCACACTAGTAATATTAGGAGTCCTAGCATCAGTTAGCTTAAAGCTCTTCTTTTCTTCACTACCATATTCTCCTATTTTAGCTGATACATAAACATCCTTGTTGTCAGTTAAAATATTCTTGTCTTTACCTTTTCCCCTAACATCAAGATAGGCTATTACAGCCTTAGGGTTCTTAGAACTAATTTCAAGAGCCTTAATTGTTTTTTTGTTTGTTAATTCTGAGTCTTGGGATATTTTGATATTATCAGTTAATTCTGGATAGCCTTCTGCGTCTAATACGATTTCTCCATTATCCTTTAACTTATATATATCCTTAGCTAGTATTGGTTCATCAAAGATTAAAGTAACCCTATCTGCTTCATTAGAGTTTACAGATACCAATGATTTAATTATAGCTTCTTCTCCACCATCTGTTCCCTCGTGGTTGAAAACTACATAGGCAGACTTAGCAACTACCTTACCAATTAGGTCCTTATAGTTTCCTGATGCTTCTATTATTTGTGCATCTATTTTTGATACTACTTCAGCTTCGTTAAATTCTGACCTTAAGATAACTTCTGCTTCTCCCTTTTGGATAGTTACCCTTTTTTGTGAAAGGTTTCCAAATGTTGCATTTAAGTCTAATACTATGTCATTAGCATTAGTATCAACCTTTCCTTCTGCGTCTAATAGCCTAAATTTAACTACTTCTGTAGATGTTCCATCAGCCTTTATAGCCTTTGGTGCATCAATTTCTAAAGTCCAAGAGTCTTCTATGCTTTTACTTGTAAAGCTAGCTTTTATATCTTCTTCTCCAAGACCTTTTATTGTTAAATCATATTTTTTGTTGTATTCCATTTTATCAGTTTTTATAGTTAAAGTCTTTCCATCTTCTGACTTAACTACTGCTTGGACTGTTAGCCCATCGATTTCTATGTTTTCTATATCTGCTTCAACTTCCTTGTTGAATTCAACCTTGATTGAGTCCCTATTTACAGCAGATACTGATACAACTTTTAGTTCTTCTTCGCCATTCCGTGTCTATCCTACTAACTTCCCTTAAATATATAAAAAAATTAATAGGATTTTGACCGGTCCTCACTATGCACACCTATTTCTAGGTACACAGCGATTCCTCGATAATAAATGTATATTGTTTATGTGTATATTAGTTTATAATTATATAAACTCCCCTGATAACAGTTTAACATAATTGATTTATTATTTCAATCCCTTTATTACATACTTTTTTTAGTAAAATGCCTATTTTTTACAGTTTCTTGCCTATTTATACACATTTAAACTTTTATGTGCTTGTTATTAATAGGGTATATTAATAACAAGTATGTAACTATAATTAATATTTATAATATATATTAATTCAATATATATTATAAATATTATATTATTTTTTATAAGTCTTCTTTATCTCTTAATTATTTCAAATAGTCCCCTATGGTTTTCTATGACCTTATAACTTGTGTTAGGCTTTATCTTAGAATATTCTTCAACCAAGTCTTCCAGGGCCTCCTTAGGCATATAGGCAAGGCCAGCCCTTAAACATATATAAATATTTTCATCAAATAATATGCCCACCCTAAGTTCTTTTTCCAGTTCTCCATAGTTGCCTATATTTTTATAGGTGTTGCCATATATATCCTTGTAGCTTATGCCTAATTCTTCGTAGTAGTCTTTTTTCCCTCCAGCCCTTGGGTAGTTGATTTGGATATTTTTTTCATAGTCCCCCTTGTAGTCCTTGTCTGCTTTTAGGAAGTAGTCATAAACCAGGGTAAATACTTTTTTCTTATTTTCATAAGGTCTTGTAGCATTGCTTATGTCCAGGTTGTACCAGTCCCCATCTAGGTAGACCATATTCCACCTGTGGTCTTCCCCCTTGTAGGTCCCCTCAACATAGGCTGTCCTAAGTCCGGCCCTTTCCCCTATTAGTTGGAAGGCCTTGGCATAGCCCTCTCCTATGCCTAGGTTTTTAATCAAGATCCCATAGGCACTGTAGTCGTCTTCTGTCAGGCTATTGTTTTCCTCCCCAACAAGGTTGTACTTGGCTACCTTGCCCAGGTGGTCGTGGATTAATAAAACTTTTTCACTGGCCTTTTTGCTTTTAAGGTCCAGGTTTCTAACTATTCTCTCTGCCTCTCTTTCTGCCTCCTCCATCTTATTTAGGCTGTCTTCATAGAAGTTCAGGTCTATTTCCACCTTGTCCCCATAGTCCTTGGACCTTATCTTGGTTTGCCCGTGCTCTAGGTAGCTGTAGTCCTTCCTAACTTGGTCCATAGCCCT
>JASLBE010000048.1 GCA_030146705.1 Tissierellales bacterium | reverse complement strand
TTAACTTTTCTCTATACTTATTAACCTTATCCCGGCCTATTAATAAAGAAAAAATCCTATCTTCCTTCCCCTTATATCTTAAGTACTGGATTAAATATTTTTCAAAGTTCTCAGCCCCATACTTACTTTCTAAGGCAAGCCTTAACTCATTATTTTGCAAACTAGGTAAATCAAATATCTCATAATCAAATTCGTCTAAATTTAGGGATAAGTTTGCCTTCCTATACCTAGACTTATTTGAAAAAACTAGGTTTAATAAAAAATTTTGATTCTCTAAATAGTCACTTTCTATCATCATAGCACTATATAGTTTTAATTTATTTTTTGTCTTTTTACCTAGAACAAGTTTAATATTTTCCCTTCCCACATCTATACCTAAGCTCTTATTTGAAAAAATATTATTAATAGTCATTTTCCCACCAAAGCCTAATCTAATTGTTTTATATTATTGTCTACTATTTTTAAAATGCCTGGAGTGACTTCTATTCCATCATCTGTATATTTTACTCTAAATTCTTTATTGTTTTCCCCTATTTTCTTTAAAATAAAAGGATCTACTTCTATTTTTGAATCCTTGTCCAAATATGGCCTAAGTTTTTCATTTTCTATTTCTACATCTAAAGTATTAGGGTTATCTGTTATATACATAAACCCAGCAGTTTTAAGAACATTTACTGTAGCATTATGGGCTGTAACTCTCGACTTTAAATTATACTTATTTATATTAGGTAAAAGTATACTCGCTAAAATACCTAAAATTACAATTACTATAATAACTTCTATCAGTGTAAAACCTTTATTATCCATATAACCACCTCTTATATTATAAAATCAATCATACTAAACATAGGTGTAATTATCCCAAGTACTAAGATTCCCACAACTATGCCAATAATAACCATGATTACTGGTTCTATCAGTTTCTCAAACCTTCCTAAGCTATTATCTATAATGTTTTTTAAATATTCATTAGAGTTATTAATTCCCTCTTCTATCTCCCCCGTTTCCTCTCCTAATTCAATAAATATTTTAAATATATTAGAAAAACCTAGCCTATCACTTATTCCATCTGAGAATTTATTCCCAAGTTCAAGACTAGTTATACCAATATCAATTACTTCTTTTAAATATAAGTTTTCCTCCATACTATATAAAATTTCTAAGGACCTATAAAATTCTAAATTTCTAGTTACCAATATCTTAAGTATATTTGTGGCCTCATAAGTCTTAATATTTTCATAAATCTTACCAATAATTGGTAGTGAAAACTTAAGCCTATCTAACTTGTACTTATATTTTTTCCTTCTTTTTAAAATACAAAATCCTAGGACTGTAAAAGTAATGGCCATAAAAATAAGTAAGCTATGTCTATTTAAAAAACTACTGGCTCCTAGAATAAACTTTGTGACCCTAGGTAACTCCCCCTGAAAATCTTCATATATCTCTAAAAATCTAGGTATAACTAACTTAAGTATTAAAATTACCCCTATAATAGTAAATAGTAAAATTATCAAGGGATAAATTAGTAAATTAATAATTTTATTCCTAAATTCATACTTATTTTTATAATAAGAAGCCAGGTCCTTAAAAGAAGTATCCAAGCCCCCTGAAATTTCACCTGTTTTTACAATATTAGTAAAAAAATTAGGGAATACCCTAGTTTCTTCCATTGCCTTTGATGGACTCTTTCCCTTATAAAGTTCAGCCTCTACTTTAGATATTATTCTTTGGATATTTTTATTTTCAATACTATTTTTAACCAAAAAAAGAGCCTTTATAAACTCTACTCCAGAAAATAAAATTAGGCTCATATTTGTAGAAAAAATATATAGTTCCTTTAACTTCAACCGCTTGTATCCTTTTACTTTATTATGCTTATAAGAAATTAAAAAATAACCTTCTGCCATTAATTCCTTACTCAAAACCTTTTTGTCCTTATATGTAACCTCTTCTATGTAATCTCCATTTTCATTAACAGCCCTATATAAAAACATAGCTTTCTCCTATAAAGTTATAACTACCTTAAGAAATTCTTCTATGGATATTTCTCCATCTAAAACCAAATCCCTAGCCTCATCCTCTAAAGTCCTTATTTTCTTTTTAGCAACTAAATTTTCATAGTCTCCAATATGGATAGACCTATTTATAAGTTCCTTAAAATCCTGGTCTATATTAATAATTTCCATAATAGGTATCCTTCCTATGTATCCATCAATACAAGACCCACATCCTATTGCATCATAAATATAGTAAGTTTCCTTTATCTTTAATAAAGGCTTTTCTTCCTCTTTGACCACTCTTTTTTTCTTACACTCACTACAAAGAACCCTAACAAGTCGCTGAGAAATAATAGATATTAAGCCAGTAGCTATTAAATATTTCTCTATATCCATACTTAAAAGCCTAAAAATTGTAGATATAGAACTACTGGTATGTATGGTTGAAAAAACTAGGTGACCGAATATTGCTGATTTTAGAGCCAATTTAGAAACAACTTCCTCCCTTATTTCTCCAATCATAATTATGTCTGGGTCTTGCCTAAGTATTGCCTTTAAGCCTAATTCAAAATTATATCCTACCTTTTCATTCACTTGAGATTGATTTATTCCTTCAATAGTATACTCGATTGGATCCTCTATGGTTATAATATTTTTATTGACCCTATTTAACTCCTTAATAATAGTATAAAGACTAGTAGTTTTACCACTTCCTGATGGCCCACTAATTAAGACCATTCCATGGGGTTGCCTGATTATATTTTTTAATGCTTCCACACTAGTTTTTCCTAGTCCAATACTGTCCAATTTAAAGTTAAACTTATTTTTATCTAAAATACGTAGTACAATTTTCTCCCCAAATATATTGGGAATTGTAGCTACCCTTATATCAACTTCAAATTGGTCTATATTCAAATTTAACCTACCATCTTGAGGAAGTCTAGTCTCTGATATGTCTAGTTTTGAAATAAGTTTTAGCCTAGATACCAATTCTTTATAATCCTTGTTTAAAATCTCCTTGGAAAAAACTAGTTCGCCATTAATCCTATACCTAACCCTAGATATATTTTCATAAGGCTCAAAGTGAATATCTGTTGCCTTTAAACCTATTCCTTTTGCTATTATCCTATTAATTAAATTAACTATATGGGACTCCTTTACTTTTTCCCTATCTAAAAATAAATTTTTATTTAAATCAATAAAATAAAGTAAATTTATTTTTTCATATATTATTTATTCATTACCCAAGTATAATAAGACATCATAATCATAATACATTTCTAAAAGTTCTTTATATATTGTATTATTTTCACTTGCCACTGCTATAAGTTTTCCATCAATAAGGTCTAAAACTAATAGTCTATACTTAAGAGCTAAATCTTTTGGAAACTTCATTGCCAAATCATCATTAACTTTATAATTTTTAAGTTCCATATCTTCAATATAATTAATTTTTATCACCTTTTTCAGAATAATCTAAAAATTTAACTGTATATTAATACTATCATTTTATAATATATTTGTAAATAGAATGATCAAACATAATATTTTTTTATCATTAAATTAATAAAAAAGATGGTAGCATTAATGCTACCATCTTTCCACAACTAATATTTTTTCCTATTTTGAACTTCCTCAACAAAGTGTAAATAATTATTATATCTCATTTCACTAATTTTTCCTTCTTCAACCATCTTTTTTACATTACATTTAGGTTCATTTTTATGAATACAGGATAAAAATTTGCAATCTTTACCATATTTTTTTATTTCTCTAAAATACTCCCTAATATCCCTATCCTCTTTTATAAACCTTAAATCCATAGAACTAAACCCTGGAGTATCTAAAACAAAAGTACTAGGGTTTAACATTAATAATTCAACATGCCTAGTTGTATGCTTACCCCTACCTGTTTTTTCACTAATTCCTCCAACTTCTAAATTAAAACTTTTACTTATTTCATTTAAAAGAGATGATTTACCTACACCTGATGGTCCTGCAAAAACTGTGATTTCATCTTTTAAATATTCCCTTAAATCACTAATTCCTTGATTTTCTAAGGCACTCGTTTGGACAACATCATAGCCAGCCAAACTATAAGCTTCTTTTATTTCATTAGAGTAAGCTAAATTTAAGTCTGATTTATTTAAGCATATAACAAGTTTTAAACCTTCATGTTCCGTCATCATAGTAAACCTATCAAGTAACCAGGTATTTAAATCAGGATTTTTAACACTCATAACAACTATAACTTGTGTAATATTTGCAACAGTAGGCCTAATAAGTTGAGAACTACGAGGATAAATTTCTTCAATATAGCCAGTGTTATCTTCATTACTTATCCTAATTTTAACCCTATCTCCAATTAAGGGCTTTAGTTTCTCTTCCCTAAAAAGACCTCTAGCCCTACACTCAATTAAGCCATTTTCTGTCATGACATAATAAAAACCACCAATTCCTTTAGTTATAATTCCTTCCATTAAATACCTCCCATTACTTTATAACACTATCTATTAAAGCTCCATCTGCATATATATCAAACCTAGCTCCTGGTAAACCTGATGTAGGTATCCTAATATCCCCAGCATTAACTACTTGATTATAAACAGTAGTTGTTTCACCATTTTGAGTTCTTTCTACCTTAATGGCTGTTCCTTCTTTAGCAACATTTATTGTTAATTGAACAGGTTTTTCCTTAACCTCATCCTTAATATTATCATCCTTATTTTCTTCTGGTTTATTCTCTTCTATATCTTTCTTTTTACCACTACTAATTTTTACATTTACAATAGTATTTTTATTTAATTCATCACCGGTTTTATGGCTTTGCCAAATTATAAGTCCCTTAGGCTGGTCGCTATCTTCTTCGTGAGCAGACCCTAACTTAAGGCTATTTTTTTCTAATTCTTCCCTGCCCTCAGACAAGGATTTACCTAGTAACTTAGGCATAACAACCTTAATAGTTTCCTGACCTTGACTTACAGTAACACCAATAATTGTTCCAGATTCTACTTCCCTACCACTTGGAACATCTTGGTCTAATATTATTCCTGACTCTGTGTTTTCAGATTGAACATACCTAGGATTAATTTTTAACTTTAACCTCCTAGCAATTGTTTCAGCCTCATAAATGTTTTTATTAACTAACTCTGGCACTACTACATTACCACCTGTTTCACTTATTATTATTTCTACAGGATATCCTTTTTTTAACTTAGTACCAGCAGCTGGATCTTGCCCTATTACTAAACCAGCTTCACCATCTTCTACCAATTTTCTACTTATATTAAATTCTAATTCTAATTCTGATATAGTTGATTTAGCTTCAGCTTCTGTCTTATTCATTAAATCAGGCATAACCAACTCTGTAGTCTTAAAAATATTGCCTATTTGTCCCTTGGCAAAAAATATTAATGAAACTACTATAAAAGCAGAAATCACACCTAATATACTGCCCTTCATACTTTCTTTTTTTGTCTTTTTCCCTTTAGCTTTTCTCACTTTTTTTGTCTTCCTTTGTATTTCATCTGTTGGTATAACTTTTGTAAAAGAAGAAGTATCTTCCATATTATTTAAACTCATCGCAGCCTTATAACTATTGCTAGCCTTATTTAAGTCAATAATCAGTTCATCAACATTTTTATACCTGTCAACTTGTTTCTTCTCAACTGATTTTAAAATTATTTTTTCCAAGTCCTTAGGAATACTTATATCGTATTCTGTTGGAGGGGTTATTTCCTCTTGGACATGTTTAAGTGCAACTGTTATGGGGCTTTCTCCCTTATAAGGCAGTTCTCCTGTTACCATTTCATACATAACTATTCCTAAAGAATAGACATCAGACCTCTCATCAGTATAGCCTCCCCTGGCCTGTTCTGGAGAAAAGTAATGAACAGATCCTAATACATCTGAAGTGGATGTTATAGTAACATTTGTAGCAGCTCTCGCTATACCAAAGTCCATGACCTTTATCCTATTATTTTCATCAATCATAATATTTTGAGACTTTATATCCCTATGTATTATGTTATTCCTATGAGCTTCCTTTAAGGCAGAAGCTATCTCTAGTGAAAACTCTATCGTCTCATTGACAGTAATTTTACCCTTCCTATTTATCCTCTCTTTAACTGTTTCTCCTTTTATATATTCCATTATAATATAGTGAATAGTTTTACCATCTAACTCATCAGTTCCAACATCATATATATTCACTATATTAGGATGTGATAAAGAAGCAGCAGCTTGAGATTCCATCCTGAATTTTTCTACAAATTCCTTGTCCTTAGCAAACTCATCCCTAAGGACCTTTATAGCAACAAACCTATTTAAAAGCCTGCACCTAGCCTTATATACTAAGGCCATTCCACCTCCACCTATTTCTTCTAATATTTCATACCTTCCGCCTAATAGCTTTCCTATCATATCTTCACCTCACTACTAAATTTGATAGCTATTATGGTACTATTGTCTAAGCCACCAAGATTATTTGCTCTTTCTATTATATTCTCGCAAGATTTTTGTAAATTTTTAGACCCTATAAACTCTTCTAAGATCTCTTTATCTTCCAGCATATTTGTAACTCCATCAGTCATAATAAGTAATATATCATCTAGACCATACTTTTCCCTAATTAAATCTACTTCTATTATACTACTACTACCTACTGCTCTTGTTATCATATTTTTCTTTGGATGGTTTTTTGCCTCTTCAATAGTCAATCCACCAGTTTTTACTAGGTCATTAACCAAAGAATGGTCTTCTGTTATTTGTTCTATTTCCATGGTTTTGTCCCTAATAATATAGGCCCTACTATCTCCTACATGTCCTATATAAATATGTTTCTTTCCTATATAACATAATATTATAGTAGTCCCCATTCCCCTATACTTATTATTTTCTAGAGCCTTTAAGTAAATCTTAGTGTTGGCATCTTCTATTGATTCTTTTATCACCTTTAGAACCTGTCTTTCTGTATTTAAAAGAATTTTATTTTTTTCTAAATTTTCAACAATAATATCCTTGGCCATATTACTAGCCACTTCTCCTGCCTTATGCCCTCCCATACCATCAGCCACTATATATATTGGCATTTTTTTATCCAATGGTACATAAAATGCATCTTGATTTATTTTTCTAACTCTCCCTATATGGGACTTTGCACCTACAAGCATTTTACCACCTCTTTTAATTATCCCCTTCAGTTAATACTGACCTCCTAAGCTGGCCACAAGACGCACTAATATCTCGGCCCATTTCTCTTCTAACTGTAGCCTTAAGGCCCTTTTTTTCTAAATCATTTTTGAACTTATACACATGGTTGTTCGAAGGATTTTTCTCCCCATACTCTTCTATTGGGTTAAGAGGTATTAAGTTAATATGGCAGTCAAGTTCCTTTAAAATTTTACTAAGTTCAAGACTATCAACCGCCCTATCATTTACACCCTTAATCAAAGTATATTCAAAAGTAACCCTTCTCTTAGTTTTATCAAGATAATACTTACAAGCTTCAATTATCTCCCTAATTTTATACCTATTACTAATAGGCATAATTTTTTTTCTATCATCATCAAAGGCTGAGTGTAAAGATATGGCTAAGGTTATTGGAAGGGATTCATCTGCTAATTCATATATTTTAGGAACAATCCCACATGTTGATAGGCTTATATGTCTAGTACTTAAGTCCCTTCCTTTTTCATTGGTCAAAAGCCTAATAAACTTAACTACATTATCATAATTATCTAGTGGCTCACCACTACCCATTAAAACAACATTGGATATTTCTTTATCCAGGTCTTTTTCTATCATATATATTTCATTTAACATTTCTCCAGCTGTTAAATTTCTAATTAAGCCTTCTTTAGTTGAAGCACAAAAAGAACACCCCATCCTACAACCAACTTGAGTAGATATACAAACTGAAGTCCCGTGCTTATACTCCATAGCTACAGCTTCTATTATATTATTATCTTCTAATAGATACAAATATTTTTTGGTATCATCTATCTCAGACTTAAAGCTTTTAAAAATTTCCATACTACTTATAAATGCTTCTTCTTTTAATCTTTCCCTAAAAGCCTTGGAAATTGTATTTATCTTATCAATATCCTCCCCCTTATTCTTGTGCATATAATTAAATATTTGTTCTGCCCTAAATTTCTTTTCTCCTAAATTTACCACAAAACTTTGTAGTTCTTCTAGGCTTAAACTATTAAGTTCTAACTTCAAAATATCACTCCATTATCTTATCCTAGTCATTTTTGCAATAAAAAAACCATCTGTATTATCTAAGCTAGGATATAACTTTATAAAATCTCCATCCAGCTTATAATTATCATTTTTTGCTAAAAATCTATTTACTATATTATCATTTTCCAAACTACCTATTGTGCAAGTACTATAAACTAATGTCCCCCCTATTTTAACATAATCTTTACTAGTTTCTAAAATACTTTCCTGTAGCTTAGCTAGGGATATAAGATCTTCGTAAGTTCTATTATATTTAATTTCAGGGTTCCTCCTGATTGTCCCAAACCCTGAACAGGGTGCATCCACTAAACAGTAATCGATCTTATTTTTCAGTCCTAGGTCAAGTTTAGTTGCATCATACTCTTCTACAACAAGGTTATCAAGTCCAAGTCTTTTTGCATTTTCATTCATCAAGTCCAACCTATGTTTATATATATCCCTAGCTATAACTTTACCAGTATTTTCCATAATACTGGCCATATGGATAGCCTTGCCTCCTGGAGCTGCACAAGTATCTAATACTAATTTCTCCTTGGAAGGATTAATTACTTCCCCAACAAGACTACTTGCTTCCCCTTGGACAATAAATAGGCCTTCCTTAAACTCCCTAGTCTTAAAAATATCCTTTGGGTTTTCTATAATTAAAGAACTTTCACTAATCTCACTATCACTTATAATATAACCTTCATTTCTTAATCTTTCCTTAAGTCTTCCTTTATTTATTTTTAAGCTATTTACCCTTATTGTAAAATTTGGAACTTCATTATTTGCAATTAATAGTTTTTCTGTAAATTCAAAACCAAACTCCGATATAAAGTACTCAACTAACCAAGTAGGATGTGAATATTTAACAGAAATATTTTGTATCTTATCTTGAATTTTAATTTGTCCTAGCTCATCCTTATTCCTAGTAATATTCCTTAATAATCCATTTACATAGCCGATACTGCCTTTATTCCCAAATTTTTTAGCTAAGTTAACAGCTTCATTTACAGCAGCACTTAATGGAACCTTTTCCATAAAATATATTTGGTAGATACCTATTAATAATATTAAATATATTTTTTCATGGATTTTCTTTAACTTTACTCTAGAAGTTTTTTTAATTATATAGTCTAGGTAAAGTTTATTTTCCATAACTCCATAAACTAACTCTCTAATAAATGCTTCATTTTCAAAAGCCTTATACTTATTTATATTTTGGTTTAAGGCAATATTGGAATAAGCCTTATTATATATTATCTCTTCTAGTATTTTTAATGTAATTTCTCTAGAATTAACCAAGTTAACATCTCCTTATAAACAATAAAATAGGGGATTATCCCCTATTTTAATCTCTTCTTCTATTTATATAGCTCAGTATCCTTAAAAGCTCTCCTATTGATACTAAGATAGCTGCTATATATGTCATAGCTGCAGCCTGTAAAACTTTTTTAGCACCATCAACCTTTTCATAAGGCATAATCCCATTTTCTAGCTCAATTAGTGCTCTTCTACTGGCGTTAATCTCCACTGGTAAGGTTACAACCTGAAATAAAACAACTCCTAAAAATAAGGCCACACCAATTTCTATAAATACTGTATTTATTATAAAACCTATAAAAATCAGCATCCAAACTAGACTACTTCCTAGGTTGGCTATTGGTGCTATAAAACTCCTAAGTCTAAGTGGTAAATATTCTTCACCATCTTGTATAGCATGACCAACCTCATGAGCTGCAATTCCTAAAGCTGCAACACTGCTACTATTATAAACCCCATCTGACAATCTTAATACCTTACTCCTAGGATCATAATGGTCTGTTAAGTTTCCAGCCACTCTTTCTATTCTAACATTACTAAGCCCATTTCTATCTAAAATAAGCCTTGCTACATCTCTTGCAGCATAGTTAGTACCACTATCTATCCTACTATATTCACTGTACCTCTTCTTTATTGTTGCTTGAGCCATAAAAGCAACTATTAGGGCAGGAAGTACATAAATAATCCATGTGCTATAATATCCTGGTCCATATATGAATCCTCTCATCATTTAAACCATCTCCCATTATTTAAGGATCTCTCCCTCTTCTATTTTATTTCCCTTAAGGTAATCCTCTACCAACATCTTTCTTTTACCTGGAAATTGTAACTCTATGACCTTTAAAACACTATTAAAAGCCTTAACATAAACATTTTTCTTGTCAATTTTTATTATTTCACCCAAGCTAGCATCAGGGTTTTCATCTATAACCTCAGCCCTATGAATTTTAACCATTTCACCTTTATAGTAAGTAAAAGCTGATGGCCATGGTTTAAGTCCCCTTATTAAATTTCTTATTTCTTTAGCTGGTTTATTCCAATTTATTAGCCCACTTTCTTTATTTAGCATTGGGGCATAGGTTGATAGGTCATCATCTTGTTTTTTTCTCTTTAAGCTTCCATCAACAATCCCAAGAATCGCTTCTGTTAAAAGCTCTCCCCCAAGTTTTGAAAGCTTATCATGAATACTTTCTGCATCATCTTCATCCAATATAGGTAAAGATGATTTTAAAATCATATCTCCAGTATCCAAACCTTCTTGTATTTCCATTATGGTTATACCTGTTTCATCCTCTCCATTTACTATGGCCCAATTTATAGGAGCTGCCCCCCTATACTTTGGTAGTAAGGATGCATGAACATTAATAATATCATATTTTGGAATATCTATAATCTGCCTTCTAATTATTTGACCATAGGCTGCCACAACAATAAAGTCAGGTTTTAATAATTTGATTTTTTCAACAGATTCTTTAGAATTTACATTTTCTGGCTGGTAAACCTCCAAGCCTAATTCTAGGGCCTTTTTCTTAACCTCTGTTGGTTGGAGTTTTTTACCCCTACCCTTTTTCCTATCCTGTTGAGTTACAACCAAGTCTATAGTATATCCAGCCTTATGAAGTGCTTCTAAACTTGGAACAGCAAATTCTGGTGTCCCCATAAATATAACTTTCACTATTCATCACCATCTTCTTCAAAAAATACCTCTTCTGTCATCTTATCAATATAAAGGATCCCATCTAAGTGGTCAACTTCATGGCATATAATTCTAGCAAGTAAGTTTTTAGCCTTTATTATATGCTCCCTAGCATTTTCATCTAAATATTTCACCTTTATTTCCCTTGGTCTATCTACATAGCCATTCCTATTAGGAACAGATAGACAGCCTTCTATACCTGGAACAGTTCCATCTTTTTCTAGGATTTCTGGATTTATCATTTTCTTAATTCCACTTCCATCATCAACAACTACTATCCTTCTTAAAATCCCAACCTGGGGTGCAGCTAAGCCAACACCATCTGCTTCATACATAGTTTCTTCCATGTCATTTAAGAGTTCCCTAGTCCTATCATCTATAATTTCTACTTCTCTTGATTTTTTCCTAAGAATTGGATCCCCATCAAATCTAATTTGTCTTATAGCCATAATTTACCTCCTATTACAATATAGCTGTTGGGTTAATATCTACACTTATTTTAACCCCATTAAAATCTATTTTATATATATTCCCCATACATATACCTCTTATAATTTCTTTTATTTCATACATATGGTAATCATCTACCTTTAAAACTATATACCACCTATAATTTTTCCTAATTTTTTCAAGTGGTGCTGGATAAGGGCCAATTATTGATTTATTATGGTCAAACTTATCCAAGTTTTCACTTGCTTTTATTAACCTAGTATATATTTCCTTACTTATCTTTTCTACATTAAAATCATTTACCCCATAAATTAAAATACTTATTATGTTCTTAAAAGGAGGGTAAGAAAAAGCCTCCCTAAGCCTAATTTCTTCCTGGTAAAAACCCTTAAAATCATGTTTTTTAGAATATTGAATACTATAGTGGTCTGGGTTATAAGTTTGAATAACAACCCTGCCCAAATCCTTATCTCTACCTGCCCTTCCTGCAACTTGAGTTGTTAATTGGAAGGACCTTTCACTAGACCTAAAGTCTGGTAGGTTTAAAGTAGTATCAGCTGCAATAATTCCAACCAATGTAACTCCACTAAAGTCTAAACCCTTAGATATCATCTGGGTACCTATTAAAATATCTATTTCACCATTTTTCATCCTAGTAAGGGTATCCTCATAGCTGTTTTTTTTAACCATTGTATCAGTATCCATCCTGGCTACTCTTGCAGTTTTAAATATTTCCTTAGTTAAATATTCCACCTGCTCAGTTCCTATTCCAAAGTGCTTTATATAGTTACTTTTACAGTTTGGACATAGGTTTGGTATAGGCTTAGTACTTCCACAATAGTGGCACTTTAACCTAGCTATATTCCTATGATATGTCATAGAAACATCACATTCTTCACATTTTACAACATAACCACAAGCCCTGCAAGAAACAAAAGAAGTAAAACCCCTCCTATTTAAAAATAAAATGGTTTGCTTCTTCTTTCTTAAGTTTTCACTTATTTCATCATATAATTTCTTACTAAATATAGTCTTATTGCCTAGGTTTAATTCTTCCCTCATATCTGCTACAAAAACTTCTGGAAAAGTTTTATTTACCCTATCCAATAATTCTAAGAGCTTATATTCACCTTGCCTTGCCTTATAATAAGTTTCAATACTAGGCGTGGCTGTTCCTAAAATTAAATTCGCATTTTCCAGTTGAATCCTTTTTTTAGCCACTTCAATTGTATCATACTTTGGATTATTTGACGATTTATAACTATCCTCGTGTTCCTCATCAATAACTATTAAACCCAAGTTTTTTACTGGAGCAAAAACAGCTGACCTAGCTCCTACTACTATTTTAACCTGACCTTCCTTTATTAGCCTCCATTGGTCAAATCTTTCACCATCTGAAAGCCTACTATGCAATATGGCAACCTTTTTTTCAAACCTGCCTATAAACCTTTCTATTGTCTGAGGCGTTAAAGAAATCTCTGGTACAAGTATAATTGAATCCTTGTCCTCTTCTATCATTTTTTCTACCAATTGTAGATATATTTCAGTCTTACCACTACCTGTTACCCCATGAATTAAAAACTTATCCCTTCCTTGGTCCAAGTCCATTTCCTTAATAATTTGATCATAAACATAAGCTTGCTCTCTATTTAGCTTATGTTTTTTATACCTATCAATTTTTGTTTTTACTGGATTTCTCCTAACTTCTTTATTAAAAACTCTGACTAATCCCTTTTCTTCAAGTCCCTTTATAGGACTATTAGTTATATTTAAAGTCTTCATCAAACTTTCAATTGAGGAACTTCCTTTATCATACAAATATTTTAAAACTAAAACTTGTTTTTTAGCCCTAGTACCAACTAGTTTTTCTAAGTCTTTTAAATTTTTTTCAGTATTAATTATTTCTACCCATTTTTCTACTTTTTTATTTACCTTGCTTGAAATATCTACTCTAAGCTTTATAAGTTTCATATCTTCAAGCTTATTTATATGTTTGTTTATATTAGTAAGTTTTAAATCTTCTTTTAAGTCCTCCAATAATGTATTTTCCCTAGACCTAATATAGTTTATTATGCTTATTTCTTCGCTTCCTAAAGGTCCTAGGTCAACTCCCTCAATATCCTTTTCTAGTTCAACTATAGTCTTAAGACTTTTATAATCTCCAGGGGGTAGAACCAACCTTAACCCATCAAGATAAGTGGACAAATAATTTTCACTAATCCACTTACTTAAATTTAAAAGTTTTTCGTCCACCAAAGGTCTATTATCTATTATATCAAGTATAGGTTTTAATTTATAATTTCCATTATAAGTTTCACTTACAGCCACAACCAGTCCAATTAATTTTTTATTACCCAAGCCAAAAGGTACTACAACCCTCATACCAGGCCTTATAAGTTCTCTATGATTACCCTTAACTATATATGTAAAGGGTTTACTAGTTTCTACAGCCCGGTTTTCTACAATGACCTCAGCATATTTTGCAATCATTAAATCATCCTTTTACAAAAATAAAAGCTAGACTAGTCTAGCTTTTATTTTAATATATCCATAACTTTATCTAAAATAACTTCTGCCAACTTAGACTTTTCCATTATTGGATAGTCTGTTTTATTGCCATCTTTATCTATGATACTAACAATATTTGTATCTATATCAAATCCTGCACCATCCTTGGTAACGTCATTTGCAACAATAAAATCAAAATTCTTTTTTTGGATTTTTTTCTTAGCATTTTCAATAAGGTTTGATGTTTCAGCTGCAAAACCAACAATTATTTGATCCCTTTTCTTTTTACCAAAATATGCAGCTATGTCTGGGTTTTCAATATAACTAATATTTATTTCTTTACCAGTATCAGTCTTTTTCATCTTTTCATTTTTTATATCTTTTGCCCTATAATCAGATGGAGCTGCTGACTTTATTAAAACATCAGTCTTATCAAAATACTTTTCAACCATATCCTTCATTTCAATTGCAGTCTCTACCTTAATAAAGTTTACTCCCTTAGGCGGGTCTAATTTAGAAGGCCCTGATATTAAGTTAACCCTAGCCCCCCTATCAGAGGCATTTTTAGCTAGACTATATCCCATCTTACCACTGGACCTATTAGACATATACCTAACAGGATCTATAGGCTCTATTGTCGGACCTGCAGTAATTGTTATATCTAGTCCCTCTAGGTCCTTATCTACAAAACTAGACTTAATATAATCTAAAATGTCTATAGGCTCTGACATTTTGCCCTTACCAACATCTCCACAAGCCAGCAAGCCTGAAGTAGGATTTATAAACTCATAACCATTATCTTCAAGTTTTTTCATATTCTCCTGAACAAATGGATTTAAATACATTTGAGTATTCATAGCAGGAGCTAATAATACCCTTTTCTTAGTGGCCATAACAACTGTTGTCAATAGGTCATCTGCTATACCGTTGGCTATTTTTCCTATTATATTAGCTGTTGCTGGAGCTATGACTATTAAGTCTGCTTTTTTAGCCAAGGATATATGTTCTACATCATAAGAAGTTATTTCACTAAACATCTTATGATGGACAACATTATTAGACATAGTTTGAAAAGTTAAAGGGGTTACAAATTCCTTGGCTCCATCTGTCATTATTACCTCAACATTAGCCCCTTCTTTTTTTAATCTACTTACTAGGTCAACAGATTTATAAACAGCTATACCACCTGTAACTCCTAGGACTATAGTTTTTCCTTTTAACATATTTTCACTCCTAGAACTATTCTTCATCTATAATATTTACATCGTTCTCCCTATTATAAGTTATTTTTCCACTTAAGACTTCCTCCAAAGCTATAGAAACTGGTTTCTTGGACTCAGTTTCAACTAATGGCTTAGATCCATCAACTATCTTTCTTGCCCTTTTAGCTATTAAAATAGCAAGAGTATACCTACTGTCCCCTCTTTCTGCTAAATCTCTAAATGATGGGTTTAACATATTACCTACCTCCTAAGTATTTTTCTTTTAAATTAATTTTTCTTTTTACCTTGTGTTTTTCTGCCAATATTATGGAGTTTATATCCTCAATAGCCTGGTCTAAATCATCATTAACTACAAAATAATCATATTTATCTAATAAGTTTATTTCCTTATAAGCATTTTTCATTCTTCTCTCTATTTGTTCCTTAGTCTCAGTATTCCTATCTACAATTCTTCTTTCCAGCTCTTCCATAGATGGAGGTAGGATAAATATAGTAACAGCTTCAGGATGCTTATCCTTAACCTGGATAGCTCCTTGGACATCTATCTCAAGTAAGACTATCTTACCCTTAGCTATTCCATCTTCAACAAAAGATTTTGAAGTTCCATAATAGTCTGTATGCACAAAGGCATACTCTAAAAACTCACCTTTTTCTATTTTTTCCTCAAAATCTTCCTTATCTATAAAGTTATAGTTTACCCCGTCTAGCTCACCAACTCTTGGCTTCCTAGTAGTAGATGAAACAGAAAATACTACATCATCATCCCTATCTAAAAGTGCATTACAAACTGTTCCTTTACCAACACCTGCTGGGCCAGAAACAATTAATAAAAAACCTAAATCCATACTCTACCTCCTAATTATAACTCTGATGCTCTACCACTTATAGTCTCAGGCTGGATTGCTGATAATATAACATGTTTACTATCCATTATTATTACTCCCCTAGTCTTTCTACCATAAGTTGCATCTATTAACAAACCCTCTTCTCTTGCCTCTTGGATTAATCTTTTCACTGGTGCAGATTCTGGACTAATAATTGCAATCATCCTATTTGATGATACTACATTTCCAAATCCTATATTTATTAACTTATCTACCATATTGTCCCCCTACTTTACTCTATATTCTGTACCTGTTCCCTTAATTTTTCTATTTCCGATTTAATTTCTACTACATTTTCTGTAATCTCTATATCTCCTGATTTGGACCCAATTGTATTTATTTCCCTATTCATCTCCTGGATTAAAAAATCTAATTTTCTACCAACTACTTCCCTAGTCCCTATAATTTTAAAATACTGGTCTATATGGGAATATAGTCTAGTTATCTCTTCATCTATATTGCTTTTATCTGCAAAAAAAGCTACTTCTTCAGCTAATTTTCCTGTACTTATAAGACTTTCATCTTTTAGGATTTCGCCTATCCTAAATTCTAGTTTTTCCTTATACTCATCAACTACAAATGGTGCCCTTTTTTCTATTTCTAATATTTTATCCTTAATTTTATTTAACTTTAAGACCATATCTCTTTCAAGGTTTTCACCCTCTAGTTTTTTCATATCCATTAAATCTTTAAGGGCCCTTGTTATAGCAGTCTCTATTCCTTCCCATAGGAGGTCTTCATCTAAAATTTTCCTCTCTATTTTTACTATATCTCCCATGCTTAAAATGTCTCTTGTTTTAAGTTCCTCTTTAATGCCAAGTTCGTCCTTAAGTAGGCT
This sequence comes from Tissierellales bacterium, assembly GCA_030146705.1. Taxonomy (GTDB): domain Bacteria; phylum Bacillota; class Clostridia; order Tissierellales; family Tissierellaceae; genus CAMIXG01. The sequence goes on along the minus strand of JASLBE010000048.1, from coordinate 18,682 downwards.
TAACTTTTCATAAAGTTCCCTGGCAAGTATTAGGTCTAGGTCTATATTTAAAGAACTTTCATCTAAGCATTCTAAGTTTATATATATATCAACTTTCCCACGCCTAACATATTTTTTTACTTCCTTTTTTATATTTTCCTCTATGAAATTCAAATACCTAGGCATCCTAATGGAAATATCATTATATCTATGATTAATTGTTTTTATTTCTACTTTAAAACTATATGACTCCGATTCGAACTCTCCTCTACCAAAGCCAGTCATACTAATTAACATATCTACCACCTCATGTATTATAATATTATAGATACTATTATACTATATATCTATAGTTTATTAAGTTTTTTTAATATTTTATCCTATAAATTTTATATTACTAATGACTAATGGTATACTTGTATAAGATAATGGAGGTTAAATTATGGCATTTGATGGAATAGTAATAAATTCAGTTGTAAAAGAATTAAGTGAAAAACTAGTGGGAGGAAAGATTAATAAGGTATACCAGCCTGAAAAAGATGAAATTTTCATTCATACTAGGTCTAATGGAGAAAACCTTACACTTTTACTCTCAGCAAGCAGTAATAATCCTAGGATTTACCTAACAAAAAATATTAAGGATAATCCCAAGGAGCCACCTATGTTTTGTATGATTTTAAGGAAACACTTAATAGGGTCTACAATTTTAAATATAGAACAATTTAAAACTGATAGGATTGTTTTTATAGATCTTTTATCTAAGGATGAACTTGGAATAAATAAAGAAAAGCGACTAGTAATAGAAGTAATGGGTCGCCACAGTAATATAATCTTAATTGATAAAGAAACGCAAAAAGTAATAGATTCTGTAAACAGGGTTTCTGAAGAAATGAGTAGTGTTAGGCAGGTCTTCCCTGGTAGTACTTATACTCTACCACCCCTACAAGATAAGCAAGATCCTTTTCAGCTTACAAGGTCTTATTTTGTGGGCCAACTTAATATTTTCGATCCAAAAAAACCTATATTTAAGTTTTTTTATATGACCTACCTTGGTCTAAGTCCTATTTTTAGTAAGCAGGTTTGTAGCCTTGCAAAAGTAGACTTTAAAACTAGGCTTAATAACTTAACTAATAATGAAAAGGACAGGTTGTTTGAAGTTTTCAACAAACTTATGTCCACCATAGAAACTGGGGATATTAAACCTAATATTGCCTACGATGAATCTGGTAATATTCTAGGCTTCCATATTGTTCCGCTTGACCAGTTTAAGAATTCAAATTTAAAATATTTTGCTTCTATAAATGAACTTTTAGACTTCTACTTTTTAGAAAAGGACTTAGTGGATAGGTTGGGACAAAGGTCTCAATCCCTAAGAAAAATTGTAAATAATAATTTAGATAGGGCAAAAAATAAGCTTAAAAAACAAAATATTGAAATTCAAAATGCTAAAGATAGGGATAAGTATAAGGTCTATGCAGATCTTATATCAGCTAATCTTTATCAAATACCAAAAGGTAGCAAGGAGGTTAGCCTAGATAATTTTTATGATCCTGAAATGGCAAAAGTATCCATACCCCTTGATGAAAAGATACCTGCCCACATTAATGCACAAAAATACTATAAAAAATATTCTAGGTTAAAAAATGCTGTAAAACTTTTAGAATTGGAAATTCCCCATACCCGCTATGAAATTGAATATTTGGAAAATGTTTTAACAAGCATTAATAACTCAGAAAGTATTAATGACCTAGAAGATATTAAAAACGAGCTTATTTCTGAAAATTACCTTAAAAAATCTAAAAATCCTAAAAAAATTAAGACTGACGAGTCTAAGCCACACCACTTCATTTCAACTAGTGGTTTTGATATTTTCGTTGGGAAAAATAATAGGCAAAATGACTTAGTGACTTTTAAAAAATCCACTAGGGATGACCTATGGCTCCATATACAAAATATGCCCGGTTCTCATGTTATTATGAAAACCAATGGTCAAGCTTATACTAGCGAAGATTTAGAGGAAGCTGCCTTGCTTGCAGCCTACTATAGTAGCGCTAGAGGCTCTAGTAATATTTCTGTAGACTATACTGAAAGAAAACATGTTAGAAAGCAAAAAGGAGCCAAGGCTGGACTAGTATTTTATGATAATTTTAATACTATAATTGTTACACCTAGCAAGGAAGCTATAGGAAAAATTAAAATAAATAATTAAATCCCCAAGGACACCCTTGGGGATTTAATTATTTATTAAAACCTAGTTTATTTCTTATTTCATTAATATGCTTATAATTTTTATTTATATAATGAGTTGCTTCTCCTGTTCTTTTAAATCCACCCTCTCCCTTATTATAGCTGGACCAAACTGCCCTATCTAATTTATCACCTTCATATCCCAAGCCTTCATATTTCCTATAAAGATCTTCTAACATTTTAGTACCCCAATTTAAATTAATATAAGGGTCTAGTGGTGCATTGGCCGTTTTAAGGTTTTTAGCCAACCTATTATGGTTAACCCTATTAATCTGCATATAGCCAAAATTACTCCTACTAGCTGCATTAGGATTAAATGTACTTTCCGTTTGCACTAGGGCTAAAGTCTTTATGTAGTCTAAATTCCTATCTACACATAAGTTATATAAGTGGATTTGATGCTCAATTTTCATAGGTATTTTTTCGGATATTAAATTATCTCTGGCACCATAATAATCATTTATCCCTTCTCCAAAAACAAAATCCCCCTTAAATAAAATACCCACTAGGACAACTAACAATATACTTAAAATAATTTTTCTATTCTTACTCATAAAAAACTCCTTTTATTTTTTAAATTTCTCTAAAAGAATAACAAAGAATTTTTTTGTTTTCAAGTTTTGGCTATTTATCAAAGTTTATAATATGCATACCTACTAACTTACCTAGATTATTAATTTTTATTAACTTTTATTATAATCATGATAAATTGCATTTTAAGTATAAAAAAATAGGCTGAAAACAGCCTATTATCTTTCCACAATATTAATCCTATCTTCTCCATCTACTTCCTTAAGCCTAACCTTAACATTTTCATTTTTCGATGTAGGAACATTTTTACCAATGTAGTCAGCCCTAATTGGCAATTCCCTATGTCCACGATCAACCAAAACAGCTAGCTGGATCCTAGCTGGCCTTCCATTGCTAGATATGGCATCCATAGCCGCCCTTGTAGTCCTACCTGTATATATAACATCATCTACTAGTACAACTATTTTATTATCTATATCAGCTTCAAATTTTTTATTTAAAGGTTCCTTGTTTTTAATTTCTGTTAAATCATCTCTATACAAGGTAACATCTAAAGAAAAAACTTCTAACTTCTCTCCCTCTATTTCTTCTATTCTTTTCGCCAATCTTTCAGCAAGTGGGTAACCCCTAGTTTTTATACCAACAAGAACTAGGTCTTCTACCCCCTTATTTTTTTCTAAAATTTCGTGTGCTATACGGGTAATGGATCTTTTTATAGCACTTTCATCTAAGATTAAAGCCTTCTCTTTCATATATTACTCCTCCTCCTAAGTCCAGTTAAAATCTTTTTAAAATCACTTGGTAACTCACTTTCAAAAACCATATATTCTCCTGTTATTGGATGATTAAACCCTATCTTACTTGAATGGAGGAACTGTCTTTTTAAGCCAAATTCATTTTTACCATTTGAATAAATGGGATCTCCGACTATTGGATGGTTAATATAGTTCATATGAACTCTAATTTGATGGGTCCTTCCAGTTTCTAAATTAGCTTCAATATATGAGTACCTATTAAATAATTCTAAGACCCTGTAGTTAGTAATAGACTTTTTCCCCCCTGTTTTTAATACAGCCATTTTTTGCCTATTAATGGGATGTCTACCTATTAAACATTCTATCCTTCCAGCTTCATCTTTCATCCTGCCAAAAACCAAGGCCCTATAAGACCTTACTATATCCCTAGCTTTAAAGGTCTTTACTAAAGCTTCATAAGCCAAGTCATCTTTTGCTATTACTAAAAGCCCCGATGTATCCTTATCCAACCTATGAACTATCCCAGGTCTTATTGGGTCATCCATATTAGCCAGCTTATTAAAGCTATACAACAAACCATTTACTAAGGTTCCCTTAGGATTACCTGGTCCAGGATGGACAACCATTCCATAGGGTTTGTTAATGACAGCTAAATATTCATCTTCATATATAATATCCAAGTTCAAGTCTTCTGCCTCTAGCTTTAATTCCTCTTGCTCTGGCAGTATCACTTCTATTTTATCTTTTATTTTAACAAGATAGCTAGCTTTTTTTATCCTACCATTAACCTTAATATTTCCTTCCACTATTAAGCTTTTAATTTCAGTCCTAGATAGACCAGCTAATTCACTGGCTAAGTATGAATCTAATCTTTCTTCTGCTTCTTCTTCTACTACTAAATTTAAAGACTCCATAAAACCTCCTATATTTTATCCCCAGATGCTACTATTATATACATTAGTAAACCTGTTCCCACAATAACAGCTATATCTGCTATATTAAAAACTGGAAAATAATAATTGGCAAATTTAAAACTCAAAAAATCTATTACATATCCTCTTGCTATTCTATCAATAAAGTTTCCAACTGCTCCTGCAAATATTAAAGATAGAGAAAGCTTTTCTATAACATTCATATTTTTATAGTTTTTATATGTATAAGTTATTATAAAACTTAAAACTAATAGGGTAACTATAATAAAAAATATTTTTTTATCCTTAAAAATTCCAAAAGCTGCTCCAGAGTTTTCTACATATAAAAGTTCAAAAAAGTTTTCTATAATTACCTTGGATCCTTGGGTTCTTATAGTTTCAAAGGCTATTTTTTTTGTAATTTGATCAAGTATTATTACTATTATTGATAATATAAACATATATCCCTCCATATTTTGTATTAAAAAAGAGGCTCTAGGCCTCAAAATTTTCATCATTCTTCTCTATAACTTTATCAAATTCTTCTACAGAATTCAATTGGGATTGAAGAAAAGATTTATATTTATTTTTTATAGACTTAAATTCAATTTCTAAATTATTTATTTTATCTATTATTTTTTCTTGTTCTTGTTTAGCTTTTTGATACTCATTAGCTGCCTTTAGTTTAGAGTCTGCTATAATTAATTCTCCTCTTTCCTTGGAATTTTCTATTATATCTTCACCTGTAGACTTAGCAATTATAAGTGTCTCCTTCAAGGTGTCTTCTATTTCTGTATATTTTTTTAACTCTTTCTTTACTTTCTCTAATGAGTCTTTTACCTCTTGGTTCTCTATGTATAGCTTTTCATAATCTTCTATTATATCATCTAAAAACTCATCAACTTCATCCCGAGAATACCCTCTAAAACTTTTTTTAAATTTTTTATTTTGGATATCTAAAGGTGTTATCATAGGTTTCACCTCTTACTTTAATTTTCTTATTTCAACCTTTAACCTGTTTTTCTTACTAAGTCCAACTACTCTATATAACCTAGATCTTCCATAACCTCTAAGGGAAACCAAATCTCCTTCAACTAATTCATAAGAAACCTTACTAATAGGTTCAAAGTTTACTTTGGCTCTTTTACTAGTAATAATATTTTGACTGTCCTTCCTAGATAAATTATATGCACTACTTATATAAACATCTAGCCTTAAAGAACTAATTGTTGTATTTATCGTTTCATACTCATCTTCAACATACTGGATATGAGAAAACTTGATTTCTTCAATGCTAAAGTTCTTATTCCCTATTTTTTTTAAATTTACTAGGATAAAATTTTTAACCTCTTCCTTAACCACTATATCTACTGATTCTTTAGCAACTAATATATCCCCAAGCTTAGACCTTGTTATTCCCTGCCCAAGAATGGCTCCTAAAAAATCTCTGTGGTTTAAGTCAGATAAATCTCCCTTAAGTCTTAAGGGAGTAAGTGGTATTTCATCTTCTATTAAATAGTGATAATCTGGATAGATTATCACTATTTTTCTTTCAGCCTCTTTAAATCCTCCAAATACAGTATAAGCTATGCTATCAAACCTATTTAGTATGGATTCAGCTAATCTAATTGAGTAAGGGTCTAAAAAGTCTGTAGACTGAATGCTATAGTCCCTAATAACTATCTCTATTAAGTCTAAGACCCTCTTCATATTTTTAATCTGTTCAAAGTCTGTTATATGGGACAAATACTCATCCCTGTTTATAGTTTCTGCCATAAAAATAATACCCTTTCTAAAATAAACTCAATATCTTATTAGGCTAAAAATTCAACTTATATTTTTTTAAATTGACTTGCTTAAATATAAATAGCCTTAAACTATTTATACTACGTTTAAAGAATATTCTAAGAATTGTTAAGCCCTTAACAATTTTAAAAAACATTAAATCAACTAGGAATATAGTCTTAGCTTTTTACCAAGAAAATAATCCCTTACTTTTTAACTCATCTTTCAAACCGTCAATTTCAACACTACTTGGAGCAAGTACAAAAATATTATTTGTAACTTCTTGGATATTTCCTTCTAAGGAATATAGTCCCCCACTTATGAAGTCAAAAACTTGTCTTTTTTCTCTTCCTTCTAATTTCTCTAAATTTACAACAATAGTCTTTCTCATCTTTAAGTCATTTAATATAATTGGGGCATCTTCATATTTAAGTGGCTCATGTACTACTATTTTCATACTAGCAGTAGTATGTAAACTAACAACATTGTTGCTTACTTTTTTTGCCTTTGGTTGTTCCATTACTGGTTCTAGCTCTTCTTCATAGTCATAGTCTTCGTCATATTCTTCTTCTCCCATGCCCATAAAATACTTTAGTTTTTCAACTAATCCTTCACTCATACTCAAAACCTCCCTGTTAAATATACTTACTTTGTTTATATTATACACTTTATTTAAAGAATGGCAAATACTTTTGTCTATTTAATTCAGTATTTTCCCATCTTTCACACTTTTTGGCTTTAATATTATTTCATCAAATAAACTTATTGTCCGAATTGTCTCATCTTTCTCTGTCCTAACATAACCATTTTCGTCCCCAACCTTTAAATATAAATTATCTCCATCTTCAGCCAAGATGATAACCTGCCTAAACCTAACAATATTGCTAATATCCTTTACCATTACCCCCTGAAGCTTGTCTTGTTCTATTAAAGCAGTTTTTGGAACCTTATAGCCTAGCGTATTTGATTCTATAACTTCTAGGTCTAAAAATCTTTTATTATAGTAATCTTGTAGCTTGCTCCTAAATTCAAGAATTACAACTCCCTTATTTTTCAACTTATTAATCTTTATAATCCTTCCTTCTAATTCTTGATTTTTATCTTTTATTTTTATCCTAAGAGTTTTTTTATTCTCTAGGTTTTTAATATTTTTCAAGTCATCTATCTTAATTGCTAAGTACCAATTAAAATTATCAATAGTCTTAAATATAGGTTGACCACTCTCTACAACCTCTCCTAGTTTCTTAACCTCAGGCTTGTTATTTTCAATATCTTTATTAACCTTATCATAGTCATACTTTTCAAAATCTTCAGGTAGGTATGTCTCTTCATAACCATCAAGCTTATAGGATATCATAGCTGCATCATCTATATAATAATCCTTAACATTTTCATGTATGGTTTTAAAAAGCTCATCTTGCCTTTTTTTAAGCTGGCTCAAGGTATTACCAGAAGCTGTATTTTCTATACCTTCTCCTGTTATTAAAGCATTTAGTTGCTCTCTTAATATATAAATTTTATCTAGTTTCTTATTTCTTATCTCTTCTTGTATCTTTTTCTTTATATCTAAAATAGCCTTATTTTTAGCTTCTTCATCCAAAGAATCTACATCTATTTTTATATTTTCTATTTCACTTATTGACTTATTTATTTGGCTTAATTCCTCTTCTATAGTATTACCACTATCTAAGGCAGTTAAGACTGCAACCCTGCTTCCAGCAGGAGTCCTTTCCCCCTCTGTGACAAAAGTGTCTATATTTCCTTTATTAGTAGCATAATATACTTTTTCGCTTTTAATAATAACACCCTTAGTTTCAAAACTATTCATATAAGTAGAAATTTTGGGCCTCATTGTATTAAATTTTTTACTAAAAGGTAAGGGTATAGCTCTTATTAACAAATAAAATAAAATGATAAGCAACAATCCCTTAAAGGCAGCGCTTCCATTTAGCCTAAATCTTTTTTTCTTCATAATTAAAACATCACCTACAATTGAGTCATGATGTAAAAAATTTTCCGTACTCCCTAGTTACTTTTACTTCTAGTATGCTCCTAAGCCTAACCACCTTTACTTCATTAGACCTTGTTAGTATTTTCAATATCCCTTCATTAAATTTACCGCCTAGTAAAGTACCCTTGTAAATTTTTTCATCTGTTTCTATTTTTACCTCATCTCCTGCTTTAAACTTTACTCCCTTGTGTAGCAAAAAATAAATATCTAAATCCTTTAAATCCTCTTGGTCTATATTCTTATTTTCAAGTATTATTATATTCTTTTTTAAATAATATTTCTCTCTTAATACTGAAAATATATAACCAAATATACTTATTATTAGAAGTAGTATTAATATGATTTCTATATAATACAATCTATAACCTCCAGTACATACCTAAAGTATATCACATTTTTATTTTTATTTAAACTTTTATATTGTATTTTTCTAGTAAAGCCAATATAAAAGTTTTTTTACATTATTTTTTTTATATTATTTAGCTTCAAGATATTAAAAATAAGGGCCTAGACCAGGCCCTTATTTTTAATATCTTGGATATGTTAGATTTATATCCATAAAATTTTTTATTAATTTATAATTAGAAAATTCTATATATATAAATCTTTTTCAATAAAACTATCCATTTCTGATTTTTTTTCTCTCATCATTAATCTTTTTACTGCTTCTTCAACATCTCCGCCCTCATAGATTAATTTATAAATCTCTTCAGTTATGGGCATATTAACCTTATATTTTTTACTAAGTTCATATGCAGATTTAGTTGTTTTTATACCCTCAACAACCATACCAGTTTCCTTTATAGCCTCATCAACAGTATTTCCTTTTCCTATTAATATACCAGCCTTCCTATTCCTACTATGAAGACTTGTACATGTGACAATTAAATCACCTATTCCAGAAAGTCCTAAAAAAGTATTAAATTGTCCACCCATAGCCTGGCCCAGCCTAGCCATTTCAAATATCCCTCTATTCATCAGGGCAGCCTTAGCATTATCGCCATATTCTAAACCATCAGAAATACCTGCCCCCAAGGCTATAACATTTTTTAAGGCTCCTCCTAGTTCAACCCCTACTAGGTCATTATTAGTATAAACCCTAAAATTTTCTGTCATAAATAAATCTTGTATTAATTTGCCAGCTTCTTCATCTAAAGATGCTGCTATTACTGTAGTAGGATCATTGACAGCAACTTCTTCTGCATGAGAAGGACCTGATAAAACAACAAACCTATTTTCTGGTAGGATATCTCCTACTATTTCTGAAATTCTTTCCAAGGTGTTGTTCTCTATACCCTTTGCAACATTTACAATAATTTGTTCTTTAGAAAATAAGGCCTTGTTATCTTCTAAAGTTTGTCTAACTCCATGAGTTGGAATTGCCAGTAATATAACATCATTGTCCTTAATGGTTTTTTCTATATCACTTTTAACCCTTATATTTTTAGGGAGCCTAACTCCCTTTAAATATTTTTTATTTTCTCTACTAGTATTTATCTTCTCACATTGTTTCTCATCCCTAAGCCAAAGGTCTAAATCATATCCCTTATTAGCTAGAACTAAAGATAAAGCCGTTCCCCAGCTTCCTCCACCTAATACTCCAATATTCATATGTTAATCCTCCTAAATCCTAAAGTTTTAATTTGTTCTCTACACCCTTTAATAACCTGTCTATATTACTCCTATGTCTAATTAAAACAAAGATAGCTAGGACAATTATTACTAGGTTAATATTCCTAGTTGGTTTTGATATTAAATTTAATACTATAGGAGCAACAATTGCACCACTTAGGGAACCTACTGAAACATACTTAGTTAAAGCAACCATAACTAGTCCCACTATGGTACATATTATTCCTACCCTAAAATCTATTGAATAAAGAACTCCTATGGAAGTAGCAACTCCCTTTCCACCTTGAAACTTTAAATAAAATGGATAATTATGTCCCATTACTACAAAAAAACTAGCCACAGCCATTCCATTACTTCCCATAGTATAACTAGCTATTTTTACAGCCAGTAAACCTTTTAAAAAGTCTAAAAGAAAGGTAATAGCTGCATATTTTTTCCCCAGAACCCTTAAAGCATTTGTGGATCCCGCATTTCCACTACCATGTTCTCTAATATCTATATCTTTTATTTTACCTAAAAAATAGGAGGAAGAAAAAGATCCTATTAAGTAGGAAAGTATTGCTATAAATACTAATTTCATAAGTTAGTCTCCTTTTTTTCTTTCTTTGAAATCAATCCTTATAGGTACTCCTTCAAACCCAAAGTAAGACCTTATTTGGTTTTCTAAAAACCTTGTATATGAAAAATGCATTAAATCCTTATTTTTCATAAATACTAAGAACTTCGGTGGTTTAACAGAAGTCTGTGTAGTATAGTATATTTTAGCCTGCCTTCCCTTATCAGAAGGTGGCTGATTTATCATAATAGCTTCATTTATAATATCATTTAAGGTTCCAGTTTTTATCCTCATATTATAGTTGTTATTAACTGTATTAATAAGGTTTAATAAACCATCTACCCTTTGACCTGTTTTTGCAGAAATAAATATTACAGGTGCATAGTTTATAAAAATAAGATCTGACTTAACCTGCTTTTCAAAAGTTTGCATAGTCCTTCCATCTTTTTCAATTAGATCCCATTTATTTACCGCTATAATTATTGCCTTGCCTGCTTCATGGGCATAGCCTGCAATCTTTGTATCTTGTTCAGTAACCCCTTGAGTAGCATCTATTACAAGAACACATACATGGGACCTATCAACCGCTGCAAGAGTTCTTACAACAGCATATCTTTCAACCCCATCTTCAATACTCCTCTTCCTCCTAAGACCAGCTGTGTCTATAAACATATACCTATGGTCATTAAATTCAAAGTAAGTATTTATTGCATCTCTAGTCGTTCCAGGTATATCAGTAACGATAACCCTTTCCTCTCCTAAAATATTATTTATTAAAGAAGACTTACCAGCATTAGGCTTACCAATTAAGGAAACTTTTATTAACTCATCGTCAACTTCTGTATCAACATCTTCTGGAAATTTATCTATCATATCATCTAAAAGATCCCCAAGCCCTAGACTCGACTCAGCTGATATAGTCATAGGCGTTCCAAAACCTAGCTCATATAATTCATATATCTCATCTGGAACATTTTGATTATCTATCTTATTTGCCACTAAGATAACTTCTTTTTCAGCCCTTCTTAGCATATTTCCAATTTCAATATCAGCAGCAGTAAGACCTGCCCTGCCATCAACTACAAATAAAATAACATCTGCCATTTCTATGGCTAGATTGGCCTGCATTTTTATATTTTGCATTATTATATCTTCATCATCTAGGTCTAACCCACCAGTATCAATTAAAGTATAATACCTTCCTAACCATTCTCCCTCTGCATATATCCTATCTCTAGTTACACCAGGAGTATCTTCAGTTATTGAAATTCTTTCTCCTACTAATTTATTAAACAAGGTTGATTTTCCTACATTAGGTCTACCAACAATACATACTGTTGCTCTATTCATAACTTCACCTCTCACTAATTACCTTACACTTTATACATTATATCATATAATGACAAAAATATTGAGCCTATTAATAGGCTCAATATTAATTAGTATAATGGATATTTACTTGTAAGTTCTTCTACTAATAATTTTATTTTTTCTACATCTTCAACTTTAGATAAAGTTAAGCTTATTATTTCAGCAACCTTATCCATATCTTCCTCTTTAAATCCTCTGGTTGTAACTGCTGGAGAACCAATCCTAAGACCACTTGTAACAAATGGTGTTTGAGGATCATTTGGTATTGTATTTTTATTAGTTGCAACTCCAACATCCTCCAATAATTCTTCCGCTTCTTTCCCTGTTATTCCTTTATTTCTTAAGTCTATTAAAACCAAGTGGTTATCTGTTCCTCCAGATACTATTCTAAAGCCTCTCTTTATTAAGCCTTCACTTAAGGCCTGGGCATTTTTTATTACTTGCTTTTGGTAGTCTACAAAATCCTCACTCAAAGCTTCCTTAAAAGCAACAGCCTTGGCTGCAATTATATGCATTAAAGGCCCTCCTTGAGTACCTGGGAAAATAGCCTTATCTATTTTTTTTGCAAATTCTTCCCTACAAAGAATAGCCCCTCCCCTAGGACCTCTTAAGGTTTTATGGGTTGTAGTAGTAACAAAGTCTGCATATTCAACAGGATTTTGATGAAGTCCTGCTGCTACAAGTCCCGCTATATGGGCCATATCAACCATTAGGTAGGCTCCAACCTCATCTGCTATTTCTCTAAATTTTTTAAAATCTATTTTTCTAGAGTAGGCACTAGCACCTGCAACTATCATCTTAGGTCTTTCCTTTAATGCTATTTCCCTAACCTTATCATAGTCTATAGTTTCAGTATCCTCACTAACCCCATAATCTATAAAATTATAATAGCTGCCTGAAATATTTACAGGACTTCCGTGGGTTAAGTGTCCACCTTCTGATAAATTCATTCCTAAAACCTTATCACCTGGCTCTAACATAGCAAAGTATACAGCCAAGTTTGCATTAGATCCTGAGTGAGGTTGAACATTTGCATGGTCTGCCTTAAATAATTGCTTTAACCTGTCTATTGCTAATTGCTCCACCTTATCTACCACTTCACAACCACCATAGTATCTTTTGTTCGGATAGCCTTCTGCATACTTGTTGGTCAAAAGACTTCCAGCAGCCTCCATAACAGCTGGACTAACAAAGTTTTCAGATGCTATTAATTCTATATGCCTTCTCTGTCTTGCTTTTTCTTCCTCAATTAACTCTAGCATTTCCAAGTCCATCTTATTCATATTAATAATCCCTCCACTTTTTAGACTTAATTCATATAACTATGATATAATATACAATGGAAAAATACAATTATCTTAATTTTTATTATTACTACTAGGGATGTGATTTTTTGGAAGAAATTTTAGATCTAAACCCTTCAGATGTAGTTTCCTCAACTAATAATATCCAGCTTAGGAAACTCTTAACCTTGGCTGTCCTCACAGGAAGTGTTATGTTGAAAAGTGGTGCTGAAACTTATAGGGTTGAAGATACAATAAAAAGAATTTGCAAGTCTCGTTTAGGCATAAGATTTGCCCATTGTTTTGTTATACCTTCTGCAATTTTTGTATCTATTGATTACGATGGTGAACTTATATCATACTTAAAGAGAGTCAGTGCTAACCAAATGAACCTAAACAAGGTCCATTTAATAAATGAGTTTTCAAGACGCTTTGTAAATTCAAATATGTCTATTGATGAAGGCTTGAAAATTGTAGATGAAATAGATGAAACTAATTTATTTACTAGGAGGCAGTTTATATTCTTCGCTGGTATAGTTGCAGGAACTTTTACAGGAATGTTTGGAGCCAGTGGTTTTGACATTATACTAAGTTCCATTGTAGGTATGCTAACTATGAAATTTATATATTATATATATAAATTTGAATTCTCAGCCTTTATTAATAATTATGCTGCTGGTTTCCTAACAGCATTTTTATCCTATATTGTAAATAAACTTGGACTAACTAGTAATATGGACTTGATAATAATTGGAGTAATGATGCCTATGCTTCCTGGCTATGCCCTAACTAATGCAATAAGAGATGCCATAACTGGAGAAAATATATCCAGTCTTTCAAGAGGGTTGGAAGCTATTTTATGTGCTGTGGCCTTGGCTATTGGAGTTGCTACAGTCTTAAAAATTATTTAGGAGGTTTGCTATGTTAATTAAACAAATGATTTTATCTTTCCTTTCTACAGCTGCTTTTTCAGCATTTTTTTCTGCACCTAAAAAAAGTATCCCTGTAGCAGGTTTATTAGGTATGCTAAACTGGACAATCTTCCTTATAATATCGGATACATTGGGCCATAGTAAAGTATTAGCCGCCTTTATAGGAACCTTAATTGCAGGTACTCTAGGAGAAATTGCTGCACAGAAATTTAAAAAACCTGCAACAGTCTATGTAATTCCCTGCCTACTACCCTTGGTCCCTGGTGCAGGTGTATATTATACAATGTTTGATTTAGTTAATAAAAGAGCCACAGCAATTAATTCAGCTATAGAAACTTTATTAATCGCTGGGGCTATGGCTTTTGGTATTATTGTATCATCTATATTTTCTAATTCAATTAGGAGAAAAATCTACTAAGTTATTTAGTGTACTGAAGCATGACCTGGATTAACTTATCTAGTTCTTCTTCAGTAGTTTCTCCACTAACATATCCTTTTAAACAGTCCTGCATATAGTTTTCCAAGATTAATCCACCTAGGTTATTTAAGGCTGACTTAACTGCCGATACTTGAATTAATATATCTCCACAAAACTTTTCTTCTTGAACCATTCGTCTTATTCCCTTTATTTGGCCTTCAACTCTATTTAGCCTAGTTACAATTGGATCTCTACTTGTCATTTCATCACCCTTTATAATATTTCTATCATAGTAACAAAATTCTCATCTTTTTGAGCAATTTTTTTATCTAATATTTTTACAAATAAATAGCCCAAGGCTAAGGCTATTAAACTTGTTATAAATCCCGCTATCTCATAGTTTTTTACACCACTTGCCTTAAATACAGTTATTCCAGTAAAAAGTCCCACTAGTAAAGTTGCCAATGGTATAAGATAGACTATAAAAGTATATTTCAAGAAATGGCTAGTTTGACCTTTTATCTTAACCATATCTCCAACCTTGGCATTTAAACTATTCTTTAATAAAAGTGTATGACCTGGAGTATCACACCCACTACAAGTCTTACAACCTCCACCGCAGCCTGATATTCTTTTTACTTCTATTTCAGCCCTACCCTTAGATATATTCTTTACTATACCAATTTGTTCTAGTTCCATACTATACCTCCACTTCTCCAATATCCTTAACTATTTCACAGCCTATACTCATACCAACAACTGCTGGGACAAATATTAGACTAGCTGGGCTAGCCTTTCTCTTATCCCTATCTCCTAGGTTTATATTTATAGGCTCCTCATCTGACCAAGCAACCTTTAGCCTAGGTATATTTCTTTTCTTAAGTTCTCTTCTCATTACCCTAGCCAAGGGACATATTTTAGTTTCATAAATATCCGAAATTTTCACCCTCGTCGGGTCTAGTTTGTTTCCTGCCCCCATAGCACTAATAATTGGTATACCTAGATCATAACTAGTCTCTATTAAAGATAGCTTACTAGATACCATATCTATTGCATCAATTACATAATCATACTCAGAAAAATTAAAGCTATCCTTATTTTCATCACAATATTTAAGCTTATAAGTTTCAACCTTAACCCTTGGGTTGATCTCTAAAATCCTAGCCTTCATTACATCTACCTTATACTTTCCAACAGTATCCTCCAGGGCCATTACCTGCCTGTTAATATTTGTAATGTCTATACAATCATAGTCTACTAGGACTATATTTCCTAGCCCAGACCTAACCAAGCTTTCCACGGCATAGGAACCAACTCCTCCTATGCCGAAAACTGCAACCTTGGCTTCCTTCAATTTTTCCATAGCTTCCTTCCCAAGTATTGCCTGTGTTCTAATAAACTTATTATCCATTATTACACACCTGCTTGCCTATTCTTCTACCTTAGTTGCTATGCTTAACTCCTTAAGTTGCTTATCTGTTACCATAGTTGGTGCCTCCATCATAAGGTCTGTTGCTGCTTGAGTCTTAGGAAAGGCAATTACATCCCTTATGTTTTCAGTGCCTGAAAGTAACATAACTAACCTATCAAATCCATAAGCTATACCACCATGTGGAGGTGTACCATATTTAAAGGCCTCTATTAAGTGTCCAAATTGTTCCATAGTTTCCTCCTCAGTAAATCCAAGAAGTTTGAACATCCTATTTTGTAATTCAGAATTATTTATCCTTATACTTCCGCCACCAAGTTCATCACCATTCATAACAATATCATAAGCCTTAGCTCGAACTCTAGCTGGATCACTTTCAAGATACTCAATATCTTCATCCATAGGAGCTGTAAAAGGATGATGAACAGCTACATACCTGTCTTCTTCTTCATCAAATTCAAATAATGGGAATTCTGTTATCCAAAGTAAGTTTAGGTCATCCTCTTTTATAATACCTAAGTCTCTAGCAATTTTATTTCTTAAATTTCCTAATGAATCACAAACAACAGACTTCTTATCAGCCACTAGGAAGATTATATCTCCATTTTCAGCCTTCATTTCCTTCATTATTTCTTGGATTTCTTCTTCTTCTAAAAATTTAGTTATTCCAGAAACAAGTTCTCCATCCTGAACCCTCATATTAACCAAACCTTTAGCACCATAATCTTTTACAAAGGACTCTAGTTTTTTAACGCCTTTATTACTAAATTCTCCTTCTGCACCCTTAATATTTATAGCCCTAACAACTCCACCCTTAGCAAGATTATCGCTAAATACTTTAAAGCTACTATCCTTAACCACCTTAGAAAGGTCAATTATTTCAAATCCAAATCTTAAGTCTGGCTTATCCACACCAAACCTGTCCATAGCTTCCTTATAAGTCATCCTCCTAATAGGAAGGTCTATATCAATTCCCTTCATTTCCTTAAAAATATAGCTTATTAACTTTTCATTTATACTAATAACATCATCAACATCAACAAAAGACATTTCTATATCTACCTGGGTAAATTCTGGTTGACGGTTAGCCCTAAGGTCTTCATCCCTAAAACACCTAGTTATTTGATAATACCTATCCATACCAGAAACCATTAGCAGTTGCTTCATTTGTTGTGGAGACTGTGGAAGGGCATAGAACTTTCCTGGGTTAACCCTACTTGGAACCAAATAGTCCCTTGCCCCCTCAGGTGTAGGTTTAGTAAGCATAGGAGTTTCTACCTCAATAAAACTATTTTCATCTAAAAACTCCCTTATTACTCTTGCAGTTTTTGCCCTTAACTTCAATTTATTTTGCATACTTGGTTTTCTTAAGTCTAAGTACCTATATTTTAATTTCATATTTTCAGAAACCTTATCATTATCCTTAATATATATTGGGGGTGTTTCTGAAACATTTAATATTTTTAATTCCTCAACTAATACTTCTACTTCCCCAGTTGGAATTTCAAGGTTTTTAGCCTGTCTTTCTCTTACCTTACCCCTAACTGCTATTACGAATTCAGACCTGATTTTTTCTGCTTTTCCATAAATTTCTTCACTAACTGTATCATCCACAACTATTTGTGTTATCCCAGTAGTATCCCTTAAATCTATAAATATTATAGAACCCAAGTTCCTTTCTCTTTGAACCCAGCCCATAAGTGTAACCTCTTCACCTATATTCTCAAGCCTTAAGTTCCCACACATATTTGTCCTTCTTAAATCTCCCATACTTTCTATCATTTTATTCCTCCTAATATAAAATAAAACCTCTCATCTCTGATATTTCAGGGACGAGAGGTATTCTCGCGGTACCACCCTAATTAGGTTTTCCTCACTCTAATTTTAACGCATAAATGCGAATAAATCATTTGATTTATCTACTCCAAGGTGTCTTCTCTTAGGTTCTTTGTCAAATTTCCACCATCCTCGACTCTCTATAAAAGAAGTACTAAGATACTCTTCCCCTTCAATGTATTATATTAAACTTTTACACTAGTCTATTATAATATTAATTTCCCTATTTTACAAGATGGCTCTTGCCTAAATACTTTTCTTTCCTTAAAATTAAGTCATCTATCCTAGTAATATAATCATTAAGACCCTTAAAATTAGGTAGCCTTTTAAGTCCTCCCCCATTATCTACAATCTTAGAGACCGATCCCATTCCAAGTCCTATTACAGTTTCTCTTTCTTCCATCATAGAAATATTATACTTGCAAAAACTTGACTCCCTACTATAGCCTATATTTTCTAAATTTCCAACTTGGTTTTTTTGCCTATATAGATAGTATGGTTTTAAACCCATTTCTTCCATATAGGTTTCAACTAGGCTATAAGCTTCCTCCGCTTCCTTATTATCCATAAGCTTATAGTCTTCCAAGCTCTTACTAAATTTAGACCCAGTTTTTATAGCCAGGCTATGGACAGTCAAATTACTTGGATTTAATTTCCTTATCTCTTCCATTGTATTTTTAACATCTTCAAGCCTTTCCCCTGGTAGCCCAATAATCAAGTCCATATTTATTTCACCAATGCCTAAATCTTTAGCTAGCTTATAAATTTTTATAATATCATCACTAGAATGATTTCTTCCTATTAACTTAAGGGTTTTATCATTCATAGTTTGGGGATTTATGCTAATCCTGTCTATTGATTCTTCTTTTAACATTTTTAAATAATCATAGTTTAGGGTATCAGGCCTTCCTGCCTCAACAGTGAACTCTTCTATTTCATTAAATAACTCTTTAACTACTCGAATTATTTCCCTAAGTTCTTCTATCTCTAAAGAGGTCGGTGTTCC
>JASLBE010000083.1 GCA_030146705.1 Tissierellales bacterium | reverse complement strand
GAACAGAAATGGTAATGCCAGGAGACAACGCAAAATTCATAATAGAATTAATAAATCCAATAGCAGTAGAAGAAGGATTAAGATTCTCAATCCGTGAAGGTGGAAGAACAGTAGGATCAGGAGTTGTAACTAAGATCTTAGCTTAATTAGTTACAAGATATTGGCCTAGTAAAAAAGACTGAGTCTGGGACTCAGTCTTTTTGATGAAAAAGTTTTAAAATAAGAAGTTACCTATGGAAAAATATGCTAGAATAATATGAAATACTAAAGGAAATAAATCAAAAATACGCTCAACAAATTATTGACAAGAATAGCGGTTTATGATAGTTTATATTAGTATGTATGTTGAGGTACCTTTAGGAGGTGTTTTAGATGAGAGAAAAAGTTAAATTAGCATGTACGGAATGTAAACAAAGAAATTACGATACAAGCAAAAATAAGAACCATAATACAGAAAGATTAGAATTTAACAAGTACTGCAAATTCTGTAAAAAACACACTTTACACAGAGAAACTAAATAGTTTTATGAGATAAGGTAAATTACCTTTTAAATGATAAGGAAGTGAGTTAAGATGGCAACACCAAGTAAAACAAATGATGCGAAAGCTAGGAATTTCTTTAGGGGTGTTAAGGCTGAGATGAAAAAAGTAATCTGGCCTACTAAAAAGGAATTAATAAACTATACAGGTGTAGTAATATTAATATCTGCTGCTGTAGCTATAGTAGTGGGAATTCTTGATGTTGTAATACATCAGGTTTTATCATTAATAATATAAGTGAAAGAATAGGGAGGGAAGGGCTAAAGGTCCAAAAAAATGGCAGAAAGAAGTAGAGAAGAAAAAGCTAAAGAAGCCAAATGGTACGTAGTCCATACTTATTCAGGGCATGAGAACAAAGTTAAGGCAAACCTTGAAAAGATGGTTGAAAATAGGGGTATGATAGATGATATATTTGAGGTGGCTGTGCCTACTGAAGAATATGTTAATACTAAAAGTGGGAAAAATGAGATAAAAGAAAGAAAACTTTTCCCAGGCTATGTTCTTATAAAAATGATAGTAAATGATGAATCTTGGTACCTAGTTAGAAATACTAGAGGAGTTACTGGATTTGTTGGACCGGGTTCAAAGCCAATACCTTTAAGCGAAGATGAAGTTAAGGCGCTAGGTGTACAAGAAAGACCAGTGTCTGATGTGGATTTAGAAATAAATGATACAGTACAAATAACTTCAGGACCTTTCAACGATTTCACTGGAAATGTAGAAAGTATAAATATAGAGAAGCAAAAACTTAAGGTTTATGTTTCAATGTTTGGTAGAGAAACTTTAGTAGAATTAGATTTTAACCAAGTGGAAAAGATATAATGATTTTAGAGCAAAATTTGCTTTTAAAATAGATGTTTATTAAAGTGGGAGGAAGTTATCCGATAACCACATAGAAAGTAGGAGGTGTAAATTTATGGCAAAGAAAGTCATAGGTTTAGTTAAATTACAAATCCCAGCAGGAAAGGCGACTCCAGCACCACCAGTAGGTACTGCATTAGGACCTCACGGTGTTAATATAATGCAATTTACAAAAGAGTTTAATGCTAAAACTGCTGATCAAGCAGGAATGATAATACCAGTGGAAATGACTATTTATCAAGATAGGTCATTTAGTTTTATAACTAAGACTCCACCGGCTGCAATTTTAATAAAAAAAGCTATAGGACTTAACTCAGGATCAGGAGAACCTAATAAAAATAAAGTAGGAAAAATCACTGAAGCACAAGTTAAAGAAATAGCTGAACTTAAAATGCCAGACCTAAATGCTGCAACAGTTGAAGCTGCAATGAGAATGGTAGCAGGAACTGCTAGAAGTATGGGTGTAGAAGTAGTAGAATAATTTAATTATTGTTATATATAGTGGGAGGTAAAACCGCTAAAACCACAAGGAGGGAAATAAATGGCTAGAAAATATGGAAAAAAATATGCTGATAGTATAGAAAAAGTTGATAGGCACAACCTATATTCTGTAGAAGAAGCTTTCGACTTAATGCTAGAAACAGCAAAAGCTAACTTTGATGAAACAGTAGACTTATCGTTAAGACTAGGAGTAGATCCGAAACACGCTGACCAACAAGTAAGAGGGGCAGTTGTACTTCCACATGGTACAGGTAGGACAGTTAGGATAGCAGTAGTGGCTAAGGGAGAAAAAGAAGCTGAAGCTAAGGCTGCAGGAGCTGACTTTGTAGGTGGAGATGACCTAATTGAAAAAATTCAAGGTGGATGGTATGATTTTGACGTACTAGTAGCAACACCTGATATGATGGGTTCAGTTGGTAGAGTAGGAAGATTTTTAGGACCTAAAGGTTTAATGCCTAACCCAAAATCTGGTACAGTAACATTTGATGTTGCTAAAGCTGTTGAAGAAATTAAGGCTGGTAAAGTTGAATATAGAGTAGATAAATCTGCTATAATAAATGTTCCTATAGGAAAAGTTTCTTTTGGAGCAGAAAAATTAAGAGAAAACTTTAAGGCTATAATGACTGAAATAATTGCAGCTAGACCAGCAGCAACACCAGCAGGTAGATATTTAAGATCAGTAACAATATCTAGCACAATGGGTCCAGGTGTAAAAATAAATGGACAAAAATTAATGGATTAATTGTTGACAAAAGATTTTTTTGTTGATACAATTCTTATGATAAATGAATTAAGCGCCGTAGACAGTAGGAACCACTTGGTTTAAAATTTCCTACCGAGGTGAGAACGGAAAGTCATATTTATTATGTCTTTAGGTCTCTCCTTGTCTATGGAGAGACTTTTTTTGTTTCGTACGGAGGTGAAAGCTAATGAGAGAAAGTATTTTAAATGCAAAGAAGGAAAACGTTCAAGAAATCAAGGCTAATATAGATAGGTCTCAAGCAATGGTTTTAGTAGACTATAGAGGACTAAACGTATCTGAACTAACTGAACTTAGAGAAAAGTATAGGGAAGCAGGCGTTGAATACAAAGTTTACAAAAATACAATGATGAGATTTGCATTTAAAGAAGCTGGATTAGAAGATTTCAATGAATACTTAACAGGACCAAATGCAGTTGCGTTTGGTATTGAGGATCCAGTTGCAGTAGCAAAAATTACATCAGACTTTGCTAAAGACCATGAAAACCTAGAAATAAAAGCAGGTGTTGTGGATGGTAAGGTTATAGGTGTAGAAGAAGTTAAGAGCTTAGCAAGCTTACCATCTAAAGAAGAGTTACTAGGACAAGTGGTAAGAGGATTAAATTCACCAATACAAGGTTTTGCAAATGTTCTTAGTGGTAATTTAAGAGGACTTGTAACAGCGTTAGCTGCTATAAGAGATCAAAAACAAGAAGCTTAATAGCTTTTAGTTAAATAAAAAATATTTTTAAATTTATGGAGGTAAATATAATGAGCGAAAAAATAACAAACTTAATAGAAGAAGTAAAAGGGTTAACAGTATTAGAATTATCTGAATTAGTAGAAGCATTAGAAGAAGAATTTGGAGTATCTGCAGCAGCACCAGTAGCAGCAGTAGCAGTAGCTGGAGGAGCAGCAGCAGGTGGAGCAGCAGCAGAAGAAAAAACTGAATTTGACGTTGAATTAGCATCAGCTGGTTCTCAAAAAATAAAAGTAATAAAAGTAGTTAGAGAAATCACTGACTTAGGTTTAAAAGAAGCTAAAGAATTAGTAGATGGAGCTCCTAAAGTATTAAAAGAAGGAGTTGCTAAAGAAGAAGCTGAAGAAATAAAAGCTAAACTAGAAGAAGTTGGAGCAACAGTAGAAGTAAAATAGTTTAAGAATTATAAATAATTCAAAAAAAGAGCTTTCAAGACGAAAGCTCTTTTTTAATGACTTCGACAAAAATAAACATTGACATAGTGAGATGTATATGGTAGAATAATTAGATGCAAATAACTGTTATAGATATGTTATGAAATACAAGATTTTTATGATATATCTATCTATATATGGAGAGATATTTTTACCAAAAGTAACCTATACTTTTGGATATTTTAGTTTAATGAGGGGTGAATTTTAATGGTACATCCTGTAACTTATGGTAAGCGTGTAAGGATGAGTTATTCACGTATAGAAGAGGTTTTGGACTTGCCAGATTTAACGGAGGTTCAGAAAGTTTCTTATAAGTGGTTTTTAAAAGAAGGTCTTAGGGAGGCGTTTGATGATATATCGCCAATAGAAGACTATACTGGAAATATAATTTTAGAGTTTTTAGATTATTATATAGAAAGTGAACCAAAGTATACAGAAAGTGAAGCAAGAGAGAATGATACTAATTACTCAGCCAGGTTAAAGGCTAAGGTAAGGCTTATAAACAAGGAGACTGGAGAGGTTAAAGAGCAAGAGGTTTTCATGGGAGACCTTCCTTTAATGACAGATACTGGTACCTTTATAATAAATGGTGCTGAAAGGGTTGTTGTAAGTCAGTTAGTTAGATCGCCAGGCGTATATTATGAAGAAAAAATAGATAAGACTGGTAGAAAGCTTTATTCATCAACTGTAATCCCTAATAGGGGAGCGTGGTTGGAATATGAATCTGATTCTAATAATGTTATACATGTTAGGATTGATAGGACTAGAAAAATCCCCCTAACTATATTAGTTAGAGCCCTGGGATATGACACTAACTCTGAAATAATAGAGTTGCTTGGTGAAACAGAACAAGTTTTAAATACATTAGAAAAAGATACAACTACTAATAAGGAAGAAGCTTTAGTAGAGATTTATAAAAAATTAAGACCAGGTGAGCCACCTACTTTAGATAGTGCTAAGACCCATATTGAAAATTTATTTTTTGATGATAGAAGGTATGATTTAGCCAGGGTAGGTAGGTACAAATTTAATAAAAAATTAGCCTTATATAATAGGATAGCTGGCAAAAAAGCAGCTAGGGATATAGTAGATATGGAGACTGGTGAAGTTTTGGTTTCATCAGGAGAAATAATTGAAAGAGAAAAGGCTATTGAAATAGAAAATAGTGGAATCAATGCTGTGGATATAATCCATGAGGATGGTAGGGAATCTAGGATACTAGGTAATAACTTTGTAGACCCTAAAGCTTTTGACTTGCCATTTTCTTTAGAAGAATTTGGACTTAAGGAAAAAGTTTATTACCCACTAATGAAAGAACTAGTGGAAGAGTTTGAAGATGAGGAAGACTTAAAGTCAGAAATCAAAAACAAGGTAAGAGACTTATCTCCTAAGCATATTTTAATAGATGATATTATAGCTAGTATTAACTACGAGGTAAACCTATTTAGAGGAGTGGGCCTAACTGATGATATTGACCATCTAGGTAATAGGAGGTTAAGGTCGGTTGGAGAACTTCTACAAAACCAATTTAGGATTGGTCTTTCTAGGATGGAAAGAGTAGTTAGGGAAAGAATGACTATTCAAGATGTAGATGTTGCTACACCACAAGACTTAATAAATATTAGGCCAGTAGTTGCAGCTATTAAAGAATTCTTTGGTAGTTCACAGCTATCTCAATTTATGGATCAAACAAATCCTTTATCAGAGTTAACGCATAAAAGAAGGATGTCTGCCTTAGGACCTGGTGGTTTAAGTAGGGATAGGGCTGGATTTGCTGTAAGGGATGTTCACCACTCTCACTACGGAAGGATGTGTCCTATAGAAACACCAGAAGGACCTAATATAGGTCTTATTACTTCCTTAACAACATATGCAAGGATTAATGAATATGGTTTCTTAGAAGCTCCTTATAGAAGGGTTATAGATGGTAGGGTTTCTAAAGAAATAGACTATATAACAGCTGATATAGAAGATGAGTTTATTATAGCCCAATCAAATGAACCTTTAAATGAGGATGGAACTTTTGTAAATAAGAGGATTGCAGCCAGGGGTCAAGGTGGAGTTGTAGATATTTATCCTACAAGCCAGGTTAACTATATGGATGTATCTCCAAGACAAATAGTTTCAGTTGGTACAGCTATGATACCTTTCCTTGAAAATGATGATGGTAACAGGGCCCTAATGGGTGCAAACATGCAGCGTCAGGCTGTGCCTTTATTAAGACCAGAAGCTCCGATTATTGGTACTGGTATAGAGCATAAGGCTGCTAAGGACTCAGGTGTTGTTATTGTTGCTAAGTCAGATGGTGTTATAGAAAAAATATCGGCAGATGATATTTACCTTAAAAGGGATTCTGATGGTAAGATTGAAGAGTATAAACTGTCCAAGTTTAGAAGGTCTAACCACGGAACAACTATAAATCAAAGGCCTATTGTAAAAAAAGGTGATGTAATAAAGGCTGGAGATGTTCTAGCAGATGGACCAAGTACGGATATGGGTGAAATAGCCCTGGGTAAAAATGCCTTAATAGCCTTTATGACTTGGGAAGGTTATAACTACGAAGATGCTATTTTAATAAATGAAAATATAGTTAAAGATGATAGTTTAACTTCTGTCCATATAGAGGAATATGAAATAGAGTCTAGGGATACTAAGCTAGGCCCTGAAGAAATAACAAGGGACATTCCAAATGTTGGGGATGACATGCTTAGTGAATTAGATGAAAGAGGAATAATTAGAATAGGTGCAGAGGTTAAGCCAGGAGATATATTAGTAGGAAAAGTAACTCCAAAAGGCGAAACTGAACTTAGTGCTGAAGAGAGACTTTTAAGGGCTATCTTTGGTGAAAAGGCTAGGGAAGTAAGGGATACTTCCTTAAGGGTTCCCCATGGAGAAGCTGGTATAATTGTAGATGTTAAGATTTTCTCTAGGGAAAATGGAGATGAATTACAACCAGGTGTAAACCAAATGGTAAGAGTCTTTATTGCAACTAAGAGAAAAATAAATGTTGGAGATAAGCTTTGTGGTCGTCACGGAAATAAGGGTGTTGTATCAAGAATACTTCCAGAAGAAGATATGCCTTATTTACCTGATGGAACTCCAGTTGAGGTTGTTCTAAACCCACTAGGGGTACCTTCTCGTATGAACCTGGGACAGGTATTAGAAGTCCACTTAGGACTAGCGGCTAAAAAACTAGGCTGGCATGTTGCGACACCAGTATTTGATGGTGCTTCAGATGATGATATACTTGATGCCTTAAGACAGGCTGGTTATCCTGAAGATGGTAAGATAAAGCTTAGAGACGGTAGAACTGGAGAAGAGTTTAACAATCCTGTAACTGTTGGATATATGTATATGTTAAAACTTCACCATTTAGTAGATGATAAAATCCATGCTAGGTCAACTGGACCATACTCACTAGTTACTCAACAGCCACTAGGAGGTAAGGCTCAATTTGGTGGACAAAGGTTTGGAGAAATGGAGGTTTGGGCCCTAGAAGCTTATGGTGCTGCCCATACTTTACAGGAAATATTAACTGTTAAATCAGATGATATAGTTGGAAGGGTTAAAACTTATGAGGCTATTGTAAAAGGAGAAAATATTCCTGAACCAGGAATACCAGAATCTTTTAAGGTATTAATAAAAGAACTTCAAAGTTTAGCTTTAGACATAAAGATATTAACTGAAGAGAAAGATGAAGTTGAGATAGGCGAAACTCCTGATGATGAGTTAGTAGAATTAGAAGTATTTGCTGCTGAAAGGGACGATAAGTTTGTAGACTCAGAAGGTACAGAAGCTAATGCTGATGGAGTTATGCCTTCAGGCTTTATTTTAGAGGAAAAAGAAGATTAGGGGATTTCAATAATATTTTTAAGAAAGGAGAGACGCTCCTTGTTTGAATTTAATAAATTTGATTCAATAAGAATAGGTTTAGCTTCACCAGAACAAATTAGAGGTTGGTCAAAGGGTGAGGTGAAAAAACCAGAAACTATAAACTATAGAACATTAAAACCAGAAAAAGAAGGTTTGTTTTGTGAAAAGATTTTTGGACCAGCAAAAGACTGGGAATGTAATTGTGGAAAATACAAGAGGATTCAATATAAGGGTATAGTATGTGATAAGTGTGGAGTTGAGGTTACTAAGTCTAAGGTTCGTAGAGAGAGACTAGGCCATATAGAACTTGCAGCTCCAGTATCTCACATATGGTACTTCAAAGGGATACCTAGTAGGATGGGACTTTTGATGGATATGTCACCAAGGTCTCTTGAGAAGGTATTATACTTTGCTTCATATATAGTAATAGAACAAGAAGACACATCTTTAGAAGAGAAACAATTATTAACAGAGGCAGAATACAGGGAAGCTTCTAAGGAATATCCAGGTAAATTTAGGGCTGCTATGGGGGCAGAGGCTATTAAAGAATTATTAGCTAAGATAGACCTGGATAAGGAAGCCAAAGAATTAAGGGCTGAACTTAAGGAAGCGAGAGGTCAAAGGAGGATTAGGATTACTAGAAGGCTAGAAGTTGTTGAAGCTTTTAGGGAGTCTGGAAACAAGCCAGAGTGGTTAATCCTAGATGCTATACCAGTAATTCCGCCTGATTTAAGACCAATGGTTCAATTAGATGGTGGTAGGTTTGCAACATCTGATATGAATGACCTATATAGAAGGGTTATAAACAGAAACAATAGGCTTAAAAGATTATTAGATCTTGGAGCACCAGAAATTATAGTAAGAAATGAAAAAAGAATGCTACAAGAATCTGTAGATGCCCTTATAGATAACGGAAGAAGGGGTAGGCCAGTTACTGGTCCAGGCAACAGGCCTTTAAAATCCTTATCAGATATGCTTAAGGGTAAGCAAGGTAGGTTTAGGCAAAACTTACTAGGAAAAAGGGTAGACTATTCAGGCCGTTCAGTAATAGTAGTAGGTCCTGAACTTAAGTTTTACCAATGTGGACTGCCAAAGACAATGGCTCTTGAACTCTTTAAACCATTTATTATGAAGAAACTTGTAGAAAATGAACAAGCCCATAATATAAAATCAGCCAAAAGAATGGTTGAAAGAGGAAGGGCAGAGGTTTGGGATGTCCTAGATGAAGTTATTAAAGACCATCCGGTAATGCTAAACAGGGCTCCGACACTTCATAGACTGGGTATCCAAGCTTTTGAACCAGTTTTAGTTGAAGGAAAGGCTATAAAACTTCATCCACTTGTTTGTACAGCTTATAATGCGGACTTTGATGGTGACCAAATGGCTGTCCATTTACCATTATCAATGGAGGCACAAGCAGAAGCTAGGCTTTTAATGCTATCTACAAATAATATTTTGGCTCCAAAAGATGGTAAGCCAATAACAACACCTACTCAAGATATGGTTCTTGGAGCCTATTACTTGACTGTAACTTACGAGGAAGAACCAGCAAAAGAAGATATGAAAATATTTAAAGATTATGATGAGATGATGTTAGCTTACTTTAACAAGCAAGTTGATATACATGAATTTGTAAGGGTTAGAATATCTGATGATGATGGGGTTGGACATATTGTTAAGTCTACAGTTGGAAGGTTTATATTTAACCAACAAATTCCTCAGGATTTAGGATTTGTAAACAGGCAGGAAGATGAGGAAAGTAAGTATAAACTTGAAATAGATCGTACAGTAGATAAAAAAACCTTAGGGCTAATAGTTGCTAAGTGCTATAGTAAGCATGGAAACTCTATAACTGCCAAGGTTTTAGACAATTTAAAAAGTATAGGATTTAAGTATTCTACTCAGGGTGCAGTATCAGTTTCTATGAATGATATTAAGGTTCCAGAAGCTAAAAAACATATAATAGATGCTGCTGAAGAAGAAGTAGATAAGTTTGAAAAATTATATAGAAGAGGGTTTATCTCTGATGATGAGAGATATGAAAAAGTTATAAACATATGGAACAAGGCTACTGATGACCTAACAGATGCTTTAATGGGAAGTATGGATCCTGCTAATAATATAAACGTCATGGCAGTATCTGGTGCTAGGGGTAGTGTTAACCAAATTAGGCAGCTGGCTGGTATGAGGGGGCTTATGGCTTCTGCATCAGGACAAACAATAGAAGTTCCTATAATGTCTAACTTTAGGGAAGGTTTATCAGTTCTTGAATTCTTCATATCTACCCACGGTTCCAGGAAGGGACTAGCAGATACTGCTCTTAGGACTGCCGATTCAGGTTATTTAACTAGGAGACTAGTAGATGTAAGTCAGGATGTAATTGTAAGAGAAGAAGACTGCCATACAGACTACTATTTAGAAGTTTCTGCCTTTAAGGAAGGTAGGGAAGTAATAGAAGAACTTAAGGATAGGATTGAAGGAAGATATTCAGTTGAAGATATAGTTCATCCAGAAACTGGGGAAGTTATAGTTAAGGGTGGAGATATGATAAGTGAAGAAGAGGCTGAGTATATAGAGGCAGTTGGTATAGAAACTGTTAAAATAAGATCGGTACTAGGCTGTAAGGCTAAGTTTGGAGTTTGTGCCCATTGCTATGGTAGAAACTTAGCAACTGGTGATAAGGTCCATATGGGAGAATCAGTTGGTATTATAGCAGCTCAATCTATAGGGGAACCAGGTACCCAGTTAACAATGAGGACCTTCCATACTGGTGGGGTTGCTGCTGGAGCTGATATTACTCAAGGTTTACCTAGGATTGAAGAACTTTTTGAGGCAAGAAAACCAAAGGGTCTAGCAGTAGTAACAGAAATAGATGGTACTGTTAAGATTGTTGAAGGCGAAAGGAAGAGAGAGGTAATTGTTACTTCTAATAATGGAGAGTCTAAAACTTATAATATTGTCTTTGGTTCAATATTAAAAGTTAGGGATGGAGACTTTGTTGAAGCTGGGGACAAACTAACAGAAGGTTCTGTAGACCCTCATGAAATCTTAAAAATTAAGGGAGTAAGGGGAGTTCAGGACTATCTTGTTAAGGAAGTACAAAGGGTTTACCGTCTACAAGGGGTAGATATAAACGACAAGCATATTGAAATTATAGTTAAGCAAATGCTGGCTAGGGTTAAGATAGAAGAAGCTGGAGATACAGAGTTTTTACCAGGAGCTTTGGTAAATGTCCATGAGTTTGAAGAAGTGAATAAGCAAATGATAGAAGATGGTAAGGAACCTGCAGAAGGTGCAGTTGACTTACTAGGAATCACTAAGGCTTCCTTAGCTACTGATTCTTTCTTATCAGCTGCTTCTTTCCAAGAAACTACTAGAGTCCTAACAGAATCTGCTATTAAAGGAAAGGAAGACCATTTACTAGGCCTGAAAGAAAATGTAATAATTGGTAAACTAATTCCAGCAGGAACTGGTATGAGAGTATATAGGGATATAGATGTAGTGGGAGACGAAAACATGGAAATATTAGAAGAAATTAATGTTGACAGTGTAGAAGTCTGATGATAGAATATGTAAGTGTGTAAACTGAAGTGAACTTTAAGACATGAAGATTATGTGGAGAAATCCACATAATCTTTAAAATGTTTAAAAAGGGAGGTTGCTCTATGGTAGCAAATTTAAAGACTCAAAATAAAGTAGTCGGAATAAAGCAAGTTAAAAGAGCACTTACTTCACATGAGGTTGAGATACTATATATAGCTAATGATGTTGATGAATCCATTAGGGAGGATATCTTGGACTTAGCTAGTGAAAACAAGGTTCAGGTTGTAGAATTAAATACAATGAAAGAACTGGGAGATGCATGTGGTATTGATGTAGGTGCAGCAACAGCTGCATTGTTAAAAAATACAAATATTAATTAAAAGGAGGTGCCTAGATGCCAACTATTAACCAATTAGTTAAAAAAGGAAGAAAAGATTTATACAAAAAATCAAAATCTCCAGCTTTAGGTGTAAACTTTAACAGCATAAAGAAAAGACAAACAAGTGTTAATTCACCACAAAAAAGAGGTGTTTGTGTAGCTGTAAGAACAGTGATGCCTAAAAAACCTAACTCAGCGCTTAGAAAGGTTGCAAGAGTAAGGTTATCTAATAATGAAGAGGTTATGGCTTATATACCAGGTATAGGACACAACTTACAAGAGCATAGTGTTGTTCTTATAAGGGGTGGTAGAGTAAAGGACTTACCAGGTGTTAGATATCATATAGTTAGAGGTGCATTAGATGCTTCTGGCGTAGAAGATAGACAACAAGCTAGATCTAAATATGGAGTTAAGAGACCTAAATAAGGAATTTTGATTTAGTAAATCAAATGAAGTGCTATAGAAATGCAATAAATTAATTCGTTAATTTTTAATATAGATTAGTGTTTTAGAGCTGCATTTTTGGCGCACAACGATATTTTAAATAATATCGAGTACCAATGAATATACTTTAATGGTTAAGGAGGGAAGTAAAGTGCCAAGAAAAAAACGTACAAATAATAGAGAAGTTATAGCAGATCCAGTATATGGTGATTTAGTTGTAACTAAATTAATAAACGGTATAATGTTAGATGGTAAAAAAGGATTAGCTGAAAAAATAGTTTATGGAGCATTTGATAAAGTTAAAGAAGAAACTAATGAAGATGCCCTAGAAGTATTCTACAAAGCTATGAATAATATAATGCCTGTTTTAGAAGTAAAAGCTAAACGTATCGGAGGAGCAACTTATCAAGTTCCTATGGAAGTAAGAGCAGAAAGAAGAGAAACTTTAGCATTAAGATGGTTAGTTAATTTCTCAAGACAAAGAGGAGAAAAAACTATGGTTGAAAGATTAGCTAAAGAAATCTTAGATGCTTCAAACGAAACGGGAGCTAGTGTTAGAAGAAAAGAAGAAATGCATAGAATGGCGGAAGCTAACAAAGCATTTGCTCACTATAGATTCTAATATAGCCTAAACAATTGTTTTAGAGTTAATGAGGAGGAAGAATTGTGCCAAGACAAATAGATATAAGTAAAATGAGAAATATTGGTATAATGGCGCATATTGACGCAGGTAAGACTACTACGACAGAAAGAATTTTATTCTATACAGGTAAAATCCATAAAATAGGAGAAACACATGATGGTGGAGCTACTATGGACTGGATGGAACAAGAGCAAGAAAGAGGTATTACAATTACTTCAGCAGCAACTACAGCTCATTGGGATGGACACAGGATAAATGTTATTGATACACCGGGCCATGTTGACTTTACAGTAGAAGTTGAAAGGTCACTAAGAGTGCTTGATGGTGCAGTAGCAGTTTTTGATGCTAAGAGTGGTGTTGAAGCTCAATCAGAAACAGTTTGGAGACAGGCTGATAAATATGGAGTACCAAGACTTATTTTTGTTAATAAAATGGATACAGTAGGAGCAGATTTCTACAAATCATGCCAAAGTATAGAAGACAGACTTGGAGCTAACCCAGTACCTATTCAATTACCAATAGGTGCGGAAGATAACTTCCAAGGTATAGTAGACTTAGTTAATATGAATGCTAGGATATACAAAGATGACCTAGGTCAAGATTTAGAAATAACTGAGATACCAGAAGAATTAAAAGAACAAGCTCAAGAATATAGAGAAAAATTAATTGAAGCTTTAGCTGACCATGATGAAAATATCATGATGAAATATTTAGAGGGAGAAGAACTTACAGTAGACGAAGTTAAGGATGCTATAAGATCAGCTACAATAGCTGTAGCTATAACTCCAGCTCTTTGTGGTACAGCTTATAAAAATAAGGGTGTTCAACCTTTATTAGATGCTATAATAAGCTATCTACCTTCTCCAATTGATATACCAGCTATAAAAGGTATTGAAAAGATAGATGGAGAAGATGTTGAATCTGAAAGAAAAGCATCAGATGATGAACCATTCTCATCTTTAGCATTTAAAATAGTAACAGATCCATTTGTAGGTAAACTTGCTTACTTCAGAGTGTACTCTGGTACATTAAAGGCAGGAAGCTATGTTTTAAATACTACAACTGGAAAAAGAGAAAGAATCGGAAGGATTCTTTTAATGCATGCTAATAAGAGGGAAGAAGTTGATGAAGTTTATGCAGGAGATATAGCTGCTGCAGTTGGACTTAAAGAAACTGGAACAGGTGATACTTTAGCAGATCAAGACCATCCAATAGTTCTTGAAACTATGGAATTCCCAGAACCAGTAATCCACGTAGCTATAGAACCAAAATCTAAGGCTGACCAAGATAAAATGTCTGGAGCTTTAGTAAAACTAGCTGAAGAAGATCCTACCTTCAGAACTTATACAGATGATGAAACAGGACAAACTATAATAGCTGGTATGGGTGAGCTTCACTTAGAGATTATAGTAGACAGGCTTCTAAGAGAGTTTAAAGTTGAAGCTAATGTTGGTGATCCACAAGTAGCTTATAGGGAATCTATTTCTAAGGCTGCTGAAGGAGAAGGTAAATACATTAGACAATCTGGTGGTCGTGGACAATACGGACACTGTAAGTTGAAAGTTGAACCTTTAGAACATGATGAAGATGGTTCTGGATATGAATTTGTTGATAAAATCGTTGGAGGAGCTATACCTAAAGAATATATAAACTCTATTAATGAAGGTATAAAAGAAGCTCTTCAATCAGGTATATTAGCAGGATATCCTGTACTAGATGTAAAGGTAACTTTATATGATGGTTCTTACCATGATGTAGACTCATCTGAAATGGCTTATAAAATAGCTGGTTCTATGGGAATCAGAGATGCTATAAACCATGCTGGACCTCAACTATTAGAACCTATAATGAAGGTTGAAATCATCACTCCAGAAGAATACATGGGTGATGTTATAGGTGATATCAATGGTAGAAGAGGTAGGGTAGAAGGTATGGAAACTAGAAATGGTGCACAAGTTATAAATGCATATGTACCACTAGCGAAAATGTTTGGATATGCTACAGACCTAAGATCAAACACTCAAGGTAGGGCAGTATATTCAATGCAATTTGACCACTACGAACCAGTACCAAAAAATATAGCAGAAGAAATAATTAGTGGAAGACAAGACTAATATTATATAATATAAATAATAAAAAACTTAGGAGGAATGAACAATGGGTAAGGAAGTATTTGAAAGAACGAAACCGCATGTTAACATAGGAACAATAGGCCATGTTGACCACGGAAAAACAACATTAACAGCAGCAATATCAAGAGTATTAGGAACAAGATTACCAGAAGAAAATCCTAATTTAAAGAGCTATGAAGAAATAGACAACGCACCAGAAGAAAGAGAAAGAGGAATAACAATATCATCTTCTCACGTAGAATATGAAACAGAAAAAAGACACTATGCACATATAGACGCACCAGGCCATGCTGACTATGTAAAGAACATGATAACAGGAGCAGCGCAAATGGACGGAGCTATTCTAGTAGTATCAGCAGCAGACGGACCAATGCCACAAACAAGAGAACATATACTATTATCAAGGAACGTAGGAGTACCAAAACTAATAGTATTCTTAAACAAAGCAGACATGGTAGACGATGAAGAATTAATCGAACTAGTAGAAATGGAAGTAAGAGAATTACTATCAGAATATGACTTTGATGGAGACAATACACCAATAATAGTAGGATCAGCATTAAAAGCAATCGAAGAACCAGAAGGACCATGGGGAGACAAAATAATGGAACTAATGGGAGTAGTAGATGAATATATAGAAGAACCAGAAAGAGATACAGACCAACCATTCCTAATGCCAGTAGAAGACGTATTCTCAATAACAGGAAGAGGAACAGTAGCAACAGGAAGAGTAGAAAGAGGAGTAATCAAAACAGGAGACGAAGTAGAAATCGTAGGCCTAGCAGATGAAACTAAAAAAGTAGTAGTAACAGGAGTAGAAATGTTCAGAAAGATGTTAAACGAAGCGCAAGCAGGAGATAACATAGGAGCATTACTAAGAGGAGTAACAAGAGAAGACATAGAAAGAGGACAAGTCCTAGCAGCACCAGGAAGTATTCATCCACATACAAAATTCGAAGCAGAAGTATACGTACTAAGCAAAGAAGAAGGTGGAAGACATACACCATTCTTCAATGGATATAGACCACAATTTTACTTTAGAACAACAGACGTAACAGGAGATATCCAATTAGAAGAAGGAACAGAAATGGTAATGCCAGGAGACAACGCAAAATTCATAATAGAATTAATAAATCCAATAGCAGTAGAAGAAGGATTAAGATTCTCAATCCGTGAAGGTGGAAGAACAGTAGGATCAGGAGTTGTAACTAAGATCTTAG
>JASLBE010000004.1 GCA_030146705.1 Tissierellales bacterium | reverse complement strand
AAAATAAATAGTACCCTTATCAGCCACCAACTTGTTCAAATTAGGAGTAATCTCCTGCCCATCATAATCTAAACCAACAGCAAACTCCTGCAGGGCCTCCACCTGTAAAACTATCAAATTTTTTCCCTTAGCTAAGCCTGTATGCTTACCCTCCTTCAACCTTGCCCTTTCCTCAGCATCCTCTATAACAGTCTTCATACTATCTATATCAGTAGCCTCAATCATATCACCTGAAAAGGCCTGCTTTATATCCCTAGCATGAAAAAGAAAAAGCTCCTGATTAGCAACAGACATATACTTATCAACCTTAAACAAATAGCCTAGAGACAAGCCAATCACTAAGGCTAAAGAAAGAGGCACTAGCAAATAAAGCTTCCTAGTTTTCCTAGTATCTACATTATATATAGGATCCGAATCCAAATCCCCTTTCCTCTTCTTCCATACAAAATGTCCTATCAAAATCGGCAAATCTATTAACATCAAAAGATTCTCGAAAGTTAAAAGAAACTTAACACTATCCTTAACCGCCGCCACCTGTCCAACCTGGCTCAACATCTTCACCGATGGAAGAGTATTAAAATAACCAAAATGAACCACATCTATAAGCAATATACTAGACAGGATAAAATAAACTATCAAACCCTTCCTATCTTTCTTCTTCCATTTTCCAAAATATATTATTGAATATATAAAAAGTATAAAAAGAGCTGAAATTCCAAAAACCCAAAACTTGTTATACTGGACATTAGTTATATTCATAAATAATAATATTTTCAAAAATAGTAGTATAACAAACAACATACAATCACTCCTATTTATTTTTTCTCCTAGCAAACTCTCCGACCATATCCTTTAACTCATCTATACCCAGGGCCAAACAAAGAACAAAATAAATCAAAATACCTAAAAGTATAGACAATAAAAATATAATTAGGTCAAAAACTTCCCTTTTAGGCAAGATGCCTATCCCTTTATTATACACTAAATATACAACTAAGCCCATAAGCAAAGAAGAAAACACAGTCTTCACAAGAGTATTCAAATAGGCCCTCAAACCTATAGGACCTAACTTTTTCCTCAACTTAACAAACAAGATCAAACTAGTAAGCAAACTAGAAATACTAGTAGCCAGAGCCAAGCCCCTATGTCCCATCTTCCCTACCAAAAGATAGTTTAAAATAACATTTATAAAAACAGCATAAATCCCATTAATCATAGGTGTTCTTGTATCCTGAAAAGAATAAAAAACCTTACTCAACATCAGCCTCAAAGAAGCCCCTACCAAACCTATAGAATAAAAAAACAAGGCTCCCGAAGTCATAAGAGTAGCCGTACTATCAAACTGTCCCCTTTGGAAAAACAGCCTAACAATAGGCTCAGACAAAACTAAAATACCTATAGTAGCCGGAACAGTTACCAAAAGAATTATATTAACCCCCTTGGCTAAAATCTCCTTGATCTTCTCATCCTCACCATAAGAAAAAGCCTTAGACAACATAGGAAAAACAACAGTAGTAATAGCCATAACAAAAACAGCTATAACCATCTCATTTATCCTAGAAGCATAGGTTAAGGCAGAAATACTTCCTTCAGCCAAGTCTGAGGCTAAGGTCTTATCAATAATAGTATTAATTTGCTGAACAGCCGACCCTAAAACTACAGGTAAAACCAAAAGCATAGACTTCTTTAAATTAGGGTCCTTAAAATCAATCCCTGGCTTATAACTATATCCTTGATGCCTTATAGCTGGATACTGGATTATAAACTGAGTAGAAGAAGCTATCACACTAGCTAACATAAGCCCCTCTATATTCTCTCCATTAGCAAAGGCTAGTAAAAAAACTATAAAAACAAAATTATAAGGCAGGCCCATCATAGCCGGTGGCCCAAAAACATTACTACTATGCAAGTATCCTGAAAAAACATAGGTAAAACCTAAAAAGACAACTATAGGCAGGCCTATCCTATTTAACTTAACTGCCAAATCTAACTGCTCCCCACTAAAACCCTTAGCCAACAGCTTAACTATATAAGGGGAAAAGAAATAGCCTAAGATGGCTAAAATCACAGTTATCAATAAAACTAAATTCAATACATTATTTAAAAACTCTAACTTACCCTTTCTTCCCTTCTTAGCCTGAATATCAGTAAAAATGGGAATAAGACTAGTATTTAAACCCGCGCCTAAACTAGTCATAATCAATACAGTAGCTGTCATAGCTACAAAGTAAGTATCAGTATAATAACCTGAACCATACTTATAGGCTATTAAAACCTCCCTAATAAAACCTAAAAACTTGCTAATCAAAGTAAATATAGAAATCATCAGGGCAGATCTTGCTAATCTATTACTTTTCGTCATCCTACTCTTCCTTTCTCCACCTAGCTAAAGTAAATTTAGGAACATTTCCCATTATAAGCTTTCTAGATCTTAAACTTGCTAGAAAAAACACAATAAGCAAGCTAAGTAATAATCCTGAAATAAGAAAAATAACCAAACTAGATATCCTCATATAACTAAATACACTTGGAAACTTAAAGAAAAAACTCCTTAGCGCTTCTAATATAAGAGGATGGGAAAAATATATTCCAAAGGAATATACTCCAATATCCTTTAATACCCTCTTTCTACCTACAAACTTATTAGTCAAAGCTAAAAAATACAAAATACTAACACTAGCAAAAACCATAGTAGTAGGCCTTAGGGAGCCAAACTTATCATAAATTCCAATAGAAGCTTCCCTATAAACAGCCAAGTAAACCTGACCTACATATAAGGCACTAGCTATGAAAAATCCTAAATTAACCTTTTTCCTATTTTCCTTAACCCAATCCAAAACCTTGAAATAATGAACACCTATCGTACCACCTAAAATAAAATAATACTGCCAAGCTAAGGCTGTTTTCCAATAAATCCTATTGAAAAGTCCAATAAAGCCTTCTGCAGTAGATAACTTAAAATACCTTCCATAGGAAATCACTAAAAACTGAAAAATAAAGGATATGACCAATAGTCTATAAGGTCTTTCCTCCATCTCCTTTGGAAGAAAAGTTAAAAACCATGGTACTAATATGTAGAACTGAAATATTAAAAAAATAAAATATAAGTGGTCATGGCCACTTCCTAGTAAAATATCCTTAAACAAGGAAACTAAGGCCTGGCCTGATAAATCAAAGCCCCTTCCATAGAAAAAGTAAATTAAATTCCACAATATATAAGGAATAAAGATATACCTAAGCTTCTTCCTATAAAAGCGACCTATGTCCAGGTCCTCCTTAGATCTATAATTGTAAAAAATAACCATACCTGAAATCATCATAAAAACTGGGCTTCCAAACCTAAAAAACTGATTCAAGAAGATCCCTAAATTCATAGCCCTTGACCCAAATTCTGAAAAAACAACAAAGCCTCCTGTTGCATGTATAATAAGAATTCCCAAGGCTGCTATTCCTCTTATATAAGGTAGCTCATTTAACCACCTTTTTTTCTCTCTCTTCATAAATTTAATCCTCATCTCCTTCTATTACTTATTTATAATATTATAACATAACTTATCAGTATAAAAAAAGATTTAGACCTTCCCATAATAGGAAGGTCTATTGTGTGTTAATAATTATTTAAATTTTATGAAGGATAAAATTATTTTAATCCTTGTAAAATTTTTCTAGCTTGGCTTTCCTTTATATGAGCTAAAGGCATAAAGAAACTTCCAATTTCATTAGATAAAATTCTATTTCCTACTAATAAAGAAACCTCATCTTTTGCCCATCCTGCAATAAAGTTAGCATCCTTAGCATCTAATCTTTTACCATTTCTAAGATTTATATCCAAAGCATTTATAGCCCTAGCTGTCATAACTGCCAACTCTTCCCTAGTAATCATTCTATCTGGAGCAAAGTTACCTCTTTCATCACCAGTTACAATTCCTAGGCTTGCAGCTGTATTTACTGACTTAAAGTTCTTATGATCTTCATCTAAGTCATTAAATACTTGATTTGTCTCTATTAAATCTATACCTAACTCTTCAACTAAAATCTCTACAAACTCTCCACGGCTTAAGATAGCCTCTGGCTCTAAGTGATGGTTAGAATAATCTCCCATGCTTAAGTCTGTACCATAGCCTGAGTGAGTCTTAGAATTGTATATACCCCTAGCATTTCCATCCTTGTCCTCTAAAACAACAAAGTTTACTTGGTAATCTGCCTTTGGAGCTTCCTTCATAAAGTCTAAATCTCCTACATATACACCATTCTTTAACTCTAACCTAGTCTTAGTCTCAACAATCTTTCCTTCTTCATCCTTAGCTATAAATCCTATATAAGCTGTTCTAGCTAAGTTTCTATTATGTCCCTTATAGTTTGCTTCTACTATAATAGAATCATCAGTAAATCTTATATCACTAACATTTAAACCATTACTGTAATCTACTTCCTTATTATCTAACTTACTATTCATAACCCTTATCTTACCAAATCTGTTATCCTTGTCTTGCTCTAAAACTAAAACCTTAACTCCATAATCTTCTAGAGTCATCGCACCTTGAGGATTAGCATTTGAATAATCCTTACTGTCATCAAAGTCAGGAACCATAGCCTTACTTTCATCAATTACATAAGTGTCCTTTGCCCATGCATAGTAGAAATCATTCTCTTCCTTTAATCCAAATGCTGCATCATGCATGATAAAGTCCATTCCAGTATCGTCCTTTACCTCACCCTTCTTATAGTAGGTAATAGGGTTTTGATCTGCATCTATAACCCCTGCAAATACCTTCCCTGGAGTAGCTCCTGATTGTTGATTTGGTCCTCCCCAGTCATCCATTCTTCCAGTATTTACATACCAAACTAATAAACCTGACTCATACTTCATATCCGGATACCAAGGTGCTGGATAAGCTAAACCTTCGTCGACCTTTCCTTCTTCTGCATTTCTCCACTCTAATAAATAGTAGTGTTCTACATATCTATTTCCATCTGATACTTCAAAGCCATCTAATTCAAACTTAGGCTCTCCTTCTACATCATCTATTAATATAATTTCCCAATCATTTCCCTTACTTACTTCCGCCTCAACTGCCTCTTGGCCTTTTTCCCCTTTTTCTATCTCTACTTCTTCCTCTTCAACTTTTTCAACTTGCTCAGTTTCTTCCCCTTCTTCTATTTCTTCAACTTTCTCTAATTCCTCTAATTCTTCTACTTCTTCTACTTCTTCTGTCTCTTCTATTTCCTCTACTTCCTTAGCTTCCTCTTTAGCCTCTACTTCTTCTTTTAATCCCTTTACAACTATATCGTCTACAAATATTCCTATTTCTGGAGTATTGTTATCAGTTACAAAATAGAACTTAAGCTCTATTTCCTTTCCTGCATAAGCTGATAGGTCAAATTCTGCATCTACCCAGCCCTCTGAATCCCCTGTAATACCATGGCCTGGATTTCTCTTTTCTATCGCCTCAGCTGCTCCTGAATCTACTCCCTGCTCCTTGTCATACTCTAACCAGTCTACTAGCCACTGGTCTACATCTTCTGTAGTAATATTTCCTTCTACAGTTTCCCAATCTTCCTGACCTTTCTCCCTAACCCTTACAGAAGCAAAGTCATTTAAATCATCTATCTTATACCAAGTCTTAAACTCTAACTTAACCTTGTCATAATCCTTTAAGTCTAAGTCTGTTTTCATAGAGTTTTTAAGCCCTAGTATCTTACCACTACTTAATCCCTTACCTTCACCACTAAAGTACATATGTTTTCCACTTGCTGGATTTGTTATATGTTGCTTTTCATCTGGTAAGCTTATTCTATAAAGATCTGTCTTTCCATCTACCCTTTCATGGGCCTGGTGAAGTTCAAATTCTAAACCATCTTCTCCTAACTGGTCAAAAAGCATTTCTTCCATATTTGCCCATTTTACATAAGGTGCATCTCCTTCTTCAAAGGATTTTTGTAAGTATTCCCTTGACCAAGCACCATAGCCTACTGGCATAGTACCTTGTATGTCCTTACCTGTGTAGGAACCACCCATTATGTCCCACTTTTGTACCGGTGGAGTTGAGAAGTCCTCTATCTCTGGAGTCCAGAATCCATATAAGTCTGGCAGACCTAATACGTGTCCAAACTCATGGTTTAACATATCTCCTGGAGCGTCCTGAGCTATAATAGCAAAGTCATCAAATCTCCACTCTTCTCCCTTATGGTCTTTAGTTTTATATTCCTTTAGGTTCCAAGAACCACCATACCAAGTAAAACCTCTTCTAAATGGCCAAATAGCATCTGATCCTAAACTACCGCCACCAAAGTTTTCCCCTATACCTGCATGGATAACAATAATAGTATCTACTTGACCATCAGGTCTGTTATAAGTAATATATGTTTCATTTGCATCCTTATCCCTTTCCCTTGTTTCAAGGTCAAAGTCTGCAAAATCTAAGCCTTCTTCTGCTGCTAGATGTTCTATAGCCTCAATTACTAACTCCCTAGCACCTTCTTGCTTGTCATTTGACCAAACTTCACTGCTACCATAAAACCTTGCTTCATTCTTAGCTGTATATGGTCCAAATACTTGACCATCTAAATCATATGTTCCACCTGTTAATTGATTATAGTAATTTCTTAGAGAAATAAACTCATGTCCATCCTCTTCATATGTATCTGGTGAAAACAGCATATCTTGTACAAAATCCCTAGTGAATTCTTCTCCTGCTATCTCCCTTAAACGCCAATCTTCCTTTTCGTCAATTTCACTAAACTTGTAGTCTGGAAATTCCATCATAACTACCATTGGCCTAGCTGTAACCTTTTTCTTTGTTCCTGCAGCTACTATAGCTGGAGAAATAAAATTAGCTAGCATAAAAACCAATAATAAAATTGATAATAACCTTTTTTGCTTAAACCCTTTTTTCATAAAATTATCCTCCTTTAATTTTTATTTTCATAAATTATATTTAGACTAACAAACCCATTTTGAATAGTCTGAAAATTCTATTAGTCATATTATAGTATTGTTTTCTGAATATTTCAAGTATTAAAAATATGAACACCAAGTCAGCTTGCTAAATGTTTTAATAAATATTAGTGTTTCTATAGGCTTTTTTGGGTAAAAGTTTATTTATAAGCTATTTTAGCCTTTAAAAACTAATTACTAGTACATAACTAGCTATACCAAGTTCTTATAACCCTGTAGACCCTATCTAATACCTA